>JADCGL010000015.1 GCA_020248985.1 Telmatospirillum sp. | reverse complement strand
TATGCGACGGCACCCGGCAAAGTCGCGGCCGACGGCGAGGGTGCCAACGGGCTCTATACGCAAGAGCTTCTGAAAGCGCTGTCCCAGCCCGGCCTCAAGGTCGAGGACGTGTTCAAGCAAGTGCGCATTGGCGTGGCGCGCGCGTCGGGCGGCAGCCAAGTGCCGTGGGAAGCCTCGTCGTTGACGGGCGATTTCTATTTCCAGCCGCCTGTCGCGGTTGCGGCCCCGGCACCCGTCATCGTCCCGCCGCTTGATCGCGAGGCGATCTTCTGGGACTCGGTCAAGCTCTCGAACGACCCGGCGGAACTGCGTGCCTATCTCGATGCGTTTCCAAACGGCATGTTTGCTGGCATAGCGCGGGCACGCGTGGCGAGTCTCGAGACCGCTCGCCAGTCGCAGGTCGCGGCCGTCTCTGCTGTGCCCGCGCAAGCACCGACATCGGCCCCAGCCGCCGCAGCGCCGGTCGTTGCGGCCCCGGCGCAAGCGCCGCCGCGACAACAAGCGCCCCAACAAATCGTAGCGGTACCGGCAGTGCGCGCGAATGGCATCTCCACCGATCTCCTCGGCGGTAACGTACCGATCGGCATTTTGGTACCGCAAGGCGCGTATATTTATCTTCGTGTCTATGAGGGTGCCGTAACTTTTACGGCGTCGGAGACTTTTGGCGTTGGGCGACAGAATCCCTATCGTTGTTACGGGAAAGGCGACCTCGACGGACCTGAGACTTTCTCGAACATCGAGATCGAATGCGAGCTTCGTACGTCCACCGTAAAGGCAACTGCCAGTGGGGTTATGCTTGAAGGCGGGCGGGTAAAGGTTTCGTTCGAATCCGCAAACGGCAAAAAGGCCGACGTCGTTTTCAGGTAGTCGAAGAGATCGCAGCACATCGTTGATGCCGCCGTGCTGTTCGGCATCGACCACCCGAATTGCGGCCACATGGCCGTACTCGGCAAAGACGTGCGCGCGGCCCTGGCCGAAGATTTTGCGGTTTTAAGCTGCAATTGACCGAGAATTCAACCGCGATTGACCGCCCTTGAAAATCGTGTAACGATCCTCAGTACGCAACCTGGGGGTCGTTGCCGATGGTTCTGCTGTTTCGTGCGCTCGCTGTAGCGTTTGCGGTCGTGGCGGCCACGGCGCCGGCGTCTGCCAGCAGAAAAGTGGCGTTGGTGATCGGCAACGGCGCCTACGCCGAGGCGCCGCTCAAGAACCCGACCAACGATGCGCGCGCGGTCGCCGCCAAGCTCCGCCAGCAGGGGTTCGAGGTTGTTCTGCGCGAGAATGCCACAAAAACGCAGATGAACGACGTCGTCGCCGATTTCGGCGAAAAACTGAGCGCGGGCGATACGGCTTTGTTCTTTTTTGCCGGGCACGGCATCCAGGTGCAGGGCCGCAACTATCTGATTCCGACCGATGCGCGCATCACCTCCGAACAGCGCGTACGCCTCGAGACGCTGGACGTGGAGGCCGTGCTCGACCAGATGGCGGCAGCGCGGGTGAGCGTGAGCATGGTCATCCTCGATGCGTGCCGGAACAATCCGTTCGAGCGGCGTTTCCGGTCGGTCGGCGGCGGGCTTGCGCAGATCAGCGCGCCCGAGGGCACGATGATCGCCTATGCGACGGCACCCGGCAAAGTCGCGGCCGACGGCGAGGGTGCCAACGGGCTCTATACGCAGGAGCTTCTGAAAGCGCTGTCCCAGCCCGGCCTCAAGGTCGAGGACGTGTTCAAGCAAGTGCGCATCGGCGTGGCGCGCGCGTCGGGCGGCAGCCAAGTGCCGTGGGAAGCCTCGTCGCTGACGGGCGATTTCTATTTCCAGCCGCTTGCATCTGGCGACACAGCGGTCGTGGATCGCGAGGCGGTCTTCTGGAATTCGGTCAAGGATTCGACCAATGCAATCGAACTTCGCGCCTATCTCGACGCGTTCCCGAATGGCACATATGCTATTGTCGCGCGCGCGCGCTTGGCGAACTTGGAAGCGTCTCCCCAGCAGTTGGGCGCGGGCACGTCCCCGGGGCGTGTGCTCAGCCGATTCAACGGCTCCTATACTGCGACGTTGCCTGGCGGCATTCTTGTTGCTCAACGCCCCTATACGTTCCTCCAAATCGATCGCGGGGTCGTTCGAATTTCGGCGCAGGACGGCGGCGGCACAGTGGGACTGACGAATTATTACTCTTGCTTGGGGCAAGGCAGCCTCGACCCGAATGGCGCGTTTGCGGATATCGAAATCGTGTGCGAAACCCGCAACCGTCAGACCGAGACCAAGACCTTTGCGAGCGGCGCCGCAACCGTTGGCGGACCGATTCGGGTCGCGTTCGAAGACGCAACCGGAAAGAAAACGGAAATCATCTTCAAGTAAGCGAAGCGCTTTCGGTGTGCGCAAGCGCCGCGTCGTCGGCGGCAACCGCGCGCGGCGGTTTGGCCACGAGTGCGAATGTCGCGGCCGAAACGAGGCCGACAGCCCCGGCCGCAATCCAGTTCGGTCCCACAAAATTGAGAGCGAGCCCCGCCAGCGTGCCGATGGCACCGGCGAGCCGCACCTGGCGGCTGCGCGCCTCGCCGAAAGCGCATTCGCCCACAAAATGCTCGCAGTTCTTTTCGAGCCAATCGTAGCCGGCTTCGCCGAGCCGCTCTTGCGCGCGCGCCACGATCTCGGCGGGCGGAAAGCTCGGCCGGTCGATCGGCACGACATGGAGTGCGCGCCCGCGGGCGAAGGTTTCAAGCGGCAGGCGCACGACACCCTGCTGCGGCAGGCGGCTGATCGCATGGCCGCGCCCGTCGGCAATGCCGACATGCCAGTAGGCCGCACGCCGCACGGCGACGATGTCGCCAAGTTCCACTGTAACGGTTTGGTCGTTCACTTGATCGCCTCGTTCGGATAGACGCCCCAAATTTCGCCGCGCTGGACCCAGCCGCGGAAACCCGCCGTCTCGAGCCGGCACCAGGCGTCGCGGCATTCGAGAATGGCCGCGATCACGCCGGGCTCGACGCGCGCCACGATGGGCGCGTCCGTTTCCGGGCGGCGGCGCAGATTGCGCATCTCGCCCTCGACCATTGCCGAGCGGCGGCCGGTGAGCATGCTTTGATGCACCCAGCCTTCGGTGCCGTCGCGGTCGCGGATGCGCCGCCATGTTTCGAATTCCTGCAGGATCTCGACCGGCATCTGGCGGCGCACGAACACCCATTCGACCGGATAGCGCACGCCGGGGCCGGTGCGCAGATTGACCTCCTCCGAGCGCAGCGACACGAAGCGCGGCACGGGCAGGTTTTCGCGCGGCGCCTGTGCGGCCGCGGGGCCGGCAAAAAAGGCGGCGAGCAGCAAAGCTGAGAGCAGACGAATCATGGCGCCCATTATAGTCGATCCGGCGGTTCTGGACAGAGGGGGCCAGGGGCTGCTACGCGAAACGACGCCGCCCCGTCTTGCACCGTCAGGAACGCCCGACCATGACCCGTCGCCGCCCGCTTGTGATCGTCACGCGCAAACTGCCCGACCAGATCGAGACGCGCATGATGGAATTGTTCGAGTGCCGGCTCAATCTCGACGACCATCCGTTCAGCCAGGCCGATCTCATGCGCGCGATGGCGGAGGCCGAGATTCTGGTGCCGACCGTGACCGACAATCTCGACGCCGTACTGATCAACGGGGCCGGCGCCGATCTGAAGCTCATCGCCTCGTTCGGCACGGGCGTGAACCACATCGCCCTCGAGGCTGCCAAGGCGCGCGGCATCACGGTCACCAACACGCCCGGCGTGTTGACCGAGGACACGGCCGACATGACGATGGCGCTGATCCTGGCGGTCGCGCGCCGCATCGGCGAGGGCGAGCGGCTCGTGCGCAGCGGCCGCTGGACCGGCTGGGCGCCGACCGCGATGCTCGGCATGCGCCTTGCGGGCAAGCGGCTCGGCATTGTCGGCATGGGGCGGATCGGACTCGCGGTCGCAAAGCGCGCGCGCGCTTTCGGCATGTCGATCCACTACCACAATCGCCGCCGCGTCGATGCGGCCGTCGAGAGCGAGGTCGAAGCGACCTACTGGGAAAGCCTCGACCAGATGCTGGGCCATATCGACGTGCTGTCGGTCAATTGCCCGCACACGCCGGCGACGTACCATCTGCTCTCGGCGCGCCGCCTGCGCCTGCTGAAGCCGCGCGCGATCGTGGTCAACACGGCGCGCGGTTCGGTGATCGAGGAAGAAGCGCTGGCGCGCGCCCTCTATGCGCGCGAGATCGCCGGTGCGGGGCTCGACGTGTACGAGCACGAGGCGCAGGTGCATCCGCGTCTGCTCGAACTCGAAAACGTCGTGCTGCTGCCGCATATCGGCTCGGCCACGCACCAAGGCCGCGACGCGATGGGCGAGAAGGTCATCGTGAATATCAAAAGCTTCGTCGACGGCCACACGCCGCCCGACAAGGTCGTCTACACGATGTTTTGAAGACGACGGCGCGGGCGATCAGTCCGTCGTCTTGTGGTGTCCCACATCGATGCGGCGGCGCGTACCTGCCGCCACATCGTACATGTGGAACGAGCTCATATTGCGGCCGTAGAGATGCAACGACACGCAAGTGGGCCGGCCGGCTGCCACACCCGTCATGTGGATATGATCGGGGTTGGGCACGAAGCTCGTGACCGCGCCGGGATTGAGCAGCACCACGCCGCCGCGTTTGAGCGCAATGCCGGTGTCGGCGCAGATTTCGCCGTAGGGGCACATATAGGCGCGTTCTTCGAGGAAACCTTCGACCACGCCGACCACGCCCCAACTGCCATGGTCGTGCACCGGCGTCCACTGGCCCGGCAGCCACACGAGCGCATAGAGCGACAGCGTGTCGTCGGGGCACATATAGATCGCGTTGCGCCGATAATGTTCTGGATCCGACTGGCGATGTTCGGGGCCGAGAAATTCAGGCGCTTGCTGCGTCAAAAGCTGCATCAAGGGGGCGATCGCATCGACGCGGTCGGCGACATCGGCGAAGCGGTCGATCTCGCGTTTGGCACCGTCGACGAATTCGGACAAGGCAGGATGCATCGGCGCTTTCAGCTTTCGTGGCCTTCGACAATATAAGCACCGACCAATACCAAGCGCACGCTGTCGTCGCCCTTGGACCGGTCGGACAAAGGCAGCGACACGCGCTCCCACGTCTGGTCGAGCTGCCAGCTCTTGCGCCCGTCGAGCGTGCCGAATTCGAACAGGGCCGAATAGGTGCGCACGACCGGGACGGCCTCGATGCGCACGCGGTCGTATTCTTCCTGCAGCAGCTTTGCCTGTTCGGGCGGCAATTCGTCGATCGCTTTGCCGGTCATCTCGCGACGGAACGTCTCGACGAAATAGGTGCCGTAAAGCCGGTAGATCCAGCGCCCCTCGGCGAGTTCGACCAGCATCAAATGGCCGAGCCAGGCGCGCATGTCGACCGGGTCGAAATCCGCCCGGTCGGGATAGCGGCCCCAGCGCTGCCGCGCCCGCCAGAAGGCGAACAACTCGGCAAGCTTGGGTTCTTTGAATTCGGGTGTCGCTGTCAAAGGGGGCTCTTTTTCGCCTCGGGCGGGGAAAACGATGGACCGGAGTATGCCGCCGCCGCCGGGCCCGGCACAAGGCTGCCTCTTGCGCAGCGGGGCGGAAGCGTGTTCTTTCCGGCTCTTCGAGGCAGAGAAAAACACGATTCGGCACGGAATTGCTCAAAAACTTCCTCCGCTCGGCCCTTGGCCAGACGTTGCTGGCAGCCCTCGCCGCCGGCTACATGCGCTTTGCCTATGCCACCACGCGGTGGCAGGTGCTGGGCAACGAACATCCGGAAAACTGCGCTGCCGCCGGCAAGCCTTTCATCGGCTGCTTCTGGCACCAGCGCATGCTGATGCTGCCGCCGATCTGGGCGCATCGGCGCAACCTGCACATGCTGATATCGACGCATGCCGACGGCATCCTGATCGCCAAGACGATCGCGCATTTCGGCGTGAAAACGATCGAAGGCTCGACCAATCGCGGGGCGGCGGCCGCCTTGCGCATGATGGTCGAAAAACTGCGCCTGGGCGAGCAGGTGGCCGTAACGCCGGACGGGCCGCGCGGGCCCGCCCGCAAAGCAGCCCCCGGCGTGGCGTCGGTTGCGATGCTGGCGCAGGCCGTGGTGATCCCGGTCGCCTATTCGGTGTCGCGCGCGCGCTTCATGCGCTCGTGGGACCGCATGCTGATCCCGCTGCCGTTTTCGCGCGGCGTGATGATCTGGGGCGAACCCATCGCCCCGCCCGCCACGCGCGACGGGGTCGAGGCGTTTTCGCGCGATCTCGAAATGCAGCTCGATGCGCTGTGCGTCGAAGCCGACCGGCTGGTCGGGCTGCAAGCGCCATGATGCGCGCGCTTTATCGCGGCCTTGCTGCGGCAAGCGTCCCGGCCCTCGATTTGCTGCTCGCGCGCCGTGTTGCGCGCGGCAAGGAAGATCCCGCCCGGCTCGGCGAGCGCAAGGGCCGCGCGGGCCGGCCGCGCCCGGCGGGCAAATTGCTGTGGATCCACGGGGCCTCGCTCGGCGAGGCGCGTTCGGTGCTGCCCTTGCTGCGCCGCTTGCTTGCGTCGCGCCCGGCATTGTCGATCCTCGTCACGACCGGGTCGCTCTCCTCGGCGCAGATGCTCGCGCGCGAGCTCGACGGCGTGCGCGCCTTCCACCAATTCGTGCCGCTCGACGTGCCGCGCTGGGCAAAGGCCTTTCTCGACCATTGGCGGCCCGATGCGGTGCTGTGGCTCGAAAGCGAATTGTGGCCCAATCTGCTGGGCCAAGTGGCGGAACGGCGCATCCCGACGGCCCTTGTGAATGCGCGCATCACGGCCCGCTCGGCCAAACGCTGGATGCAGGCCCGCCGCGTGTTTGCCCCGCCCTTCGAGGCCTTCGCCGTCGCGTTGGCGCAAAGCGAAGAGATCGCCGAACGCTTGCGCGCGCTGGGCCTTGGCCACGCGATTGCGATCGGCAATCTCAAGCACGATGCGCCGAAGCTCGCTGTCGATGCGGCTTCGTTGGCGGCTTTTACGGCCCAAGCTGGTACTTCGCCGCGCTGGCTTGCGGCGCAAATCCACCCGATCGAGCTTGGCGCCATTCTCGAAGCGCAGCGCAAACTCGGCGGCCAAGCCGCCCTCGTGCTCGTCCCGCGCCATGCCGAACGCGGGCCCGAGATGGCGGCAGCGGCCCAAGCGCTTGGCTTGGATGTGCGCCTGCGCAGCCGCGGGCAAGCTTTCGCACCCGGTGCCGTCTACGTCGCCGACACGATGGGCGAGTTGGGGCTGTTTTACCAAGCCTGCCCGATCGCGTTTGTGGGCGGCTCGCTCGAGCCGCATGGCGGGCACAATCCGCTCGAGCCCGCGCGCGCGGGGGCGGCCCTCGCCTTCGGCCCGTCGATGGAAAATTTTTCGGAGCTGGCTGACGCCTTGTCTGGGGCGGGTGCCGCCACGCGCGTGGCCGATGCGAGCGCGCTTGCCGCTTGGGTTGCGGCACGCTTGGTCGATCCGGCCTTGATCGCGCGCGAGGCCGCGGCGGCGGCTGCGTTCGCGGCCCAAGGGGCGGGGACGGTCGAGCGCGTGCTTGCTGCCCTTGGGCCCGTGTTGGTTGCCGTTGGGCCGGAGGCGCTCGACCATGCGCGCGCCTGAATTCTGGACAAAGCCAAGCGGCCTTGCGCGCGCGCTGGCGCCCTTGGGTGCTGCCTATGCGTTGGGCGGGGATTTGCGTCGTCGCTTTGCCGAGCCGTGGCGGGCACCCGTTCCGGTCGTGTGCGTGGGCAATCTCACCGTCGGCGGCACCGGCAAAACGCCGACCGTCGCGGCCCTTGCGCAAACGCTCAACAGCCAAGGCCGGCGCGTGGCCGTACTGAGCCGGGGGTATGGCGGGCGCATGCGCGGGCCTTTGCGCGTCGATGCGGCCCAGCACAGCGCGCGCGATGTCGGCGACGAACCGCTGCTGTTGGCGCGCGTCGCACCCGTCTATGTCGCGCGCGACCGCAGGGCTGGGGCGGAAGCCGCCATCGCCGCGGGGGCCGATCTTCTGTTGATGGATGACGGTTTCCAGAATCCGCAGATCGAAAAGACGCTGTCGCTGGTCGTGGTCGATGGCGCGGCAGGATTCGGCAATCGCGCCGTGTTCCCGGCCGGCCCGTTGCGCGAGCCGGTGGCGACGGGCTTTGCCCGCGCGCATGCGCTCGTGATGATCGGCGCGGATGCGCAGGCGGCCGCGTTCGGCTTTTCAGGCCCCGTGCTGCGCGCCGATCTGGTGCCGACGAATGCAGCGGCGTGGGCGGGTGTGCCGGTCGTGGCGTTTGCCGGCATTGGGCGGCCGCAGAAATTTTTCGACACGCTCGCGAGCCTCGGGGCGGCGATGCGCGGCGCCTATCCGTTCGCCGACCACCACGCCTACAAGCGCCGCCAGATTGAGCGGCTGCTGATCATCGCCAAAGAGCAGCAGGCGATCCTGGTCACGACCGAAAAGGATTTTGTGCGCGTACCCGCGGACCTCGCGGCGCAGATCCGCACCGTCCCGGTCGAGCTGCGTTTTGCGGACCCGCCCGCGTTGCTGCGCGTTCTCGCGCGAGGCCTCGCCGGGGGGCTTCGATGAGCTTGGCGGCACGGCTGCGGTATTTTCTGGAAGCGATTTTTGTGGTCGGGCTCTACCGCCTGCTCGGGCTGTTGCCGCTCGATACGGCGTCGGCGATCGGCGGGGCGGTCGCGCGCGCCATCGGCCCGCTGCTTCCCCTCACGCGGCGCGCACGGCGCAATCTCGAGCGCTTCATGCCGGAGCTTGGGGCCGAGGGCATCGAGGCCACCCTCGTCGAGATGTGGGACAATCTCGGCCGCACGGCGGCCGAATATCCGCATCTGCACAAATTTGCGATCGACGGCGCGGATGCGCGCATTGCGGCCGCAGGCGGCGAATATATCGATGCCGCCAAAAAGGCCGGCCGGCCGATCATTTTCTACGCGGGCCATCTCGCCAATTGGGAGATGGGCACGGTCACCGCCGCTGGTTTCGGCACGCGTGTGATGCTGGTCTATCGCGAGGCCAACAACCCCCATGTGGAAAAGCTGTTCCACGAAGGGCGCGGCGCCATCTCGGCAGGCCTGATCCCGAAGGGCAAAAAGGGCGCGAAGCTCGCCATCGAAGCGCTGAAGGCCGGCAAGGCGCTCGGCATGCTGCTCGACCAGAAAATGAACGATGGCGTGGCCGTGCCCTTTTTCGGCGTGCCGGCGATGACGGCGCCGGCCGTAGCGGCCCTTGCCTTGCGCTTCAATTGCGCATTGCTGCCGGTGCGCATCGAGCGGCTGGGCCGTGCTGCCCGCTTTGCCGTGACTGTGGGGGCGCCGATGGATTTTGCGGCCCTGTCCGGCGGCAGCGACAAGGAACGCCAGATGGCGATCCTGGCGGCGATCAATGCCGATCTCGAAAAATGGATCCGGGCGCGTCCCGGCCAGTGGCTGTGGCTGCACCGCCGCTGGCCGGACGCCTGACCGGCGATTTTACTTCGCGGCTTCTGCCAGCGACATTTTGACGATCTTGTCGGGCTTCTTGGGCGGCTCGCCCTTGGCGATGCGGTCGACATGGTCCATGCCATCCACGACCTTGCCCCACACCGTGTATTGGCCGTTCAGGAAATGGCCGTCGTCGAGCATGATGAAAAACTGGCTGTCGGCCGAGTTCGGGTTCTGCGCGCGGGCAGCGCCCACCACACCGCGGTCGAACGGCGCCTTCGAGAATTCGGCGCGCAGATTGCCCTTGGTCGAGCCGCCCATGCCGGTCCCGGTGGGATCGCCCGTCTGCGCCATGAAGCCGTCGATCACGCGATGGAACACGATGCCGTCGTAGAAGCCTTCGCCGGCGAGCTCGCGGATGCGCGCGCAATGGCCGGGGGCGAGGTCAGGACGCAGTTCGATCGTCACACGCCCCCATTCCAGATCGAGATAGAGCGTGTTCGCAAGATCGGCCGTCATGGTCGTGGTCCTTTTTCTGGAGGCGTTGTTGCAGGAAAATCAGTTCGGCGCGTCGGCGGCGACCAGCACGCGCAGCATGCGGTCGGGGCGGGCCGGCGGTTCGCCGCGGCGAATGCGATCGACATGCTCCATGCCCGAGATCACCTGGCCCCACACGGTGTACTGCCCGTCGAGGCTCTGCGCGCGGGCGAACATGATGAAGAATTGGCTGTCGGCCGAATTGGGATTCTGCGCGCGTGCCGCGCCCACCACGCCGCGCTCGAAGGGCACGCGGCTGAATTCGGCATTGACGTTGCCGCGGCCCGAGCCGCCGCGCCCCGTGCCCGTCGGATCGCCCGTCTGCGCCATGAAGCCTTCGATCACGCGATGGAAGACCTGCCCGTCGTAGAATTTGGCACGGGCAAGCTCCTTCACGCGCTCGACATGGCGCGGAGCAATGTCCGGGCGCAGGCGGATCACGACGCGGCCGTAATCGAGATCGATATAGAGGAGATTCTCGCGGTCGGCGGGTGCTTGCGCCTGCACGGGTGCGCCGAACGCCGCGAGAAGAAACGCCAGAACGAGAAAACGCAAAGCGCGCATGACCGAAGTTCCGAGTTGGGGGAGGACGAAAACGGCGCGATTATTGGGGCAGGCGGTGGCCAAGAGCAAGAGCGCTTATGGCGCGGGCGGCAGAATCGTCGGATGGCTTCCGCACAGCGCACAGGCAGGATCGCGCGGGACGGCGATCTTGCGAAAATTGGTATCGAGCGCGTCGTAGATCAGCAGCTTGCCGGCAAGGCTGGTGCCCAAGCCCAGCAGTTCCTTGAGCGCTTCGGTGGCCTGCAGCGTGCCGATCACGCCAGCAACGGCACCCAGAATGCCCGCTTCTTCGCAGCGCGGCACAAGGTCGGCGGGCGGCTGGGTCGGAAACAGGCAGCGATAGCACGCGGTCGCGTCCGCATAGGACTTGTAGGTCGAGAGCTGGCCCTCGAAACGCAGCAAGGCGCCCGCCACGAGCGGCTTGCGCGCGAAATAGCAGGCGTCGTGCACGAGATAGCGCGTGGCGAAATTGTCCGACCCGTCGATGACGAGATCGTAGGCGCGCACGAGTGCGCCGACGTTGCTTTTGTCGAGCCGGGTGCGGTGGATTTCGACCGCGATCTCGGCGTCGAGGCGCTTCAGCGTGTCGGCCGCACTGTCGACTTTGGCGCGCCCGATATCGGCCGTGCCGTGCAGGATCTGGCGCTGCAGGTTCGTGGCGTCCACAACGTCGAAATCGACGAGGCCGATCGTGCCGACGCCGGCCGCCGCCAGATAAAGGGCAACCGGCGAGCCGAGCCCGCCCGCCCCCACGATGAGCACGCGGGCAGCGAGGAGCTTCGCTTGGCCTGCCTCGCCGACCTCGTCGAGGATCAGATGGCGCGCATAGCGGGTGAATTGCGCGTCGCTGAGTTCCTTGAATGCAGCCGCCGACTCCATCGGCGTTTACGTCTCCGCCTCGACGCCCTGGGTCTTGGCGCGCTCGATGAGATCGGCCAGCGACAAGGCTTCGAGTGCGGCGATCTGGCGGGCCTGCAGATCCTGCCAGATCGGCCGCACGATGCGGTGGCCGAGGGCCGAGGCAGGTGCGCCGATCAGCGGGTCGGGGGTGGCTTCGATCGTGCGCACGATGCGCACGATGTCGGCGACGGAGATCGCACTCGCTTCTTTGGCCAGGCGATAGCCGCCCTTGGGACCGCGCTGGCCGATCAGCATGCCGTCGCGCACCAGCGCTTGCAGCACCTGTTCGAGATAGCGTTTCGGAATGCCCTGGCGGCGCGTGATGGCTGCGGCCTGCACGGGACGCGCCTTCGCGTTGTAGGCGATGTCGAGTACGGCTTCGAGGCCGAACAGCAGCTTTTTGGTCAGGCGAAGCATGGCGGTTTGCGGTTCCTATGTTCCTGTCGAGCCGAAGCCGCCTTCGGCGCGCACCGTGGGGGGAAGAGAAGCGCATTCGACGAAATGCGCTTGGGCGACGGCGGCGATCACCAGTTGGGCGATGCGCATGCCGCGTTCGAGGCGAATGACGGCTTCGCCATGATTGATGAGCAGAGCCCCGATCTCGCCGCGATAATCGGCATCGACCGTGCCCGGCGAATTGAGGATCGTGAGTCCGTGTTTGAGGGCAAGGCCGGAGCGCGGGCGCACTTGCGCCTCGTAGCCGTGCGGCAACGCGATCGCGATCCCGGTCGGGATCAGCTTGAACTGGCCTGGTGCGAGATCGACCGGCTTGTCGATCGCGGCCAAAAGATCGAGGCCGGCGGCACCCGCGGTTGCGTAGGTCGGCACCGGCAGGTCGGCTGCGTGTTTGAGCCGCACGAGCGGGATTTTGACGCGTGCGGCGGTCATGCGAGCGCCTTGGCGATGCGCGCGGCCAATCGTGCCGCGACGTCTTTTTTGGACATTGGCGCCCAGGTTTCTGTGCCGGTCGCATCGACTATATGGACCGTGTTGGCGTCGCCGCCGAACGTGCCCGTTGCGGGCGATACGTCGTTGGCGACGATCCAGTCGCAGCCTTTGCGCACGCGCTTGGCGGCGGCGTGCGCCAGCAGATTGTCGGTCTCGGCCGCAAAGCCGACCACGAGGCGCGGGCGGGCGACGTTCTGCGCGAGGGTCGCGAGGATGTCCGGGTTTTCGGCAAGTTCCAAGGCGTGCGGCGTCGACCCGTCTTTCTTTAGCTTCGACGTCGCTGCATGGGCCGGGCGCCAATCTGCGACCGCGGCTGCGCATACGGCAATGTCGGCGGGCAGGGACGCCAAGCTCGCGGCCAGCATCTCTTGCGCCGTTTCGATATGCACCACATGGCAGCCCGGTGGATCGACCAAGCGCGTGGGGCCGCTCACGAGCGTCGTCTCCGCACCCAAGCTTGCAAGGGCAACGGCGATCGCGTGGCCCTGTTTGCCCGACGAACGGTTCGCGATGTAGCGCACGGGATCGATGGGCTCGTAGGTCGGGCCGCTGGTCACGAGGGCACGCTTGCCCGCGAGCGGCGCAGAGGCTGCCAGATGCTGGGCGATGGAAGCTGCAAGAGCGGCCGGCTCGCGCATGCGGCCAAGGCCGATTTCGCCCTCGGCCAGTTCGCCAGCATCGGGGCCGAGAACGGCAATTCCGCGTGCGGCGAGCTTCGCGACGTTCTCTTGCGTCGCCGCATTAGCCCACATCACATGGTTCATGGCGGGGGCCACGAAAATCGGCCGGTCGGTTGCGAGCAGCACCGTGCTGGCAAGGTCGTTGGCAAGCCCGAGCGCCATCTTGGCCAACAGATCGGCGGTGGCGGGGGCAACCAGCACGAGGTCGCATTCGCGCGCCAAGCGGATATGGCCGATCTCGTGCTCGGCGGTGAGGTCGAACAGATCGTCGTAGACGCGCTCGTGCGACAGCGTGCCGACCGACAAGGGTGTGACGAACTGCTTGGCTGCCGGTGTGAGCACGCAGCGCACCTGCGCCCGGCCTTCGCGCAGGCGACGAATGAGGTCGAGCGATTTGTAGGCGGCGATCCCGCCGCCGATGATCAGAAGGATGCGTTTGCCGTCCAGCATGCTGATTTACCCAAAAACGAGGGGGTAAATCTAACCATAAACTACACTGCGTGCAACAGGGAATCGCTCAGCGGAAAAGCCAGACCGCGAGCGCGCCCGCAACGAGCCCGGCCGCAAGCCAGGGCCAGCGCGGCGCCTGGCGCCCGGCGCCGAAGGCAGCCAGCGTGTCGGGATGCAGGCGCACGCCGCCGCCGGCGATCTGGGCGGCTGCGCGGTCGAGATTGGCCACGAGGCCGGGCAGGTCTTCGAGGCGGGCGAGCAACGCTTCGCTGCCGAAGCCGAGCCGCGCCAAGGGCCCGCGATTGGCGAGCATCCAGTCTTCGATGAGGGGCCGGGCGAGCGTCCACATATTGATGTGCGGATCGAGGGCGCGGCCCACGCCTTCGCACACGAGCATGCTTTTCTGCAGCAGCAGCAATTGCGGCTGGGTTTCCATCTGGAACTGCTCGGTCACTTCGAACAATTGCGCGAGCAGGCGGGCGAGCGAAATCTGCTCGAGCGGCAAGCCCAGGATCGGCTCGGCGATGGCGCGCGCGGCCTGGGCGAAGGCGCCCACGTCCTGCGAGGCGGGCACGAAGCCGGCGCGGAAATGCACCTCGGCGACCTGCCGGTAATTCTGGTTGAGGAAACCCGCCAGCATGTCGGCGAGAACGATGCGCGTCGGCCGGTCGATGCGGCCCATAATGCCGAAATCGACAGCGACCAAAGCGCCGTCGGCCGCCACGAACATGTTGCCGGGATGCATGTCGGCATGGAAATAGCCGTCGCGGAACACCTGGCGGAAGAAGGCGCGCGCGGCCTTGGCGACGATCGCTTGCGGATCGTGGCCCGCTTCGATCAGTTTTTCGCGCTCGTCGATCGGGATGCCGATCACGCGCTCGGTGGTCAGCACGCGCTTGGCCGTGCGCGTCCAATCGACCTTGGGCACGCGGAATTCCGCGTCGTCTTTGAAATTCTGCGCCAGCTCGTCGCAGGCGGCCGCTTCTAGGCGCAGATCCATCTCGAGCCGTACGGTCTGCGCCAAGGTTTCGACCACGGCCTGTGGCTTCAAGCGGCGCAGGCTCGGCACGAAGCGCTCGGCAAGGGCCGCAAACCACGCGAGCAGATCGACATCGCGCGCAAAGGCCGCCTCCACGCCCGGGCGCAAGACCTTAACCGCCACCTCGCGTCCGTCCAGGGCCACGGCAAAATGCACTTGGGCGATCGAGGCGGCGGCGATCGCCGTGCGATCGATCGACGTATAAAGCTCGGCAAGCGGGCGGCCAAATTCGCGTTCGAGTGTGGCCTCGATTTCGGCGAACGCAAATGGCGGCACTTGGTCTTGCAGGTCGGTGAGATCGCCCGCGACTGCTTCGCCGACGAGATCGGCGCGTGTCGAGAGCACCTGGCCCAATTTGACGAAGCCGGGACCGAGCTCGGCCAAAGCGAGTGCCAAGCGCTGGCCTGGGCGCTGCGGCAGATCGCGCCGCCTCAAGCGTGCGGCCAAGCGTGCGGCCATCGGCGACAAATCTGGCAGGCGCAAAGCTTCGAAGGCGTCGTAGGCAACGAGCGTGCGCGCGATCCTTGCGATGCGCACCAAGCGGCCGGGCAGATTGAAGCCCAGCATCAGGTGCGCCAGCCCCAATGGATGGCGGCGATGCCGCCCGAAAGATTGCGATAGCCGGTCTGGCCGAATTTGGCCTCGCCCAGCATTGCGAGCAGCCGGTCCTGGTTCGGGAAGCGGCGAATGCTTTCGGCAAGATAGCGGTAGGAATCGCCGTCGCCGGCAATCCACTGGCCCAAGCGCGGCAGCACGTTGAAGGAATAGGCGTCGTAGAGCCGGTCGAGCACGGGCACGGCGACCTGGCTGAATTCGAGACAATAAAAGCGCCCGCCCGGTTTCAGCACGCGGCGGATTTCGGCGAGCGCTTTGGCGGGTTCAGTCACGTTGCGCAGGCCGAACGCGATCGTGATCGCATCGCGCGAGGCGGACGCAAAAGGCAGATATTGCGCATCACCCGCGACCCACAGCGGCCCTTCGGTTACGCCCTTGTCGGCGGCGCGTTTGCGGCCCTGCTGCAGCATCTGCGCATTGTAGTCGCATACGGTCACGTCGGCGCCGGCTTCGCCCAGGGCGAACGCGATGTCGCCGGTCCCGCCGGCAAGGTCGATGAATTTTTCACCCGTACGCGGCGCCACCTGATGCACAAAGGCCTGCTTCCACAGCCGGTGCACGCCCAACGACATCACGTCGTTCATCAGGTCGTAGCGCCCGGCGACGGAATCGAAAACCTCGCGCACCAGGCCCGCTTTGGCGGTCTTGGGCACTTCGCGGAAGCCGAAATGGGTCGTTTCGTCAGAAGCTTGGGTCATTTGCGGGGCGCACCATAGCAAGCCGCACTGGAAATTGGGAGAACAGTTGGGCAGGGTGGCTCGATCATGCCAGAGCTGCCCGAAGTCGAAACCGTGGTGCGCGGCCTGCGCCCGCACCTGCAAGGGCAGCGCCTCGCACGCGTGATCCTGCGCCGCGCCGATATCCGCACGCCGATCGCACCCGATTTTGTGCAGCGCGTAACGGGGGCGGTGGTGCAGCGCGTCGAGCGCCGTGCCAAATGGATTGTGCTGGCGCTCGATCGCGGCACCAGCGTGCTCGTGCATCTGGGCATGTCCGGCCGCTTGGTGCTGCTGCCGGGCGAAGCCCCAGCGCCGGGGCCGCACGACCATGTCGATTTCGTCACGGATGCAGGGGCAACGATCCGCTTTACCGATCCGCGCCGCTTCGGCGTGGTCGATGCGCTCGATACGGCCGATCTTGCCGCCGACAAGCGCTTTGTCGAGTTGGGGCCTGAACCGCTCGATGCGGCGTTCGACGCCAACCGCCTCGAACAAGCGCTCGCCCACACCAAGAGCCCGCTCAAGGCAGCCCTGCTCGACCAGCGCAATGTGGCCGGGCTCGGCAATATATATGTTTGCGAAGCGCTGTTCCGAGCGGGCTTGAGCCCCTTGCGCAAAGCCTCGACCGTGAAGGGGCCGCGCGCGGTCGCTTTGTGTGCGGCGATCAAAGCGACCCTCGCCGACGCGATCAAAGCCGGCGGCTCGTCGGCGCGCGACTATGTGCAAGCCTCGGGCGAGCTTGGCTGGTTCCAGCATCAATGGCGCGTCTACGACCGCGAAGGCCAACCCTGCCCGGGCTGTGATTGCGGCAAAAGCGTCAAGCGCATCGTGCAGTCGGGGCGCTCGACTTTCTATTGTCCCAAGCGCCAGCGCTGACGTATGAAAGACGCCATGCGCATGCTTGCCACGTTGGTGCTCGGATTGCTGCTGTTGGCGGCGCCTGCCGGCGCGCAAAGCTTCGTCGACGGCATCGACGATCTGCCGTTGATGCCGGGCTTGGCGCAGACCGGCGATTCGAGCGTGTTTGACAGCCCGCAAGGGCGTGTGGTCGAAGCGCTCGCCGAGGGCCGCGTGCCGGCCGGCGCGGTCGCCGCGTTCTATGCACGCACGCTGCTCGAGCTTGGCTGGCGCCGGGCGGCGACCGGCAATGTCTTCGTGCGCGAGGGCGAGAAGCTCGCTATCGACGCCGACCCGCCCGATGCGCGCGGCACCGTCAAGGTCCGCTTTTTTCTGACACCCGAATGAGGATTGCGCCGATGGCCTATGAAAACATCCTGGTCGAAACCAAGGGCAAGGTCGGCTTCGTCACGCTGAACCGGCCCAAGGCGCTGAACGCACTGTGCGCAGCACTGATCGCCGAATTGGGCCAGGCCCTCGACGCGTTCGAGGCCGATTCCAATATCGGCTGCATCGTGCTGACCGGTTCCGAGCGCGCTTTTGCCGCTGGGGCCGACATCAAGGAGATGGCGACGTCTTCCTATATGAATGTCTATCTCGCCGACTTCATCACCAAGGGCTGGGAACGGGTCACGACCTGCCGCAAGCCGATCGTGGCGGCAGTCGCGGGCTTTGCACTTGGCGGCGGCTGCGAACTTGCGATGATGTGCGACTTCATTATTGCGGCCGACACCGCGAAATTCGGGCAGCCTGAAATCACGATCGGCACGATCCCGGGTGCCGGCGGCAGCCAGCGCTTGACGCGCTTCGTGGGCAAATCCAAGGCGATGGACATGTGCCTCACAGGCCGCATGATGGATGCGGCCGAAGCCGAACGCGCCGGCCTCGTAAGCCGCGTGGTGCCGGCGGCCGATCTCCTCGTCGAAGCCGCCAAAACGGCCGAAAAGATCGCGGGCCTGTCGCAGCCCATCGTCATGATGGCCAAAGAAGCGGTCAACCGCGCCTACGAGACCACGCTTGCCGAGGGCATCAAGTTCGAGCGGCGCGTGTTCCACGCGACCTTCGCGACCGAGGACCAAAAAGAAGGCATGGCCGCCTTCGTCGAAAAGCGCCCGCCGGTCTGGAAAAACCGCTGATCGGCCGGGGTTGACGCCCCCCGCCCAGGGGGCTATAACGCGCGACCTTTTTGGGCGGTCCCGGCGGCTGCCGCGAAGACCCCTTTGAACGAAAAGCAGGCCTGTCGGCGAACGACAGACCTGCCGCAACCGAAAGATCGAAAGACAATGGCGAATACCAAGTCCGCAAAGAAGGCCGCGCGCCAGACGCTGCGCCGCACGGAAGTGAACCGCACGCGCATCAGCCGCATGCGCACCTACGTGACGAAGGTCGAAGAAGCGATCGCGTCGGGCGACAAGGCCGCCGCTGCTGCAGCCCTCAAAGCCGCACAGCCGATCTTGATGCGCACCGCGAAGGTCGGCATCGTGCACAAAAATACCGTGTCGCGCAAAATTTCGCGGCTTTCGGCGCGCATCAAGGCAATCAAGGCCTGACGCTTCGCGTCCGTCTCGCTCGCAATTCCTTGCGCGCGAAAATCTTCCAGACGACAAAGCGCCGTCTTCGAATCCTCGAAGACGGCGCTTGATTTTTCGGGCGACGGCTTTGCAGTTACGCGATCGCCGTCTTCAAAGTTGCCGCTTCGCACGCGCATCGTCGCGCAAGTCATTGAATCTCCGCGTGCGAAAGCGCACCTGAAGTTTTCTCCATCCTTTGCAAATAAAATTTCAAAAATCTGCGCGTCGTATCCTTGCCACATGCGAAGCGATTCGCTTGTTCGCACAACGGACCTGTTGCTTGCGGCCAAGCGCCGTGTTTTATTTTGCATCTTCGTGACGCTGCGAATAAGCGCTCTCGAGTGTAGCTTGCGTTCTTGAGCGTATGCGGCGCGAACGAAGAAGCCGATCGAGTTTTGCGCCCCCTCGGCAAGGGCGCGCGAGGAAAGCAGGACGGGACGATGGGTTGGATGTTCGAAAATTCGTCGCGTTTTCTCCTCGCCAAAAAGCCGCGCGCATCGGCCGCGCTCAACCACAAAAAGTCTGAACGCCAACAGACGCAACGACAGGGGTCTTCTCCCGTGAACAATTCCGATGCGCTTGTCGCCCGCCGTCGCTCGTTTTTCGACCGCCCTTATTTCGATCGGCGTTTGATCGCCTATCGCGCGCGAACGCGCCGCTCAGCCTTCAGCTGACGCGCCGGGCGGGGAACGCCGCATGTTCCCCGTAGCGCGCAAAGTCGCCGGGCGGTACTGCCCGCGGCAGTCGGCAGCGCGCATATAAAACTGGCTAGCAAGAGGGGCCCCGAACGCGCGGTTTTTAGGTGCGTCGGGCGACGAGACGACAGAACGGTTGGGTACGATGGGCGATACGGCGAAATCAGCAGAACGGGCCGCGGGCGAAGGCCACGAGATGGGCTATGCCGGCGATGTTTCGCCTCGCGAAGCGTGGGACATGCTGGCGCGCGAAAAGAATGCCGTTTTGATCGACGTGCGCAGCCGTGCGGAATGGACGTTCGTCGGCGTTGCGAGCCTTGCCTCGCTGGGCAAGGCGCCGCTCTATGTTTCATGGCAGAACTACACGACGAGCTCGGATGGCCGCGCCCAGATGGTGCCCAATCCGCATTTTGCGGCCGCGGTCGCGAGTGCCGTCGAAAAAGACGCGCCGGCGATCTTTTTGTGCCGCTCGGGCGGGCGGTCGAAATCGGCCGCGATCGCAATGACGACGAACGGGTTTACCCGCGCCTACAATCTAGCGGGCGGTTTCGAGGGCGACCGCGATGCGGACGGCCATCGTGGCCAGTCGGGCGGCTGGAAGGCCGCCGGCCTTGCCTGGACGCAGGAGTAGCCGCAATGCGTCCGCAGGATTTCGGTCCCTCTTTGGAAGCCCAATGGGTGCGCGTGCGCGCCCGTCTCAAGGGCGAGTTCGGCGAAGCCGCCTACAAAAGCTGGCTGAAGCCGCTGACCCTTGTCGGCATCGACGACGGTGTGGCGCGCATCGCCGTTCCCACGCGCTTCATGCAGGACTGGGTGCGTCAGCATTATGCCGACCGCATCAAGACGCTGTGGCGCGCCGAGAACAAAATGGTGCGCACGGTCGAGATCCTGGTCCAGGCCGCCGCCGGCAATCAAGCGCCGGCAGCGATACCCGCCACCGGCACCGCCCAGCGCCCGACCGCGTCGGCCGCCGCGCGCAACGTCTATGGCAGCGCCAACGCGCAGGCGAACGGCCAGGCTGCGAACCGCGCCACTTCATCCCCGCAGGCTGCCAACGCGGCGGCGCAGACGGCGCTGCAGACGGCGATGATCGGCCGCACGCAGGACGACGTCGAAAGTTTCGGCGCGCCTCTCGACCCGCGATTTACCTTTGAAACATTCGTGCAAGGCAAGTCGAACGAGTTTGCCGCCGCTGCTGCGCGCCGCGTGGCCGACGAGGGCAAGGTGCCCTTCAATCCGCTTTTCCTCTATGGCGGCGTGGGTCTCGGCAAGACGCATCTGATGCACGCGATGGCGTGGCACATCCGCAAGCGCAATCCGCAGCGCCGCGTGGTGTATCTGTCGGCCGAAAAATTCATGTACCAGTTCATCCGCGCGATGCGCTTCAAGGACACGATGTCCTTTAAGGAGCAGTTCCGCTCGGTCGACGTGCTGCTCGTGGACGACGTGCAGTTCATCTCCGGCAAGGACGCCACGCAGGAAGAATTCTTCCACACCTTCAACGCGCTCGTGGACCAGAACAAGCAGATTGTGCTGTCGGCCGACAAGAGCCCGGCCGACCTCGAAGGTCTCGAAGACCGCGTGCGCTCGCGCCTGGGCTGGGGTCTTGTGGCCGACATCCATCCCACGACCTACGAGCTGCGTCTGGGCATTCTGCAGTCGAAGGCGGAGAAGCTCGGCACGCCGATGCCGCCCAAGGTGCTCGAGTTCCTCGCGCACAAGATCGTGGCCAATGTGCGCGAGCTCGAAGGGGCGCTGAATCGCATCGTGGCGCATTCCACGCTCGTGGGCCGGCCCATTGGGCTCGAGAGCGCCCAAGAAGTGCTGCACGATCTGCTGCGCGCATCGGATCGCCGCGTGACGATCGAAGAAATCCAGAAAAAGGTCGCCGAGCATTTCGCGATCCGCCTGGCCGACATGCATTCGCCGCGCCGCGCCCGCCAAGTGGCGCGTCCGCGCCAGGTGGCGATGTATCTGGCCAAACAATTGACCAGCCGCTCGCTGCCCGAAATCGGCCGCAAATTCGGCGGCCGCGACCACACGACCGTGATGCACGCGGTGCGCAAGATCGACGAGCTGCGCGCGGCCGATGCGGCGTTCAGCGAAGACGTCGAATTGCTGCGGCGCATGCTGGAGGCCTAAATGGCCGCGCGTGCCCCGCGCCTGCTGCTGACCGGGTTCGAGGCGTTCGGGCCGCACCGCTCCAACCCGACCGAGAGTCTCGCCAAGCGCCTCGACGGCGACTGGGTCGGTGATGCGCGCGTCGTCGGGCGCGTGCTGCCGGTTTCGATCGGCAAGATCGAAGCCGCCCTCGACGCGCTGCTTGACGAGGTCCAGCCGGTCGCGATCCTGGCACTGGGGCTTGCGGCCGGCGAAAGCTGCATCCGGCTCGAGCGCACCGCGCAAAACGCGCTCAAATTTCCGTTTCCCGACAATGACGGCAAGAGCCCGACCGGCAAGATTCTGCGCGGAGGGCCTGCCACGCGCGCCGGCACGCTGCCCTATCCGGCCATGTTGAAGCGCCTGCTGGCGGCGGGAATTCCAGCCCGCCTGTCGGACGATGCCGGGCGGTATCTCTGCAATGCCGTGCTCTACCATGTGTCGGGGCGTGCTGCGGGCCGCCCGTGCGGCTTCGTGCATGTGCCGGCCACGCCCGAAATGGTCGCCGACGCCCTGCGCCGCGGCACGCTCGCGGCGCCGGAAAAAGCCGCCTCGATGGGCTTGCGCCTGCAGCTTGCCGCGATCCGCATCGCCCTTGCCGAGCTTGCGCGCAAAGCCCTGAAATAGAAGCTTTTCGCGGCTCCTTCGGGCGATTGCGGGGCTTTTGTCGGCACGCGGTTCTGCTATACTCGGCAGCTGAAAAATCGATTCGCGCGACAACCCTTTTGCCGAGATTGTTTCCGCAATGAAAATCACCATCGAGCGCGCCGCTTTGTTGAAGGCGCTGGGCCATATCCAGAGCGTCGTCGAACGCCGCAACACGATCCCGATCCTGTCGAACGTGCTGCTCGAAGCCTCCTCCGCCAAGGGCGGTGCGGGCAAACTGGCGCTCACCGCGACCGACATGGACGTGGCCTTCGTCGAAACCGTGGCGGCCGAAATCGCCAAGCCCGGGACGGCGACCGTTCAGGCGCATACGCTTTACGAAATCGTGCGCAAATTGCCCGAGGGTGCGCAAGTCGGCCTCGAATGGTCGGCCGAAAAGGGCCAGGTCGCGTTGCGCGCCGGCCGCTCGAGCTTCGGTCTGGCCGCGCTGCCGGCCGACGATTTCCCGAAAATGGCGGCCGGCGAATTGCCGCACGCCTTCGAGATCGGGGCGGGCGACCTCAAGACGCTGATCGACAAGACGCGTTTTGCGATCTCGACCGAGGAGACGCGCTACTATCTCAACGGCATCTACCTGCATGCCGCCAACTCGAACGGCGTCAAGGTTCTGCGCGCGGTCGCAACCGACGGCCATCGCCTGGCGCGCATCGAAATGCCGCTCCCCGAAGGGGCCGAGAACATCCCGGGCGTCATCCTGCCGCGCAAGACCGTCATGGAGCTGCGTAAACTCATCGACGAAGCGCAAGGGGCGGTGCAGGTCACCCTGTCCGACACGCGCGTGCGCTTTGCTTTCGGCGAGGCCGTGCTGGTCTCGAAGCTCATCGACGGTGCGTTCCCGGATTATGAGCGCGTGATCCCGTCGGGTAACGACAAGGCGATGGAAGTCGACCGCCGCCTGTTCGCCGCCGCCGTTGACCGTGTGGCGACGATCTCGACCGAAAAGTCGCGCGCCGTGAAGCTCGCTTTGTCGAAGAATCTGCTGACCTTGACCGCCAACAGCCCCGATGCGGGCACGGCCAGCGAAGAAATCGAAATTGCCTATCAGGGCGCTGCACTCGAGATCGGCTTCAACGCGCGCTATCTGCTCGATATTGCCGAGCAGCTTGAAGGCGAAAACGCGGCGTTCAAGATGGCCGATGCGGCCTCGCCCACGATCCTCGGCGATTCGGCCGATGCGAGTGCCCTCTACGTCCTCATGCCGATGCGCGTTTGATGTGACGGCGGCACCCGCCCGCATCGTTGCTTTTCCGGCGCAGGCCGGGCTTTCGCGTGCGTCCTTGGCCGTCACGCGGCTCGACCTCGTCGAATTTCGCAGCTACCGCGAACTGCATCTGCAGGTGCCCGCTGGCCCCGTCGCGCTTGTGGGGCCGAACGGCGCAGGCAAAACCAACCTGCTCGAAGCCTTGTCGTTTCTCGCCCCCGGCAAAGGCCTGCGCCGCGCGCGCGGCCGGGAAGTCGAGTGCCACGGTGCGCAAAGTGCGTGGGCGGTGTCGGCCGAGCTTTCGACGCCGAACGATACGTTGCGCATCGGCACCGGGCGCGGCGAGGCTGAAAAACGCGTGGTGCGCGTGGACGGCAAGCCGATGCGCGGGCAGGCGGGCCTGGCTGCGTATCTTGCCGTCGTTTGGCTTACGCCCGAAATGGACCGTCTGTTTGCCGAAGGGGCGGGCGCACGCCGCCGTTTCCTCGACCGGCTCGCCTACGCGTTCGACCCCGAACACGCGACGCAAGTCGCCTCCTACGACCATGCTTTGCGCGAGCGCGCGCGCCTGCTGGCCGACGGCAGCGCCGACGCCGACTGGCTCGCCGCCCTCGAAGATTCGCTCGCCCGCCACGGCGTCGCCATCGCGATCGCGCGGGCCCAGCTCGTGGCGCGCCTCGACCGCGCGGCGTGCGCGAATGTGGGGCCGTTCCCCACGCCGTCTTTGGGGCTGGCCGGCGAAATCGAAACGCTGTGCGCAACGATGCCCGCCTTGGCGCTCGAGGATCTCGCGCGTGTACGCCTCGCATCCGACCGCAGCCGCGACGCGCAGAGCGGGACCACCGCTTTCGGGCCGCATCGCGGCGACTTGGCCGTCGTGTGGCGCGAGAAGAATGCGCCTGCCGCCCAGCTTTCCACGGGCGAGCAGAAAGCGCTGCTGGTCTCGCTTGTGCTTGCGCACGCGCGCGAACTTGCGGCCGAACGCGGCGCTCCGCCCCTGCTGCTGCTCGACGAAATCGCCGCCCATCTCGACCCTGCGCGCCGCGCCCATCTGTTCGAAGAGCTCCTGGCGCTGGGCGCCCAGTTCTGGGCGAGCGGTGCGGATCCCGAAGCTTTTGCCCCGCTCGCCGGACGCGCGCATCTGCTGCGCGTCGAGGCGGGCGGCATCGTTGCCGCCTGAAAGACTGCGAGACAATCGACATGACCGAACCCGCCAAAAACATCTCCGCCACGACCCTCGAAGACGCCTCGGCCGCCTACGGGGCCGACTCCATCAAAGTGCTGCGCGGCCTCGACGCCGTGCGCAAGCGCCCGGGCATGTATATCGGCGACACCGACGACGGCACGGGTCTCCACCACATGGTCTACGAGGTGGTCGACAACGCGATCGACGAATCGCTGGCGGGCTGGTGCGATTCGATCGGCGTCACGCTCAATGCCGACGGCTCGGTCACGGTGCGCGACAACGGGCGCGGCATTCCGACCGACATCCATCCCGAAGAGGGCGTGTCGGCGGCCGAAGTCATCATGACGCAGCTGCATGCGGGCGGGAAATTCGACCAAAACTCCTACAAGGTTTCGGGTGGCCTGCACGGCGTGGGCGTTTCGGTCGTCAATGCATTGTCGCAGAGCCTGCACTTGCGCATCTGGCGCGGCGGCAAGGCCTACGCGATGGAGTTCCGCCACGGCGTGGCCGTGGCGCCGCTCGCCGAAACGGGCCCCGCGGGTGCGGAGCGCGGGACGGAAGTCACGTTCCTGCCCTCGGCCGAAACCTTCACCAAAACCGTGTTCGATTTCGACACGCTCGAGCATCGCTTGCGCGAGTTGGCGTTCCTCAATTCGGGCGTGCGGCTCGTGCTGTCGGACGCGCGCGGCGTCGAGCCCAAGCGCGTCGAGCTGCACTACGAAGGCGGCATCGAAGCCTTCGTGCGCTATCTTGACCGCTCGAAACAGGCGATCCATGCGCCCGTCACGATGAAGGGCGAGAAGGACGGCATCACGGTCGAAGTGGCGATGGAATGGACCGACGCCTACCACGAGACGATGCTGTGCTTCACGAACAACATCCCGCAGAAAGACGGCGGCACGCATCTGGCGGGCTTCCGCGGTGCGCTTACGCGCACGATCGCGCGCGTGGCGGGCGAGAACGCGGGCAAGAAGGAAAAAGTGTCGCTGACCGGCGACGACGCGCGCGAGGGCCTCACCTGCGTGCTGTCGGTCAAGGTGCCCGATCCCAAATTCTCGTCGCAGACCAAGGACAAGCTTGTTTCGTCCGAAGTGCGCCCCGTCGTCGAACAGATCTGCAACGACAAGCTCACCCAGTGGTTCGACGAGCATCCGGCCGACGCCAAGCGCATCGTGCAGAAGATCGTCGAAGCCGCGACCGCGCGCGAAGCCGCGCGCAAGGCGCGCGAACTCACGCGCCGAAAGGGTGCGCTCGACATGGCGTCGCTGCCCGGCAAGCTTGCCGACTGCCAGGAGCGCGATCCGGCCAAGTCCGAACTTTTCATCGTCGAAGGCGATTCCGCCGGCGGCTCAGCCAAGCAAGGGCGCAACCGCGCGTTCCAGGCGATTCTGCCGATCAAGGGCAAGATCCTGAACGTGGAGCGCGCCCGCCTCGACAAGATGCTGTCCTCGGCCGAAATCGGCACGCTCGTGACCGCGATCGGCACGGGCATCGGCACCGAGGAATTCGACGTCGCCAAGGCGCGCTACCACAAGATCGTCATCATGACCGACGCCGACGTGGACGGCAGCCATATCCGCACGCTGCTGCTGACGTTCTTCTACCGCCAGATGCGCGATCTCATCGAGAAGGGCTACGTCTATATCGCACAGCCGCCGCTCTACAAAGTGAAGAAGGGCTCGTCCGAGGTCTATCTCAAGGACGAGCGCGCGATGGAAGACCATCTGATCGCGGGCGGCATCGAGGGCATGACGCTGACCGGTGCGGACGGTGCGATGCGCGCAGGCCCCGATCTGCGCGCGGCCGTCGAGCGCGCGCGCGCGGCCAAGTCGATGATCCTGGCACTTGCAAGGCGCGTGGGTTCGCGCGACGCGGTCGAGCAGGCCGCAATTTTGGGCGCGCTCGATCCGAGCTTCTTGGCCGACGGGGCCCAAGCCCAGCAGATCGCCGACGTGATCGCCAAGCGTCTCAACGTGCTCGCCCCCGAAACCGAGCGCGGCTGGAACGGCAGCGCCAAGGATGGCGCCTTGTATTTCGAGCGCAAACTGCGCGGCGAAACCGACCGCGCTTCGATCGACGCGGTCACGATCAATTCGATCGAAGCGCGACGTCTCGTCGAAATGGCGGCCGAACTGCAGTCGCTCTACGCCAAGCGCGCGCGCCTCGAAACGAAGGATCGCAACACGATCGACGTCGTCGGCCCGATCAAGCTCATTGACACGGTGCTGGAAGCGGGCAAGAAGGGCCTCACCTTTCAGCGCTACAAGGGTCTGGGCGAAATGAACCCCGAGCAGCTGTGGCAGACCACGCTGGATCCGCAGGCGCGCCATCTTCTGCAGGTGAAGGTCGCCGACACGGCCGACGCTGACGGCGTGTTCACCACGCTGATGGGCGACGTCGTCGAGCCGCGTCGCGACTTCATCGTCGAGAACGCGCTCAAAGTCGCCAATCTCGACGTGTGACGCGGCCGAGCGCCGACATGCCGAACGCCGCCGCCCCACATCCCGTCTATCCGGCCCCTTCGGCGGTGCTCGAACTGCTGAAGCCGATCACGTGGTTTCCGCCGATGTGGGCGTTTGCGTGCGGCGTGGTGTCGTCGGGCGTGCCGATCTTGGCCAACTGGTACATCGCACTTGCGGGCATCGTGCTCGCAGGCCCGCTCGTGTGCGCGATGAGCCAGGCGATCAACGATTGGTACGACCGCGACGTCGACGCGATCAACGAGCCGCACCGTCCGATCCCCTCGGGCCGCATTCCGGGCAAATGGGGGCTCTATATCGCCGGAATCTGGTCGGTGTTGGCGCTGCTCGTGGCCGCAACGCTCGGCACATGGGTCGTCGTGGCCACGGTTGCGGGGCTTTTCTTCGCGTGGGCCTACAGCGCCCCGCCGCTGCGCTTGAAGCGCAACGGGTGGCTCGGCAATGCCGCGTGCGGCTTTTCCTACGAAAGCCTTGCCTGGATTACGGGGGCGGCGGCGATGCTCGGCGGCGCTTTGCCGAGCCCGCAGATCCTGGCGTTGGCGCTCCTCTACGGGGCGGGCGCACACGGCATCATGACGCTCAACGACTTCAAAGCCATCAAGGGCGACAGCGAGATGGGCATCCGTTCGCTGCCCGTGATGCTGGGCCCCCAACGTGCGGCCCAGGCCGCATGCGCGATCATGGCCGTGCCGCAGATCGTCGTGATTCTGCTGCTGCTGAGCTGGGGCCGGCCGATCGAGGCCTCGATCGTGATTGCGCTGCTCGGCGGCCAGATTCTGATGATGCAGCGGCTGCTGCGCGATCCGATCGGCCAAGCCTATTGGTACAGCGGCTTCGGCGTGCCGCTCTACGTGCTCGGCATGATGGCGAGCGCGGTCGCGGTCTGAACGCCATGCGCGCGCGGCACGTGGCAGCGGCGCTCGTGGGGCTCTTGCTGTGCGGCATAAGCGTGTGGAAGCTCGAAACCGCACGCGCTGGGTTGACGATCGCGCCGCTTGCCGTCGGTACCACGCCCGCCACGGTCTATCGGCAAGCCGATGCGGCACCCGCACCGGCAATCGTCATCGCGCACGGCTTTGCGGGCTCGCGGCAGTTGATGGAGGCCTATGCGCTCACGCTGGCGCGGGCCGGCTACGTCGCCGTGTCGTTCGATTTCGCAGGGCACGGCCGCAATCCCGTGCCGATGTCGGGCGACGTGTCGCGCATCGACGGCACGACGCAATTGCTGATGCGCGAAACCGGCCGCGTGGTCGATGCCGCCCTTGCCCTGCCGTACGTCGACGGGCGCGCAGCACTGCTCGGTCATTCGATGGCGTCCGACATCATCGTGCGGCTCGCACTCGAAGATCCGCGCGTGGCCGCCACGGTCGCGATTTCGATGTTCTCGGAAGCCGTCACGGCAAACGCACCGCGCAATCTCCTGATGGTGTCGGGCGAATTCGAAGCCTTCCTGCGCGCCAACGCGCTTGCCAATGCGAAGCTTGCCGACGCGGCGGCGGGCGAAGGGACGACGATCGGCGATCCGGCGGCGGGTAGCGGCCGGCGTGCGGCTTCGGCCCCCAATGTCGAGCATGTCGGCGTGCTCTATTCGGCGGCCGCGCTGCAGGAGTCGCGCGACTGGCTCGATGCCGTTTTCGGCCGCACAAGCGGCGGACCCGTTGCCGCAACGGGTTTCCCCATTCTGTTGCTGATGGCAGGGCTTGTGCTGTTGGCTTGGCCGTTGGCAAGCCTGCTGCCGCGGCGCAGCGCACCTGCCGAGCCCATCGCGTTGCGCGCATTCCTCGTCGCCATCTTGGTTCCGGCCGCGGTCACGCCGCCATTGCTGGCCCTCTTCGACACGCGCTTCCTGCCTGTACTCGTCGCCGACTATTTGGCCGTGCATCTGTTCGTGTACGGGCTGCTGTCGCTGGCGATCCTCGCGTGGAACGGCGTGCGTGTCGGCCATGTCGCGTGGGCCGCAGCAGTCGCTTTTGCCGCGTACGGCATCTTCGTTTTCGGCGGCGCGCTCGACCGCTACGCGGCCTCGTTCATGCCGAATGCCGAACGTCTGCCGATCGTTGCGGCGATCGCGGTCGGCGCGATTCCTTACATGCTCGCCGACAGCCTTGCGACAGAAGGCGGGCGCGCACGTGTGCGGCGGGTGCTTGCGGCCCGCATCACGTTTCTGGCGTCGCTGGGGGCGGCGGTAGCGCTCGATTTCGAGCGCCTGTTTTTTCTGCTCATCATCATTCCGGTGATCGTGCTGTTCTTCGGCGTGTTCGGAACGATGGCGGGTTGGATCGGCCGGCGCACGCAGTCGCCGGCCGCGACGGGCTTCGCGCTTGGCCTCATCCTCGCCTGGGCGGTCGGCGTGAGTTTTCCGGTTTTCAGCCCCGGCTGAAAAAAAAGGGGAGCGCCGCAGCGCTCCCCCGTCATCAAGCCGTCCGGCGTTTCGTCAGGCCAGGTGCTTCTTGAAATGCGCCACGGTCCGGTCCCAAGCGAGCTTCGCCATCGCCTCGTTGAAGCGCGGCGTGGAGTTGTTGTGGAAGCCGTGCATCGTACCCGGATAGGAATGGTGCTCGTACGACACGCCCGCCGCCTTCAACGCGGTCTCGTAGCCGGGCCACAGATTGTTGATCCCGGGATCGTTCTCGGCATTGTGCACTTGGACCGCCGCTTTGATCGAAGCGACCGACGACGTTTCGGGGGCCGCCCCGTAATAGGGGATGGCCGCCTGCACGTCCGCCCCCATCGTCGCGGCCAGGAAGTTGGTGGTGCCGCCGCCCCAGCAGAAGCCGGTAATGCCGAGCTTGCGGTTCGAGAGTGCATGCGCCTTCACGAAGCGCGCACTGTTCAGCATGTCGGTGCGCAGCTTGGCGGGATCGAGGCTCGCCTGCAGCGTGCGGCCGTCGTCGTCGTTGCCGGGATAGCCGCCGACCGGCGAAAGCCCGTCCGGTGCCAGCGCCAGGAACCCGTCGGCCGCAGCACGGCGCGCCACGTCTTCGATGTAGGGATTGAGGCCGCGATTTTCGTGGATTACGAGCACGCTCGGGAAGGGGCCCGTGCCCGCGGGCTGCACGAGATAGCCGCGCATCGTGCCCGACGAGCCGCCAGGCGAGGGATAGGTCACGTAGCTCGCCTTGATGCGGGGATCGGTGAACGAGATCGTCTGCGCGTCGGCGTAGCGCGGGAACAAAGCCTGCGCCATCGCAAGTCCGCCGACCGTCACGACCGCCGCGCGCTGCAGGAAGGTGCGCCGGTCGATGCCGCCATGGCAGTACTCGTCGTAGAGCTCGAAAATGCGGCTGTCGATGTCGGCCTGCGTCAGCATTGCTGCCTGCGCCGGCGCTGCGGCGTTCTCAAGAATCTCGATCGTCATGGCCAGTGGCCTCCGTTCGGAGAGTTAGGGGCGGAAACTCTGCCGGGAAGTGCGCGGGCCCGCAAGGCCGCTTTCCAGATTGCGACGCAAAACGGCTAGGACGCGTGGGTGCGCGCGTAGCCGTTTGCCGCAGGCGGTATCCAGCCCCGCAAAGCGCCCGGTGCCGGGCGCAGGAGTTCCACCTCGAGCGGATGGCACGCAGCCTCGCCGCAGGCCTGCACGGTCGAACAATCGCCGCCCGGGCACGCCGAGAGGGCGCCGATCAGATCGATCTCGGCGAAAAACTCGATGAAGTCGCCGGGCTGCACCGGCGTCGCCTTGGTGAAATACTGGCCGGTGTCTTTCGTGAAGCCCGTGCACATGAACACGTTGAAAACGTCGTGCACGTGGTTTTCGACGTCGCGCGCAGGCTTTTGCAGCACGGCGGCGAGCGCGCGGCTCAGATTGGAATGGCAGCAATGATGGTACTGGCCGCCGCCCGACAGAAGATTGTGCGTGTAGGGATCGCAGCGCGTGCCGATCACGTCGTGGATGCGCCCGCCATATTCGTCCACGCCGTACCAATCGAGCGTGTCGTGCGTGATCGTGGCCATCGGGCGCAGATAGGGAAAGCACGACCACAGCCGGTCGCCGGTTGAAAGATGCGTGGCGTGCAGCGCCCGAGTCTTGCCGGAATAGAAGCGCTCGGCGAGGTCGGCAGCACTCCACAGATTGAGATCGCCAACCTGCGGCCCCTCGACGCTGCGGATGCGGAAGAAATGGCCGGCCGGAACTCTAAAGCAGCCGCCTTGCCGCGGCTCGATGCGGCGCGTTTCGACGCTCTCGAGTGTTGCGCGCGCCGCGCGATAAAGCGCCATGTCGGGCTGCGGCAGCGCTTCCACCGGGTAGCAGACGACGGGTGCGACCGCGCGGCGTGCGGCCGCGTCGGCAGGTGCGCGCGTCTCGGGAGGGTTTCGCATCATTTGCCCTTTCGCGAAGAGCGTCAAAACTATCCGACCGGCCCAAACATTTGAAGCAGGCAGTGCCGAGAAGACCTCTTGGCGTTTTGCCGCCGTCTCGGGCAAACTCGCGCCGATGCTAATCTTCGACAACAGCTACGCCCGATTGCCCGACCGATTCTATACGCGCATGGAGCCTGGGCGCGTGGCGGCACCCAAGCTCTTGCGCCTCAACGTGCCGTTTGCGCGCCAACTCGGGCTCGATCCCGAGTGGCTTGCGAGTGTGGAAGGGGTGGCGATGCTTGCAGGGGCCGCGATGCCCGAGGGTGCCGCCTCGATCGCGCTCGTCTATGCGGGCCACCAGTTTGGCCATTTCTCGCCGCAGCTCGGCGACGGGCGCGCGCTGCTGGTCGGCGAATTCACCGACCCCGACGGGCAGCGCTACGATTTGCATCTCAAAGGCTCGGGCCGCACGCCTTATTCGCGCGGCGGCGACGGGCGGGCCGCAATGGGTCCGGTCTTGCGCGAATATGTGGTCAGCGAAGCGATGGCGGCGTTGGGTATCCCCACCACGCGAACGCTTGCGGCCGTGGCAACGGGCGAGCGCGTGGTCCGCGAACAGATCCTGCCGGGGGCCGTGCTCGCGCGCGTGGCCAAAAGCCATATCCGCGTCGGCACATTCGAGTATTTTGCCGCACGCGGCGACGGCGAGGCGGTCAAAGCGCTCGCCGACTACGCGATCCAGCGCCACGACCCGGCAGCCGCGAACGCCGCCCAGCCCTATCGCGCGTTTTTGGATGGTGTCGTTGCGCGCACGGCCGATCTGATTGCGCGCTGGATGGCGGTCGGCTTCATCCATGGTGTGATGAACACCGACAATATGTCGATCGCCGGCGAGACGATCGATTACGGCCCCTGCGCCTTCATGGACGAGTACCATCCCGCGACCGTGTTCAGCTCGATCGACCACCAGGGCCGCTACGCCTACGCCAACCAGCCGCGCATCGCGCATTGGAATATGGCGCGGCTCGCACAAGCTTTGGCGCCGCTCTTGGGCGACGACGAAGACGCGGCCGTCGCAAGTGCCCAAGCCGCAATCGACGCGTTCTCCGGCATTTTCGAAGACGCCTATCTCGCGCGCATGCGCGCCAAGATCGGGCTTGCAACGGCGCAGCCCGACGATGCGTCGTTGATCGACGGGCTTTTGGCCGCGATGGCCAACCAGAAAGCCGATTTCACGCTGACTTTCCGGCATCTGGCAGCCCTTCTCGGCGACGGACCGATTCCGGAGGGCCTCGAAGCGTGGGTGCCCGAGTGGCGCAAGCGCCTTGCTGCCGAAGGGCAGGTGCCTTCCGAAATTGCGGCGCGCATGGATACGGTCAATCCGCTCTATATTCCGCGCAATCATCTCGTCGAAGAAGCGCTGGCGGCGGCCGAGATCAACGGCGATCTCGAACCGCTCGATGCCTTGCTGGGCGCGGTGACGGCACCTTATGCGCCGCAAGCCCATGCCGCACGCTATGCGGCCCCGCCGCTGCCGCACGAAATCGTCGAAGCAACCTTCTGCGGCACATAACGCCTCACGCCGCGTCGTGCAGGATTGCGCCCAGCGTGTGGCGCTGGCCGCTGCGGATCTCGGCCACACCGTGGCGCATCTTCACGCGATAGACGCCGCGTGTGCCCATCGCCGGGCGCTCGTCGACCGCAAACAGCACGCACGCCCCTTGCGCCAGCGGGACGACATGCGCGCGGCTTTGCCGGCGCGGACGCTGTTCGACGAGCACGAATTCGCCGCCTGAAAAATCCGCCTCGGGCTTCGACAAGAGAAACGCCGCCTGGATCGGGAAGTGCACCGAACCGTACAGATCCTGATGCATACAGTTGTAGTCACCCGTGCAATAGCGCAGCAGCAAGGGCGTGGGCCGTTTCTGGCCCGCGCCTGCGCACGCAGCCAGAAACGCCGCATGCGTCGCCGGAAAGCGCCCGGGCTTGCCGAGCTTTTCGTGCCACGCATTGGCGATGGGGGCGAGCCGCGCGTAGAGGGTCTCGCGAATTTCCGCGACGAGCGCCGGCAGCGGATAGGCGAAATAGCGGTATTCGCCGCGTCCGAATCCGTGCCGCGCCATCGCGATCGTCGCGCGGAACAAAGCGTCGTCGTAGCTTGCGGCGAGCATTCGGCACGTCGCGTCCGACAGCACCGGCGCAGTGGCGGCAAAGCCCTTGGCGTCGAGTTCGGCGCCAAGGGCCGTCCAATCCAGCGTGTCGAGGTTCATGCCGCGCGCTCGCGGGCGAGCAGCGCCTTCTTGCGCTGCAGCCCCCAGCGATAGCCGGCAAGCGATCCGTCTGCGGCGACGACGCGATGGCAGGGGACAAGCACCGCCAGCCGGTTGGCGGCACATGCATGGGCAACCGCACGCGTCGCCTGCGGCTTGCCGAGCTTGGCCGCAAGGCGGCTGTAGCTTGTCGTTTGCCCCGCCGGAATGTCGCGCAAGGCCCGCCAGACTTGTTCCTGGAAGGCAGAGCCTGCAAGCACCAACGGTGCGTCGCACGCGGCATGCGGTTGGTCGAGGGCGGCAAGGGCGGCGGCGAACCATCCCGCAAACTCCGCATCGGCGGAGCGCAATTGTGCGGCCGGGTAGTGCGCGCACAAGGCCGCGAGCAACGCCTCGTCGCTTTCGCCGAGGGCGATCCAGCACAGGCCTGCGTCGGTTGCAGCCACCAGCACGCGGCCGATTTCGGCCATGGCGGTTGCGTAGCGTATCGTTTGGGCCATCGACTTTCTCCGTTTGCGGTTGCAGAGGCGAACATGACGCGGGCGGCTGTGGTGACCCACCCGCTTCTTGCCGCGATCTTGCGTCGCGCGCACGACCGCGCGACACTGGCACCTCAACAAAGGAGACGAAGGGGAGCAGGATGGCGCGTGAAATCCTTGCCATGGGCGAGCCGATGGTCGAGTTCAACCAGACCGGCGGGCCCGGCAGCCGCACCTATCTGCAAGGCTTCGGCGGCGACTCGTCGAATTTCGCGATCGCAGCCGCCCGCCAGGGGGCCTCGGTCGGCTACGTGTCGGCGTTGGGCGACGACATTTATGGCGGCATGCTGCGCGATCTGTGGCGCCAAGAAGGCGTGGACGACGCGCATGTGCGGACCGACGCTGCGGCTTTCACGGCCGTCTATTTCGTCACGCACGACGCCGAAGGCCACCATTTTTCGTTCTTCCGCAAAGGCTCGGCTGCGAGCCGCTACGCCGCCGCCGACTTGCCGCGCGATGCGATCGCGGCGGCAAAAATCTTTCACCTCTCCGGGATTTCGCTGGCGATTTCGCAGAATGCGCACGATGCCGGGTTTGCCGCGATCGCGGCGGCACGCGCGGCCGGCGTCAAAGTTTCGTTCGATACGAACCTGCGTTTGAAATTGTGGCCGCTCGCGCAAGCGCGCAACGCCATCGATGCGGCCGTTTCCCTATGCGACATCTGCCTGCCGAGCTACGACGACGTGGCCGCGATCTACGACGAGCGCGACCCGGAGCGCCTCGCCGATCTGCTGCTCGCCAAAGGCCCCGGCATCGTCGCCCTCAAGCTCGGGGCCGAGGGCACGCTGCTGGCCTTGCCGAGCAGCCGTGTGCGCATCGCGCCGCACCCGTGCAAGCCCGTGGACGCGACCGGCGCCGGCGACACGTTCGGCGGTGCCTTCGTGGCGTGCCTCGCGCGCGGTGCGGATCCGGTCGAGGCCGCGCGCTACGCGGCCGTCGCCGCCGCTTTGTCGACGCAAGGCTATGGTGCGGTCGCCCCGATCCCGACAGCGGCCGAAGTCGCCGCTGCGCGCGCGCGCGTGGCCGCATGAGCAGCCGTCATGTCGTCGTCACCGGCGGGACGAGCGGGATCGGTGGCGGCATTGCGCGCCATCTTGCGACGCTCGGCTACAGCGTGACGGCGACCGGCGTATCGGCGGCCGAGATCGCCGCGTTCGAACCGCAAGCCGGCATCGAAGCTGTCGTGCTCGACGTGACCGACGATGCGGCCGTCGCCGCCGTGCTGGACCGCTTCGACGCACTAACAGGCCTCGTCAATTGCGCCGGCACCATTCAGCGCGGCGGTGTTGAGTTCGATGTCGATGGCTTTCGCCGCACGCTCGAGGTCAATCTTGTCGGCACCATGCGCTGCTGCGTGGCCGCACGCGCAGCCCTTGCCCGCGGGCACGGCGCCATCGTCAATACGGCCTCAATGCTGAGCTATTTCGGCTCGCCGTACGTGCCCGGCTATTCGGCCTCCAAAGGCGGCATTGTGCAGTTGACGAAGAGCCTTGCAGCCGCATGGGCGGCCGAGCGCATTCGCGTCAACGCGATCGCCCCCGGCTGGATCGAGACGAAGCTCACGGCGCCGTTGGTCGGCGATCCGGCGCGCGCCGCCCCAATTCTTGCGCGCACGCCAATGGGGCGGTGGGGCCAGCCCGCCGAGCTCGGCGGGCCGGTTGCGTTTCTGCTGTCGAAGGATGCCGGGTTCGTAACCGGTGCGGTATTGCCCGTCGATGGCGGCTATGCGGCCATCTGAGGCCAAGAGGAGCGAAGAACATGGACGACGCCGCGATCGCCAAAAAATGGGAACCCTACCGCCATCCCCAGCCCAAGGACTCGCCGCCGGAACTCGTGATCGCGCCCGCGATCCCGACCGACGAGCGCGTCTGGGTGCCGCTCGAGCCGAATGTCGATTTCCGGCCGCTGCTGCTGTCGGCGTCGGCGGGCTACTGGACCAATCTCCTGCGCGTGCGCAAATCGGGCGTGCTGTCGCGCCATCGCCATCCGCAGCCGGTGCACGGCTTCGTGCTGAAGGGCGAGTGGCGCTATCTCGAGCACGATTGGATCGCGCGCGAAGGCGGCTACGTGTACGAAGCGCCCGGCGAGACCCACACGCTGGTCGTCGACGCGCACGTGCCCGAGATGATCACGTTTTTCCAGGTCAACGGCGCGATGATCTATGTCGATCCCGACGGCAAGAACACCGGCTACGACGACGTGTTCACGCGCATCGACAAATGCCGCGCGCACTATGCCGCCATCGGCCTCGGGGCGGACTATGTCGATCGTTTCATTCGCTGACGGGGGCCACCCGGACTGCCCGATGCCGCGTTAACCTTCGCCTAACCATTTTGTGGCATCCCGGTACAATGGTCATTCCCGAAACGCTGCGCGCGGACTATGAAGGTGCCGAAATCGAGCTGCCGTTGGCGGACGCGCCGCCGTCGCTGCTGCGTCTGGCCGAGATCTGGAACGAAAAGCGCGGCTCCAATCCATTGCCGCCGCGCGAGCTGTTTCGCTTCGAAGATATCGTGCCATGGCTCGGCTATCTGCACCTGCTCGAAATCGTCGGGGACGATTTCAAGTTCCGCATATTCGGATCGGCCGTGGCGGCATGGCTCGGCCATGACTATACCGGACGCCGTCTGTCGGACGTGCTGAGCACGGTTCCCGATGTCGGCACGAAGGCGGCTGCGGGCTATCGCAAGGCGATCGCGACTTCGGCGCCGGTCTATCTGCACACCGATCTCGCGCGCCATCGCGGCACGGAGTTCGGCTGGTCGCGCCTGCTCTTGCCGCTGGGCGACGGCGACTGCGTCACGCATTTGATCATCGCGATCCACTACCGGCCCTGAGGCCTGCTCACACAAAGCGGTTGGCAAGTACGCCGATCCCGTCGATCTCGACCTCGACGAGCGTGCCGGCTTTGACCGGCAGGGCGCCAAGCGACGTGCCGCACGCGATCACGTCGCCGGGTTCGAGCGTCATGTCGCGGCTGATCCGCTCGACCAGCGAGACGGGGCTGAAGATCATATCGGCGACCGGATAGTTTTGGCGCTCGCGGCCATTGACGCGCGTGCGCACGACGAGCGCTTGCGCATCGAGGCCGGTCGCGACCGCTGGCCCGATCGGGCCGAAACCGTCGAAGCTCTTGGCGCGCGTCCATTGCGCGAAGCTCGCGTCGCGCGTGAGCAGTTCGAACGCCGTCACGTCGTTGACGCAGGTGTAGCCGAAGATCGCTGCTGCCGCCTGTTCGGGCGTGGCGGCTTTTGCCGTCTTCCCGATGACGATTCCGAGTTCGCCCTCGTAGAAGATGCGCCCGATATCGTCGCCGGGCATCGCGATCTCGCTTTGGTGGGCGGCAAGCGCGTTGTCGGCTTTGAGGAAGTAGAGCGGCTCGGCCGGGATGGTCCAGCCGTTTTTGGCCGCGGCCGCATGGAAATTGTTCCACAAGCCGATGAATTTGCGGGGCCGCACCGGCGGCAGAAACGCAAGCTCGGCCACAGCGAGGCTTTCGCCCGTGGGGGCTGCAGCGGCGAACATGTCGCCGCCATGGACCAGCAGCCGGTCGCCCTCGAGCGTGCCGAAGATTTCGCGTGTCGCATGGCGGGCGCGGACCCATTTCATTGCTTGATCTCCCGATGTCGCGTGTGGTGCAGCATGGTTATACTCATGCGCAAGTTTGAAGCTAGAGGAACCGACAGTGCAGTCAGCCGACCCGTTCGCCGATCCCGACGCGATTTTCGCCGACATTCAGGCCCGGCTTGCTGCCGCCGTCGCCGACCGCCGCCACGCTTGGCGCACGCCCACGCTTGCCACGATCGGGCGCGATGGGGCTCCGCGCGCGCGCACGGTAGTGCTGCGCGGGGTCGATGCGAGCGGCGAGCGCGTGCGCTTCCACAGCGATCTTCGCTCGGCCAAATGCGACGAGCTTGCGGCCGATGGGCGTGCCGCACTGCATTTCTACGATGCCGACGCCAAGCTGCAGCTGCGCCTGGAAGGGAATGCCGTTCTGCATTGCGCCGACGCGACCGCCGAGGCTGCGTGGCAGGCAGCACGCCTTAGCGCACGGCGAACCTACGCGATCGAACCGGGGCCGGGTACGTTCCTGGATGGGCCCGACGATGCAGCTTTTTCGGCCGAATCGCCCGCTTCGTTCGAGCGCTTCGTCGTCGTCGAGATGGCGATTGCTTCGATCGAATGGCTTTATCTGCGCGCCGAGGGCCATCGCCGGCTTCTATTCACTCAAAAAGGCCCTGCCCGCGAAGCGCGCTGGCGCGCGCCCTAGACCTTGCGCATGTCGAAGCTGGGATAGGTCGCAGTGCCCTTGGCTGCCGGCGGTTTGGCGGCCGATACCGGCGTTGCCGGCGCAACCGACGTCCGCGCGGGAGCTGCGGCAACGCGTTGTGCCGGCGCGGCGTTTTTGGCAATGAGCTTGTCGCGCAGCGGGGAGGGCGGCGGCGGCGGGGGTGCGGCGCGCAATTCGCGCGGCAAGCGCCGCTCGACCTCGAAGCGCAGCTGCTCGGCCACGAGGTTGATCAGCGGCTCTTTGGTGCGCGTCAGCGACAAAGCCAGATCCGACACGCACAAGGCGGCGATCTGCTTCAGTATGTCGGTCGCGAGCTCCGGCTTCACGCGCACGCCGCGCGCATCGAACATCGGCACGCGCACCACGAACAGCAGAAGATTGCGCAAGGCGCGCATGCGCTCGCCGTCGAGCTGCTGCAGCTTCGCCAGAAACTCGCGGCGATTGATCGCGTAGCATTCGCTTTCGGCGATCGCCACGGCCGCCGAGGGGCGCGGCGTGCGCTCGGCGAAGGCCTGCTCGCCGAAGAGGCGGCCTTCGTGCAGGTCTTCGAGCGTGTTGAGGTCGTAGCCGCGCTGGCAGCACAGGCGGATCTTGCCCGTGCGCACGATGAATGCGTAGTCGCCGTCTTCGTTTTCGCGAAACACGTAGGCGCCCGAATGGTATTTGCGGATAAGCTCTTGCATCTGGTGCTCGGCGGGTGTGCGGAATGTTCGGCAATGCGCAATACTGCACGGGCAGATATTGCGAAAAAATTAACATCCGGAAACCGTCGCAACAAGCTGGTACTTGGGCTAAGTCTTCCGCCCCTTGGTTTTTTCGGCCGGAATCGGACTTTTCGCGATGGCGTCGCCGCTGCTCATTTTACAGGACATTCGCCTCTCTTTTGGCGGGCCAGCCCTGCTCGACGGCGCCGAACTCGCGGTTGGTGCCGGCGAACGGCTCGCGTTGGTCGGGCGCAACGGGTCCGGCAAGTCGACATTGCTCAAGATTGCGGCAGATTTGCTTGAGCCGGATAGCGGTACGCGTTTCTTGCAGCCCGGCACGACCTGCGCCTACTTGGCGCAGGAGCCCGATCTGAGCGGCTTTGCCACGGTTTTCGACTATGCGACGGCCGGGCTCGGGGCGGATGGCGATATCCATCGCGCGCGCTATCTGCTGGAATCCTTGGGGCTGACCGGAGCGGAAGACCCGCTGCGCCTGTCGGGCGGGGAGGCGCGGCGCGCGGCCCTCGCGCGCTTGCTGGCGCCCGAGCCCGACATTCTGCTGCTCGACGAGCCGACCAACCATCTCGATCTGCCGGCCATCGCCTGGCTCGAGCGCGAACTCGCATCGACGCGCGGCGCGCTTGTGCTGATCAGCCATGACCGGCGATTTCTCGAAGCGCTGTCGCGCGACATGGTGTGGCTCGATCGCGGACGCACGCGGCGCTTGGGCCGCGGCTTTGCGCATTTCGAGGCTTGGCGCGACGAGATCCTTGCGCAGGAAGAACTCGAAGCGCACAAGCTGTCGCGCCAGATCGCGCGCGAGGAAGATTGGCTGCGCTACGGCGTGACCGCGCGACGCAAGCGCAATGTGCGCCGTGTGGGCGAACTGCAGGCCCTGCGCGCCCAGCGCCGCGCGCGCGTGGCCGTCCCCGGCACGCTCAAAATGTCGAGTTTTGCCGCCGATGGATCGGGCACGCTTGTGATTGCCGCCGACGGGATTTCCAAAAGCTACGGGCAGCGCAAAGTCGTGGCCGATTTTTCGGTGCGCATCTTGCGCGGCGACCGTGTGGGCATTGTCGGCCCCAACGGGGCCGGCAAGACGACCTTGCTTAATCTTTTGACCGGCGCTTTGGCGCCCGACACGGGCGAAGCGCGAATCGGCACGGGTCTCGCGATGGTGACCCTGGACCAGCGCCGCGAATCGCTCGACCCCGACGCCACGCTCGCCGACACGTTGACCGGCGGGCACGGCGAAACCGTGTCGCTGGGCGGCGGCACGCGCCATGTGCTCGCCTATCTCAAAGACTTCCTGTTTCTGCCGCAGCAGGCGCGCACGCGCGTGGCCGCTTTGTCGGGCGGGGAACGCGGACGCGCGATGTTGGCGCGCGCTTTCGCCAGACCGTCGAACCTGCTGGTGCTCGACGAGCCGACCAACGACCTCGACATCGAAACGCTCGATCTCTTGCAGGAGCTCTTGGCCGACTATGCCGGCACCGTGCTGTTGGTCAGCCACGACCGCGACTTTCTCGATCGCGTGGCGACGTCGACGCTCGTCGCCGAAGGCGCGGGCGTGTGGCAGGAATATGCGGGCGGCTATTCCGACATGGTGGCCCAGCGCGGGCGCGGCGTGGAAGCGCTCGCCGGCTCGCAGGCCAAACAAGCGAAGCGCGCTGCGGCGCCGGCGGCCGCGTCCGCCGCAGCGCCTGCCAAGCGCAAGCTCAGCTTCAAGCAGAAGCACGCGCTCGAGAACCTGCCCAAGCGCATGGATGAAATGCGCGCCAAGATCGCACTCCTCGAAGCCACACTCGCCGATGCGGGCCTGTATGCGCGCGATGCGGCGGGCTTCGCGCGCGTGTCGGCCGATCTCGAAGCCGCGCAAGCGAGCTTGGTCGCGGCCGAAGACGAATGGCTCGAGCTTGAGATGCTGCGCGCTGAAATCGAGGAAGCGACCTAAAACCGACCCGCGCGGAAGTCGGCGACGGCTTGGTGCAGTTCGGCCTGCGTGTTCATCACGAAGGGGCCGTACTTGGCCACCGGCTCGCCGAGCCTCTTGCCGGCCACGACCAGCAGTCGTGCAGGCTCGTCGCCGGTCCGCAGCGTAAGCCGGTTGCCCGAGCCCAGAACGCCGAGTTCGCCTTTGGCGAGCGGCTTGTCGCCTGCAACCGCGACGCCTTCGTAGACATAGACGAAGCCCGAATGGTCGGCAGCCACGGGAATGGCAAGCTCGGTCTGCGGGACGAGGTGCACATCGAGATAGAGCGGCTCGGTTGCGACCGCCGAAACCGGGCCGGCGATGCCGGCATAGCGGCCCGCAATGATCTTGATGCGGTTGCCGTCGCCGGGCTCGAAGACTGGGATCGCGGCGGGCGGTATGTCCTGGTAGCGCGGCGCGCACATTTTGTCGCGCGCGGGCAGATTGACCCACAGTTGGAAGCCGCGCATGAGCCCTTCTTCCTGCTCGGGCATTTCCGAATGCACGATGCCGCGCCCGGCAGTCATCCATTGCACCGAGCCGGGCTCGAGCAGGCCCACGTTGCCCTTGTTGTCGCCGTGGCGCATGCGGCCCGCCAGCATGTAGGTCACGGTTTCGAAGCCGCGATGCGGATGGTCGGGGAAACCCGCGAGATAGGCTTGCGGATCGTCCGAGCCGAATTCGTCGAGCATCAAAAACGGGTCGAGATCGGGCAGCCGGTTTGTGCCGATCACGCGCGTGAGTTTGACGCCGGCCCCGTCGCTGGTGGCTTGTCCGCGTACGATTTTTTCGACGTTGCGTTCGGAGGCTGGTCGTTCGGAGGCTGTCATCGCTCGATCCGCTTCTGGGGTGATGAAAGACAGATGTGGGGCTTTTGCACGGCAAAAAGAAGGGGGGCTCGTTGAACGCAGCGTTCGATCCTGCGAAATTGTCCGGCATTGACCGTTGCGCCGGGCGGCACTTTGCCGTATCGAACCGCACATGCCCAAAATCGTCCATCTCATCCGCCACGGCCAATCCGCGTTCAACGCTGCCTTCGATTCGATTCTGCGCGTCGATCCGATGATTTTCGACCCGCATCTGACCGAGCTTGGCCGCGCGCAAGCCCAAGCGCTTGCGGATCCCGTGCGCTGGGCAGGCGTCGAACTCGTCGTCGTCTCGCCGCTTACGCGCGCGATCCAGACCGCCCGGCACGCCTTTGTCGGTCATGGCGCACGCTGGCATGTCGAAGCGCTGCATCGCGAAAAATGCGAGCATTCGGGGGATATTGGCCGGCCGCCGGCCGCCCTTAAGGCCGACTTCCCGGACCTCGTCTTCGACCATCTCGACGATCCGTGGTGGCACCACGATCCCGCCCGCCCGACCGCGATCGCGCAGGAGCCCGAGCCGCTTTTGCAGGGCCGCGTTTCCGCGTTCCGCCAATGGCTGGCGGCCCGCCCCGAAAACGAAATCGCCGTCGTGGGCCACGGCACGTTCCTTCACCGGCTCACGGGCGTAGCGTTCAAAAACTGCGAAGTTGCGACGCGCACTTTCTAGACAAGCGGCCTTTCGAGTCCGACAATGTCGGCCCCCAACCCTGGACCTGCGGGAGCGGCCTCATGCGGAAAATGGCGATTTTTTGCGGTGCAGTATTGGCGCTTGTCGGGGCGGCCCCGGCCTTTGCCGATTCAATTGACGGCGAATGGTGCGCGCCCGTCGGTCAGCGGCGCCTCATGATCGACGGGCCGCGCCTGACCACACCGGCCGGTGCACGCATCGAGGGCAATTACACGCGCCACGGCTTCAGCTACAAGGCGCCGGCGGGCGAAGTGGAAGCGGGGCTCGAAATCGAAATGCGCTTGATGGGCGAGCACGCAATGCTGTTTCGCCCGCAAGGAACGGCATCGGCGCAAACCTGGACGCGCTGTGCGAGGCCCGTAAGTTGAGGCGTGCGGCCGCCAAGAAGTTGCTGATAAACCTACCTTTGTTGCAAGGCGGCAGCGCTGCAATGTCGATTCCATAAGCATTTCCGCAATTTTCCTGCTTGCCAAGAATCGGGCGAAACGGCATACCGGGCTTACGTTTGCTTGTTCGATTCGCATTCGAGTCGCTGTTCTGCGACACGGGGGGCGATCGGTCGGGCGGCGGCGCGAACGCAAGAAGGGACACTCCCCGACCGCACGCGCGACGTCATGGAGCTGGGATTCAAGCCACGCGCGCGGCTTTCAAAGCCCGCGCAACGCCGAAGATCCTCGACAACCAAGAACCCTTAAGAGGAGGCCTATCCGCAGATGGCCGAGAAACAAGAAGTTGTGACGCTGAAGGCGATCGCTTACGAGCTCGCCGAGAAGCACGAGATGCCCAAGAAGCAGGCTGTGGAAGTCCTCGACGCGTTCGTCGCGGCTTTGACCAAGAGCTTGAAGAAGGGCGCCAAGATCCGCATTCCGGGCCTCGGCATCTTCCAGGTGCGCAAGCGCCCCGCGCGCATGGGCCGCAACCCGGCGACGGGCGAAGCGATCAAGATCAAGGCATCGAAGAAGATCGCTTTCCGCGCCGCCAAGGACCTCAAGGAAGCCGTCTAAGGCTTTCTTCGCGGACTTACTGTCGCGATATCGAAGGGCGTGGGGCAAATATGCTCCGCGCCCTTTGTGCGTTTGGGGCGCGCGCTATTGCGTTGCGGCCCAGCCGCAGAACGGACTAAAGTTCGTACTAGGCGTCGGGCGGATCGCGGGCACACTGCGGCCGAACCCAAACGCCCCCGGCCTGATCGTCAGGGACAGGCGGGCACAAAAGGGAGCGAAACATGGCCGGGGTATCGGTGCGCGGTGTGCGCAAAGCCTATCAAAACACAGCCGTGATCCACGGCGTTGATGTTGAAATCGCGGACGGCGAATTCGTGGTGCTTGTGGGCCCTTCGGGCTGCGGCAAATCCACGTTGCTGCGCATGATCGCAGGGCTCGAGGAAATCACGGGCGGCGAGATCGCGATCGGTTCGCGCGTCGTCAACGACCTGCCGCCCAAAGAGCGCGACGTGGCGATGGTGTTCCAGAACTACGCGCTCTATCCGCACATGACCGTCTACGACAACATGGCCTTCTCGCTGCTGCTCAAGAAAGCCGACAAGGCCGAGATCGACAAGCGCGTGCAGCGTGCGGCCGACATTCTCAATCTCAAGCCCTATCTACAGCGTTTCCCCAAGCAACTGTCGGGCGGCCAGCGCCAGCGCGTGGCGATGGGCCGCGCCATTGTTCGCGATCCGCAGGTGTTTTTGTTCGACGAGCCGCTGTCGAACCTCGACGCCAAACTGCGCGTGGCGATGCGCGCCGAGATCAAAGCACTGCACCAGCGCCTCAAGACCACGACGGTCTACGTCACGCACGACCAGATCGAAGCGATGACGATGGCCGACCGCATCGTCGTCATGCATGACGGCATCGTCGAACAGATCGGGACACCACTCGAGCTCTACGACAATCCGGCCAACATCTTTGTGGCCGGTTTCATCGGCTCGCCCGCGATGAATTTTGTCGACGGCAAAGTGCGGCGCTCTGGTGCAGACGCCGCCGTTGAACTGCCGGGCGGCATCGCACTTCCCGCCGCCACGAATGCGGCAGCAGGGGCCGCCGTGCGCGTCGGCATCCGGCCCGAACATCTCGATCTTGCCGCCGCGGGCGCCGGTCTGCCCGCGACCGTGAAAGTCATCGAGCCGACCGGTGCCGAAACGCTTGTGCTGGTCGATATTGCGGGCACCGAAGCCACGGCCGTATTCACCGAACGCCACGCATTTCAGCCGGGGGCGACGATCGCACTCGCTCCCAAGGCCGGACTGCTGCACGTGTTCGACGCCGCCAGCGGCAAGCGCGTTTAGGCCTGCACGGACCCTGCCGCCTTAAATCTGACGGGCGGCAGGGGCCGGCAGGTATTTGTCGGTCCACAGCTCGGCCACGGCGGGCTTGCGCGGCAGTTCCATCGCACCGGCGACTTGGTCGATGCCGCGGGCAAAACGCGCGGGGTCGAGCGTGCCGATGCCCAGGCGCTTGCTCTCCTCGTTGACGACCTGGTGCGACAGCAGCCAAGTCAGGCGCTCGACCTCGAGCGGCACGTCGACGAGCGCGTCGGTTGCGGCAAGGGCCGCCACCGTCGCGGCCGGGTTGGCAACCGTTTCGCGCCAGGCTTTGACGAAGGCGGCGACCACGCCCGCGATCAAGGGCTCGCGCTCGCGCAGGAATTTGCGCGAGACGATGAGGCCGTTCGAATAGAAATCGAGTTTGTAGTCCGAGAAATAGAGGAAGCGCACGTCTTCCTTGCGGATGCCGACGCGCGCCAAGTTGAACAGCGTCGTCGAATCGAAACCCGTCACCGCATCGACGCGCCCTTGCGCCAAGGCCGCTTCGCGCAAGGTGAGATCGATCGTCTCGATCTGGATCTTCGACCGGTCGATGCCGGTCGACTGCACGAAGGCGGGCAGCAGCAGGAAGCCCGCATCGGTTGCAGGGGCGCCGAGCTTTTTGCCTTCGAGATCCTTGGGTGCGGAAATGCCGGCTTTGGCGAGGCTGATGATCGAGATCGGCGAGCGCGTGTAGAGGGCGGCGATCGCCATCGGCGTCACGTCCGGATTGCGCGCGGCGAACTGCACGAGCACCGTGAAATCGCTGAAGCCGAAATCGTAGGTGTCGCTGGCCACGCGCTGGATCGAATCGCCGGCGCCGCGCGACGGATCGAGGGTCGCTTCCACGCCCGCTTCGGCAAAATAGCCTTTGGCGGCGGCGTAAAAGAAGGCAGCGTTGGAGCCGTCGCGCGGCGCATTCAGCGTGATGCGGATCGGCGTGCGCGCTTGGGCATGCACGGCCGGGCTTGCCAGCGCCACACCGGCCGCACCCGCCGCCAGCAGAACATGCCGCCGCGACAAGGGCTTGGCGAGGGGGGTGGCGGAAGTTAGGATCGATTTCGATACGGGCATCGGGCTCTCCGGTTGCTGGGCACAAAAATTCTACGGACGCGCTGTGCAAAAACCATGACAGCCGAATTCCGCGCAGCCGATCTGCGCACCCTTGTCTTGCCGCGGCTCGACGATTTAAGCGCGCTGGAAGCAGCCTTGGTGGCCAAGCAACCGGCGGCGGCCGACATTGTGGCGATCCTCGCCAAGACCCAGGGCGATGGCGGGCCCAAGGATCGCTCGCGCAAAAAATTCGTGGCGGCGGCAACGCGCATTCTTGCGCGCCATTTGGGCATTTCCGCAGGTGCCGTGGCGGCCCGCGTGGCGTTCGTGGTGTCGGGCGGCATCGAAGCATCGGCGGCACCGCATATGGTTGTGCTGTCGCGCCGCATGGCCGCAGCCAAAAAAACAAAGCGCCCGGCTTTGGCGATAGCACATCACGTTTCGCAGCCGATCGCCGAAACGATGCTGGGCGACGCGCAGCTTATTTCGGCTGCGGCCGCCAGCGTGGTTGCGGCGCTGCGCGAAGCGAATCTTGATGCGCGCGACACGCATCTCGTGCTGATCAAAGGGCCGGCTGGCGAAGGAGCCGAGGGGATCTCGCGCGCGCGTGCGGCGACCGCATTGGGCGCTTGCGTGGCGCTCGGCGAGTTCAGCCTTGCGACGGCGGCGCGCGCTTGGCGCAACCGCGACATGACGCGCTGGAGTGCGCGTGTGGCTGTGTCGTCCGCTGCGGAGTTTCCGTGCTTCGAGGTCGTCGCGCTCGGCCACAGCACAGCCTGGGCCGGCGATCTGCGCATCGCGCATCGAGCGATGGCCGATTGGGTCGATTTGCCGGCGGTCGTCGCAGCCTTGGGCGATCTGGGTTTGCATGCGCGCCCGCAATTGTCGCGCGCGCACGCAATGCGTCTTGTGGCGACGATCGCCAAAGGCGGGCCGCCCGCCGACGAAAACTTACGCGGCGTGCCGCTTGGGCTCGCGGCCGATCCTTCGCAGCCCACCTTCCGGCGCGTGCGCGGGGCGCTGGCCGGCACGATCGTGGCGGCGACGGGCGTGCCTTTCGCGTTCGTGTCGGGCGGTGCCGAGCATCAGGGCCCGCCGGGCGGCGGGTTGGTCGCCTTCGTGGCGCGCGTCAAGCGGCCGCGTTCGACGCAACTTCGCCGCAATCGCGTGTAGAATCGGCTGCGTGTCGAGTCGCAAACAGCAAGGGCGCGAGCGGCGCGAGCCGCGCTTCGCGGGCGCAGCGCCGAAAGCCGAATCTGGCGGGGGCTTGCACGCCGACCCGGCTGTGCGCACGCAAGCGCCGACCCGCAGTGCAAAGCTCGGGCGCGCCAAGCCGACGCGCGTGCGAAAGGGCCCGGGCTTGCCGCGCCGCGTCGCCGGCGTGGCACTCAAATGGGGGTTCGTTGCAGGTCTCTGGGTCGGCGTGGCGGGCGCGTGCGTGCTGGCGTTTTTCTGGTTCACGCTGCCGCCGTTCGAGCGCATCAACGTGTTCGAGCGCCGCCCGAGCCTCGTCTTCGTCGATCCTGCGGGCGAGACGATCGCGACCTACGGCGATTTGTTCGGCGGCCTGGTAAAGCTCGAGGAAATGCCGCCCTGGTTGCCGATGGCCGTTCTGGCGACCGAGGACAGGCGCTTCTACAACCATTTCGGCGTCGATCCGCAGGGGCTGGCCCGCGCCGCTCTCGCCAATTTGCGCGCCAGCCGCGTGGTGCAGGGCGGATCGACGATCACCCAACAGCTTGCCAAAAACGTGTTCCTCACGAACGAGCGCAGCGGGGCGCGCAAGATCCAGGAAATGCTGCTTGCCTTCGCGATCGAGCGGCGCTTTTCCAAAGAAGAGATTTTGACGGTCTATCTAAACCGCGTCTATCTGGGTGCCGGCACCTACGGCGTCGAGGCGGCAGCCCAGCGCTACTTCGGCAAATCGGCGCGTAGTGTGAACGCGCACGAGGCCGCCGTGATCGCAGGTTTGCTCAAGGCACCCTCGCGTCTGGCGCCGACTGCAAACGTCGCGCGCGCGCGAAGCCGGGCTGCCGAAGTGCTCGACAACATGGTCGAAGCCGGTTTCATGACGCCGGCCCAGCGTTTGGCGGCCGGTGAATTGCCGCTCGGCACGATCGCGGCCGCCAATGCGACGGCCTTGCGCAGCGGGCGCTATTTCAGCGACTGGCTCGCCGACAAGGTGCACGGCTTCGTGGGTGCGCAGACGCGCGATCTCGTGGTCGTGACCACGCTCGACAGCCGCCTGCAGCGCGCGGCCGAGGTGGCACTCGATGATATACTCGCGCGCGAAGGGCCGAAGGTCGAGGTGGGCCAGGGTGCTTTCGTGCTGATGCGGCCCGACGGTGCCGTGCAGGCGATGGTCGGCGGGCGCAGCTACGCGCAGAGTGCGTTCAACCGTGCTGTCGATGCGCGCCGCCAGCCGGGCTCGGCCTTCAAAGCGTTCGTGTATCTGGCGGCGGCCGAGCAGGGCCTGCGCGCCGATGCGCGCATTGCCGACACGCCGCTGCAGATCGGCACCTGGCGGCCGCGCAATTTCGACAACCGCGTGTCGGGCGAAATCTCGGTGCGCGAGGCGTTCGCGCGTTCGGTCAATACGTCGGCCGTGCGCATCGCCCAGCAGGCCGGCATCGACAATGTCGTGCGCACGGCGCGCAGCCTCGGCATCGCGTCGCCCATCCAGCGCAATCTTTCGACCGCTTTGGGCTCTTCGGAGGTCAATCTCCTCGAACTCACCGGTGCCTACGCCGCCTTCGCCAATGGCGGCAACGGCGTGCTGCCTTATGCGATTTCGGAAATCCGCGATACGTCGGGCAACGTGCTCTATCGTCGCCAAGGCTCGGGGCCGGGCCCTGTGATGAGCCGGGCCGCCCTTGCGACGATGACCGATCTCATGCAGGCCGTCGTTGCCTCGGGCACGGGGCGCGCCGCCGCCTTCGACCATCCGGCGGCGGGCAAGACGGGTACGACCAACGATTATCGCGACGCGTGGTTCGTGGGCTTCACGGCCGACTTCGTCGGCGGCGCGTGGTTCGGCAACGACGACGGCGAAGAGATGGAGCGCACGACCGGCGGTTCGCTGCCCGCACGCCTGTGGAAGGCGGTGATGGTCGAAGCCCATCGCGGCCATCCGCCACGCGCTTTGCCGGGTGCGGTCGCGCCGGACGAAGCGCCGCTGATGGTGAATGCCGCCCCGTCCGTTTCGGCACAGCCGAGCCCGGCTGCAACCGAGCAGCCGGGCTGGTTCGCGCGGCTGCTCAACAGTTTCTCGAATTCGGTGCCGAGCTACGACACGTCGACCAATCCGGGGTCGAACTGACGGTCAGCGCGGGGCGTTTGCCGGTGCTGGCTTCGGCGCCAACCGCTTCTTGAGATTGAGCACGTAGCTGATCACTTCGGCCACCGCCTTGTAGTGTTCCTGCGGAATTTCGGCATCGATCTCGACGGTGGCGTAGAGGGCGCGTGCCAGCGGCTTGTTTTCGACGACCGGCACTTGGTGTTTGGCCGCAAGTTCGCGAATCTTGAGAGCGACGAGGTCGCTGCCTTTGGCGACGCAGATCGGGGCGGGCGTGCTGTCGTCGTACTGCAGGGCGACGGCGAAGTGGGTCGGGTTGGTGACCACGACGGTCGCTTTGGGGATCGCACTCATCATGCGGCGGCGCGCGCGTTCCATGCGCAGCTGCTTGATGCGGCCTTTGACGACCGGGTCGCCTTCGGACTGTTTGTACTCGTCCTTGATCTCCTGCTTCGACATGCGCAGGCGCTTGTAGTGCTGGAATCGCTGGTAGAAATAGTCGCCGCCCGCTATCAGCGTCATGACCGCAATCACGGCGACCATCACGACCAGCGACAGGCTGCCGATCACGCGCATGAGATCGAGCGGTTCCATGTCGATGAAGCGCGAGACGTTGTCGATTTCGCCTTCGAGGGCGTACCAGCACACGATGCCGACGATCGAGATTTTGGCGAGGCCCTTCAGGAACTCGACCACCGAATGGCTCGAGAACAGGCGCTTGAACCCGGCGACCGGCGAAATCTTGCTGAATCGCGGAATGATCGATTCGGCCGAAAACAGCAGCCCGTTCTGAAGCAGCTGTGCTGCAAGAGCAGCGAGCATCAGGATCGTCAGCAGCGGCAGGATTGCCAGCAACGGATCGACCAAAGCACTTGCGATCACGCGCTGCAAGCCCGCGCCTTCGAACGAAAACTCGTGCGGCCGGTCGAGAAACGGCCGCAGACTTTGGGACAGGTTCTGCCACATCGACGTGCCGAGGAAGACGGCTGCCAGCGTGGCGCCGGAGAAGATCATCCAATGGTTGATTTCGCGGCTGACGACGACTTGGCCTTTTTCGCGCGCATCCTGCAGCCGTTTGCTGGTTGGCTCTTCTGTTTTTGACGCATCGTCGTCGGCTTCTTCGGCCATGGCGGCCTCCTTACGGGACCAACAGCAGCGGTTCGAGCTTGTCGAGCAGCCCGCGTTCGAACGCCTGCATCGTGGCGACGAGCGTCAGACCCATCGCGAGCAGGCCGACCGCGATCAAGGCGGGCTGGGCGATGAAAAACACCTGGATGGCCGGCTGCAGGCGCGCAATCAGCCCGAGGGCGAGGTTGATCACGAGGCCGAACACCAGGAACGGTGCCGACATCTGCACGCCGATCAGGAAGCTGTGCGCGGTCCAGCGCACCAAAGCTTCGGCATAGCTGCCGAGTGGGGCCAATTGGCCGGCCGGAAACAGCGCGTAGGAATCGGCGACGGCGCGCAGCATCAGATGGTGGAGATCGGTCACGAACACGATCGTGAGTGCGACGGCCACCAGCCAGGCCGACACAGCCGCGCCTTGTTGGCCGAAGCTTGGGTCGAAAAGCGTCGCCGAGGAAAGCGCGATCTGCTGCGAAATGATGGAGCCTGCGACGATTAGCGCCGACATCGCAAAGCGCCCGGCAAGGCCGATGAAGACGCCGATCAGCGTTTCGCCGAGAACGATGCCGGCCATCGAAATCGCGGATTCGGGCAGCGGCGGCAGGGTGGGGCCGACGACCGGGGCCACGACGATCGTGAGCAGCAGGCCGACGCTCAAGCGAATGCGCTGCGGGATCGAGATTTCGCCGAGCCCCGGCATCGATTGGAGGGCGGCACCCACGCGCACGAACACGAGAAAATAGGCGAAGATCTCGGCCGGCAAAGCGGCCGCAAGGCTTTGGGCCAGTGCGTCCATCGTCTAGCCGCTCGCGCCGATGCCGACGGCCTTGGCCATCAGCTCGCGCGTGAATTCGACCAATGTCGTCGACATGAACGGGATCGTCAGCACGAATACGACGAACAGCAGCAGGATCTTCGGCACGAAGGTGAGGGTCTGTTCCTGGATCTGCGTCAGCGCCTGCACGAGGCTGATTGCGAGGCCCACGACAAGCGCCACGAGCATCAGCGGGGCCGAGATCTTGAGCATGACCCAGATCGCGTCGCGCGAAATCTCGAGCACGTCGGTGGCGTTCATGGACCCTGGCCTTTGGAACGCGCTGCCGAACGTCAGATCGGCATGCGGATGATTTCCTGGTAAGCCTGCACGACGCGGTCGCGCACTGCAATGGTCGCCTGCAAGGTGGTTTCTGCGGCCGAGATCGCCTGGACGACTTGGCCCACATCGGCTTTGCCCGCAAGGGCGCGCAAGCTTGCCTGCTCGCCCGCTTTGAGGCTCTGCATGGCGCTCTGCGAGGCTTGTGCCAGGATCGAGCCGAAATCGGCCCCGCCGGCCGCAGCTTCGCCGGCCGCCTCGCCGCTTCCCGGGCGTGCGATGCGCGCGGCCCCTTGGTATGCGGCGGCAGCAAGCGAAGGCGAGGTGATGGCCATCAATGAAGCTCCTTAGTCGGGGTGGACGAACGCGCCGAAGGTCAGCTGCGCAGCAGGTCGATCGTGCGCGTGATCATGCTCTTCGAGGTTTCGATCACGTTGATGTTGGCGTCGTACGAGCGCTGCGCCTGGCGCATGTCCATGGCTTCGATCAGGTTGTTGACGTTGGGGGCGAGAACGTAGCCCTCGCCGTCGGCCGCCGGATGGTTCGGCTCGTAGCGCCGCGTAAGCGCGCTCTTGTCGGTGCCGATGCGCGAGGTGCGCACGGTGTCGGTGCCGAGCTGGCGGTCGAGCACGTTGCGGAAGCTCACGGTCTTGCGGCGATAGGGCTCGGCCCCCGGCGTTTCGCCGAGCGAATCCGAGTTCGCGAGGTTTTCGGCGATCACGCGCATGCGGGTCGATTGGGCCGCCATGCCGGAGGCCGAAACGCGCATCGCTTTTTGCAGATCCATGGGACGGGCCTTTCCGGAACGGGGTCTACTGCGTGCGGCCGATGGCCGTGCGCAGCATCGCAAGCTGGCGGCGGTAGATGTTGGTCGTCATTTGGTAGTCGATCGCTGTGTCGGCGACCTTGATCATCTCGGTGTCGAGCTGCACCGAGTTGCCCGAAAGCGTGGTTTCGGTCGGGCGTTGCTTCTCTTCGCGGTTGGGGCCCGAGATCGTGCGGCTCGTCAGATGCGACTGACTCGTCGTGGCGGGCGCCAAGCGCGACATCTGGCCGCGCAGTTCGGCGCGGAAATCGAGCGCCTTGAGATCGCGCGGCTGGTAGTTCGGCGTGTCGGCATTGGCGACGTTTTGCGACAGCACGGTCTGGCGCTGGCTGAGCCAGTCCATGCGGCGCGAAATCATGCCGAACAGCGGAAGCTTCGTGATGTCCATGGGCCGCAGGATAGGTCCGAACGGTTAATAATTTGTAAATTAACTCGAATTTTAGAGAAATTACAATGTAAATAATCTCTTTCCGATTCATGTATTTGCCAAACGAATCGCCTGTATTGCTCGAGGCACTACGCAGGCTAAGCGATTGAAATAGAGTATAAAAACCAATTTTTAAGAAAGTTTTAGCGAGTTTAGCGTAAACCCGAACGCGTCATTTTCCACCGCTCGCGCAAAGGCATGAAGTTTTGGCCCGTCGTTTCAACACTCCTCCCGACAAGCCGGGGCGCGAAGGTGCCAAGCGCGCGGTGGCGCTCGAATATGCGCGCGAGCAGGATCCGGCCCCGCGCGTAACGGCCAAGGGCGAGGGGCTGTTGGCGCTGCGCATGATCGAGATCGCGCATGCCAACGGCGTCGAAGTTCGCGAAGACCGCGACCTGATCCGGCTGCTCGCAACGGTGGACGTCGACAGTCCGATTCCGGTCGAGGCGTTCCAGGCCGTCGCAGAAATCTTGAGCTACATCTATCGCAGGCAAGGCGCGCTTGCCGGAAAACCACAGACAGCCGGCGCGCCAGGGGCCAAGCCGCAAGGAAACGCGAAATGAGAGCGGTCGAAGTTCTGAAAGACATCGTTTCGACGATCGGCGAAATCGATGCCGCCCAAATCGCCTGCAAAGGCGGCAAGCCGGTCGACCTCATCGGCCTCGACGGCCGCGTGCGCGAGCTGTGTTTGTCGACGTCGGCTCTGCCGCGCGCCGAGGGGCTGGCTTGCGCGGGTGCCCTCGACAATCTTGTGCAAGCGCTCGACCGGTTGCAGCAGGCTTTGCTGGCTTTCACGCGGCGCGCGCAACCGGCGCAAGGGCTCTGTCCGTGACGCTCGATCCCGAAAGCCTGCTCAAGTTCGCGGCTGCCCTTGCCTTCGTCGTGGCGTTGATCGCGGCGGTTGCATGGGTTGCCAAACGCTTCGTGCCCGGGGCCGGGGCAATGTCTTCGGCCGGGCGCCGGCGGCGCCTGCAGACGGTCGAGATACTGCCGCTCGATTCGAAAACGCGTGCAGTTCTGCTGCGCCGGGACGACACTGAGCATCTCGTCGTGATCGGCCCCGATTCGCTGGCCGTCGTCGAAACGATCCGTCCGAACCCCGTCTCGTGAAGGCTTCTTTGCGCAAACTCCTGATGCCCGCTCTGGCGCTGCTCGTCGTGCTCGCGCTGCCGCACGCGGCGGCCGCGCAAAGCTTCACGCTCGATCTCGGCGACGGCAGCTCGACCACGGGGCGCATCGTCCAGCTGATCCTGCTGATGACGGTGCTGACCCTCGCCCCGTCGGTGCTGATGATGGCGACGAGCTTCGTGCGCATCATCGTGGTGCTGTCGCTGCTGCGCACCGCCCTCGGTACGCAGCAAGCCCCGCCCAACGCCGTGCTCACGTCGCTTGCGCTGTTCTTGACGTTTTTCATCATGCTTCCGACGGGCGAACAGGCTTGGCGCGAAGGTATTTCGCCGCTGATCGAAAACCGCATCACGGAAGTCCAGGCGATCGAGCGCACGGCCAAACCGTTCCACGATTTCATGATGCGCCAGACGCGCGAAAACGATCTGGCCCTGTTCGTCGATATCGCCAAGATTCCCGCCCCGGAGACCGCCGAGGCCACACCCTATCGCGTGCTCGTCCCCGCCTTCATGATTTCGGAATTGCGGCGCGCCTTCGAGATCGGCTTTCTGCTGTTCATCCCGTTCGTGATCATCGACATGGTGGTGGCGGCCGTCTTGATGTCGATGGGCATGATGATGATGCCGCCCGCCATCGTCGCCTTGCCGTTCAAATTGATCTTTTTTGTGCTCGTCGACGGCTGGTATCTCGTCGCGGGCTCGCTTGTGCAGTCCTTCGCGGGCGGATAGCTAGCCGGGCGGCAGGCGTTTCAGTTCCGGCGGCGGGGGCTCCGTCGTCGGCGTCACGTCCTTCATGCGCGCCGGGTCGATATCGGCATAGCTTGTCGTGCGCTGTTCGAAGCGCACGACGGTCGCGTTGGCGGCAGCACGCCGCAGGATCGTGCCGACGACGAGGATCAGCACCGAGCCTGCAATCCAGATCCAGGTCAGCACGATCGTGCCGAACGCCTCGATGAAAGTGAGCACCGACGCAACCGTGCCGCCGGCACCTGGCGCAAGTGCAGCACCTGCGATCCAGCGCAGCATGTCGCCGCCCAGCGCAATGACGGCCCAGCCGCCCAAGCACAGCAGCGACCAGAACAGGAAACCGAGCCAGGCAAAGCCCGTGAAGATGCGTCCGACCATGCCCGGTATATAGGGGCGGGCGGGCAGGGAATGCAAACCCCGCCCGCCGCTCCGATCGCCGCTTGCGGCGTCAGCCCTTGTTCATGCGGTTGTTGACGAGCTCGTCAACCACGCTCGGATCGGCGAGCGTCGAGGTGTCGCCGAGGGCCGAATGTTCGTTGGCGGCGATCTTGCGCAGGATGCGGCGCATGATCTTGCCCGAACGCGTCTTGGGCAGGCCCGGCGCCCATTGGATCAGATCGGGCGAGGCAATCGGGCCAATCTGCTTGCGCACCCAGCCGACCAGTTCCTTGCGCAGCTCTTCGGACGTGGCGAGACCCGCTTTCAGTGTGACGTAGGCGTAGATGCCCTGACCCTTGATGTCGTGCGGATAGCCCACGACCGCCGCTTCGGCGACCTTCGGGTGCGCCACGAGCGCCGACTCGATTTCGGCCGTCCCCATGCGATGGCCCGACACGTTGATGACGTCGTCGACGCGGCCGGTGATCCAATAATAGCCGTCCTCGTCGCGCCTGCAGCCGTCGCCGGTGAAGTAGTAGCCCTTGAAGGTCGAAAAATAGGTCTCGATGAAGCGCTTGTGGTCGCCGAACACGGTGCGCGCTTGGCCGGGCCAGCTGTCGGCGATGCACAGATTGCCGTCGGTCGCCCCTTCGAGGAGCTTGCCGTCATTGTCGACCAGCAAGGGCTGCACGCCGAAAAACGGCTTGGTGGCCGAACCCGGCTTGGTTGCGATGGCACCGGGCAGCGGCGTTATCAGAATGCCGCCGGTTTCGGTCTGCCACCACGTGTCGACGATCGGGCAACGGCCGTCGCCGACGACGTTGTGGTACCAAAGCCAAGCCTCGGGGTTGATCGGCTCGCCGACGGATCCCAGGATGCGCAAGCTCGCACGGCTCGTCTTCTTGACCGGCGCTTCGCCCTCGCGCATGAGCGCGCGGATCGCGGTGGGGGCGGTGTAGAAGATGTTGACCTTGTGCTTGTCCACCACCTGCCAGAAGCGCGAACTGTCCGGATAGTTCGGCACGCCCTCGAACATCAGCGTCGTAGCACCGTTGGCCATCGGCCCGTAGACGATGTAGCTGTGGCCTGTGACCCAGCCCACATCGGCCGTGCACCAGTAGATGTCGCCGTCGTGGTAGTCGAACACGTACTGGTGCGTCATCGAGGCGTAGACGAGATAGCCGCCCGAGGTGTGCAGCACGCCCTTGGGTTTGCCGGTCGAGCCCGACGTGTAGAGGATGAACAGCGGGTCTTCGGCCGCCACCTCGGCGGGCGCACATTCAGCCGCAACGCCGGCCGCTTCCTCGTGGTACCAGAGATCGCGCGTCGGATCCCAATCGACCTTGCCGCCCGTGCGCTTGACCACAAGCATTTTCTTGACGGATGGGCAGCTTTTGAGCGCTGCGTCCGCATTCACCTTGAGAGGCACTTTGCGCCCGCCGCGCAGGCCTTCGTCGGCCGTGATCACGAAATTCGAATCGCAATCCTGGATGCGATTCACGAGGCTGTCGGGCGAGAAGCCGCCGAACACGATCGAATGAATGGCGCCGATGCGCGCACAGGCCAGCATTGCGTAGGCCGCTTCCGGGATCATCGGCAGATAGATCGTGACGCGGTCGCCCTTCTTGACGCCGTGCTTCTTGAGCACGTTGGCCATGCGGCACGTTTCTTCGTAGGCCTGCCGGTAGGTGATGTGTTTTTGCTCGTTCGGGTCGTCGCCTTCCCAAATGATCGCAACCTGGTCGCCGCGCTTGGCCAGATGCCGGTCAAGGCAATTGGCCGACACGTTGAGCGTGCCGTCCTCGTACCATTTGATCGAAACGTCGCCCGTGAAGCTCGTGTTCTTGACCTTCGTGTAGGGCTTGATCCAGTCGATGCGCTTGCCCTGCTCGCCCCAGAAGCCTGCCGGATCTGCCACCGACCGGTCGTACATTGTTTTGTATTTGGCAGCATCGATCAGCGCCGATTTGGCGATGTTGGCCGGCACGGGAAACAACTCGTTGGACATGCGGGGGCACTCCCTGTTGGCGCGGCCGCTTGGGCGACCGTCGCGCGACGAATATTGAGGTCGGTTTTAGGGCGCCATCCGGCCGGTTGCAAGCCGTTCGAAGCCCGTTTTGGCCGTCAATCGGCGGATTTGTCCCAGACCAGTACGGGGCCCGAGGCAGCATCCTCGACCAGCCGCACGGCAATCGCGGAAAGGCCGCGCCCGCGGGTCGGGCCGGCAAGGCAGCGCCCGTCCTCGATCGCGAACAAGGCGCCGTGCATCGCGCACATGATCATCGTCCGCGTGGGATCGAGGAACTGGTCGCTCGTCCAGTCGAGCGGAACCAGCGCATGCGGACAGCGATTGCGGTACCCGTAGACCTTGTCGCCCTTGCGCATGACGAAGATTTCTTCGCGTTTCTCGGCCGCACCGAACACGAAGCCTTTGCCGCCCGGATCGGGAATTTCGTCGAGCCGGCACAGCACCGTCATGGGGCAATGCCCAGGCGCTTGCAGATGAATTTCCATTCTGCCGGGCGCACCGGCTGCACCGACAGGCGCGACATTTTGAGGAGCGCCATTTCGGCAAGCTCGGGCAGCGTCTTGATCGTCGCAAGGCCGAGTGGGGTTGCGGCCGGCGCGAGCGGGGCCACGTCGACCATGAACCATTCGCCCTTTTCCGCACTCGGATCGGGATATGCTTCGCGCACGATTTCCATCGTGCCGACGATCTCTTTGCCGATGTTGGAATGGTAGAAAAAGGCGCGGTCGCCCTTTTTCATTGCTTTGAGATTGAGCTTGGCGAGGTGGTTGCGCACGCCGTCCCAGGAACCGCGCTTGTCGGCGACGAGTTTCGACCACGGATAGACGTCGGGTTCGCTTTTCATCAGCCAGTAGGCCATTTCCTATTCCTCTTTGAGCGGACGGTTGAGCAGCGCATCGACAGTCTGCACAACGCTCGCACCATGGTGCAAAATTGCGTCGAGGGCGGCGACGATCGGCATGTCGACGCGCCTTTCGCGGGCAAGCGCACCGACTGAAGATGCACCCTCAACACCCTCGATCACGGCATGCGCCAAGCCCAAAGCAGGATCGGCGAGCGCTTGTGCGGGCGTGAGGCCGCGCCCGAGCGCGCGCCCGAACCGCATGTTGCGCGACTGGTCGTTGTTGCAGGTTAGCGCCAGATCGCCGAGGCCCGAAAGCCCCATTAAAGTCTCGGGCCGTCCGCCGAGGGCGATACCCAAGCGCACCATCTCGGCAAGGCCCCGCGTCATCAAGGCCGCGCGCGCATTGTCGCCAAGGGCAAGCCCGGCCACGATGCCGCACCCGAGGGCGACGACGTTTTTGACTGCCCCGCCAACTTGCGCGCCGATCACGTCGTCGTTGCGGTAGATGCGGAAATGCGGCGTCGCCAAAGCCTGCGCAAGCGCTTGGCCGAGCTTCACCTCGCTTGCGGCGAGCGTGACGGCTGTGGGCTGTGCAAGGGCGACTTCGCGCGCGAATGTGGGTCCCGTGAGAATCGCGATCGGATGGCCGGGTGCCGCCTCTTGCGCGACATTGCTCATCAAGGCGCCGGTGCCAAGCTCGATGCCTTTGGTGGCAAGCACGAGCGGCACGCCCGCCTTCGGCGACAAACGTTTCAAGGTCGCGCGCAGATGCTGGGCCGGTGTCGCCGCCAGCACGATGTCGGCCGTGGCGACGGCAGCGCCAAGGTCCGATGTTGCATCGATCGCGGGATCGAGGGCCACACCTGGCAGAAAAACGCTGTTGGTATGGCGTTCGGCGATTTCGGCAACGGTTGCGGGCTCGAACGCCCACAAAGTGGGTTTGAGGCCCGCACGCGCGGCCGTTTGCGCAAGTGCGGTACCCCAGGCACCGGCCCCGATCACGGCAATGGTTTTGAAATTGCGGCTCATGGGGCGGGCGACCTTGCCAGTTCCTCGAGCGGCCAGCGCGGCCGGCACGCAATGCCGAGCTCGTCGCTCAATCCGAGTTGCAGCCGCTCGATCCCGGCCCAGGCGATCATGGCGGCGTTGTCGGTGCACAAGGAAGGCGGCGGGGCCACGAAGGCGAGGCCGAAACGTTCGGCGGTCTGTTTGAGGCGCTGGCCCAAGGTACGATTGGCGGCAACCCCGCCGGCGACGACCAAGTGGGTTGCCGCCGGAAATTCCGCCACGAAGCTGCGCGCCGCATTGGCCGTGCGGTCGGCGAGCGTGTCGGCAACGGCCGCCTGGAACGAGGCGGCAATGTCGGCGCGGGCTGTTTCGTCGAGCGGGCCGACCTTTTCCACCAGCAAGCGCACGGCCGTTTTGAGGCCGGCGAACGAAAAATCGCAACCGGCCCGACCAATAAGTGGGCGCGGCAGATCGAAGCGCTTGGCGTTGCCGCTGTGCGCCAGCCGTTCTATTTCGGGTCCGCCCGGATAGGGCAGGCCCAGCAATTTGGCGACCTTGTCGAACGCCTCGCCGACCGCATCGTCGAGCGTGCTGCCGAGAAGGCGATAGTTGCCCACACCGCGCACGCCCAGCAATTGGCAATGCCCGCCCGAGACCAGCAGCAGCAAATACGGGAACCGCACATCGGCCACCATGCGCGCAGACAGCGCATGCCCTTCGAGATGATTGACCGCCACGAAGGGCAGGCCGCGCGCGAGGGACGCTGCCTTGCCGAACGTGGCCCCGACGATGACGCCGCCGATAAGGCCGGGCCCCGTTGTTGCCGCAACCGCTTCGATATCGCCCCAGCCGAGCCCGGCGGCGGCGAAGGTCTCGTCCACCAGGCGCGGCAGATGGGCGAGGTGCGAACGCGCCGCGATCTCGGGCACGATGCCGCCGAAGGGCGCGTGCTCGCGCGTCTGCGAGAGAAGGCGCTGCGCCAAGATCCGCCCGTCCGGCGCCACAAGGGCGGCGGCGGTTTCGTCGCAGCTGGTTTCAAGACCCAAAATCGGTTTCATCGGCGCCAGCTTTAGCCGATCCGATGCTTCCCTGAAAGCGCGCTTGCAGCGACCCCGCGCGGCACGCGATAAAGGGCGATAAGGACAGGGGGACCATGACGGCTTTATTGCGGATCGGAACGCGCGGCTCGCCGCTGGCGCTGTGGCAGGCCAACGAAACCAAGCGGTTGCTGGCAGCGGCACATCCGGCTTTGGCGGCCGAAGGGGCGATCGCCATTACGGTGATCAAGACCACGGGGGACCGGATTCAGGACCGTACGCTGGCGGAAGCCGGCGGCAAGGGCCTGTTCACCAAGGAGATCGAGGAAGCGCTGCTGGCGAACGAGATCGACCTGGCCGTCCATTCGATGAAGGACGTGCCGACATTTTTGCCGGCAGGGCTCGGGATCGTCACTATGCTGAAGCGCGAAGATCCGCGCGACGCGCTGATCGCCGGCCCCGGCATTGCCGGTCTCGACGATCTGCCCAAAGGCACGGTCGTGGGCACGGCGAGCTTGCGGCGCGGCGCGCAATTGCGCGCAAGGCGCCCGGATATCGTGGTGGTACCCTTGCGCGGCAACGTGGATACGCGGCTCGAGAAAGTACGCAACGGCACGGTCGGCGCAACGTTCCTGGCCTATGCGGGCTTGAAGCGTCTCGGGCGCTTGGCCGATGTCAGCGCCGTATTGTCGACGGCCGACATGCTGCCGGCCGTGGCCCAAGGGGCGATCGGCATCGAATGCCGCCTCGGCGACACGCGGACGCGTACGTATCTCGCCGCTCTCGACGACGCGCCCACGCATGTGGCCGTTACGGCAGAGCGCGGGCTGCTCGAGCGGCTCGACGGTTCTTGCCGCACGCCGATCGGCGCGTTGGCAATCGGGCTCGACGGCGATCGTCTGCGGCTCGACGGCCTTGTCGTGCGACCGGACGGCACGGGGCTTCTCACGACCTGGCGCGAGGGCCCCAAGACCGATGCGCTCGCGATGGGCGAGGACGCCGGCGAGGAACTCAAGGGCCGTGCGGGCCCTGGCTATTTCCAATGACGGGTGCCAAGCGCCGCCTGCAGATCCTGGTCACGCGGCCGCGCGGCGAGGCCGATCTGTTTGCGGTTGCCCTTGCGATGCGCGGGCACGATGCGGTGGTGGCCCCTTTGCTCGACATCGTCGTGGACGATGCGCCGCCGCTCGATCTGGCGGGCGTGCAGGCGGTGTTGTTTACTTCGGCCAACGGCGTGCGCGCTTTCGCGCATACGCAGAAGAGTCGCGATCTCAAAGCTTTCTGCGTCGGCGACGCGACGGCGGCGGCGGCACGCAATGCGGGCTTCGGAACAGTCGAAAGCGCTTCGGGCGACGTCGAAACTTTGGCGGCGCTGGTGCAAAAGCGCCTCGATCCCAAAGACGGCACGCTGATCCATGCGACGGGCACGGCCGTTGCGGGGGATCTCGCTGGCGTTCTCGGCGCCGAGGGCTTCGCCGTGCGCCGCGTCCAACTCTACCGGGCCGACACGGCCACGAAACTGCCCGACGAGGCGGCCGAGGCTTTGCGCAGCGGGCGCATAGATGTGGTCACGTTCTTCTCGCCGCGCACGGCGGAGATCTTCGCGCGGCTCGTGCACGAGGCCGGGCTCGACGCTTCGCTTGCGCGCGTGACGGCACTTGCCCTGGCGCCGACTGCGCTTGAAATCGCGCGCGAGCAAGGTTGCCGTTTCAAGACGGCGATCGCCGCCGACCAGCCCAACGAGGCAGCCTTGCTTGCGGCAGTCGATCGCCTGGCCGAGGCGCCGGATGCGCCCGTAAGCGAACCTCGCCCAGGCCCGGCTGCAGCAAAACCTGCGTCCGTTCCGCCGTCGCCCGCTTCGCAGCCCGCACCGTCGCGCGGTCTGCTGCTGCTCTTTGTGATGGCGCTGCTGGCCGGCGGTATCGGTGCCGGCGGTGCGCTCTATTGGCAAAACACGATGGTGGCGCCCAAAACCAGTCCGTCGCCAACGGTCGCCTTGCCGCCGGCGACTGGCGTTCTGGAGCAGCGCTTGGCCGCCGTAGATCGCCGCCTGTCGCAGATCGAACAGCGCCCGGCCGCAACGGTCGTGCAGACCGCACCCGGCAACGCTGTCGATCTTGGCCCGCTCGAATCGCGGCTTGAAGCCCTTGAATCGCGCGCGCAGGTCGATCCAGGCACGCAAGCGGCCTTGGCCGCCATGATGGCCGAAAACCGCCGCTTGGCGGGCGAACTTGCGCGTATCCAGGCCGAAGTCGAACGGCTGCAGGGCGGGATTGTCGAGCAAACGGCCGATCGTGCAGCCGTGCGGCGCGCTGAGTTTCGCCTGGCCGTGGGCCAATTGCGCGATGCGGCGCTGGCGGGTCGGCCCTTTGCCGCCGAGCTTGCGCTCGTGCGCGAGATGGCGGGCGAGGCGCGCCGGCCCGAAGATTTTGCCGCATTGGCGCAAGCGGCCGAGCGCGGGCTCGAGACGCGCGCGAGCTTGGTCCGGCGCTTCCCGCCGCTCGCCAACGCGATGGTTGCCGCCGCACGCACGGGCGACATTGCGGGGCGCTGGGGCGAATTGCTCGAGCGCCTTCAGGGCCTGCTGTCGATCCGGCGCGTGGGCGAAATCGCCGGCGACGATGCCAGTGCGCGCGTGGCGCGCGCCGAAGTGCTGGCGAATGCGGGCGATCTTGAGGGGGCTCTTGCCGCGTTCGACGGTGTGCAGGGTGCAGCCTGGATCGCGCCGGCGCGGGGTTGGCTCGAGGTCGTGCGCTTGCGGCTCGCCGTGGAGCGCGAAATCGCCGCCCTTGCCGCTGCGGGCGGCGGCTGAGAGAGCCGCTCGCCATGCGCCGCACCCTTTCTTTGATGCTCGTTGCCGCCGTCGCGATGCTCGTGGTCGCTTGGCTTGCGGGCGCACCCGGAAATGCGAGCGTCGAGTTTGCGGGCTGGCGGCTCGACACGTCGTTCGGCGGCCTTGCGGTGCTCGTGGCCGCTATCGGCTTCGTGCTGATTCTGCTCGACCGCATCTGGCGGGCCACTGTGGGCACGCCCAAGCGCCTTGCCGATTGGCGCGAAGCGCGGCGCACGCGCAAAGGCTACGAGGCCGTCACGCGCGGGCTCGTGGCGATCGCATCGGGCGATGCAAGCGAAGCACAGCGCCAGGCGCGTGCGGCTATGGGCAAGCTCGACGCTGCGCCCGTCGCGCAATTGCTGTCCGCACAGGCAGCCCAACTCGCCGGCGACGAGGCCGAGGCCAACAAGCATCTCGAAGCGATGCGCGCTTTGCCCGAAACCGAGTTTGCGGCGTTGCGCGGGCTTGTGGCGGGGGCGATCAAGCGCGGCGAGAACGACCAAGCGCTCGAGCTTGCACGGCGCGCGCGCGATCTGCGGCCCGATGCGACCTGGGTGTCGGCAGCACTCGTCGAGCTTGAAACCAAGAGCGGGGCCTGGGCGCAAGCGGGCGAGACACTTATCCAAGCCCGCCGCAACAGGCTGCTTGAGCCTGCGGTCGCCGACGGGCAAGCGGCGGCGGCCCTGCATGCGCATGCCCGCGCTCTGAGTGCGGCAGGCGACCTGCGCAGCGCGATCGCGGCCGCCGAGCGCGCGTTGCGCTTGGCGCCCGACCGGCCGGAAGTGGCGGCAACGCTCGCCACCCTCTATGCGCGCGATGCGCGCGCGCGTGCGGCCGGCAATCTCGTCGAAAAGGAATGGGCGCGTCATCCGCATCCCGATCTGCTGGCCGCCTACCGCCTCGCGCGACCGGTGGCCAATGCACTGCAATGGGTGAAGCAGGTCGAGCGGCTTGCCAAGCTCGCCCCTTTGCACCGCGAAACGCACATCGCGCTCGCCGAGGCGGCTCTTGCCGCCGATCTGTGGGGCGAGGCCAAGCGCCATGCGCAAGCGGCCCTTGCGGCCGAGGGTGTGGTCGACGGCGTTCCGAACGGCCCGGCGCCGAGTCTCGCCTTGTGCAGGCTCCTGCAGCGCATCGCCGAGGCGCAAGGCGACGATGCCGAGGGCGTGCGCCACTGGCTTGCGCGCGCAGCCGACGCGAGCCCGGATCCGGCGTGGACATGCGCGGCGTGCGGCCAGCCGCATGAAACTTGGCTTGCCCTATGCACCCATTGCGGAGCGTTCGACCGCATGGAATGGCGCGCCCCTGCGCGCCTGCAGGCCCGGCAAGCGGCTGCGGGCCAAGCCCAGATCGAAGCGCGCTGAGGCCGACGCCCGTCCCGCTCAGCGGGGGGCGTTGGCGGCTTCGGCGATTTTGACGTCGATGATGTCGAGACCTTCGAGCAGCGTCTTTTCGGCGCGCTCCGCACCCGACACGAGCTCGAGCATGCGCACGCTCGAGAACAGATCTGCCTCGATCGCGTCGCGCTGTGCAGGCGTGAGACCGTTGAGGCGCAGATCGCCGAACATTTTGCCCGTGTGGCCTTCGATCTGCGTTTCGACGCGCTTGAGCTCGTCCTTGACCTCTTGCGTAAGGCCGAGATCGCCCGCGAATTTGGAGGCGAGCTGCAGGGCAAGCAGGCGGTCTTCCATCTGCTGGATCTCGGCAATGTCGCCTTCGCCCGCCGCCATGGGGGCGAGGCGCTTGAGATCGGACAGCACCGAGGCGATTTCCTTGCTCGTGTTCTCGATGATGTTGGCTGCGATCATGTCCTTGAGCTTCATGCGCACGCGGTCGAGGCGCTTGGCCGCCGCAGCTCCCGACGTGCCCTTCAGCAAATCCTTGCCCTTCTGGATGCCGACCAGATGGTGCTCGACTTCTTTGGCGAGATCCTCGCGCACGCTCGTCTTGCGCTCGCCGTCGCCCGCTGCAAGCGACCGGCGCACGTCCTCGAAACGCTGTTCCATGTCGGTCACCATCACTTCGGTCGTGATCGAGGCAAGCTCGCCGGTCGAGCCGGCCATGCCCTTTTCCGCAACGCGCACGAAAATCGACAGAATTTCGGTCGGCTGGTCGAGGCGTGCGACCAGCGCGTAGACGACGACGGGCGCGCGCGCCTTCATCTTGGCATCGACCGCCATCACGACGTTGCCGATCGCCGCGATGTCCTGGTCGGTCAGCGCCACGATGGGCTTGGGCGGCAGATTGTCGCGCATCATCTGGATTTCTTCGGCGATCTCCATGACGTCGGCGATGTCCTGCAGATCGAGCCACATTTCCGGCCCACCGAGCTTCGGGATCAGCTCGGCGCGGTAGGCGACGGTCTTTTCGCCGCGCACGATCGTCTCGCGCAGCGCTTGCGCACATTGCGGCCACAATCGATGGCCGAGCGTGGTCCAGTTGGCGGCGCCGCGCCCGATCTTGCGGATCTCGTCTTCGATCTGGTCGATTTCGGTGCGGCCGATTTTGTCGACGAGCAGGTCCCAGGCCGGGTTGATCACGGCGCGGCTGATTTTGCCGATGATCTTTTCCTTGCCCGGGGGCGCGTTGGTGAGCATGTCTTCGAAGGGAAGGGCAAACAGGCGCTTGGCCGACATGCGGCGCGCCGGGCGCACCAGTTGCAGACGCGGCCGGAACTGGCCCAGCAGCGTGACGGCTGTGTGGTCGGTGTGGTTGCCCACGCGCTTGCCTTCGAGCGTCCAGACGAGCTCGACCAGCGTCGCTTCCGGAATCTGCGACAGCCGCTGCGACAGATCGCCCAAGGCTTTGCCGGTATCCGTCATGCGGCCTTGGCCTTGTAGCGCTCGAGCCGCGTGCGCAGTTCGGGGTCGATCGAGCCGCTGATCCAGTCTTCCATCGGCTTGACCATCTTGCGGCGCTGCACGCCGATGTCGCGCGCCTTTTCGCGCCGCGCGCCCGACACTTCTTCCTCGGGCACGATCGGCAGGATGCGCGCCAGTTCCTGCACCGTCGCCTGCTGCTCGTAGGGCGGCTTCATCACCGCGTCTTCCCACATGGCGACAAGCAGGTCCCAGCCGTCGAGCATCCAGGAGATGCGGTCGGCGATGCGCGCAAGCTCGGCCTGGTTTTTCTCCCACTTGCCGAGCGTCGATTCGAAATTGTCGAGCAGCGCGTCGACCGTGGCGAAATGCTCGGCCGCGAGCGATGCCGTTTCGCGCGCGACGAGGCTTGCAAGCCCGCCGAGCTGGGCCGATTCCGAGCGGTCGATTTCCGCCCAGCTGCCGATCGAGTTGGCGAATTCGTCGATTCGGTTGCGCATTTTGCGCAAGCGCGGCGCCTTGGGAAGTTTCGGCGTGCCGAGGGCTCCGATATGGTCGGCCCAGGATTCGATCATCGCGTAGAGTTCGTTGCCCTCGAGCTTCACCTTGTGCGCGACGCGCGCCAGAATGAGCTTGGCCTGCTGTCGGCCGGTGTCGCTCTGCACGTGCGCGAGGGTGATCTGCAGTTGCCCGCCCGAGAGCTGGGCGACCGTCTCGGACAGCAGCGAGAACTGGATCAGCAGCTTGAAGTCTTCTTCTTCCTTGAGGACCGCTTTGGCCTGTTTGGCCGCCGCCGGCCCGGCAAGGCCGGTGGCGGCAGTCTTCAACGTCGCTTTGCGCACGGCACTCGGATTGGAGGCCATCGCTTCGCCGATCGCGCGATGCAGCACGCGGTCGTGGACCGAAAGCGTGAAGACCTCGGGCAGGCTCTTCCATTGCAGAATGTAGTTGCCTTTGGCGCCCGACGGGTTCGGCACGACAAGTTCGAGGTCCTTGTTGCGCCCGCGCACGCGGGCACCCACGATGATCGGGGTGGTGAAAGGCACGGACGCGCCGCGCTCCGCAAATGTCGGCGGCGCCCAAAATGACTTCGATACGGCCGCATCCATGCCTGGGCCTGAACCTTCTGCAACGTTTCGTGGGTGCGCCACGCAAAGCCGTGGGAATCGGCTGTTTGTTTGTGTACCTTAACAGAAGGGAAAGATTTGGTGCCAGAGATACGCGGGCGGCCTTGCGACAAAGTCGCTTTGCCGCTGCCAGGCCTCGATTTGCAAGTTTATGCAAGCAAGCGGTACGGGGATAGATGTCCGACTTCGATCCGTGGCGCGCGCGCAGCGCGGCACTTTTCGCGAACGAAGCATTTTACCAAGCCTTCGCCGATCGCGATTACGAAGGTATGTCCGCCCTGTGGGCCCATCGTCTGCCGGTCTTGTGTCTGCATCCGGGGTGGCCTGCTTTGGCGGGCCGGGAGGCCGTGCTCGACAGCTGGAAGCGCCTGCTCGGCGGCGCGGCGATCGGGCTCGAAATGTCGCATGTACGCATCCATTTTGTGGGCACGGTTGCGTTCGTGAGCTGTTGCGAGCGGGTGGGGCGCGACTGGCTGGCGGCGACCAACGCGTTTGCGCCGGAAGACGGCGTTTGGCGCATGGTGTTCCACCAGGCCGGACCCGCCCCGCCGCCGCCGCCCGAGGCCGAGCCGGACCGCGAGGATGCTGGCTCGCGGCTGAACTAAGCCGTCAACGGCGATTTCCGAAGGCGGCGGTGAACAGCCAGAACCAGCCCAGCAGCAGCAAGCTGCCGCCGATCGGCACGACCGGCCCCACCGCGATGCCGGCCAGCGCACGCGCATAGAGCCCGCCCGAAAATCCCGCGATGCCGAGGGCAAAACAGAGCCCGGCCAGGAACAGGCGCAGATTGCCGCGCCGCTCGGCCAGGGCCGCAACGCCCAGCAGGACGAGGGCGTGGAAAAGCTGGTAGTCGGCCGCCAGGCGCACGCGCGCAAGATCTGCCGCATCGAGCTGGCCGGACAGGATATGGCTGCCCGCCGACCCGAAGGCGACGGCGACCAACCCGTTCAAAGCTGCCAGGGCGAGCCAAATTCGCATGCGGGCCGAAGTTTCGCACAATTGCCCCGGGCGGCCAAATCCGCGCGGGTTTTACGAAGCCGTTTCCCGTCACTTGCCAGCGCCAGAGGCTTCCTGTAGGTTGCCGCCGATTCCAAAACCCCAGTGCCGCAGTAGCTCAGGGGTAGAGCAGCGCATTCGTAATGCGCGGGTCGGGGGTTCAATTCCCTCCTGCGGCACCATTATTTCGATATCGTTGGGTCTGCGTGTTTTCCGGGGCTCCGTTTGGCGCTTCGACGCGCGCATCAATGCGGCTCGCAAAATCGTCTCCAACGAAACGAGCCCCGCCATGAAAAATCCCATCGCCCGCGCGCTTGCGCGTGCCGTCGTTTTGGGGGCAACGCTGGCAGCAGTGCCGGCCGGTCCGTTGCAGGCGCAATCGACGGGCCTCACCGTCACGCAGCTTGTACCGCCCGCCGTGCAAGCGACACCGCCGCGCCCCAAGCGCGAAACGCTCGATGCGCGGCTCGTTCGCCTGCATGCCGATCTGCAGATCACGCCCGCCCAGCAGCCTTTGTGGGAGCCCGTTGCGCGCACGCTGCGCGCCAATGCGGCCGACTTGGAAAAGCGCGTCGCCGCCAAGCGCGCGCAAGGGGCGCAGTATTTGACGGCCCTCGACGATCTCAAGAACGACCGGGACTTCGCCAAGGCGCATCTCGACGGCCTCGACGATCTGACGGCCTCGTTCAAGGCGCTCTACGATGCGATGCCGGACGCGCAAAAGCGGGTTGCCGACAAAGTGTTCGGCAATTTTAACAGCCAGCGCGGTGCGGCGCGCTCGTAAAGTGCGGCACGCCGCGCGGACGCCGGCCTAGCGTTTGCGCGCGAGCGTGAGACCGTCGCCGATCGGCAGCAGCGAAATATCGAATCGTGCGTCGTCTTTGAGCCGTAGATTGAAGGCGCGCAAGGCGTCCGTGTCGGGGCTTGAGGCCGCCGAATCGGCGACCTTGCCGCCCCACAGCACGTTGTCCACCAGCAGCAGCCCGTTCGGGCGCATCAGCTGCCAGACGCGCTCGAGATAGGCGGCGTAGCCGGTCTTGTCGGCGTCGATGAAGGCAAGATCGACAGACCCCGCCTGGCCGCTTGCCAGCAACGCGTCGAGCGTTTCGACGGCCGGTGCCAGGCGCAGCTCGATGCGCGCCGCAAGCCCCGCCTCCTGCCAGTAGCGCTTTGCGATCGCCGTCCATTCGGCCGAGACGTCGCAGCAGATCGCACGCCCGTCCGCGGGCAAGGCGGCAGCGACGCTGAGCGCGCTGTAGCCCGTGAAGGTGCCGATCTCGAGATAGAATTTGGCCCCAATCAGCCGGGCGAGCAGCGCCATCAGCTGGCCCTGTTCGGGGCTGATCTGCATGCCGCCTTGCGGCAGCTTTGCCGTCTCGTCGCGCAAGCGCTTTTGCAACGGCGTTTCGCGCAGCGACACGGCATGGATGTAGCTGCGCAGCTCTTCCGGCAGTCCGAACGTGAAACGCGACATTGAGCAGACCTTTCCGCGTGCCAAATTTGCAGCCATCATAGGGCCAGTTTTGGAGTCGCGAACTGGAAAAACAGATGGTTTTGCCGTTGGAGAAGCGTTTGGCGAAGAAGCGTTTGGTTGCCGTGGGTGCGGTGTGCGAAACGTCGATCTACCGTGTTGCTGCCGTCCCCGCACCGCCGGCCAAAGCGCTTGCCAGCGACGCCGCACGCGTGGCCGACGGCATGGCGATCTCGGCCGCCTACAGCTTCGCCAAGCTCGGCGGGCAAGCGGCCGCGTGGGCCCGGGTCGGCAACGATGCGCGCGGGCAATCTATCCGCGACGAGCTCGGCCAGGCGGGGCTTGACGTATCGGACATAAGGTCGGTCGCGGTTGGGCGCTCGTCGCATGCCTGCGTGATCGTCGATGCCGAGGGCAAGCGCCTCGTCGTGCCTTTCCACGACACGCAGCTCGACCCGTCGCCGGCTTGGCTGCCGACGCAGACTCTCAAAGCCGCCGATTTCGTGCTGGCGGACGTGCGCTGGGTCGAGGGGGCCGAGGCGGTGCTTGCCGCCGCGCGCGCGCAAGGCGTGCCGGCGATGCTCGATGCCGATGTGGGCCCGCGCGAGATTCTGGCGCGCCTCGTGCCGCTGGCTGCCTATGCCGTCTTCTCGGATGCCGGGTTGTTCGCATATACGGGCCTCGATGCGCTCGAGCCTGCCTTGCGCGCCGTGGCGGCAACGCATACGGGCCATGTCGGTGCGAGCTGCGGGGCGGACGGGTATTTCTGGCTCGAAGACGGTGCGATGCGCCACGTGCCGACTTTGGCGGTCGACGTTGTCGATACGCTCTCGGCCGGCGACGTGTTCCACGGCGCATTGGCGCTGGGTTTGGCCGAGGGGATGGAAATGGCGCGGGCAGCGCGCTTTGCGTGCGTGGCCGCCTCGCTCAAATGCCGGCATTTCGGCGGCCGCTTGGGTTGCCCCACGCGCGCGGAAGTGGACACCGCCCTCTAGAAACGAAAAACGGGCGCGCTCTTCTTTTGAAGAGCGCGCCCGCATTGTCTGTGTCGCGATCAGCCGAAGATGAAGTCTTGCGACGTCAGGTTCGCGGCCGAGAATTTCTCGAGCACGATCGAGTCGGTCGTGCTGAGCGTGATCACCGTGTTCTGGCCCTGCTGGGCGATCGACACGTCGGCGAAGGTGAGCGCCTGGTTGTCGGCCTTCCAGTAGTTCGACAGGTCGATCGTGTTGTCGCCGTTGCTAAAGTCGCGGATCGTGTCGCGGCCCGAGCCGTTGGCGAAGGCAAAGCGGTCGTCGCCCGCGCCGCCGATCAGCGTGTCGTTGCCGGCGTTGCCGACGAGCCAGTCGTTGCCCGCACCGCCATTGACGCTGTCGTTGCCGATGCCGCCGATGAACTGGTCGTTGCCGTTGCCCATCGTGATGTTCGACGTCGCGTAGAGGCCGCGCAGTTCGACCGTGTCGTTGCCGTCCGACTCGCGCGCGCCGCCGTCGTCGGCGTTCATGCCGATGACGAAGCCCGCATGCGCCATCTCGACGAGGATCGTGTCGTTGCCGGCGCCGCCCGAAATCTTGAAGTCCGAGCGCGGGCCGGTGGCGAGGTTGGCGTCGTTGTCCCATTCGGCTGCGAACGAGATCGCGATCGTGTCGTTGCCCGCACCGCCGCGCGCTTCGGCGACACCGTCGGCGTCGAAGATGCGGTCGTTGCCGTTGCCGCCATGCATCGAGTCGAAGAGGCCTGCGTCGCCGACCAGCGTGTCGTCGTCGTTGCCGCCGTGCAGATAGTCGTTGCCGATCCCGCCGGTCAGCGTGTCGTTGCCGTCGTCGCCCGCGAGGCGGTCGTCGCCTTCGTCGCCGCCGATGAGGTCGTTTTCGTCGCCGCCGCCGATCGTGTCGTTGCCGAGGCCGCCGGCCAGCACGTCGTCGCCGTTGCCGCCATAGACCTTGTCGTCGCCTTCGTCGCCGCTGACGCGGTCGTTGCCGTCGCCGCCGTGCAGATTGTCGTTGCCGGTCGCGCCGAAGATCGTGTCGTTGTCGTTGCCGCCGTGAACCGTGTCGTCGCCTTCGCCGGCGTTCAGCAGGTCGTTGCCGTCGCCGCCATGCAGATAGTCGCTGCCGAGGCCGCCTGCGAGCGTGTCGTTGCCGTCGTCGCCCGCGAGGCGATCGTCGCCGTCGTCGCCGAGCAGCAGATCGTCGCCGTTTCCGCCGCCCAGCGTGTCGTTGCCGAGGCCGCCGGCCAGCACGTCGTTGCCGTCGCCGCCATGCAGCGTGTCGTTGCCTTCGTCGCCGCTGAGGCGGTCGTCGCCTTCGCCGCCGTGGAGATAGTCGTTGCCGGTCCAGCCATGCAGCGTGTCGTTGCCGTCGCCGCCATAGACTTTGTCGTCGCCTTCGTCGCCGCCTAGCCAATCGTTGCCGTCGCCGCCGTGGATCGTGTCGTCGCCGAGGCCGCCCCAAACCGTATCGTCGCCCGAGCCCGCGTCAACGCGGTCGTTGCCGGCACCGGCCAGCACGAAGTCGTTGCCCGAGCCTGCCCACACTTGGTCGTTGCCTTCGCCCGCATAGATCGCGTCGTTGCCGGCACCGGCATCGATGCGGTCGTCGCCTTCGCCTGCGTTGATCAGATCGTCGCCAGCTCCCGACCAGATCGTGTCGTTGCCTTCGCCCGCATAGATCGTGTCTTTGCCGCCGCCCGTGCGGATCTGGTCGTCGCCGGCATTGGCGCCGATCAGGTTGTCGCCTTCGCGGCCGTTGATGAGGTCGTTGCCGTTGCCGCCGTAAATCGTGTCGGCCGCCAAAGTGCCGGTGACGCGGGCCGCGGTTTGCTGCCAGAGGGCTTGGCTGAAGGCGGGGGTCTGGGACGTGGTCATGTGCTTTGGTCCTTTGCGGAGAGAAGATGAATGGATTTGTATAGAATTTTAGATAAAATACAATAGATATTTATTGGTATGCCAGATAAATATCTATTTGTCTGATCTGGAAAGAAAAAGCCGCATTCTCCGATCTCGGCGAAAGCGGCTTCTTTGAGCCCGAATGCGGTCAACCGAAGAAGAAATCGCCTGCACCGATCGACTTGGCCGAGACGTTGGACAGCGTGATCGAGTCGGCCGAGCCGAGCGTGATCACCGTGTGGTTGCCCTGCTGGGCGATCGAGAGGCTTTCGAAGGAAAGGGCTTCGTCCTTGGCGCCGAGATAACCCTGCAGATCGATCATGTCCGATCCGACGGTGAAGTCCGCGACCGTGTCGCGGCTCGTGCCGGTGGCAAAGATGAAACGGTCCGCACCTTCGCCGCCGGTCAGCAGGTCGTTGCCCGCACCGCCCGCGAGCCAATCCGAACCTGCACCGCCATTGACGTTGTCGCCGCCCACGCCGCCGACGAAATAATCGTTGCCGCCGCCCATCGACACCACAGAATTGCCGTAGATGCCGGAGAGTTCGACATAGTCGTTGCCGTCGAGGTCGCTCGCCGAGATTTCGTCGGCGCGCATGTTCAAGAACAGCTTCGCATTGTCCATGGCGACGAAGATCGCGTCGTTGCCGTACCCGCCCGAGATCTTGCCGTCCGAGCGCGTCGTGCTGTCGGCGGCGAACGATACGGCAATCAGATCGTCGCCGGCACCGCCATGGGCGCCCAGCACGCCGTCATTGTCGAAAATGCGGTCGTTGCCGTTGCCGCCGAACATGCGGTCCTTGTAGCCCGCGTCGCCCATTAGCGTGTCGTCGCCTTCGCCGCCGTCGAGATAGTCGTCGCCCGTCCATCCCGCCAGCGTGTCGTTGCCTTCGCCGCCGATGACGTTGTCGTCGCCTTCGTCGCCGCCGAGACGGTCGTCCCCGCTGCCGCCTTCGAGCGAATCGCTGTCGAGGCTCGCCCATACCGTGTCGTCGCCTTCGCCCGCGATCACCGTATCTTTGCCGGCACCTGCATGGATCGTGTCGTTGCCGGCCCCTGCGTCGATATAGTCGTTGCCGGCACCCGCATGGACGCGGTCGTCGCCGCCGCCCGCGAAAATCTTGCTGTTCTCGGTCCCATTGCCGTCGTGCACGACGATCAAATCGTTTTTGTCGCCCGCCTCCAAGCCTTCGCCGCCTTTGACGTTGAGCACGCTTGCCGTGCGCAGCCACTCGGCATCGAGTTTCTCGGCTTCTTCGGCCGAGACGGTCTTTTCTTCCGTCTCTTTTTCGCCGCCGAGCGACAGGACGAGCTCGTCCTCGGAAGCGGCGAGAAGCGGGTCGGAGATGCTGTCGATTTCGCGGTTGATCATGGCTGCGGGTCCTTGTGGGTTGGTCCTTGCAGCATTTGTATCAAATTTTATATAAAGATCAATCTTTTTTGTGCGAATTGAATTAGAATTTCGAATGATTTTTAATTTGGAACTTAATTGTTTTATATCAAATATATAAATTAACAGTATAAAACTGTAATATTATTCATAAGTTTGAATTGCGCGCGGCAACACCCAAAACACGCGATCAGGAACGGCTTGCGACAACTTGGTCGAGGGCGTCGAAGGTCACGGCAACGAGCCGTCGCAGCGTTTCGATTCGGCTGGCCGCCGCGTCCGACGAAAGGGTAGCCCCCGTCTGCTCGAGAGTGCGGGCGGTCTCGGCCATTGCGACGGCACCCACTTCGAGCGCCGAGCCTTTGAGGGCATGGGCCGCGCGCGCGAGATCCTGCCCCGACAGCCCCGGAAGCAGATCGAGGCGCCGCACCACGTCGATTTTGAATTGGGCGATAACGCGCCCGACCGCTTCGTCGCCGATGTGGGTGCGAAGCTCGGCCAAAACGCTGGGATCGAAGCTGGTCTGCATGGGGGCTGCCGACGACAAAAGAGTACAGGTTGCAGTTCGATACAGCATCTGACCGCACGAGTAAATCGCTGCGTTTGCAGAAGCTTAGGCCGGTGCAAAATCCGGATGTCGGTCGAGCCAAGCAAGCCACGCGGCGACCGTCGCAGCCAGGTCGCGCGAGGCCTGGAAGCCGACATCGGCTTCAAGTCGCGTTGCATCGAGCATTGCGCGATCATGCGGGGCATAGAGATCGAGCGTTGCCTGCTGGGGTGCCTCGGCCACCCGAGCGGCGAACTGTGGATAGTGTTGCCGCAGGGCTTGCGCAATTTCGAGCAGGCTCGCCGTGCGCCCGGCCCCCACATTGTAGACCGGCGCCAGGCGCTGAGGGGCGGACAATACTGCCGCGACCGCCGCACCGATATCCGGCGCATAGATCCAGTCGCGGATGCCGGCGCGCGGCAACAGGCAGGTTCGGCCCTGGCGCGCGTGGCGCAGCAGTTCGAACGGCGGCGACAGCGTGTCGCGCAGGCCCGTACTGTATTCCCAAGGCCCAAAAGCGGGGCCCAGGCGCAGGCACACGGCATCGCCGCGCGACGCGTCGCGCAAGCGCGCAAGGCTTCGCTCGGTCGTATATTTGCTGATGGCGTAGAGCGAGTCGGGCACAGGCTCGACCGTTTCGGCCGTTGGCGTCGTCCCGTAGCCGGCCGCCCCGTAGACGGCGACCGACGAGAGATAGACGAAGCGCGCCAACTCGGACTCGGCCAAGGCTTGGTAGAGGGCAACGGCCGCAACCGCATTGACGCTTAGAATGCGCGCCGCACTTTGCCGCTCGCGCAGCGGCCCCGCCGTGATTGCCGCCCCGTAGACAACGCGGCGCACCTTGTGCGCGTGGGCGAGGGCGACGAGGCTTTGCGTATCGGCGGCATCGCCGGTCGCACAGACAAGACGGCCGGGCAGATGTGCGAAATCGGCAAGGGCTGCGGCGGGCGACGCGTCGAGTGCGTGCAGCACGACGGCCTCGCCTTTGGCGAGCAAGGCTTCGACGATGTTGAGGCCGATGAAGCCGCTGCCGCCGACGACGAGAATGGGACTGTCCATAGCCTCGATTTAACATGCCGCACGGATCGTGCAACACTGCCGGGCAGGAAAGGGGTGTCGCGATGGCATCCGTCGAACTGCCGCTGATCGCCGATTTTGCGCGCGAAGGCGCCGACCCAGCGCATTACGCGCGGCTGGCCGACGATTGGGCGCTTGGCGTGGCCGACATCGTCGGCAGCACGAAGCTTGCGGCGGCCGGCCGCGACAAGGACGTCAATTTCGTTGCCGGTGCCGCCGTTGCCGTCTTGAGTGCGGCGGTGCGCGACGGGGACGGTCAAGTCGCGTGCCAATTTGGCGGCGACGGGGCGATCGCAGCCGTGCCGCCCGCACGGATCGCCGATACGCGCGCGGTGCTGGCGGCCCTCGCGCACTGGGCGTTCGAGGAATACGGCATCACGCTGCGCGTGGGGCTCGTGCCCGTTGCGGCCCTCTACGCAAAAGGGCTCGACGCATTCGTGGCCCTGCAGGATTTCGGGAATCGCAACGCATTCGGCCTGTTTTTGGGCGACGGCATCGTTGCGGCCGACGCGTGGGTCAAGCAAGACCCGCAATGGCAAGTGCCGCCCGCGCCGGGGCCGCTTTCCGGGCTCGAGGGTTTGTCGTGCCGGTGGCAGCCCGTGGCGGCGCGCAACGGCGTGGTGCTGTGCGTGATTGCCGATCCGGTTGCCCCAGGCAGGGCCGGGCTTGCCGTCCTCGGCCGCGTGCTGGCGCAGATCGACGCGTGCACGCAAGGGCTCGACGCGGCCCCGCTCGGCGACGGCTCGCCGCTGCAACCGCGTATGATGCCGAGTTTTGCGGCCTTGCGCCTTGAAGCGCGCGCAAGCCCGCACGGCCAGCGCCTGCGGCGTGTGGGTTTGGCGATGTTCGGGGCGTTCGTCGCCTATGTCGTGCATCTGTGCGGCGGCAAGCTGGGTGCGATCGACATTTCGCGCTATCGGCGCGACATGGCGATACGGTCGGACTATCGCAAAGCCGCCGGCGGTCCGCGGCTCGTGCTCGACGTGACGCCCGACGCCGCTGCGCGCATCGAGGCCGTGTTGGCAGCCGAAGAAGCGGCCGGCGAAATCAAGTTCGGCGTCGCGCGCGCCGATGCCACGACCATCACGTGCCTGGTCGGCGATTTTGCGGCCGACCGGCATGTTCATTTCGTCGATGGGGCCGGCCTCGGCTTCTGGCGCGCGTCCGAAATCCTGAAGGCCAAGAAGGCGGCTTAGGATTTAGCCGCGGCCGATGAACGGCATTTTGCTGGCCATCACGGTCACGAACTGCACGTTCGCGTCGAGCGGCAGCGACGCCATGTGCACCACCGTGCTCGCGACATGGGCCACGTCCATCGTCGGTTCGACCGCCATCGTGCCGTTGGCCTGCGGCACGCCTTTGGCCATGCGCGCGGTCATGTCGGTCGCCGCGTTGCCGATGTCGACCTGGCCGCACGCGATGTCGTAGCGCCGCCCGTCGAGCGACGTGCTCTTGGTGAGCCCCGTGATCGCGTGTTTGGTCGCCGTGTAGACGCCCGAACCGGGGCGCGGCGCATGGGCCGAAATCGAGCCGTTGTTGATGATGCGCCCGCCTTGCGGGGTCTGCGCCTTCATGGCGCGGAAGGCGGCGCGCGTGCAGTAGAACATGCCGTTCAGATTGACGTCGACGATGCTGCGCCAGCGGGCGGGATCGATCTCTTCGATCGAGGTCGCCGGCAGGTTCGTGCCGGCATTGTTGAACAGCAGATCGACGCGCCCGAATTCGGCGACCGTGGCGGCGAACAGCGCATCGACCGCTTTGTCGTCGGCGACGTCGGTCGGCACGGCGAGGCACTTGCCCTTGGCCAAGGCCTTCGTCTCGGCCAAGGCGTCGGCCCGGCGGCCGGCCAGCACCACGCTGTAGCCTGCCGCACTCAAGGCCAGGGCGACGGCGCGGCCCACGCCCGATCCGGCACCGGTGACGACGGCGACTTTGGCGGCAAGATTGGCGGACGACGACATGCGTTCTCTCCCGTATCGTTTCTTTTTTGGTACGACGATGATGCCGAGACTAGCCGTCGGCGCGGCTGAAATCGAGCTTGACGGTTGCGACGTTGGCCCCCCACTCGTCGACAAGCGTCTGCTGGCGTTCGCCGAGCGCGAGTTTTTCCCGGTCTTCTTCGGCTTTGGCAAGGCGCCGTGAGATCAGCGGAATGAAATAATAGAGCGCGAACCCGATCGCAGCGCCGAAAAACGGAAAGAGATAGGCGGGCGCGAACAGCAGCGGGTTCGTCTTGAACTGGCCCGTGACCGACAGCAATACGAAGGGCAGGGCCCCTGCCATGTTCAGCGTGCCGACGCAGACCATGCCGCGGCGGTCGGGATCGTCGTCGATGAGGCCCATCGCCAGCGTGGGCAGGCACGCGACGGCAAAATAGAATGCGATCATCGGCCATGCGACCAGCAGGCCGACGAGCAGCACGCCCGCCAGCAGCCATGCCGCCGGCGCCATGCGGCGTGCCCAGCCGGTCGAGCGCTGCCGCGCCCGATCCATCGCGTTTTCGGTTGCCGATCCCGCGCGCTTGTTCATGGCAGATGCAGCGCCAACACGGCGAAGAAGGTCGCCAGCGACAATGCGCCCGAGGCCAGCACGGCCGTCTCGCGCCCGCGATGCAGTGCTTGGCGCGTGCGGTCGAGCAGGATGAGATCGGATTTGCTGAGCCGCTCGGTCGCGGCGGCGTATTCCGTTTTCGCGGCCGTGAAGCCGCGCCCGTCGGCCTCGAGGGCTAGGCGGTCGTCGACGATGCCGAGCAGCGATTTGAGATCGCCCTGGGCGACCGACGCTTCGCTTTTCTGCGCGATCATCTGTTTGGTCGAAATGCGCTGGAACTGCTCGACCGTCGGGCGCACCAGGGCGGCACATTGAGCCGCGAGATTGGGCAGGCCGCCGATCATGTAGTTTTCCTGCAGATTGGCCAGCAGGCGCAGCGCCGCCAGGCGCTCTTCTTCGCTGGCCGTTCCGCCCATGAGGCCGCGCAGCGCTTTTTCGTCGGCCGCACCGCGCGCCGACAGGAAGGCCGCGATGTGCCGGTCGAAGGCCTTGTTCGCCCCGTCGGCGATCGACGAGTCGATTGCGGGCAGGATCTCGCCGGGCGCATCGACCCATTGGTCGATGCATGCCGGCGACAGGCACGGCAGATTGGAATCGAGTTCGTAGAGGCAGCGCTCGAGACCGCCGCCGGGCGCCGCATCCATGGCCCAGCGCGACAGGCGCTCGTGTGAGGCGTGTTTGCGCCGCGGCCGCGCGTTTGGATCGCGTTGCATCGTTTCTTGCGCGGTGAGCCATTCCAGATGCAGGCCTGCGCGCATCAGCGCGTCGAACGCCGGCAGCGAATCGCGCCGCGAAAGATAGGCATGCGCCAAGGCTGGCCCAAGCCCGTCGGGCCGCGCCGAGGTGCCGGAGATGTGGATCGGCCCCGTCGGATCCAGCGCGACGCAGGCGCGCGCCACGAGTGCGGGGTCGCCGTCGCGCGCGGCCGGATTGTCGGGCCCCGAAATGGCGGCGATGCGCCTTGCGGCGCCGTCGTCGGGCAGCGAGCGCCGCGCCCAGTCCGCCAGCACGCCCGAGCGAACGGCGCCCGCTGCTTGCGCCGGGTTTGCGGCGAGTGCCAGAGCGATCTCGCGCGCGGTGCGAAAGAGGCGCGCCTCGAACAAGAAGGGCTCGCGCGCCTTGGCGATTTCGGTGAAGCGCGGCAAAGCGGGCCTGCCGCCATCCGTCCATTTGGCGATCGTCGGCAGCGACCAGCGCTCGGCCGGATCGTCGGCCAGCGTGCCGCGCAGAAAATCGAACAGCTCGGGCGGTGGGTTGAATTTGCCCGCGAGCGCTTCCCAATTGCCGGCCGACAGGCGCTTCTGGATGACGGCCGCATCGTCGGCTTCGGCCATCGGCCATCGGCCCATTGTGAGCGCCAAAACGGTTGCGCCCAGCGAAAACATGTCGTCGCTCGAATGCCCGGGCCCGCGGCCGAACGGGTTGCAGATCGCCATTTCGATCGATTCGAACTGGGCGGGCTGGCGCGCGCCGGCAGGCCCTGCCGTGCATGGACCCAGCATCAGTTTCGACTTGCCGAAATCGTACCAGAACACGTTGTCGGGTCGGATCGCGCGATGGCTCACGCCGCGCCGCGCGAATTCCGACAGCGCCTGCACGACGGGCCGGATGAAGCTGCGAATCAGCGTCGTGGCGTCGATAGGCTGAATGGCCGAGTCGCGGCGCAGGATCGGCGGCCCAGCGGGGGCTTCGTAGACCATCGCATAGCGCCGCGTGCCGTCCGGCCAATCGACGGCACCGTGGTCGTAGAGGCGCGCCACGCCGATCTGGTCGAGCCCTTTGATCTGCAGGCAGCCCGAAATGCGGGGCAATTGCTCGGGACGTGCAACCAGAGCAACGCAGCCCGAGTCGGGCGCTGTGGCATCGGTCGCGACAAAAGCTTCGGCGGCGGGCGAGGCCATGTCCATAACGGTCTGCGACGACCGTATTTTGAAACGATCGCCAAGCACAACGTCCCGCCCCGATATCAGGGCTGGGCGTTGTTCGGTATTTTCGCCGCCGTCTGCCATATAAAAACGACCTTATCTCAATTCGCGCGCGTGCGACAGAAGAACGCGCGTCAGGCCTCGGCCGCCGTCGCTTCGCCGCTTTCGATGCCAAGCGACAATTCGAGCATCGTCGGGGCCCGTTCGATGATTTCGCGCAGGATTTTCTCGGCCAATTCGATATCGTGCGCGGTTTCGGGCGCCACGCCGTCGGCAAAAGGCGGCTCGGACAGCGCGTTTTTGAGGGAGTAGATCGAGCGCAGTTCGCGCAAGAACACATCCTTCGCGCCGAGCGGCAATTCGCGCGCGCTGGCGACGAGTCCCATGAGTTCGATCGACGTCTTTAGCTGGCGCGACATGTGCGCCACGCGCGCGGCCTGGAAGCGTGCGCCGAGTTGCGCGCGCGAAGGCCCCTGCGGCAGGCGCTTCAGCCGATATTCGATCAGAATGCAGAAACTGTCGAAATCGCCGCACGCATCCGAGAATTTTTTGTAGATCGCGAAACTCGATCGCGCCACTTCCGTTTTTGTCGCCGCCACAACGTCGCGCAAAGCCGACGATTTGTCGTCGAGCGCGTCGAGGAAACGTTCGATTTCGGCTTCGAGGTTGACAGTACGCGCCATGACGGCGGACTCTCGCTTTTTGGCGCCCCCCGTCAAGTGTTTATCGCAAGATCCAAGAGGATTCCCCCCGTGACCGAGGAACTTTTTCGCGAAGACGCCTATCTCAAGACGGCGACGGCCCAGGTGGTTGCGGCCTCCTCGGCCGGCATCGTGCTGGACCGCACGATCTTTTATCCGATGGGCGGCGGCCAACCTGGCGACACCGGCACGCTCGTGCGCGCCGACGGCATGCGTATCGTCATTGCCGACACGCGCAAAGGCGAGGGCGGTATTCTGCATGTCGCGGCCGACGGCCAGACGCTGCCCGAAACGGGCGAAGCCGTGACGCTCGAAATCGACTGGGCGCGCCGCCATCGCCATATGCGCATGCACACGGCGTTGCATTTGCTGTGCGCGGTGGTGCCGGCCGGCGTCACTGGCGGCCAGATCGGCGCGGACCGCTCGCGTCTCGATTTCGACCCCGGCGAGGTCGTGTTCGACAAAGCCGCGATCGAAGCCGGGCTCAACCGGCTTATTGCCCAGGACGCCGTCGTCGCACCGCGCTGGGTCGAGGAAAGCGAACTGGATGCGCGACCCGAGCTGGTGCGCACCATGTCGGTGCAGCCGCCGCGCGGGGCGGGGCGCGTTCGGTTGCTCGAAATTGAGGGTGTGGATCTGCAGCCCTGCGGCGGCACGCATGTGGCGCGCACCGGCGAAATCGGCGCCGTTGTCGTCGAAAAGATCGAAAGCAAGGGCAAACGCAATCGCCGGGTCGTCCTAGCTTTGGCATAGGCCCTTGAAATTGCGATGCCAATTTCGCATATAGGGGGTTACCGCCCGATTTGTTTCAGCCCCCTTGCGGACGCGTATCGCCCATCATGGCCCACTGGACGCTCGACGACATCGATTGGACCGCTTTTCGCCGCGACCAGGTCGATCCGGATTTGCTGCGCGTCGCCAAGGCGGCGGCTTTGGTCGAGCACAACGGGGCCGACTACGCGGTCTATCTCAACAACGTCTTTGCCGACGATCCGGAAATTCGGCCTGAGATCGATGCCTGGGCGCTCGAAGAAGTGCAGCACGGGGCGGCCTTGGCGCGCTGGGCGCAAATGGCCGACCCGGCCTGGGATTTTGCGGCGGCGTTCAAGCGCTTCACGGACGGCTACAAGCTGCCGCTCGATGCGGCGACGTCCGTTCGTGGCAGCCGCACGGGCGAGCTCATTGCGCGATGCATCGTCGAGACGGGGACCAGCTCCTACTATTCGGCCCTTGCCGACATCTCGCACGAGCCGGTTTTCAAGCAGATTTGCCGCCGTATCGCGGCCGACGAGCTGCGCCACTACAAGCTTTTCTACAGCCATATGCGCCGCTACCAGAGCACCGAGAATCTCGGCCGCTGGGGCCGCGTATGGACCGGGCTCGGCCGCATTGCTGAATCGGAAGACGACGAATTGGCCTATGCGTACTACGCGGCCAACCAATGGCCCGCCGCGTATGATCGCAAGACGAGTGCCAGGGCTTATGCGCGGCGCGCCTATTCGGTCTATCGGCGCGCGCATGTCGAGCGCGGGGTCGGCATGGCGCTCAAAGCGGTGGGGCTGTCGCCGCAAGGCTGGCTGCAGCGCGGCGTGGCGGCGTTCGCGGCCCGCGCTATCGCCACGCGCGCACGCGTACTTGCGCGCGCAAATGCCTGAGTGCATTTGTAATTTTCTGATCCTGCGGTTTCATCAAGCTGTAACGCAGCCCGTGTAGCTGGGTGCCGCAACTTTCATCCGAATCCGCCAGGAGGCACCCAACTAATGCATCCGATTTTCGCCGGCCTCGTCGGCCTTGCAGCGGCCGTTGCCCTTCCGCTCGCCGCCGCCAACGCGCAAAGCCCGAGCGGGCGTCTGACGCTGTACACTTCGCAGCCGCAGGCCGATGCCCAGGCCACGATCGACGCGTTCCGCCGTGTCTATCCGCAAATCGAAGTGACGTTCGTGCGCGACGGCACCACGCAGCTCATGAACCGCCTTCAGGCCGAGTTCGTGGCCGGCCAGCCGCAGCCCGACGTGCTGCTGATCGCCGATGCGATGACGATGGAAGCCCTCAAGCGCGAGAACCGCCTGTTGGCCTATCCAGGTGCGAAGACCGACGGCCTGCCCGCGGGCAGCCACGATGCTGAGAAGACGTATTTTGCGACCAAACTCATCACGACCGGCATCGTCTACAACCGGGCTGCCCCGATGAAGCCCGAAAGCTGGGCCGATCTCGCCAAGCCCGAAGCGCGCGGCCAGGTGCTGATGCCTTCGCCGCTCTTTTCGGGCGCTGCCGCCATCCACATGGGCTCGGTCGTCGCAACGCCGGGCCTGGGTTGGAGCTATTTCGAAGCTTTGCAGCGCAATGGTGCCCAGGCCGCGCGCGGCAACCCGGCCGTGCTCGAGGCGGTTGCGGGCGGCCAGAAGCTCTACGGCGTGATCGTCGATTTCATGGCGATCCGCGCGCGCGAACGCGGCTCGCCGATCGAGTTCGTGTTCCCGAAGGAGGGTGTGACCTTCGTGACCGAGCCGGTGGCGATCCTGCGCACCGCGCGCAACCCAGACGCAGCGCGCGCCTTCGTGGATTTCCTGCTCAGCGCCGACGGCCAGGGCCTTGCCGCAAGCCAAGGCATGCTGCCGGCGCGCGGCGATGTGCCGCCGCCGCCGGGCTTCCCGGATTTGGCGCGCGTGCCGATGATGAAAAGTGACATTGCGGCCATCTTGCGCGACGACGAGCGCAACAAGGAACGTTTCGCCGATCTGTTCGGCCGCTAAGCCGGACAGCGACCGCCGACGATGTCGCGCGCGCAAACGGCGGTCGAACGTTTTTGGCTCGTCGGCCTTGCAGCCCTGGTCGGGCTGCTGGCCTTGTGGCCGCTGCTGCGCTTGGGCTACGAAGCCGTCGCCCCGCGCGGCGGCGGCTTCGACCTTGCGATCGCAACGCGCATCGTGTCCGCACCCTCGACCTGGAATGCGGCGTGGCGCACGCTCGAAACATCGCTGCTCGGCACATTCTTTTCGCTCGCTCTGGGCGCCGGCTTCGCCCTGCTCGTGGTGCTGACCGATATCCGCGCGAAGCACGCTTTGATCTTCCTGTTCGTGCTGCCGTTGGTCGTGCCCTCGCAGATCGCGGCTTTGGCCTGGATGAATATGGCGGGCCCGCAGAGTGCCCTGTTGGGCGCTTTCGGGTTGGCGCCGCCGCCGGGTTCGGCAAATCCGATGCTCGGGCGCGGCGGCATTTCGTGGCTGCTCGGGCTTGAGCATGCGCCGCTCGTGTTTCTGGCGGTGCGCGCCGGCCTGCTCGCCTTGCCGCGCGAAGCGATCGAAGCCGCGCGCGCGTGCGGGGCCTCGCATCTGCGCACGCTTGCCACGATCGTCGCGCCGATGCTGGCCCCTTCCTTGCTCGCGGGCACGCTGCTGGCGTTCGTCTCGTCGGTCGGCAATTTCGGCACGCCGGCTTTGCTTGGCATCCCGGTCGGCTACAACACGCTCGTCACGCTGATCTACCAGCGCTTGGCCGGGTTCGGCACGTCCGTGCTCGCACAGGCGGCCGTGCTGTCGGCGATCATCGGCGTGTTTGCGCTTGCGGTGTTGTGGCTGCAGGCCCAAGCCGCGCGCCGGTTCGATGCGCGTATTCTGGGTGCCAGCCAGCGGCCCGGCATCGTGGCGCTGGGACGTGCGCGCGCACTCGTCGAAGCAGGCGTGTGGGGGCTCCTCGTGTTGATCTCGGTCGTGCCGTTTGTCGCCTTGCTGGCCAGCGCGCTCGTGCCGGCGATCGGCGTGCCGCTGGGCCTCGACACAGTGAGCTTCGCCGCCTTCGGCGAGGTGCTGCGCCAACCGGCTGTCGGGGCGGCGTTCGGCAATTCGTTTTTGCTGTCGGCGATCGCGGCTGTCGTCTGCGTCGGTGTTGCATTGCCGCTCGGCTATCTTGCGGCGTGGCGGCCCAATGCACTCGTGCGCGCGGTCGGTGCCGTGGCCGAACTGCCTTATGCCCTGCCGGGTATCGTCCTTGCGATCGCCTGCATTCTCACCTTCATTCGTCCGCTGCCGCTCCTGAATGTGTCGATCTACGGCACGCTGTGGATCATCGCGATCGCCTATGTGGCGCGCTTTCTGGTGCTGGCGTTGCGCCCCATCGCGGCGAGCTTTGCCCAGATCGATCCGGCTCTCGACGATGCGGCCGCGGCCGCCGGGGCTGGTTTTGCATATCGCTTGCGCACCGTGGCGCTGCCCTTGGCAGCACCGGCGGCCGGGGCCGGCGCCATTCTCGTTTTCTTGACGGCCCTCAACGAGCTTACCGTTTCGGCGTTGCTGTGGTCGTCGGGCTCGCAGACGCTGGGCGTGATCGTCTTCTCGCTGCAGGAGGGCGGGGACTCGCCGCTGGCGGCGGCGGTTTCGATCGTCGCCATCGGCGCGGTCGTCGCGTTGATGGGCGCCTTGTCGCTGTTCAGGCACCGCCTGCCGCCGGGCACTTTGCCCTGGACCGCTTAGTTCGGCAGCACCCAACCGTCTCTAGGCGCAAGGCGCAGCGTGTCGCCCGACTGCGGGCGGGGCCCGTCGCCGAGCACGGCGCGCAAGGTCGTGCCGGGTTCGGCAAGCGGAACTGCCGCGATCTCCCACGCCCCGCCGATATAGGCCGCATGCGCGACGCGCACGGCAAAGCCGTCGGCGGCAGGGGCGAGATTCTCGGCGCGCAGCACAAGCTTGCACGCGCCCGGTGCGCGGGCAGGCGCTGCCCGCACGGTCGCGGCCGCACCGAATATCTCGACTTGTGCCGCACCGCCGTCGCAGGCGACGACGCGCGCATCGAGCACCATGCCGCGGCCGACGAAGCGTGCGACGGCTTCGTTGTCCGGCTCGCGATAGAGCGTGCGCGGATCGGCGAATTGCAGCAGGCGGCCCGCTTCGAGAACCGCGATGCGGTCGGCCAGCGCCATCGCCTCGGCTTGGTCGTGCGTCACGTAGAGCATCGTCGCTTGGGTCTTGGCGTGGAACGCCGCAAAGCTTTCAAGCATGCTCGCGCGCAGATGGATGTCGAGATTGGCAAGCGGTTCGTCGAGCAGCACGAGGGCCGGGTCCATCGCCAGGCATCGCGCGAGGGCGACGCGCTGGCGCTGGCCGCCGGAAAGCTCGGCAGGCTTGCGCGTCTCGAAACCTGCCAGATCCACGCTTTCGAGCGCGGCCGCCACGCGTGCGCGCTGCGTCGCCTTGTCGTGGCCCGCCACGGCGAGCGCGTAGCCTACATTGCCCGCCACATCCATGTGCGGCCATAGCGCGTAGGACTGGAACACGATGCCGACCTTGCGCGTTTCGGGCGGCACGTGCGTGTCGGGGCCCGACAGCAGCCTGTCGCCCAACCGGATCGTGCCCGCATCGGCCGTCTCGAAGCCGGCCACCATGCGCAGCAATGTCGACTTGCCGCAGCCCGAAGCACCCAGGACGGCCACGAGTTCGCCTTTGCCGATCGACAGCGACACGCAGTCGAGCGCTTGGATGCGATGACCGGAGGCAGCGGCGAAGTTTTTCGAAAGCGCGTCGATCGTCAGGGCGTGCATGGCGTCGAGTGTTTAGCGACGAACGGCGACAATTCGGCGACAATCTGCGCATAGAGATCGCGTTTGAAAGGCACGATCAGATCGACGAGGCTTGGCAGCGGCACCCACCGCCAGGCCGAGAATTCGGGTGTATGCGCATCGAGCCTGATGTCGCCGTCCTGGCCCAGAAACTTGATCGCATACCATTTCTGGCGTTGGCCCTTGTACCGGCCGCGCCACATGGTCGCGGCCAGATCTTCGGGCAGGTCGTAGGAAAGCCAACCGCGCGTGGCGCCGACGACGCGCACGTGGGCGATGCCGGTTTCCTCGGCGAGCTCGCGCAAGGCTGCCGCCTGCGGCTCTTCGCCCGCATCGATGCCGCCCTGCGGCATCTGCCAAGCACCGGGCGCATCGCTGCGCTCGCCCACAAACGCAAGGCCCATGCGGTCGAACAGCAGAATGCCGACCCCCGGGCGATAGAGGGGCGACGGCGGCGCCATCTCAGGGCCTCACCGAAGGCGGCGGCGGCGGCCCGCCGCCGGCGGGTGCCGCAGCGGCGGTCGCAAGTGCCGGCTGCCGATTGACCACCGCCGAGACGGGCGCGATCACGAAGCCGCGCGATTCGATTTGCGCCAGCCAATTGATGAGCCGCTCGAACGTGACGGGATAGGTCTGCGCGATGCCGAGAGCGGCCCCGTTCTGGCGGGCAAGGCGTTCGAGATCGGCAAGGGCGCGGTCGATCGCGGGGCGCGACGCTTCCTGGTCGATCAAACGGTCGGCATAGGCGCGCGGCAGGCCCACATCGTCGGCGATGCGCACGGCAACCGAGTTTGCGGCCGTGCGCGCATCGACCATCAGCAGGCCGCGCTGGAACAGCCGGTCGATGACCGGTCGCATCGCGTCGGCCGATGCCGTGAAGCGCGAGCCTTGCGCATTGATGACGCCGACATAGCCTTGCGCGCGTTCGAGCGTCCAGGTCAGTCGCTCGAGATTCTGCCGACCTGTGAGGGCCGTCAGCAGCGTTTGCGGGCCCGGGTCGGTGTTGGGGAAGTCGGTCGGCTCCATCGGCAGGCTCAGCAGCACCTCGTGTCCGGCGGCGCGCGCGAGCGCCACCCATTGCGCGAGCCCGTCCGCGTAGGGCGTGAAGGCGAGCGTGATGCCGCCGCCGAGATTCTGGATCGCGGCGTTGGTCGCGGCCTGGCTCTTGCCGAGATCGACGATCACGATCGCGATGCGCGGGCGCTTTTCTTCCGGATCGAAGGGCCGCGCAAAGCGCACCCAGGTCGGGGCCGCGACGTCGCGCGGCGGCAAAGCGGGCGGGCTCGGCCGCGCGACCGCGACGTTCTGCGGCGGTGCCGGGGGCGGGCGAACCGCGGCTTGCGGCGCGGGTTCGGGGGCTGCGGCAGGCGCTGCGGGCCGCGCCGGGCTCGGCTGGGGCGGCGGCGGGATTTCGGCAACAGGTGCGGGCGGCGGTGCTGGCGGCGGCGGTGCTGCGACCGGTGCTGGCGGCGGTTCAGGTGCCGGCGGCGGTTCCGGTTGGGCCGCCTGTGTCGGGAACGCCGGTATCGGCAGTGGGACCGACGGGGCTGCAATCGGCGGCGGCGGCGGTGATGCGGGTGCGGGCAACGGGACTGCAACCGCCGCCGTTTCGACCGGCGGCAGATCGATTTGGGCCGCGATCGGCGTGCCGAGATCGATCGCCTCGGGCGGGTTCACGTTCGAATAGACGACGAAGCCGCCGATGCCGAGCACGAGCAAAGCCCACGCGATCCCCAGCGCCGACGGCCCGCGTTGGGCGGGGTCCGTCGGGTTGGGCTTGGGGTCGCGCGCGGCCATGCCGGTCGGTCGCCTTTAAGGCGGGTATCCTCAGTTCGTGCGTTGATTGTAGAGGGCGAGGCCGCGCAGCAGATCGAAGGCGCGGCTCAGCTGGTAGTCTTGCGTGCTCTCCTGCTGGCGCTCTTCGTTTTCAGGTGCCGGGGTTGCGGCGGGCGGCGTTGCCGCCGGCGTTTCGCCGGTCTGCGGATTGCGCAAGGCGCCGCGCAGATCGGCTTCGCGCCGCTGCGGACCTTGCGGTGTCGCTTCGATGCGGGCGGCTTCCACGACGATGTCGGGGTCGATGCCCTGGGCTTGGATCGAGCGGCCCGACGGCGTGAAGTAGCGCGCTGTCGTGAGGCGAATGGCGCCCTGGTTGCCGATCGGGCGGATCGTCTGGACCGAGCCTTTGCCGAAGCTGCGCGTGCCGAGCAGGATCGCGCGGCGATGGTCTTGCAGGGCGCCCGCCACGATTTCCGAGGCAGAGGCCGAGCCGCCATTGATCAGCACCACCAGCGGCAGCCCGTTCAGGATGTCGCCCGCGCGCGCGTTGAAGCGCTGGGCTTCGTCCGTGCGCCGGCCGCGCGTCGAGACGATTTCGCCGCGCTCGAGGAACGCGTCCGAAACCGAGACGGCTTGGTCGAGCAGCCCGCCCGGATTGTTGCGCATGTCGAGCACAAGGCCCTTGAAGCGCGGGCCCAACTGCTCGCGCATGCGCGTGACGGCGTTGCGCAGACCCGTGTCGGTCTGTTCGGTGAAGGAGGTGATGCGGACGTAGCCAATTTCGCCTTCGATGCGCGAGCGCACCGACTGCACGCGGATGACGGCGCGGTTGAGCGTCACTTCGAACGGGGCCGCGTCGCCGCGCCGGATCATGATCTTGATCGGGCTGTTGACGGGGCCGCGCATTTTTTCGACCGCTTCCTGCAGCGACAGGCCGAGCACGGGCTCGCCGTCAAGTTGCACGATAAGGTCGTTGGGGCGAAGGCCTGCGCGTGCTGCGGGCGTTTCGTCGATCGGCGAGACGACCTTCACGAGGCCGTTTTCCATCGTCACCTCGATGCCGAGGCCGCCGAATTCGCCGCGCGTCTGCACCTGCATGTCGCGGTAGGAACGCGCATTGAGGAACGAGGAATGCGGATCGAGGGCCGTCAGCATGCCGTTGATCGCGTCTTCGATCAGCTTGCGGTCGGGAACCTGCTCGACATAGTCGTTGCGCACGATTTCGAAGATTTCGCCGAACAGATTGAGCAGGCGGTAGGTTTCCGACGAGGCGCCCGTCGCGGGGGCTTGCGGCGCTTGTGCGGCGGCCGGAACCGCGTAGAGGGCAGGCAGGACTGCAAACGCGGTTGCGAAGGCAGCGGCGGCGATCTTGCGGGCGAACATTCGAAGGTCCTTTCCGCGTCCGCCACGATGGCGGACGTCCAAACTCTTTTCGCGGCTTCTAGCGCCGCGCACTCGTCCCGGCCGTCTGCAACCAGGGCGTGGGATCCACCGGCTGTCCGTTGCGCCGAAGCTCGAGATAGAGCACCGGCATTCCGCGATCGTCGATCCCCGCCCGGCCGACCGGTTCGCCCGCCGTGACGGTTTGCCCCACCGCAGCGTCGATTCGGCTCAACTGCGCCAGGATCGAATGATACCCGCCGCCGTGTTCCAGGATCAAGATTTGCCCGTAACCGCGAAAAGTCCCGGCAAAGGCCACGGTCCCGTCGGCCGGGGCCACGAGGCTGGCCGCTTCGCGCGGCTCGATCGTGAGGCCGCGGGCAATCTGGCCGCCTTGCTGCGCCTGGCCCCAGTTTTCGACGATCCGGCCGCGCGCCGGCCAGCGATAGCCGGGCAGGGCCTGCAGATCGGCAGGCGAAACCGGCGCGCTGCGGGCATTGGCGCGCGTATTCTGGGGCGCAATTGCGGGGGCCGGTTCGAGTTTTCCCAGCAATTCGGCCGATTCGCGTCCGAGCCTTGCGATGCGCGCGGCGGTATCGCTGCGCTCCTCGGCAAGCCGTGCCACCGCGCGCGCGCGCGCGACAAGGGCGGTTTCCAGCCGCTCGCGCTCTTGGGCAAGGGTGGCCAGCGTTTGCGCAAGGGCGGTGCGGGTCTGCAGATGCGCCTGGCGGGCGGCCGTGAGGGCAGCCAACTCCTCTTTGAGCGCCTGCGCCTGGCGCTCAAGCGTGCCGACCATCGCCCCCACGAGAGTCGCGGTGCGCGCCGCTTCGAGCGGCGTGGCCGGGTCGAGGGCCAAAGCTTCGGGCGGCTGGCGTGCGAGACGCTGCAGCGCGCCTGCAAGCGCCGCAATCTCGCCGCGGCGGTTGGCGATCGCGGCTTCGCGACTTCCGCGCTCGGCGTCGATTTCGGCGAGACGCAGTTCGAGATCGCTTGCCTCGTCTTCGCGCGCCATGGCGGCGGCAGCGGCGGCGCGAGCGGTCTCCTGCAGCTTTTCGAATTCGCTCTGCTCGGCGGCCGCGCGGCGGTCGAGCGCGCCCGCGCGGGTGCGCTCCTGCTCGATCTGGCGCTCGATCTGGCGCACCTGCTCGCCGCGTTCGGCCGCGTTTTGCGCATATGCCGGGAATGCCGCCAGCACGATGCCGAAAGCGGCGACAGCAGGTTTCATTCGGCGGCGACCGGCGGTTGCAGCAGCGACTGGCCGGTCATTTCGGGCGGCACTTGAAGGCCCATCAATTCGAGAATCGTCGGTGCGACGTCGGCGAGTTTGCCGTCGGCGAGATGGACGGGCGCATTGCGCCCGGGCTGCGTGCCGCCGACGAGATAGACCGGGACGGGATTTAGCGTGTGCGCCGTCATCGCCTGGCCCGACACGGGATCGCGCATGCATTCGCAATTGCCGTGGTCGGCCGTGATCAGCAAGGCCCCGCCTTGCGCTTCGACGCTGCGCGCCAAGCGCCCGAGGCACGCATCGACGGTTTCGACCGCCTTGATCGCGGCGCCGAGATCGCCCGTATGGCCCACCATGTCGCAATTGGCGTAGTTGACGACGATGAAGTCGTAGAGATCGGCTTCGACCGCCGCGACAAGCTTGTCGGTGAGTTCCACCGCCGACATTTCGGGCTTCAGATCGTAGGTCGCGACTTTGGGCGAGGGCACCAAAATGCGGGCCTCGCCGGGCAATTCGGCTTCCGCGCCGCCGTTGAAGAAAAACGTCACGTGCGCGTATTTCTCGGTCTCGGCGATGCGCAATTGTCTGAGCCCGGCCGCGGACACGACGGCCCCCAGCATATTGTCGAGCGACTGGGGTGCGAACAGCGCCGGCATGTGCGCCGAAAGCGTGTCCGAATAGGCGACAAGCCCGAGCGTGGCGGCAAAACTCGGCACGCGGCTGCGCGCAAAACCGTCGAACGCGGGCAACAGAAGGGCGTCGAGAATCTCGCGCGCGCGGTCGGCGCGGAAATTGGCCATCAGGAGCCCGTCGCCTGCCGCCATCCCTTTGTAGCCGCCGAGGCTGGCGGGAAGCACGAATTCGTCGGTCACGTCGGCCGCGTAGCTTGCTGTCAGGGCTGCCTGCCAATCGGCAAAATGCGGCGCTGTCGCATCGACCATCGCTTCGTAGGCGAGCGCCACGCGGTCCCAGCGCTTGTCGCGGTCCATCGCGTAGAAGCGCCCGGCGAGCGTGGCGAGTGCCGTGTTCGGCAACGGCGCAATGTCGGCCGCGAATTTTTCGAGATAGGCTTGCGCGCTTTTGGGCGGGGTGTCGCGCCCGTCGAGGAAGGCGTGCACAGCGACCGGCACGCCGGCGGCGGCCAGGATGCGCGCCAACGCCGCCATATGGTCTTGATGCGCGTGCACCCTGCCGGGCGACAGCAGGCCCAGCACATGCGCCGTACCGCCGGTCTTTTTGAGGGCCGCCACAAAAGCCAGAATACCCGGCAAGGCGGCGAGCGTGCCGTCCTCGATGGCGGCATCGATGCGCACGAGATCCTGCATCACCACGCGGCCGGCCCCGAGATTCATGTGCCCGACTTCGGAATTGCCCATCTGGCCGGTCGGCAGGCCGACAAAGCGCTCCGACGCCTGCAGGAACGCCGGCGCATGGAGGCGCGAAAACCGCTCCAGATTCGGCGTGCGGGCCAGGCGGACGGCGTTGTCGGCGCGCTCGGCGCGATGGCCGAAGCCGTCGAGCACGCACAGAACCACGGGGCGGCACTTTGTTGGTATCATGGCATCTATCTAGCGCGTATCTGCTGTCGACGGGAGGGCGCGTTTGCAAAATGCAAATCGACGCTACGAAGTCTGCATTCTATGACATTTTGACGCAGCCGCCCTCAAGATGCGCTGGAATCGTATGAAGATTCGCGGTAACTCGCTATATAAGCGGCGCGAATAATGCCGACGTAACCATAAATGAAACATGGGGCCAGTGCGATGAAGAACATTCCGATTGCGCCAAAAATCTACGCTGTTCTGCTGCTGCTGTCGGTGGTGTCCGCTGCTTTGTCGATCAGCGGCATCCGCGCGCTCTCGGATCTTAAAGGCAATGTAAGCGCAATTACCGGTGAGACCACGCGCATTCTGCACGCGGGGCGCGGCACGGCAAACCTGCTTGCATATGCCCGCGCGGTCGAGTTTTTGCCGATCGAGTTGAGCGCCGAATCGCGTACGAAAATGGAAGCGTTGGTCGAGGACGAACATCGCCGCTTCATCGCGCGGCTCGACCAGTTGCAGCCACTGCTCCGGTCGGAAGAGACGCGGGCGGCGCTGGCGCGCGCGCGCGCGATCCTGGCGCGCCACAAGGCGCAGGCCGACACGATCAAAACCTTGTCGCGCGACGGAAAGTTCGAGGAGGCCGGCAAGATTGCTTACGATGTCAGCGGCCTGATCGACGAAATCCGAGCGCAAATCCGCCCGATCGAAGACCGCAGCCTTGCGGGCTTTACCGAGGCGTCCAAGACGGCTGATAGCGAGTACGAAAGCGCCAAAACGCTTTCGATCAGCCTCACCGCCGGCGGCGTTCTGGGGGCATTGCTTCTGGGCACGGCGGTCATCTTCATCGGCATTTTGATGCCGCTCAAGCGCGTCATGGCGGCGATGCGCGAGACGGCGGCAGGAAACCTCGATGTCGCGATCCCGCACAAGGACCAGACGGAGGAAATCGGCAAGCTCGCGGCTGTCCTGCAGGTCTTCCAAGATGCCGGCAAGGAGAAGCTGCGCCTCGAGGCCGAGCAGAAGGCAGCGGCGGCCGAGGCCGAGCGGGCCAAGAAACAGGCGCTACTCGACATGGCCGAAACAGTCGAGCGCGAAACCTCGACGGCGGTCGAATCGATCGCGGCGACCACGCGCCAGGTCGACGATGCCGCCCAAGGCATGACGAAGCTGGCCCAGGAAGTTTCGACCGACAGCCAGTCGGTTGCGGCGGCGTCCGAAGAAGCGCTCGTGAACGTGCAGACCGTGTCGTCGGCGGCCGAGGAACTCTCGGCTTCGATTCGCGAAATCTCGGGCCAGGTCGCGCGCGCGTCGAGCGTCACCAAGCACGCGGTCGCGAGCGGCGAGAAGGCACAGGCGACGATCCGCTCGCTGTCCGACGCGGTCGCGAAGATTTCGGAAGTGACCAAGCTCATCGGCCAGATCGCGGGCCAGACCAATCTTCTGGCGCTCAATGCGACGATCGAAGCGGCCCGTGCGGGCGATGCCGGCAAGGGTTTTGCCGTCGTGGCCTCGGAGGTCAAGAATCTCGCCAACCAGACCGGCCGCTCGACCGAAGACATCGACCGCCAGGTCGGCGAGATCCAGGCCGCGACCGAAGCGGCCGTGGCGGCGGTCGCCGAGATCGGCGAGCGCATCCGCGAGGTCGACGAGGTCGCCAGCGCCATCGCGGCCGCGATGGAAGAGCAGGGTGCCGCCACGCAGGAAATCGCGCGCAATGTCGGCCAGACGGCCGAAGCCTCGCGCGAAGTCTCGTCGAAGATCCAAAACGTCAGCCGCGAAGCCGACTCGGTCGGCAACTCGGCCGCCGAGGTGCGTGCCGCGATCGCGTCGGTCACGAAGAATGTCGAGGGCTTGCGCCAGATCCTGGTGCGCGTGGTGCGCACCTCCACGCAAGACGCCAACCGGCGCAAGTTCCCGCGTTTTGCGATCCAGGCCAGCGTGGACGTGTACGACGGCAGCGGGGCGCGCATCGAAGGCACGCTTGTCGATGCGTCTGAGGGCGGTGCGCATGTGCGCACGACGCATGTCATGCGCAACGGCGAGCGCGGCACGCTGCGCTTCGAAGGGCTCGCGCATACGCTGGCTTTCGCCGTGCGCGAGCGCGTGAACGACCAGATCCATGTCGAGTTCGAGAAGCCGCCCGCCGACTACGCTTCGTGGCTTGCCCGCCGCAGCGCCGGTCTCAAGGCGATCTGAGCGCGTCTGCGCGGCGCGCGAGCAGCAGCAAGCTTGCCGCGTCGCGCATCTCGCCGGCTTGCCACAGCGCATCGGCCGCTGGCGCCTCGAAAAACGCCACGCGGCCGAGCCCGGCCTCGTCCGCCTCGTGCACATGGTCCGTGAGCGCCGTGCAATTGCGCGCGACGTAAAGTGCCGCGCGCGTCGCCATGGCGGCGGGCTCCGGATGCACGGTGCCGAGCGGCACGAGGTCGGCGGCTTGGCAGGCGAGCCCCGTTTCCTCGGCCAGTTCGCGCATCGCCGCGGCAGCCGGATCTTCGCCAGTTTCGACAAAGCCTTTGGCCGCTTCCCAACTCCAGCCGCCGATCGCGTGGCGCCAGTTGCGCAGCAATGCGATGCGCCCGTCGGCGAGAATCGGCAAGACGGCCACGCCGCCGATCGCGTTGGCGGGAACCGCTTTGGCTTCGAGCACCAGATAGTCCGGCACCTGTGCGCCGTTCTTGTCGGCGATCGCGTCGGCGAATACGCGCCATACGCGGTTTTCGAAGATCGCGCGTCGGCCCAAGCGGCGCACCGGCGGCATGTCGTCCGCGTTCATGTTGCGGCTTTCGCGACGATGGAAGCCGCCGACTGCCAGCTTTCGGGCGTGCCGATATCGACGAAGCGCGCCGTACGGTCGCGATGCACGCCGAGTGTCGCCGGCGGCAGCGTCGCAAAAACGTCGCGTTCGAGCGAGCCAGGCCCTTGGGCGGCGATTTTGTCGAGCAAGGATTGCGACAGCAGATACACGCCCGCATTGATCGCGGCGGGGCCTTTGAAGTTCGCGTCTTTTTCGACGAAGGCCTGCAGCCGGCCGCCGGCAATGTCGAGGCGGCCATAGCGGGCGGCGTCGGCGACTTCGACCGCCAGCAAGGTTGCAGGCGATCCGCTTGATCGATGGGCGGCGACCATCGGGGCGAGATCGGCGTCCACGAACGTATCGCCGTTGACGACGAGCACGGGGTCGCTGCGCAGCTTGGCGCGCGCAAAGCCGAGCGCGCCGCCGGTGCCGAGCGGCTTCGGCTCGATGCTGGTCTCGAACGCAATGCCGGCGCGCGGATGGTTCGCCAGATGCGTTTCGAGCTGTTCGGCGCGATGCCCAAGCAGGAACACGATGCGCGTGGCCCCTTGGGCGCCAAGCCAATCGAGCAGATATTCGACGAAGGGCCGTGTCGCCACGGGGGCAAGCGCTTTGGGCAGGCCCGGCACGGTAGTGGCAAGCCGCGTGCCGAGGCCGCCGGCCAAGACCGCTACGTCGATCGCGTCGAGCGCTTTTGCCATCGTTCCCGCGTACGACGAACCGCGCGGCACCTCAAGCGATTTTCGGCAGCGTGAGGCGCGCATCGAGGCCTTTGGGACTGCGATTGGCCAGCACCACGTCGCCGCCATGCGCGCGGGCGACGTCGCGCGCGACCGCAAGGCCAAGGCCCGCCCCGCCGGTTTCGCGCGAGCGCGAGGCTTCGAGCCGCACAAACGGGCGGAACACGTCTTCAAGCCGATCGGCGGGAATGCCGGGCCCGTCGTCGCTGACGACGACGGCGATCGCATCGGCCTCGACGCCAAGCCGCACGCGCGCAGGCCCTGCATAGGCGAGCGCGTTGTCGATGAGATTGGCGAGCGCGCGTTTCAGCGCACCCGCCCTTCCCTCGATGACGAGGCTCGCCGGGCCCTCGTATTCGACCGGCCGGTCCATGTCGATGCGTTCGTCGACGAGCGTTTGCACGAGGGCCGCGAGATCGAAGCGTTCGGGGGCGGCTTCGAGCGCGTCGGCGCGCGCGAATTCGAGCGTCTCGCCGATCATGCGTTCCATCTCTTCGAGATCGCCAAGCGCTTTGGCGCGTTCGGATTCGTCGCCAATGCCCTCGGCGCGCAGGCGCAGCCGCGTGAGGGGCGTGCGCAGATCGTGGCTCACGGCGGCAAGCAGCTGCGTACGGTCTTCGACATGGCGCACGAGCTGGCCCCGCATGCGCGCCAAGGCTTCGCCGATCGTGCGCACTTCGCGCGGCGCGTCTTTGGCGGCTTGGGTGAGAGGGGCAAGACCCGCCCCGGCGCGTGCGGCTTCGCGTGCGAGCGCCTCGAGCGGGCGCACGAGCCGATGGGCGGCCCACCATGCGGCGAAGGCGCCGGCAGCGGCGGTCGCCGCCAGCCACGCCGCGAACACGATCCAGCCCCATGCGATCTGCGCTTCTTTCGGGCGCACGACGAGCCAAGTGCCGTCGGGGCCGCGGATCGCCAGCACGAAACTGCCGGGCACCACGCCGCCAGCACCCTCGTTCCACGCCGACTCTTCGTTGGGCACGCGGCGGATATAGCGGTCGGGCGCGTTCCAGGCGCGGCCGGGTGCGAACGCAAGATCTACATCCACGCGATAGCCCGGCGGCAGCCGCTCGGCGATGCCGCGCTGCAAGCGGCCGACGGGCCCGCGCGGCCGCCGCGGCTCGGCGTCGGACTCGAAGGTCGGCTGCCAAGCGAGCGACAAATGTACGGCCTCGGGGCGCTCGCGCAACGCGCGCGCGCGCTCGGCCGGCGGGCGCGCAAACACCTCGCGCGCTACGTCCGCCGTGGTTTCGACGAGCCAGCGCGCCTGGAACACCTGCAGTTCGTGCGGCCGCAGCAGCAAGGCCACGCCGACCGCCGCCAATTGCGCCAGCACAAGTCCGAGGATCGAGACCGCCGCAATGCGCGCGGCAATGCCGTCGAGCCAGGCGATGCGTTTCATGTGCCCGCCTCGACGTCGGCGGCGAACATGTAGCCGCCGTTGCGCACGGTGCGGATGATTTCGGGCTTGGTCGGATCGGGTTCGATCTTGCGGCGCAGGCGCATCACGGCCACGTCGATCGAACGGTCGAACAATTGCGCAGCCCGCCCGCGCGCGAGATCGAGCAGCTGCTCGCGGCTCAGCACGCGCTGCGGGCGTTCGAGGAATGCCCACAAGAGATCGAATTCGGCGTCGGTCGTGGGCACGAGCGCGCCGTCGGGCCGGTGCAGTTCGCGGCGTGCGGCGTCCACGCGCCAGCCTGCAAAGCGGAAGCTGCGCGTCTTCGGCGCTTCGTCGCTGCGTTCGCCCGTGCGGCGCAGGATGGCGCGGATGCGCGCGACCAGTTCGCGCGGGCTGAAAGGTTTGGCGAGATAGTCGTCGGCCCCCATCTCGAGCCCGACGATGCGGTCGATCTCGCCGCCGCGCGCGGTCAGCATCAGGATCGGCACGTCGCTTGTCGCGCGCAGGCGGCGCGCGATCGAAAGACCGTCTTCGCCGGGCAGCATCAGATCGAGCACCACAAGATCGAAGCGCCCGGCGGCAAGAGCCGCGTCCGCTTCCCGCGCATCGCCCACGGCCGTGGCGCGCAGGCCGTTTTCGGTCAGCAGCCGCACGACGAGGCGCCGAATCTCGCGATCGTCGTCGACGACCAGAATGTGGGCGGTGCGCGTATTCATCATGGGCTTCAGTCTAGCCGTGCCAAGCCGCGTCGCCTACCGCCTGCGGTGTAACGGCGGGTTACACGATGAAACGCCGCAGTCATCGTTGCGGCGCTTGCGTCTGCGACAAAGGATGCGTCGAACCTCGACATGATCCAACCAGGAGATATCCCCCATGAAGATCCGTATCGCCGCCGCCCTCGCCCTGTCGCTTGTCGCCGGTGCGGCCCTCGCCCAGGACCGTCCCGCGCGCGAGCGCGACCGCCAGCCCGACCGCGCGCAAGGCATGCTCGAGAACATGTGCCGCGAGGGCGATGCGCGTCTGGCAAGCCGCCTTGCCTATACGGAAGCCAAAGTGAAGCCGACCGCCGCACAGCGCGCGGCGTGGGATGCCTTCGCGCGCGACGCGCGTGCGGCGGCCGAGCCCATGAAACGTCTGTGCGCCAACCCGACGGCGGCCGCCCCGGCGAACGACGCGGCGGCGAGCCTTGCGCGCCGCGAAACCGTCATGGCTGCCATGCTCGAAGGGATGAAGACGATCCGCCCGGCCCTCGAGCGGCTGCAGCTTGCCCTCAACGACGAGCAGAAAGCCGCACTTGCCGAGACATTCGAGCATCGCGGGCGCGGCCACGGGCATAGCCACGGCCACGGCATGCGGTAAAGACGGCCGGGGCCTGCATTTGCTTGTCGGGGTCGGGGCGTATACTTTTTGGGGAGACGAGTCGAACCCCAGGACGATGAAAAGCCCCGACCCCAAATCCGACATGTATTTGGCCAAAGCGAAACGCTTCCGCCAGCGCGCGGCAGGGTTCCGCCATACCCTCAAGCGCGACGATTTGATGCGCGCGCACCGGCTCGAACTCGAGCAGATGGTCGTCAATCTCGAGGGGGCCGCCAAACAGCTCGAGCGTATGGCCGGCGGTGCCGATTTCCAGATGGAGGCCGAGCTCGAGCGCGTGCGCGCGGTGCGCGACGGCGCGCCCGTTCCGTCGGCGGCCGCAACGCAGCGCTTTTTTGCCGCTGCCGACAATGTCGCGCGGAACCGCACGCTGAAACCGCCGGGTGCCGCACCGGCATCTGCGCCCAAACCGTCGCCGAGCCGCATGGCGCCGCGCTCGGCCAAATACACGCGCCGCCCGGGCAGCTGAGGCCCCTCGTTCGCGCCCCCTTGATGCTGGGGCGCTTGCTTGCCATATTCGTTGCAAGGCGTTGATGCCCTTGTCTCAGGGGTCGGCGCCGATCGTAACTTGGCATTGCTCGTTGGGAGGGTGCCGCCGATGACGCGTTTGTCGCTTTTCAACAATCCGTTGCTGCTCGGATTCGACGAATTCGAGCGCACGATCGACCGCATTGCCAAGCATGCGGCCGAAGGCTATCCGCCCTACAACATCGAGCAGATCGGCGAAAACGGCCTGCGCATCACGCTGGCCGTCGCCGGATTCGGGCTCGACGATCTGTCGATCACGGTCGAAAACAACCAGCTTGCGATCCGCGGCAAGCAGACCGACGAGCAGGGCCGCGTCTATATCCATCGCGGCATTGCCGCCCGCCAGTTCCAGCGCAGCTTCGTGCTTGCCGACGGCATCGAAGTGACGGGCTCCACGCTCGACAACGGCCTGCTGCATATCGACCTGATGCGCCCCCTGGCCGAGCCCAAAGCGCGCTCGATCCCGATTCGCAGCGGCGCCAACGCCGCCAAGAACAAGACGATCGACGTGGGTGCGGCCCGCCTCGACGACCCAGCCGTCAGCAAGGAGCGTTGAAATGAACCAATCCACCGCCGGTTCGGAACCCATGTCGGCCGAGGCTTTTGCCGCTTTGGGCATGCAGGGTGTCGCCTATGTGCGGCGCCTCGTCGAGACGCTGCCCGGCGAGTCCGCTCCGCGCGCGATCTATGCGATTTTTGCGGCCGACGGCGAGCGCATCGGCACGGCACCCGACCGCGATCTGGCGTTTGCCGCCATTCGGCAGCACGAACTCGAGCCGCGTGACGCGATGTAGTGTGGCAAGTCGCGCGGGGCCGTTAGGCCGCGTGGCTCGCCGCGTGTTCGGTCAACAGCGCGTAGAGCGCATCGGCGCGGTCCGAGCCGCGCAGTTTTTCGCACATGCGCCGATCGCGCAGCAGACGCGAAACGCGGGCCAGCGCCTTGAGGTGGTCCGCACCCGCCCCTTCGGGGGCGAGCAGCATGAAGATAAGATCAACCGGCTGCTCGTCGATCGCTTCGAAATCGACCGGCTTCTCGAGGCGCGCGAAAACGCCGTAGAGGCGCTTCAAGCCCGCAAGCTTGCCGTGCGGGATCGCAATGCCGTTGCCGACACCCGTGGTGCCGAGGCGTTCGCGCTCGAGCACCACGTCGAGGATCAGCCGCTCTTCGACCGACGCGAGTTCGGCCGCCTTGCGCGCGAGCTCGTGCAGCACCTGCTTTTTGTTGGTGGCGCGAACCGACGCGAGGACCGCTTCGGGGGCGAGAAATTCGGTGAGTTCCATGGAGGGCATCGGGGGGCGCCTAGCGTTTGGCCGGGGTGGCGGACTGCGCGCCCGGATCGATCCAACCGATCGCTCCGTCCGCGCGCCGATAGACGACGTTGAACTGGCCGTTGGCGCTGTTGCGGAACATCAGCACCGGTTTCTGGCCGAGATCGAGGCGTGCGACCGCTTCGCCCACGCTGTGCGTGCCGATGTCGGTCGTCATTTCCGCGACGATCGGGGCCGCGAGCTGGGTTTCGTCGAGCGTTTCGGCTTCGGTTTCGATCACGGCGTAGCGGGCGGCCTCGAACACGCCGTCGTCGGCGTCGGCACCCTTGCCGCGCTTGCGGTCCTTGATGCGGCCTTTGTGGCGCTTCAGGCGATGGTCGAGCCGTTCGACAGCACCGTCGAACGCGGCATAGGGATCGCTAGCTTCGTGGTGGCTCTGCAGCGTCATGCCGCGGCGCACATGCACCGAGATGTCGGCGCGGAAGATATGGCGCTGGCGTTCGAACACGACCTTGCCTTCGAGGGCGCGGCCGAAATAGCGGTCGACTGCCGCTTGGAGAATCTTGCCGACGTGGTTGCGCAACGAATCGCCGACATCGAGGCGCTTGCCGCTTACTGACAACTGCATGATTTGGGTCGTTTTCCGGTTGAGTGTTCGGCGTAAAGACACGGGCTGCGGGCCGCGTCGTTCGGCCCGTCTTTCCGCAATTGCGGGCGAACATAGGTGGCCTCTACAAGGCTCGTCAAGTCGGTGGCGACGCGATGGATGCGCATTTTTGTCCACCTCTTTGCCGAGCCTGCGCCCGGCTCCCGCGAGGGTCAAGCGCTTTCCCCTAAACGGCTAGAATCCCGAGGCTTTTTCGCGTCTGCGCTGGACCGACGAGGCGATGTTCATCGCCTCGCGATACTTCGCAACCGTGCGTCTAGCAATGTCGATGCCGCTTGCTTTCAAAAGCTCGACGATGCGGTCGTCGGACAGGATCTCGGCCGCGGTTTCGGCGTCGATCAGACCGCGAATATGGTCGCGCACGGCCTCGGCCGAATGCGCGTCGCCCCCGCCCGAGGCCGGGATCGCGGAAGTGAAGAAGTATTTGAGTTCGAAGATGCCGTGCGGTGTGGCGATGAATTTGTTGGTCGTGACGCGACTCACGGTCGATTCGTGCATGTCGATGGCGGCCGCGATGTCGCGCAGCACGAGCGGCTTCAGATGGCGCACGCCGTGGCGGAAGAAGCCGTCCTGCTGGCGCACGATTTCGACCGAGACCTTGAGGATCGTCTGCGCGCGCTGGTGCAGCGATTTGACGAGCCAGTTGGCGGCGTGCAGCCGCTCGGCGACGAATTCCTTTTCCTGCTTGGTGCGCACGGCGCCGTGCACGCGCGCATGGTAGCGCGTGTTGACGAGCACGCGCGGCAGCGTTTCCTGGTTGAGTTCGATGATCCAGCTGCGGTCGGCGGCAAGCCGCATCAGCACGTCGGGCACGATCGGGCTCGCGAGCGCGCGGTCGAAGGCGAGACCCGGCTTCGGGTCGAGGCTGCGCAGCTCGGCCACCATATCCTGCAGATCTTCGTTGTCGCAGCCGCACAGGCGCTGGAGCGCTGCGACATCGCGCTTGGCGAGCAGATCGAGATTCTCGAGCAGCTTTTCCATGCACGGGTCGAGGCGGTTGCGCTCGGCCAATTGAAGGGCAAGGCACTCTTTGAGGCTGCGCGCGAAAATGCCGGGCGGATCGAAGCGCTGGCAGCGCTTCAGAACGCGCTCGATTTCTGCCTCGTCGATGTCGAGCTTGGCAGCAAGTTCGCCGAGCGGGGCGGAGAGATATCCGCAATCGTCGATGAGATCGACGAGGCGGGCCGCCACGATGCGGTCGCGCGGTTCGGCGAAATCCACGCCCGCCTGGGCCAGCAGATGTTCGCGCAGCGAAACCGGTCGTGCGAGCGTCTGCTCGAGGCCGAATTCGGAATCCTCGAAATCCGAACGCCCGCCCGTACCCTTCCATTCGCCCAGGAACTCGCCTTCGCCTTGCGGCTCGTCCGCACCCTTGGTGAAGCTGTTGTCGTAGTCGATGTCGAGCGGGGCTTCGTTCGACTGGGCCGCACCCGCGACCGGATCGAGCAGCGAGGTTTCGGCGTCGGCGCGCGCGAGGTCGGGAGCTTCGCCGCGGTCGACGATTTCGGCGGCACCGCTTTCGGCCCCCGGCTCGTCGCGCTCGAGCAGCGGATTTTGCGCCAGCTCCTCTTCGACGAACTGGGCCACTTCGAGATTGGAGAGCTGCAGGAGTTTGATCGCCTGCTGCAGCTGCGGCGTCATCACGAGCTGCTGCGTCTGGCGCAGATCGAGGCGCGGGGCGAGACGGTTCATGGCTGCCCTCCGCGCGTCATAGCGAGAACCGTTCGCCGAGATAGACGCGGCGCACGTCGCGCGAGGCGACGATCGCGTCGGGCGTGCCTTCCATCAGCACGTGGCCGTCGTGCAGGATGTAGGCGCGGTCGACGATCTCGAGCGTCTCGCGCACATTGTGGTCGGTGATCAGCACGCCGATGCCGCGATCCTTGAGATGGCGCACGAGATCGCGGATGTCGCCGACCGCGATCGGGTCGATGCCGGCGAGCGGTTCGTCGAGCAGCACGAAATGCGGCTGCGAGGCAAGGGCGCGCGCGATTTCGACGCGCCGCCGCTCGCCGCCCGACAGCGCCATGGCCGGCGCCTGGCGCAGATGCGAGATCGAAAATTCGGCCAGCAGCTCGTCGAGCACCGCCTCGCGCCTTGCCGTGTCGCTTTCGATGAGCTCGAGCACGGCGCGGATATTCTGCTCGACCGTGAGGCCGCGGAAGATCGAGGTTTCCTGCGGCAGATAGCCGATGCCGAGGCGCGCGCGCCTGTACATCGGCAGGCTGGTGATGTCTGCCCCGTCGAGCCGAATCGAGCCGAAATCGGGCGCGATGAGTCCCGTGATCATGTAGAAGCACGTGGTTTTGCCGGCCCCGTTGGGCCCGAGCAGACCGACCGCTTCGCCGCGCTGCACGCTCAAAGTCACTTCGCGCACCACAGGCCGGCCCTTGTAGCGCTTGCCGATCTTGTGCGCGATCAAGCCCGGATTGTCGGCGACAACCCGCAGGTCCGGTGCGTCGCTTGTCGCCGCTGCAGGGGCGGGCTCGGCGGTGCGCACGGGATAGGGGCGGTCGTTCATGGGCGCGCCTGCTGCGGTATGAGCAGGCCGCGCACGCGCCCGTCGCCGGTCCCCGGCGCGCTCAGCAGGCGCGAGATGCCGGTATTCATGTTCACTTCGCCGAAATCGCCGGCCATCTGGTTGTCGCCGCGCGTGAGGCGCACGTTGCCCGCGAGCTGCGCGATGCTCGTCTGCATGTTGTAGACGCCGCGGTCGCCGCGCGCGATCTCGGTCGGCGTGGAGACATGCACGTTGCCGAACGCCTCGACGCGCTGCAGGCGCGCATCGTTGCCGCCCGGCGCATTGGCGGCGGCCGGGCGCTGGTTGCCGCGCGCATTCTGCTGCCCGCGCGCGGGGGCTGCCGCTTGGCGGGCTTGCGGCTGTTGCTGCACAAAATGCGCTGTCATCACGTCGGCGGTCATGCGCCGCTCGCCAGACACGATCATCGCGTTGCCGCGTGCGACCGCAATCTCGCGCGCCGACCAGTATTCGAGCGTGTCGCGCGCGGTCAGCGTGTCGGTGGGCGTGGTGAGGCGCAAAGCCCGGCCCGTCACGACCACGACTTCGCTGTCGACGTCGAAAATGCCGCGGTCGCCTTCGACCTTCTGCGAGGGCGTTTCGAAGCGCACATTGCCGATCGCTTCGTAGCGGAAAATTTCGGTGCCGCCGGCGGCTGCGTCGCGATACCAGGCCACGAGCCGGTCGCCGTAGACGCTCGTGTCGCCCTGGCGTGCGGCGGCATTGCCGGTCGCGACATAGCGCTTGGCGTCGCGGTCCCATTCGATGCCGTTGCTGGCCGTGATCTCGATGGGCGCCCCCGAGCCGCCGCGGCCGAGATCGATCGCCTGGCTCCACGCGGCCGCGCCCCACATGCCGCACGCAGCGGCCAAGGCGACCGGGAAGGCGAAGCGGGAAAGGCCGCTCATCGGCGCGGCGCCGGGATTGGCGGCGGGGGCACCGCGGCTTGCGCGCGCGGCGCGGTACCGGTCGTTGCGGGTGTCGCGCGCGGCGACGGGAACAGCAGCACGCGCGCTTGGCCCGTCACTTCGACGCGCGCACCGCGATCGTCGATGCGGAAGCCAGCCCCGTCGAGCTGCGAGTTGGGCCCTTGCGCGCGCACGGGTGCGTCGCCTTGCGCCGTGCCGCGGTCGAGATCGATGCGCGCACGGTCGGTCGAAATTTCGTAGCCGCCGTCGTGGAACAAGGTGACCCCGCCCCACAATTCCAGCGCTTTGTCGGGCTGGTGGTAGAGCCCGTGCTCGGCCGTCATGGCGAGCCACGTGCCCGAATTCATCGCGATGTCGCCTTGCGGATCTTTGAGGTCGGTCGCATCGGACGAGCCTTTGGCTTGCGTCGCCTGTTCGGCCACGATCGTGAAAGGCTGGTTGCGGTCGTCGACGCCGACATAGCGCGGCTGCACCATGCGCAGATTCTCGAGATCTTCGATCGACACCTGCACCGGTGTGAGGCGAAAGCGCGCGTCGATCGGATTGAGCTGCGGCCACAGCAGCACCAGGGCCGCGATGCCGAGGGCGGCTGCCGGAAGCGCGAATTTGAGCAGGCCCACGATCTGGCTGTAGAGCGGGCTGTGCATGCGCGGGCCGCCCGGCGTGAGCGCGGCAAGCCGGGCCCGCGGCGGCGGAGCGGCCTGAGCCTCCGATGCGACCGGGACCGGCGGCGGCGGCAGATCGGCGAACCCGATTTCGGGCTGAGGCGGGCGCGGTGTCGCGCGCGGCATCATGCAACACCTGCGCGCAGCAGATCGTGGATATGCAGGATGCCGACCGGGCGGCGTTGCCCTTCATGCGTTTCGCACGCGAACAGCGCCGTGATCTGGTGCGCGTTCATCAATGCAAGCGCTTCGGCCGCCAGCGTGTCGGGCGCGACCGCGCGCGGATTGCGCGTCATCACCGCGTCGACAGGCCGGTCGAGCAGGTCGGGCGCCATGTGGCGGCGCAAATCGCCGTCGGTGACAATACCGGCAAGCCAGCCTTGCGCATCGACGACCGCCACGCAGCCGAAGCGCTTGGCCGTCATCTTGATCAGCACGTCGGCCATTTTCTGGCCGGGGCTCGCGAGCGGCAGATCGGTGTGCATGAGATCGCCCACCTTCGCGAGCCGTGCGCCCAAGGCACCGCGCGGATGGAACTCGCGGAAATGGGCGGCCGTGAAGCCGCGCCGTTCCATCAGCGCCACTGCGATCGCGTCGCCGAGTGCGAGCTGCATCGTCGTCGAGGTCGTGGGTGCAAGTCCCACGGGGCAGGCTTCTTCGGCCGCCGGCAGGAGCAGTACGATGTCGGCTGCGGTCGCAAGGGCCGATTTTTCGCGCGCCGTGATGGCGATGAGCGGGATCGCAAAGCGGCGCGAATAGCCGACGAGATCGGTCATTTCGACCGTTTCGCCCGAATTGGACAGGGCCAGGACCACGTCTGCCGGCGTGATCATGCCGAGATCGCCGTGGCTCGCCTCGGCCGGATGCACGAACTGGGCAGGCGTGCCGGTCGATGCGAAGGTCGCCGCAATCTTGCGCGCGACATGGCCCGACTTGCCCATGCCGGAGACGACCACGCGGCCGGGGGCATCGACGATGCGATCGATCGCGGCGACGAAATTCGCGTCAAGGCTGGCTTCCAGCGCTTCAAGCCCGGCGCGTTCGACCGCAATGGCACGTCGCGCAACCGCAAGATCGCGCGCAGACGCGGGATTTGCCGCAGTCGATAAGGCTTTTAACGTTGTCATTGGCCGGGAGGGCCTCCCATCGCGAGGCAAGAATTATGCCTGTTTAAGAGGCGCGAAGTCAATGTCTCTAAGTTAATGTTTTGTATGGAAAAATCGTAACGATTGTGGATAAGACGCATATCATGCTGCGCCGCAGCAAAACTGCTGCCGTCAATGTGCGAAGATGTCTTCCTCGCTCCAGCCGAGCAGATCGAGATCGGCGCGCGTGCCTAAGAAATCGAAGCAGGCTTGCGCCAGATGCGTGCGGCCTTCGCGCGCGAGCATGTCGTCGAGTTTGGCCTTGAGGGCATGCAGATGCAGCACGTCGGCTGCCGCATAATTGAGCTGCGCTTGGGTGAGTTCGGCCGCCCCCCAATCCGAGGATTGCTGCTCTTTGGACAGTTCCTTGCCGATCAGATCGCGGCACAGATCCTTTAGGCCGTGCCGGTCGGTGAAGGTGCGCACGAGGCGCGAGGCGATTTTGGTGCAGTAGATAGGCGCCACGCGCACGCCGAGATATTTGGCGCATACGGCCACGTCGAAACGCGCGAAGTGGAAGATTTTGAGCGTTGCCGGATCGGCCAGCAGCGCTTTGAGATTGGGGGCATTGTAGTTGCCCTTGGCAAAGCGCACGCAATGCGCCGTCCCGTCGCCGCCCGACAATTGCACAACGCACAGCCGGTCGCGCTCGGGGCGGAGGCCCATGGTCTCGGAATCGATCGCGACCGATGCGCCGAATTTGAGCCCGTCGGGCAGGTCGCCTTGATGCAGATGGACGGTCGTTGCCATTTGACCCTGTTCGAAGGGGAGAAGTTGGTGCCCGAGAGAAGACTCGAACTTCCACGACCTTACGGCCACTAGAACCTGAATCTAGCGCGTCTACCAATTCCGCCACCCGGGCACCGGGTCTCGTGCGCAAGGCCGCGTCTTTACGCCGAAGAATGGGGCGAAGTCAAATGCTCCCTTGCGCCCGCGCTCGGGCGGCCCCGGGGGTGGGACTTGACGTGTGCCGGGCTTGGCTCTATCGCCATGGGATCGGGCATTTCAAGCGATGGGGCCAGAGAGATGGGGGCAGGGATCGGACCGGTTCGGCGCGCAACGGTTTTCGGCGCTTCGGGCTTCATCGGGCGCTACGTCGTGCGGCGTCTCGCGCAGCAGGGCTACATCGTGCGCGCTTGCATGCGCGATCCGGTCGCGGGTGCGTTTCTGAAGACGATGGGTTCTGTCGGGCAGATCGCCCCGATGCGCGTGAATCTGACCGACAGCGACGAAGCGCTTGCGTCCGCCGTGCAGGGTGCGGATGCGGTCGTGAACCTCGTCGGCATTCTCGCCCAAAGTGGCGGCCAGACCTTCCAGGCACTGCAGGCCGACGGGGCCGCACGCCTCGCCAAGGCTGCTTTTGCGGCGGGTGCGACGTCCTTCGTGCAACTCTCCGCACTTGGGGCGGACGCTGCGTCCAAATCCGAATACGCGCGCAGCAAGGCCGCCGGCGAAGCCGGCGTGCGTGCCGCATTCCCGAACGCCACGATCATCCGCCCCTCGATCGTGATCGGCGCCGAGGACGGCTTCTTCAATCGCTTCGCGCAGATGGCGGCATGGTCGCCGGCCTTGCCGCTGATCGGCGGCGGGCACACGAAGTTCCAGCCCGTTTATGTCGACGATGTGGCGGCGGCCGTCGAGCGCGCGATCGCGTACGACAGCGCCAAGGGCCAGACCTATGAGGCGGTCGGCCCCACCGTCTACACTTTCCGCGAACTCATGGAGTTTCTGCTGAAGACGATCGGCAAACATCGCGGCCTGATCCCCATCGCGTGGCCGATCGCCGAAATCCAGGGCACGCTGATGGGCATGCTGCCGATCAAGCTCCTCACGCGCGACCAGGTCGAATTGCTGAAGACCGACAATATCGGCACGGGTGCGCCGGGGCTTGAAGCCTTGTGCATCCAGCCCGCCGCGATGGAAGCGGTCGCACCCGTTTACCTGGCCGCCTACCGCAAAGGCGGGCGTTTCGCCGCACCGGCCTAAACGCTGCCGGCAATCCGCCGTTCGAGCCGTTCGACGTCGTCCGACAGGCGGCGTGCGACGAGCTTGAGCAACTCGAACCCGAAGGTTGGGTTCTGGAGTGCCGTCAATTCCATGTCGCGCTTGGTCATGCGCGCGAGCGTGACGTTCGTCTTGGCGCGCGCGGTCGCCGTGCGCTTGTGCGAAGGCACCACGAGGGCGACCTCGCCCAGCACGGAGCCCGCGCTCAGCGTCTTGCCGAGTTCGACGATTTCGATCTCGCCTTCGACGACCAGATACATCTCCGCACCTGGATCGCCGCGCTTGAACAGGATCTGGCCGGGGGCCAGCGTCTCGCGATTGACGAAGGCGAAAAGGGCGGCGGGCGAGGGCGCCTCGTCCGATGTCAGCCGTTCGAGCGTGGCGCGCGCCTGGGCATAGCGCCACGCATGCACGAGCAGCACGAGGCCCGCCCCGATCCACAGCCACGCAAGACCTTCGGCATAGCCAGCCGCCATCGTCGCAATGCAGGCGGCCATGGCCGCGAGCCGGAGAGCCGGCATGGTTTGCAGGAAGGCGGCCACGAGCGCCAAGCACAAAGCCGCTTCCCCAAGATACATTGTGGACTCCATGGTCGTGTGTCCGGCTCTGTTTGAAGGCGTCAGGCGTCAGGCGTCGGGAGGAAGGGTGGCGCGGGCTTGCTGCAGCGGATCGTCGCCGAAGCGATTGGCGCCTAGCGTGCCGCGCCGGACGAACCACACGATCAGCACGATCATGCCGACCAGCGGCAAAAGGAGCAGCAGAAGCCACCAGCCGGAGCGGTCGGTATCGTGCAGGCGGCGCACGCCGACGGCGAGGCTCGGCAGCAGGGTCACGACGGAAAAGAAATTGCCGACCTGGTCGAGCCCAGCCGCCCCCAACGCGATCGAAACGACGACCAGGAACAGCGTGAAATACCAGTATTCGCTGCGCGGCGCGCGGCCTGCGAAGCCGACATATTTCGCAAGGCACGTCTTGATGGCCGTGACAAAATCCATTGCATCCCCGCAAAACTTTACGAAAGATGTATACGGAGTTTCGTTCGGTGCAGGAAATCGCAAATTCGGTACCGAAAATGTATTAAATTGTCTCTTTTAACGCGACAAACTCACAAACCTGCCTCATTTTTGAACTTCTCCCATAAATTAGTTACCATATACTGCCCTAAGTGCCATTTTTCACTGTTCCGGCAATTCGGCGTGGCTTAGAACATCGATCCCTTTTTCATTCGCGTCAGGACCTTGCCCATGGCGACCACCGGCAAAATGCTGCACTTCGTCGATCGCGACCAGAAAATGCCGCAAAAGCGCGTCGCCGCCGAGCGCACGGCCGATTTCAACGAAATCTATGCTGAATTCAGCAAGACCGAGGCCGAAGCCCAGGCCGGGCGTTGCTCGCAATGCGGCGTGCCGTTCTGCCAGATCCATTGCCCGGTTTCGAACAACATTCCGGATTGGCTGAAGCTCACGGCCGAAAACCGGCTTGAAGAGGCCTATGAGATCAGCCAGGCGACCAACACGTTTCCGGAAATCTGCGGCCGCATTTGCCCGCAAGACCGTCTGTGCGAAGGCAATTGCGTGATCGAGAAGGGCTTCGATTCCGTCACGATCGGCTCGGTCGAAAAATACATCACCGATACCGCGTTCGAAAAAGGCTGGGTCAAGCCCATCGCTCCGCCGCAAGAGCGCGCGCAGTCGATCGGCATCATCGGTGCGGGCCCCGGCGGTTTGGCCGCCGCCGACGCGCTGCGCCGCAAGGGCTACCAGGTGCATGTCTACGACCGCTACGACCGTGCGGGCGGCCTCATGATTTACGGCATCCCGAATTTCAAACTCGAAAAAGAGGTCGTGCAGCGCCGCCAGAAGCTGTTCGAAGACAGCAACATCAAATTCCATCTCAACTTCGAAGTGGGCCGCGACGCCACGCTCGCCGAATTGCGCGCCAAGCACGACGCGCTCCTCGTGGCGACGGGTGTGTACAAGGCGCGCGCGATCGAAGCCCCCGGCGTGGGCCTTGCCAACATCGTGCCCGCGATGACGTATCTCACGGCGTCGAACCGCAAGGGCCTCGGCGACGACGTGCCGGAATTCGACGACGGCACGCTCGATGCGTCCGGCAAAAACGTCGTCGTGATCGGCGGCGGCGACACGGCGATGGATTGCGTGCGCACGGCCGTGCGCCAAGGGGCGAAGTCGGTCAAATGCCTCTATCGCCGCGACAAGAAGAACATGCCGGGCTCGCAGCGCGAGGTCTACAACGCCGAAGAAGAGGGCGTTGAATTCGTGTGGCTCGCCGCCCCCGAAGCGTTCCTCGCCAAGTCCGGCAAGGCAAAAAAGAAGACGGGCGCCGAGGCCGTGGGAGCCGTGCGCGCCTACCGCATGCGCCTCGGCATTGCCGATGCCACCGGCCGCCAGCTGCCCGAAAAGATCGAGGAGAGCAGCTTCGATCTGCCCTGCGACTTGGCGATCCAAGCGTTGGGCTTCGACCCCGAAGACGTGCCGACAATGTTCGGCGCACCCGAACTCGCCGTCACGCGCTGGGGCACGTTGAAGGTCAACCACCGTACGATGATGACGGCGATCGACGGCGTGTTCGCCGCCGGCGACATCGTGCGCGGCGCATCGCTCGTCGTGTGGGCCATCCGCGACGGCAAAGACGCCGCCGCCGCCATCCACAAATATCTCGCCGCCAAAGCCGCACCCGTTTCTGTCGCGGCCGAGTAGAGGGAAACCAGCCCATGACCGACCAACTCAACGACGGCGAGATTTTTGCGCGCGACTATCGGGCCAATGCCGCCAAGCTCGAAGCGGGCCACGCCTACGATCCCACGGACGAGCACGATGCGTGCGGCGTGGGTCTTGTCGTCGCAATCGACGGCAAACCGCGCAGGTCGGTCGTCGAAGCGGGCATTGCCGCACTCAAGGCCGTGTGGCATCGCGGGGCCGTCGATGCCGACGGCAAGACCGGCGACGGTGCGGGCATCCACATCGAAATCCCGCAGGATTTTTTCAAAGCGCATATCGAGCGCCAGGGCGTTACCCCGTCTGCCGCGCGCGTTGCGGTGGGCCAGGTGTTTTTGCCGCGCAACGATCTCGACGCGCAGGAGCGCTGCCGCACGATCGTCGAAACCGAAATTCTGAAGATGGGCTACGCCGTCTACGGTTGGCGCCAGGTGCCGATCGACACGTCGGTATGCGGCGAAAAGGCCAATGCCACGCGCCCCGAGATCGAACAGATCATGGTCCACAACGTGCGCAACGCGCCCGACGACCAGTTCGAGCTCGATCTCTACGTGATCCGCCGCCGCATCGAAAAGCAGGCGCTCGCCGAGAACATCGTCGACATCTACATCTGCTCGCTGTCGTGCCGCTCGATCATCTACAAGGGCATGTTCCTCGCCGAGGCCCTGTCGGTGTTCTATCCCGATCTCAACGACGAGCGTTTCGTCTCGTCCTTTGCCATCTACCACCAGCGCTATTCGACCAACACGTTCCCGACCTGGCGCCTGGCCCAGCCCTTCCGCACGCTTGCGCACAACGGCGAGATCAACACTGTGCGCGGCAACGTGAACTGGATGAAGAGCCACGAAACGCGCATGGCGCATGACTCCCTCGGCGCCATGGTGGACGACCTCAAGCCCGTCGTGCAGCCGGGCTCGGATTCCGCGCAGATGGACAATGTGTTCGAGCTGCTTGTGCGCGGCGGACGCGCGTTGCCGATGGTCAAGACCATGATGGTGCCGCAGGCTTGGTCCTATGCGGACAAGACGCCGCAGCACATCCGCAACATGTACGCTTACGCGAACTCGGTCATGGAGCCGTGGGACGGCCCGGCCGCGCTTGCCTGCACCGACGGCAAATGGGTGCTGGCCGGCATGGACCGCAACGGTCTGCGCCCGTGCCGCTACACGATCACCGGCGACGGTCTGCTGGTCGTGGGCTCGGAAGCGGGCATGGTCAAGGTCGACGAGCAGACGGTCGTCGAAAAGGGCCGCGTGGGCCCGGGCCAAATGATCGCGGTCAATCTGGCCGAAGGCAAATTCTACCGCGACGGCGAACTCAAGGAATGGCTTGCCCAGTCGCGCCCGTTCGGCGACTGGACGCGCAACATCACGGTCATCGACCAGATCGTCAAGGAAGACGCCGAACCGAAGCAGGAGCTGTCGCGCGACGAACTGCGCCGGCGCATGCTCGCGGTCGGCTGGACGATCGAGGACCTCGAACTCATCCTGCATCCGATGGTCGAGGACGCCAAAGAAGCCGTCGGCTCGATGGGCGACGACACGCCCATCGCCGTGCTGTCGGACAAGTTCCGCGGCCTGCACCATTTCTTCCGCCAGAATTTCAGCCAGGTCACGAACCCGCCGATCGACAGCTTGCGCGAACGGCGCGTGATGACCTTGCGCACGCGCCTCGGCAATCTCGGCAATATTCTGGATGAAGACGAAAGCCAGTGCCGCCTGCTGCAGCTCGAAAGCCCGGTGCTGCTGAACGAAGAGTTCGACGCGATGCGCGCCTATATGGGGGCGACCGCCATCGAAGTCGATTGCACGTTCGATCCCGCGGCCGGCGAATGGGCCTTGCGCGACGCGCTCAAGCGCGTGCAGCGCGAAGCCGAAGACGGCGTGCGCGGCGGGGCCGTGCATGTGGTGCTGTCGGACAAGAACCAGGGCCCGAACAAGGCGCCGATCCCGATGATCCTGGCGGCGGGCGGGGTGCACACGCATCTCGTGCGCCAGCAGCTGCGCACCTTCACCTCGCTCAATGTGCGCACCGGCGAATGCCTCGATGTGCATTTCTTCGCCGTGCTCATCGGCGTGGGGGCCACCACCGTCAACGCGTATCTGGCGCAAGAAGCCATTGCCGACCGCCATCGCCGCGGCCTGTTCGAGGGGCTCAGCCTCAAAGACGCTGTCAACCGCTACCGCAAGGCGATCGACGAGGGTCTGCTCAAGACCATGTCGAAGATGGGAATTTCGATCGTGTCGTCCTATCGCGGCGGCTACAATTTCGAAACGGTGGGCCTGTCGCGCACGCTGATCTCGGAATTCTTCCCGGGCATGGCGAGCCGCATTTCCGGCATCGGCCTCAAGGGCATCCAGAAGAAGGCGGCCGAGCTGCATGGCCGCGCCTTCCGCGAAGACGTGATCGCCTTGCCGGTCGGCGGCTTCTACCGCTACCGCAAATCCGGCGAGGCACATTTCTGGGAAGGCGAACTCATCCACACGCTGCAGCGCGCGGTCGAGCGCGACTCCTACGCGATCTACCGCGACTTCTCGGACGGCTGCCGCAAGCTGCCGCCGATCAATCTGCGCGATCTGTTGGACTTCAAGCCGGGCCGCAAGGCGATTCCGGTCGACGAGGTCGAGAGCATCACGGAGATCCGCAAGCGGCTGATCGCCCCCGGAATCTCGCTGGGCGCATTGGGTCCCGAAGCGCACGAGACCCTGTCGATCGCGATGAACCGCATCGGGGCGAAGTCGGACTCGGGCGAGGGCGGCGAAGATCCCGCCCGCTACAAACCCCGCCCGAACGGCGACAATCCGTCGTCGGCGATCAAGCAGGTCGCCTCGGGCCGCTTCGGCGTGACGGCCGAGTATCTCAACAATTGCCGCGAGCTCGAGATCAAGGTGGCGCAAGGTGCCAAGCCCGGCGAAGGCGGCCAGCTGCCGGGCTCGAAGGTGACGGATCTTATCGCGCGCCTGCGGCACTCCACGCCGGGCGTGACGCTGATCAGCCCGCCGCCGCACCACGATATCTATTCGATCGAGGATCTGGCCCAGCTCATCTACGATCTCAAGCAGATCAATCCCGAAGCCGCCGTGTGCGTGAAGCTCGTGGCGCGCTCGGGTATTGGCACGATCGCGGCCGGTGTCGCCAAGGCCAAGGCCGATGCGATTCTGATTTCGGGCCATGTCGGGGGTACTGGGGCCAGTCCGCAGTCCTCGATCAAATATGCGGGCCTGCCCTGGGAGATGGGCCTCAGCGAAACCAACCAGGTGCTCACGCTCAATCGCCTGCGCCATCGCGTGAAGCTGCGCGTGGACGGCGGCATCCGTACCGGGCGCGACGTCGTGATCGGCGCTATGCTGGGGGCCGACGAGTTCGGCATCGGCACGGCCTCGCTGGTCGCGATGGGCTGCATCATGGTGCGCCAGTGCCATTCCAACACCTGCCCCGTGGGCGTGTGCACGCAAGACCCGAAACTGCGCGCCAAGTTCGACGGCAGCCCCGAGAAGGTCGTCAATCTCTTCTCGTTCGTCGCCGAAGAAGTGCGCGAGATTCTGGCCTCGCTCGGCTTCAAGTCGCTGCGCGACGTGATCGGCCGTTCGGACCTGCTCACGCAGGTGCTGCGCGGCGACGAAAGCCTCGACGATCTCGATCTCAACCCGCTGCTCGTGCAGGCGGACCCGGGCGAATATCCGCGCTACTGCACGCTCGAGGGCCGCAACGAAGTGCCCGAAACGCTCGACGAGCAGATGATCGCGGACGCTGCCCCCGCCCTCGAAGGCGGCGAGAAGATGCAGCTCGAATACAATATCCGCAACGTCTACCGCGCCATCGGCACGAAGCTTTCGAGCAAGATCACGCGCAAATACGGCATGACGGGCCTCAAGCCCGGCCACATCACCGTGCGTCTGCGCGGCTCGGCCGGGCAGTCGCTGGGGGCGTTTGCCGTGCAGGGCATGAAGCTCGAAGTGTTCGGCGACGCCAACGACTATGTCGGCAAGGGCCTGTCGGGCGGCACCATCGTGGTGCGCACGACGACGTCGTCGCCGCTGGTGTCGAACAAGAACACGATCATCGGCAACACGGTGCTGTACGGCGCCACGGCCGGGCGGCTGTTTGCGGCCGGCCAAGCGGCCGAACGTTTCGGCGTGCGCAATTCGGGTGCGGTCGCCGTCGTCGAAGGCTGCGGCTCGAACGGGCTTGAATACATGACGGGCGGTACGGTCGCGATCCTCGGGGCGGTCGGCGACAATTTCGCGGCCGGCATGACCGGCGGCATGGCCTTCGTCTACGACGCCGAGGGCACTTTCGCCGACCGGGTCAACGACGAGACCGTGATCGTGCAGAAGGTCGAGACCGCGCATTGGGAGGGCGTGCTCAAGGAACTGATCGAAGAGCATGCGCGCGAAACCCAGTCGCAGCATGCGCGCCAGATCCTGGCCGATTGGGACCGCGAGATCGGCAAGTTCCGCCAGATCGTGCCGAAGGAAATGTTGGCGCGTCTCGCCCATCCCGTGCGCCGCGCCGACCAACGCCGCCCCGGTAAGGGCGTTGGGGCGGATTGAGCGGCGGCAAAACGCGCGCGGTCCGTTTTTGAATTGGGGCAGCGGCGGCCAAGTAGCCTTGTCCGCTGCTGCCCCTTATACAGGTCGCCATGACGCCGCGTTTTCCTTTGTGGGTTCGGCTTGTGCCGGTGCTGTTGATCGCTGCCGCCGCTGCGGCTGCGATCGCCAATCGCGACGAGGTTTCGCCCGCTGCACTCGAGGCGGCCGTGGGGCTAGCGGGCGCTTGGATGGGGCCTGCCTTCGTTCTCGCGCATGCGGCGGGCATTCTCGTGGCCTTGCCGCGCTGGGCCTTCGCGATTGCCGCCGGGTTGCTGTTCGGCTTTCCCGAAGGCATCGCCTGGGCCGTGGCGGGCACGCTTGCGGGGACCTCGCTCGGTTTTTTCGTCGCGCGCTTTGCCAATAGCGGCGCGTTGAAGCCCCACGAATGGGCGCGCGTGGGCCGCTGGATCGCACGCGCCGAAACGAGCGGCTGGCGCGCCGTGGCGCTCGCACGCCTGCTGCCCGTACCGGGTGCGCTCGTCACGTATGGTTTTGGACTTTCGCGGCTGCGCTATCGTTCGTTCCTGCTGGGTACGGCACTCGGCACCTTGCCGGTCGCGGTCGTGTTTTCCAATCTCGGTGCCGCTGGTTGGACCGATCCGGAAGCGGCCAAAGGCTCGCTCGTGCTCGCGGTTGCGGCGGCGTTGGTCTTTGTCGCGGCCACGGCGCTTGCCCCGCGCTTGCTGCGGAGCCGCGCGTGACCCAGGGGCTCGGTGCGGCCTTGCAAGCGGCGGCGGCGGGCGATCCTGCGTCACGCATCACGCTGGGCGAACTCGTCGAAGCGTTGCAAGCCCGCGGCTACGGGTTGCTGCTGTTTCTGTTTGCCGTGCCCAACCTCACGCCGGGTCCGAGCCTGCCCGGCTTTTCGACGGTTTTTGCCGTGCCGCTTGCCCTTGTGGCGATCCAGATGGCGCTGGGTGTCGCCCATCCGCGTCTGCCGGGGTTTCTCGCGCGGCTGGGTACTTCGCGCGGCCGCGCCCAGCGCGTTGTGGCCGCCGCCGCCCCGCTGCTGGCGCGTGGCGAAAAACTATTGCGCGCGCGGGGGGATGCGTTGACCGGCCCCGTCGCACGCCGCTGGATCGGGTGTGCCGCGCTGCTGCAGGCGGTGCTGCTGCTCGTCCCGCTGCCGCTGCTGCCGTTGATCCCGTCGCTGGCGCTGGTCGTCCTCGCGCTCGGTCTTGCCGCGCACGACGGCGTTGCCGTCGGCATCGGTCTTGCCGCGTGCGCGCTTGCGGCCCTGCTGTTCGGACTTGCCTTGTTCTATGGGGCAGCTTTGCTGGGCCTCGCCTAAGGCCGACGCGTTCTGTAGACTGCGTTCCACCGATTCGCCATGCGCATTCTTCATCACCTTCCGCTGTCGCCCTTCTGCCGCAAAGTGCGCGTGGCGTTGGGCGAAAAGCGTCTCGATTTCGAGATGAAGGTCGAAAAAACCTGGGAGCGTGCGCCGGCCTTCCTCGCCCTCAATCCGGCCGGAACGGTGCCGGTGCTGGTCGACGAAGACGGCACGGTGATCTGCCATTCGCAGGCGATCTGCGAACATCTCGAGCGCGAGTATCCGGCCGTTCCGCTTATCGGCGAGACGCCTGCAGAGCGCGCGGAAGTGCGCCGTCTCGTGGCGTGGTTCGACGAGAAATTCGCGCGCGAAGTGACCGACAATCTCTATCGCGAGAAGCTCATCAAGCGGTTTTTGACGGCGGCCGAGCCGAATTCGTCGGCGATCCGCGCGGGCTACCAGAATATCCGCTACCATCTCGACTATATCGGCTGGCTTGCCGAGCGCCGGAAATTCCTCGCGGGCGAGCGCTACAGCCTCGCCGACATTGCGGCGGCATCCCACATCTCCACGCTCGACTACATGGGCGATGTGCCGTGGGACGTGTATCCGCGCGCGCACGAATGGTATGCGCGGATCAAAAGCCGGCCGGCGTTCCGGCCGCTTTTGGCCGATCATCTGCCCGGCTCGCCGCCGCCGGCCCACTACGCCGATTTGGATTTCTAGCGGCGCATCGTTAGCGCGGGCCCAGTTCCATGCGCTCGATCTGTTCGCGGGCGGCGTCGGCGGCGGGGCTTTCGGGATCGAGCAGCAGCGTTTCGCGCCAATCCTGGCGGGCCCCGTTTTTGTCGCCCTTGTGGGCTCGCAGAATGCCGCGCTCGAGCCACGCTTCGGGCATGCGCGGGGCAAGGCGCACGGCGCGCTCGGCATCCTCGAGGGCAAGATCGAACGCATCGACCTTGCGATAGGCGGCCGCCCGGAACGCGAACAAGTCGCCGCGCCGCGGATCGAGGTCCGCCGCCCGGTTGAGATCGTCGATCGCCTCCCAGTATTTGCGCGCGGCCGCCAAGGCTTCGGCGCGGTCGATCCAGAAGGTCGCGACGTCCGGCGCCACGTCCACGGCCACGTTGAAGGCCGCGACCGCGCGCGTCGGGTCGTCGGCTGCAAGCCACGCATGGCCCGCTTGGGCGGCGAGGCTGGCGCGGATCAGCACGCGGCGGTCGCGATAGCGCCCGGCCATGTCGGTGAAAGCCTGCGCCGCCTGGCGATAGAGCCCGCCGTTGAAAAGGGCCACGGCCGCGCAATGCAAAGCGGGTTCGCCGCCGCCGCGCGTGCGCGCCCAGCCCATTGCGTCTTCGTAGGCCAGCTCGGGCTCCTTGGCAGCACGCGCGAGGCAGTTCGCATATTCGACGTCGGCCGAAGGCCCGAGATCGACGCGCGGCGGCAACGGCCGCACCACGCCCGCCCCGCGCGGCGCACTCTGCGCGGGGCTTTGCGTGCGCGGCGGCGTTGTCTGTTGGGCAAGCGCCAGCATCGGGGCGGCTGCGAGCAGCAGGGCGAGGGCAATGGCGAAACGTTTCATGGTGCAAAGGATGTAGCGCCGACCGCCGCGCAATGCCATAGAGTTGCGCCTGCGACCATGAGCAATTCCTCTTTCGCGTCGGGTGCCTTGCTGCATCCGGCGCGCGGCAACCGGCTGTTCTGTTTCGGGCTCGGCTACAGCGCCTTGGCGCTGGCCCGCCGCCTGCTCGGCAAGCATTGGCGCGTGGCAGGAACATGCCGCAGCGCGGCCAAGGCCGATTCGTTGCGCGCTGTCGGCATCGAGCCGTTTCTGTTCGACCGCAACGCGCCCTTGGCCGATGCGGCGGCCGCTTTGGCGGGCACGACGCATCTGCTGTCGAGCGTACCGCCCGATGCGTCCGGCGATCCGGTCGTCGACCATCACGGCAACGATCTCGTGCGCCTCGAGGGCGTCAAATGGACGGGCTATCTGTCCACGACCGGCGTCTACGGCGATCGCGGCGGCGATTGGGTGACCGAGCGCGATGCGTTGCGCCCGATCGGTCCACGCGGGCGCGCACGCGTGGCAGCCGAAGAGGCGTGGCTGGGGCTGGGCCATGTCGGCCACAAGGTGCATGTGTTCAGGCTTGCGGGCATCTACGGCCCCGGCCGTTCGGCGCTCGACACGCTGCGCGAGGGACGCGCCAAACGCGTGGCGAAGCCGGGCCAGATTTTCAGCCGCATCCATGTCGACGACATCGCGACGATCCTCGAAGCGTCGATCGCCAAGCCCGATGCGGGTGCGGTCTACAATGTCTGCGACGACGAACCCGCGCCGCCGCAAGACGTGATCGCCTATGCCGCCGCCTTGCTCGGCGTGCCGGCCCCGCCGGAGGTGCCGTACGAAGAAGCCGCCAAAACGATGAGCGAAATGGCGCGCTCGTTCTACGCCGAGTCCAAACGCGTTTCGAACCGTCGCATCAAAGACGAACTCGGCGTCACGCTGGCCTATCCCGATTATCGCGAAGGCCTCAAAGCGCTGTTGGCTTCAGGCGCTTAATGTTTTGAAGAACGTTGCGGTCGTTGGGGCGGCGGCTTGCGGCAGGCTGCGATGGTCGGCATCGGCCTCGAAAAACGCGTGGCGCGGATCGCGCGGCAAGCGGTCGAAATAGAGGCTGCGGCTCGATCCGTAGAGCACATCGCGTGTGCCGATCGCCCACAAGACGGGGCAGGGCGCGCGTGCGATCTGCGCTTGCGGGTCCATCGGCCCGCCGGGTTCGAAATAGCCGAGATAGTCGGATGCGCGCATGCGCACGAGCAGCGCTTCGCCTTGGTTGTTGTCGGCGAATTCTTCGACCGCTTCGCCTTTGCCCCCAGCAACGAGGCCGCGCGCGCGCAATATCCCGTCGCGCACGGTTGCGTTGATCGGTCCGATGCCTGAAAGGTAGACCGTCGGCACATGGCCCAACGCGAGCAGCGCCAAACCGTCGATCCCGCCGCGCGCCGCCGCATAGCCGAGGGCGGCCGTCGCCCCGATCGAGTGGCCCGCAAGGAATATCTTGGCGGCCCCGGCACGCTTGAAGCCCGCAAGCAGGGTGGCGATCTCGTCGAACGCCTTGTCGGGTGGGCCGTCGAGATAGCGGCTGCGCGACCACGGCATTTCGGGCATTGCGACGCGCAAGCCCGCCTGCTCGAGTGCCATTGCGACGGCGCGCAAGGGCGGAAAATTCGGCGTGCCCTGTTTGCCGTGCAGCACCAGCGCTGCGGCCTGTGCCGTCTGCGCCGTAACGGATGTGGCGAGACTTACAAGCCCGCCCGCGAGTACGCCGCGCCGCGCGATCAGGCGCACAGGCTGTCGAGCGTCTGCGTCAGCAGCGCAATGTCGGCCTCGCGCGACAGGCGGTGGTCGCCGTCTTTGACGAGCAGAACCTGCACGTCCGCCGCCGTCAGCGTCTCGGCGATTTTGAGGCTCCATTGCCACGGCACGTCTTTGTCCTGCATGCCCTGCAAGAGCCGCACGCGTCCTGTATAGGCAAGGGGGCCGCGCAGCAGCAGATGCTTGCGGCCGTCTTCGATCAGCTTGTGCGTGATCGTGTAGGGATCCTGGCCGTATTCGCTGGCCTGCTCGATCACGCCGTCGCGCGCGAGCTTGGCGCGCAAATCGGGCGGCATGCGGTCCCACATCAGGTCTTCGGTGAAATCGGGGGCGGCGGCGATGCCGACGAAAGCGGCCACGCGTGCGGGCCGGGCGCGCGCCAGCAGAAGCCCCATCCAGCCGCCCATCGACGAGCCGACGACGATCTGCGGGCCGTCGGTGCGCGCGTCGAACACGCCGAGCGTATCCTCGAACCATTGGCCGATCGTGCCGTCCTCGAACCGGCCGTCCGAGCTTCCGTGGCCGCGATAGTCGAAGCGCAGACAGGCATGGCCGCGCCGTTTGGCCCAATCGGCGACGGCCGTGGCCTTGGCGCCTTCCATGTCAGATTTGAAGCCCGGGCAAAAGACCACGCCAGGGGACTTGCCCGCCAATCGGCGATAGGCGATACGGGGTGCGTCATTGCGTGCGGCCACGAAAAACGCGACCGAGTCGCTGTTTGCAGTCGGGGCGGGGGATCGATCGGGACTCATGGCGTCCATTCTGGGCGAAAACGGCGACGGGCACGATTTGCCCGACGCAGCACGCGAGGGCGGCGGATTGCCGCAGGCGGCGCGCGTGCCAACCATCATGCAGGTTTTGCCTTCGCTCGTCACGGGCGGGGTCGAGCGCGGCGCGGTCGATATTGCGGCGGCAATCGTCAAAGCGGGCTGGCGTGCGGTCGTGGTCTCACAAGGCGGGCCGATGGTGCGCGAGCTCGAGCGCGCGGGCGCCCAGCACATCGTTCTGCCGGTCGCGTCCAAGAATCCGTTCACGATGCGCGCAAACGTGGCGCGCATCGAGGCCGCAATCCGCGAAACCGGGGCCGATCTCGTGCATGCGCGCAGCCGAGCCCCCGCCTGGTCGGCGCGTGCCGCCGCCAAGCGCGCGCGGGTACCCTTTGTCACGACCTTCCACGGCACCTACAATTTCGCGACACCTTTCAAGCGCCTCTACAACGCGATCATGGCCAAGGGCGTGCGCGTGATCGCGATTTCGGATTTCATCGCGCGCCACGCGATCGAAAACTACGGCGTGTCGCCGGCCATCGTGCGCGTCGTGCATCGCGGCATCGATCTCGCCAAATTCGATCCGGCGCGCGTGTCGGTCGAGCGCCAAGTCAAGCTCGCGCGCGACTGGCGCCTGCCCGACGGGTTGCCGGTCGTGATGCTGCCCGGGCGCCTCACGCGCTGGAAGGGCCAGACCCTGCTGATCGACGCGGTCGCCAAGCTCGGGCGGCGCGACATGGCGCTGCTGCTCGTCGGCGCCGACCAAGGGCGCACCGCCTACCGCGCCGAGCTCGAGCGGCGCGTGCGCGCGCGCGGCCTCGAAGGAATCGTACGCGTGGTGGACCATTGCGCCGATATGCCGGCCGCCTACATGCTGGCCGACGTGGTCGTGTCGGCTTCGACCGATCCCGAGGCGTTCGGCCGCGTGGTGGCCGAGGCCCAGGCCATGGGCCGCCCGGTCGTCGCACCCGCGCACGGTGCAGCACCCGAAATCCTGATCGAAGGGGTGACCGGCTGGACCTTTGCGCCCGGCAAAGTCGACGCGCTTGCCGACGCGCTGGCTTTGGCACTCAATTTGCCTCCCCAAACGCGCCAGATTTTGGCACAAACAGCAATTGCGCATGTGCGCGCGAATTTCACCAAAGAACGCATGTCAAAAGCTACGCTCGACGTCTACGAAGAAGTGCTGCGCGAGGCCCAGCCCGAGGTTTGGACGTGACCGACGCGCAAGCACCGAAGCCCAAGATTCTGGCGATCAAACTGGGCGCGCTCGGCGACGTGGTGCAGGCGCTGGGGCCGCTTGCGGCCATCCGCAAATTCCACGCCGATGCGCATATCGTGGTCATGACAAGTGCGCCGTTCGCGCCGTTTCTGCGCCAAAGCCCCTATGTCGACGAGGTCTGGATCGATCCGCGGCCGCACAAACTCAATCCCCTCGGCTTGCTGTCGCTGCGCGCAAAACTGCGGCGGGCGGATTTCGCGCGCATCTACGATCTGCAGACCTCGGCGCGTTCGAACTTCTATTTCCGTCTGATGGGGCCCGGCCCGCGGCCGGACTGGTCGGGCATTGCGCCCGGCTGCTCGCTGCCGCATGCCAACCCCAAGCGCGACGCGATGCACACGATCGATCGCCAGCGCGATCAATTGGCCGTGGCCGGCATTGCCCAAGTGCCGGCCCCCAATCTCGATTGGGCAACCGCCGATCTCGAACGTTTCAAATTGCCCGATCCCTATGTGATTCTGGTTCCGGGCGGCTCGGCCGGTCGGCCGCTCAAGCGCTGGCCGATCGCCAAATACGCGGCCCTTGCGACCGAATTGCTGGCGCACGGAGCGGTGCCGGTCGTGATCGGTGGCGCGGCCGAAAAATCCTTGGGCGCCACAATCCGGGCCGCGGCCCCGCGTACGCGCGACCTGACCGGCCAAACCGACTTTGCCGAAATCGTCGCGCTGGCGCGCGAAGCGTCCGCTGCGATCGGCAACGACACGGGGCCCATGCATCTGATTGCCGCTGCGAATTGCCCTTCGATCGTGCTGTTCAGCGCCGAGTCGGATCCGGCTTTGTGTGCCCCGCGCGGTGCTGAAGTCGCGATTTTGAGGCGCACCAGCCTCGTCGGACTCGGCATCGACGAGGTGATGCGGCTGCTGTTCGTGCGCGAATCCGCGAAGCAGGCCAGCCCGGCGCGGTCGGGCGCGCGTGCGGGCGGACCTTGACTTAAGGGCCACGATCCGTAAATTCGGCCTCTCATTGCCCCACCGGACCGACCGGGCCGCTTTTGCGAGGCGCGCTTCCGGGGCTCCGTAACAGAAGAGAACGCCCATCGCCCGACCTTCCCAGGATGCCCCGCCGGCCAAAGACGGCCCGCGGATCAACGACCAGATCGAATCGCCGGACCTGCGCCTGATCGGTGCGGAAGGCGAAATGCTCGGTGTGGTCAACGTGTTCGACGCGCTGCAATTGGGCTGGGATGCCGGCCTCGACGTTGTCGAGGTCAGCCCAAACGCCGAGCCGCCCGTCGCCAAACTGCTCGATTTCGGCAAATTCAAATACGAGCAGCAGAAAAAAGCGAACGAAGCGCGCAAGAAGCAGAAGGTCATCGAGATCAAAGAGATCAAGATGCGCCCCGGCATCGACGACCACGATTACGACGTCAAGAAGCGCGCCATGGTCCGCTTCCTCGACGAAGGCGACAAGGTCAAGGTCACGCTGCGCTTCCGCGGACGCGAAATGGTGCACCAGGAACTTGGCCACCAGCTGCTCGAACGCCTGCGCGAAGACCTCAATCTTTTGGCCAAGGTCGAATCGCATCCGCGCATGGAAGGTCGCCAGATGACGATGGTCGTCGCCCCGAAATAACGACGGTTTTTGGGCTTTCCTTCCTCGGCTTTGCCCGGCTTGCCAAGCCGGGCGGCCCCTTGTATAACGCGCGTCCTTAAATCCGCAGCGGCCACGGCGCGGAGAGAAGACGGCTTGCCGTCGATGCACTCCAACAGGGCATGCCCAACCGCTGGAATATGGAAGGAGATCAAAATGCCCAAGATGAAGACCAAGTCGGCCGCCAAGAAGCGGTTCAAAGTCACGGCCAGCGGCAAGGTTCTCGCCGCCGTGGGCGCCAAGCGCCACAATCTGCGCAAACGCCCCCAGAAGATGAAGCGGACCTCGCGCGGCACGTTCGTGCTGACGCATGGCGAAGAAGTGCGCGTGAAGCGCTTCTTCCTGCCCTACGCTTGATCCGGCGCTAGAGAAAGAAGGAGCGAACCATGGCTCGTGTAAAACGCGGCGTCACCGCGCGTGCTCGCCACAAGAAAGTCATCGACCAGGCGGCCGGTTTCGTCGGCCGCAACGGCAACACCTTCCGCGCCGCGCTCGAGCGTCTCGAGAAGGGGCTGCAATACGCGTATCGCGACCGCCGCAACAAGAAGCGCGAATTCCGCGGCCTGTGGATCCAGCGCATCAACGCCGGTGCCCGCGAGCACGGCCTCACCTATTCGACGCTGATCGCCGGCCTCAAGAAGGCCGCAGTCGAAATCGACCGCAAGGTTCTGGCGAACATCGCCATGACCGATCCGGCCGGTTTTGGCGCCTTGGTTCAAAAGGCCAAGGCCGCCCTCTAAGCGATCGTTTCGACCCGAAGAGGGGGTCTGGCCGAACCGGGCCAGGCCCCCTTTTTTCGTTTGCACATCAGGACGCGCCATGACGGACACCACCGCCCTCGAAAGCGAATTCGCCGCCCGCATCGAAGCAGCATCCGACCTCGAAGCGCTCGAAGCCTTGCGCATCGACATTCTGGGCAAGAAGGGCCGCATCACCGAGCTCATGAAAACGCTCGGCACGCTCGCCCCCGATCTGCGCAAGGCGCAAGGGGCCGCCTACAACCTGCTCAAAGACGCGGTCGAAACGAAGCTTGGCCAGCGCCGCCAGGCGCTCGGCGACGCGGCCCTTGCCGCCCGCCTTGCGGCCGAGACGATCGACGTGACCTTGCCGGCACGCCCGGTGCCGGAGGGCCGCATCCATCCGATCAGCCAGACGATCGACGAGCTCGTTTCGATTTTCGGCGAGATGGGTTTTGCCGTGGCCGAAGGCCCGGACATCGAGAGCGACGACTACAATTTCACGCGCCTCAACATTCCGCCGGAGCATCCCGCGCGCCAGAGCCACGACACGTTTTATTTGGTCGGCAAAGATGGTGCCCAATACGGCAACGTCTTGCGCACGCATACGAGCCCCGTGCAGGTGCGCACGATGCTGGGCCAGAAGCCGCCGATCCGCATCATTGCCCCGGGCCGCACCTATCGGTCGGATTCGGATGCGACGCACTCGCCCAATTTCCACCAGATCGAAGGTCTTGTGATCGACAAGACTTCGAACATGAGCCATCTCAAAGGCTGCCTCGTGGAATTCGTGCGCGCGTTTTTCGAGATCCCCGATCTGCGCTATCGTTTCCGGCCGAGCTATTTCCCGTTCACCGAACCCTCGGCCGAAATGGACATCGCCTGCACGCGCGGCAACGGCGAATTGAAGCTCGGCGTTGGCGACGATTGGCTCGAGATCCTGGGCTGCGGCATGGTCAACCCGAAGGTGCTCGCCATGTGCGGCATCGATCCGGCCGAGTACCAGGGCTTTGCCTTCGGCATGGGGATCGAGCGCGTGGCGATGCTCAAATACGGCATTCCCGATTTGCGCACCTTCTACGAAGCCGATCTGCGCTGGCTCAAACATTACGGCTTCCTCGCCGTCGACGTTCCCACCCTTTCCGGCGGACTTGCGCGATGAAATTCACGCTCTCCTGGCTCAAAACCCATCTCGACACCACGGCCTCGCTCAAGGAAATCGCGGACAAGCTCACCGCCATCGGCCTCGAGCTCGAAGGGATCGCCGATCGCGGGGCCACACTGGTGCCGTTCAAAGTGGCCTATGTCGTCGAAGCCAAACCGCATCCCGACGCCGACCGTTTGCGCGTCTGCCAGGTCGATACGGGGGCCGGCATCGTGCAGGTCGTGTGCGGGGCGCCCAACGCGCGCACCGGCATGAAGGGCGTGTTCGCCCCCGCAGGTTCGACCGTGCCGGGCACGGGCCTGCTGCTCAAAGCGGGCCAGATTCGCGGCCAGGCATCCAACGGCATGCTCGTGTCGATGCGCGAAATGGGCTTGGGCGAGGACCATGACGGCATCATCGAAATGCCGGCGGATGCCCAAGTGGGCGTGCCCTTCGCAAGCCTGCTCGGCTTCGACGATCCGGTCATCGAGATCGCGATCACGCCGAACCATGCCGACAGTCTCGGCGTGCGCGGCATTGCGCGCGATCTCGCCGCCGCCGGTCTCGGCACGCTGAAGCCGATGCCGATCACGCCGGTCGCGGGCACTTACAAAAGCCCGGTCGGCGTGACGCTTGCGCTCGACGAGCCGGGCCATTGCCCATTCTTCGTCGGCCGCCATTTCCGCGGCCTCAAAAACGGCCCGTCGCCCAAATGGCTCGCGGACCGGCTGCTGGCCGTGGGCCTGCGCCCGATCTCCACACTCGTCGACATCACGAACTTCTTCACGCTCGACGTGAACCGCCCCTTGCACGTGTTCGATGCCGGCAAACTCAAAGGCGGGCTCACGCTCATGGCGGCCAAGGGGGGCGAGACGATCGCGGCCCTCAACGGCAAGAGCTACACGATGGCGGGCGGCGAAACGCTGATCTGCGACGAACAAGGTCCCGTTTCGCTCGGCGGCCTCATGGGCGGCTCGAGTACGGGCTGCGATGCCAACACGACCGAGATGTTCCTTGAGATCGCGTTGTTCGATCCGATCCGTGTCGCCATGACCGGGCGCCATCACCAGATCCAGTCCGATGCGCGCTACCGTTTCGAGCGCGGCCTCGATCCCGCCTATGTGATGGACGGCATGGAAGCCGCCACGCGCATGGTGCTCGACCTTTGCGGCGGCGAAGCTTCCGAACCGGTGGTTGCAGGTTCGGTCCCGAGCTGGCAGCGGCGCTACACGCTGCGCAGCGGGCGCGTCCTAAGCCTCGGCGGGCTCGACGTGCCGCAAGCCCGCCAAGCGGAGATCCTCAAGCGCCTTGGCTTCGATGTGCGTCAGACGGGGGCCGATCTCGACGTCGCCCCGCCGGGCTGGCGTGCGGACGTGCATGGCGAGGCCGATCTCGTCGAAGAAGTGCTGCGCATCGAAGGCTACGATGCGATCCCGGCCAACAAATTGCCGCGCGACGGCGCCATGCCGCCTTTGGCTCTCACGCCCGGTCAGCGCCGCGTGCGCGATGCCAAGCGCGTGCTGGCGGGCTTGGGCCTCACCGAGGCGGTGACGTTCTCGTTCATGCACGCAACCCAAGCGGCCTTGTTCGGCGGCACCAATCCCGCGTTGGCGCTCGCCAATCCGATCAGCGCCGATCTCGACTATATGCGCCCGTCGATCGTGCCCAATCTTGCCAATGCGGCCAAGCGCAACGCCGATCGCGGTTGGCCCGATGCGGCCTTGTTCGAAGTCGGTCCGATCTTTTTGGGCCCCGGCGAGACAGAACAGCGCATGGTTGCAACGGCTTTGCGCAGCGGCCAGATGCTGGGTCGCCATTGGGGCCAGAGCGCGCGCGCCGTCGATGCGCTCGACGCGAAGGCCGATGCGCTGGCGTTGTTGGCCCAGCTCGGCCTGTCGGTCGAGAATGTCGCGGTCGCGCGCGAAGCACCCGGCTGGTACCACCCCGGCCGTTCGGGCGTGCTGAAGCTCGGACCCAAGACCGTGCTGGCCCAGTTCGGCGAACTGCATCCGCAAGCGCTCAAAGCGCTTGACGTCGATTTCCCGGTCGTCGCCTGCGAAGTGTTCCTTGATGCGCTGCCCGCCCCCAAAGCCAAAGCCGGGCGTCAACGCGCACCGTTGAAGCTTGCGGCCCTGCAGCCGGTCGAACGCGATTTTGCGTTCGTGGTCGACGAGGCCGTTGCGGCCGATGCCATTCTTCGCGCCGTGCGCGGGGCAGACAAAGCGCTCGTCGCTGGGGCAAGCGTGTTCGACGTCTATCGCGGCAAGGGGATCGAGCAAGGCAAGAAGTCGGTCGCGATCGCCGTGCGCTACCAGCCGGTCGAACGCACCTTGGTCGAAGCCGATCTCGAAGCGCTCGCCGCGAAGATCGTCGCCGCCGTTGCCAAAGCGACGGGTGCTGCCTTGCGCGGCTGATATCGCACATAGGATATTTTATGCCTATTGGCCATCGGTTGACGCCCGAAACGGGCGCTTTATAGTGCGCGTCATGTTGTGCGCAAACGCCGCCCCGCGCCGCTCGGCGCGAATTAACCGCCCGGTTCTCGACGAGAACCGGGTCGCGTTCGTTCGCCCTCAGCCGTGCCAGCCGGAGTTTTGCGCCAATGTCCAATCCCGCCCCTGAAGATTCGCAAGCTGCGTATCGATTTTCCATGACCGCCACCCGCGAGATCGGCATGGCCGCCCGCGTGCTGGCGCAGTTCGACAAGCGCGGCCTCGCCGCCAGCCTGTTTGCCGCCCGCGACCATGGCGACGGAATCGCGATCGAGGTTGCGGCAATCGGTCTCGATGCCGCCACGGCCGAGCATATCGCCTGGACGTGCCGCGGTTTCGTCGGCATGCATCATGTCGAACTCGTCGTCCCTCAGAACGCCGTACGTGCGGCTTGAACCTTCGGAAAACCTGACGATGTCTGCTCCGCAAAATCCTGCTTCTGATTTCAAAGCCACCGTCTTCCTGCCGCAGACGGCGTTTCCGATGCGCGGCGATCTGCCCAAGCGCGAGCCCGACACCCTCGCCGCGTGGGAGACGGGCGACCTCTATCGCCAGCTGCGCAAGGCGTCCAAGAGCCGCGAAAAATTCGTGCTGCATGACGGCCCGCCCTACGCCAACGGGCATCTGCATATCGGCCACGCGCTCAACAAGATCCTCAAAGACGTGGTCGTGCGCACGCAGCAAATGTCGGGCAAAGACGCCGACTACGTGCCGGGCTGGGACTGCCATGGCCTCCCCATCGAATGGAAGATCGAGGAAGAATACCGCGCCAAGGGCAAGGACAAAGACGCGGTCGACATCGTCGAGTTCCGCCGCGAATGCCGCGACTTCGCCGCCAAATGGATCGAGATCCAGAAGGCGGAGTTCAAGCGCCTGGGTATCGCGGGCGACTGGGCCAATCCCTATTCGACCATGTCCTACAAGGCCGAAGCGCAGATCGCGCGCGAAATCGCCAAATTCGCGATGAATGGCGGACTGTTCCGCGGCTCGAAGCCCGTGATGTGGTCGGTCGTTGAGAAGACGGCCTTGGCCGAAGCCGAGATCGAGTACCACGAGCACAAATCCGCGACGATCCACCTCGCATTTCCGATCGTGACGCCGAAGAACCCACGCCATGCCGGGGCTTCGATCGTGATCTGGACGACCACGCCCTGGACAATCCCCGGCAACCGCGCCATCGCCGCCGGGGCCGAGATCGAGTACGACCTCGTCACCGTCAAATCCGTGCATGCGGATGCGAAGGTGAAAGTGGGTGCGCGCTATCTCGTGGCCAAAGCGCTGGCGACCGAGTTCGTCGAAGCGGCCAAAATCGCCGAGATCGACGTCGCGCTCGACGACCGCGCCACGGGGGCCGAACTTGCCGGCACGGTCTGCGCGCATCCGCTGCGCGGGATCGAAGGCGGCGAGGGCTACTACGATTTCGACGTGCGCGTTTTCACGGGCGATTTCGTGACGACCGAGGCGGGGACGGGCTTCGTGCATATCGCGCCCGGCCACGGCGAAGACGACTACGAACTCGGCCTCAGGAATGGTGTCGAAGTGCCGCAGACCGTTTCGGCTGACGGCAGCTACTACCCCCACGTGGCGCTGTTCGCGGGCAAGCGCGTGTTCACGCCGCACGGCAAATCGGGCGACGCCAACAAGAGCGTGATCGCCGCCCTCGACGCCACGGGCCATCTCGTGGCGACAGGTACGCTGCTGCATTCCTATCCGCACTCCTGGCGCTCGAAAGCGCCTTTGCTGTTCCGCAACACGCCGCAATGGTTCATTTCGATGGCGGCGAACGATCTGCGCGCCAAAGCGCTCGCGGCCATCGAAGCCACGCGCTGGGTCCCGGCATCGGGCAAAAACCGCATCAAGGCGATGATCGAGCAGCGTCCGGATTGGTGCATCTCGCGCCAGCGTGCGTGGGGCGTGCCCATCGCCGTGTTCGTCGACAAAAAATCGGGCCAACTGCTGCGCGACGAAGCCGTCTTCAAGCGCATCGCCGACGCTTTCGAAGCCGAAGGCGCCGATGCGTGGTACGCCTCGCCGCCGTCGCGTTTTCTCGGGCCCGGCTACGATGCCGACGCGTACGAGCAGATCCGCGACGTGGTGGATGTGTGGTTCGACAGCGGTTCGAGCCATGCCTACACGCTGGAGCCGCCCGCTGCCGAAACCGGCTGGGATCTCAAATGGCCGGCCTCGCTCTATCTCGAAGGTTCGGACCAGCATCGCGGTTGGTTCCATTCCTCGCTGCTCGAAGCCTGCGGTACTCGCGGTCGCGCGCCCTACGAGGCCGTGCTCACGCACGGTTTTGTGCTCGACGAGCAGGGCCGCAAAATGTCGAAGTCGCTCGGCAACGTCACGGCCCCGCAGCAGGTCATCGAACAGTACGGGGCCGACATTCTGCGCCTGTGGGTCGTGGCGTCGGACTATTCGGAAGATCTGCGCATCGGTCCCGAAATCCTGAAGCAGCAGGCCGAAACCTATCGGCGCTTGCGCAACACGCTGCGCTATCTGATGGGGGCACTCGACGGCTACGACGCGGCGGCCGAAGCCGTGCCGCCCGCCGACATGCCGGAACTCGAGCGCTACATTCTGCACCGTATTGTGAGTCTCGATGCGCTGTTGGCCGAGGCCGTGGCCGGCTTCGGGTTCACCGCGTTCTACGTCGAGCTCCACAATTTCTGTGCGGTGGATCTTTCGGCCTTTTACTTCGACATCCGCAAGGACGCGCTCTATTGCGACGCGAAGGCCTCGCTGCGCCGGCGTGCGGCGCGCAAGGTGATGGCGATTTTGTTCGACCGGCTCGCGACATGGCTCGCACCCGTGCTTGTGTTCACGGCCGAGGAAGCCTGGCGCATGCGCCACGGCGAGGCGGCGGGCTCGGTGCATATGCAGCTTTTTGCCAAGCCCGATCCGGCCTGGATCGACGCGGCCCTTGCCGAAAAATGGACGAAGCTGCGCGATCTGCGCCGCACGGTCACGGGTGCCCTCGAAGTCGCGCGCGCGCAGAAGAAAATCGGCTCGTCTTTGCAGGCAGCCCCCGTCGTGCATGTGGACGACGCGGCCGTGGCACGCGAGCTTTCCGCCGATGCATGGAACGAGTTGTTCATCGTCTCGGGCCATCGCTTTGCGGCCGAAGCGGCACCTGCCGACGCGTTCGCCTTGCCCGACCGGCCGGGCGTGGCGGTCGTGGTCGACCTTGCCGGCGGCCAAAAATGCGAACGCTGCTGGAAAGTGCTGGCCGAAGTCGGCACCAAGCGCGCGGGCCTGTGCGTACGTTGCGCAGATGCGGTGGCCGCATGACGCCGCAGGCACGGCTCAAGCGCGGGCTCATTGTGGCGGCAATCGTTCTGGTGCTCGACCAGGCGGTCAAATACGCGATGCTGCAATATCTGATCTACGGCTTCCGGCCGTCGGTCGAAGTGCTGCCGTTTTTCAATCTCGTCGTCGTGTGGAACTACGGCATCAGCTTCGGCATGTTCAATACGGGCTCGTCGGCTTCGGCCTATCTGTTTGCAGGGCTTGCCCTAGCGATCGTTGCGGGCCTTTTGTGGTGGCTACGCAATGCCGAAAACGGCACGGTCGTTTTGGCGCTGGGGCTTGTCACCGGCGGGGCGATCGGCAATGTCGTCGATCGGTTCCGTTTCGGTGCTGTGTTCGACTTCTTCGACTTCCACCTGTTCGGCTATCACTGGCCGGCGTTCAACATCGCCGATGCGGGGATTACAATCGGCGTTGCTTGCCTGTTCTATGACGCTTTCTTTGGCCGTCAAAATGTACTAGACTCTAAGTCATGAATCATCTTCGTTCGAAATCGCGACTCGCAACCACGAGCGTGCTGCTGGTCGCCGCCTTGGGCTTGGGCGCATGCGCGGACACGCGCAAAGCCATCGGTTGGGACAAAGCCACCCCCGACGAGTTCCGCGTTGTCACGCGCGCGCCTTTGACGCTGCCGCCCGATTTCGGCCTGCGCCCGCCGGCACCCGGTGCTGCGCGGCCGCAGGAGCAATCGCCGCAGGAAGCCGCGCGCACCGCGATTTTCGGAACCGAGCGCGCACCGGGTACAGCGGCGCCGGCCGGCAATTCGGCGCTCAGCGCCAGCGAACAGGCTTTGCTGAGCCGCATGGGGGCCGATCGCGCCGACGCCGCGATCCGCGAAACGATCGAGCGCGAAGCCCAGAGCCTTGCCGAAGCCGACAAGAGCTTCGTCGATCGTCTGGTGTTCTGGAACGCGAGCACGCCGCCGCCGAGCGCCACGGTCGATCCGGCGCGCGAGACGCAGCGTCTGCGCGAGGCGCAAGCCACGGGCCGCAGCGCCAACGACGGCGAAGTCGCCACCATCCGCACGCGCAAGCGCGGCTGGCTCGAAGGGATTTTCTAATCGCGATGCGTCGCATCGCCTGGGTTTTGGCGGCGTTCCTCGCGGCTGCCGTCCCTGCGCATGCGCAGGTGTTTTCGCCAAAAACCTTTGAGCTTGCCAACGGCCTGCAGGTCGTCGTCGTCGAAAACCATCGCGCACCCGTCGTCGTGCAGATGGTCTGGTACAAGGCCGGTGCCGCCGACGAGGTGCAGGGCAAATCCGGCATCGCGCATTTCCTCGAACATCTGATGTTCAAGGGCACCAAAGACGTGCCGCCCGGCGAATTCAGCCGCCGCGTGGCGCGCCTCGGCGGGCGCGACAATGCCTTCACGGGCTGGGACTACACAGCCTATTTCCAGAATGTCGCCAGCGACCGGCTCGAGAGCGTGATGCAGCTCGAGGCCGACCGCATGGCCAATCTCGTGCTGTCGGAAGCCGAAGTGACGCCCGAGCGCGACGTGATCGTCGAAGAGCGCCGCCAGGTCGTCGACCAGCGCCCGGCCGCCAAGCTGCGCGAGCAGACCTCCGCCGCCTTGTTCGTGAACCATCCTTACGGCCGGCCGATCATCGGCTGGGAACACGAGATGCAAGGCCTCACGCGCCAGGATGCGCTCGATTGGTATGCGCGCTGGTACGCGCCCAACAACGCGATGCTCGTGATCGCGGGCGACGTTTCGGCCGAGGCCGTACGCGTGCTGGCCGAGCGCTATTACGGCCCCATTCCGCGCAAAGCCATCCCGCAGCGCGTGCGCGCGCAAGAGCCGCCGCCGCTCGCCGCCCGGCGCGTGGAACTGCGCGATCCGCGCGTGCGCCAACCCTCGTGGTCGCGCAGCTGGCTTGCCCCCTCGCATGCGGCTGCGTTCGGCGGCGTCGGTGCCGACCAGACCGACGCGCTCGATCTTGCCGCCGAATTGCTCGGCGGGGCAGCGTCGAGCCGGCTCGTTCGCGCCCTCGTGCACGACAAGTCGCTGGCGACGGGCATTGCCGCCTCCTACGACCCCACCTCGCTCGATCCGACGAGTTTCACCGTATCGGCAAGTCCGCGCCCCGGCGTCGATGTCGCCGCCCTCGAATCCGCGATCGAAGCCGTGCTGCGCGACACGCTCGCCGCCGGTTTCGGCGACGCCGAAGTGGCGCAAGCCAAAACGCGCCTCGCGGACTCCGCGATCCTCGTGCGCGATTCGGCGCAAGCGGGTGCCCGCGCCTTCGGCGCTGCCTTCGCCACCGGCCGCGACGTCGCGTACGTGGAATCCTGGCCTGCGCGCCTTGCGGCCGTCACGACGGCGCAGGTCAACGCGGCCTTGCGCGCGATCCTCAGCAGCGAGGCGCATGTCACGTCCGTGCTGCTGCCGAAACCGGGTTCGTGATGCGCCGTTTTGTTGCTGCCCTTCTGCTGCTGTTGGCGGTCGGCGTTTCGGTCGCCCATGCGCAAGGCCAGCGCATCGAGGCTGTGCGCAGTCCGGGCGGCATCGAGGCGTGGCTGGTGCGCGACAATTCGCTGCCGCTGCTGGCGATCGAATTTTCGTGGCGCGGCGGTTCGGCGCAGGATCCCGCCGGCCAAGAAGGCCTCACGGCCTTGATGGCAGACATGCTCACGCAAGGGGCGGGAACGCGCGACCAGCAGGCTTTTTCGGCCGAACTCGAAAACCGCTCGATCGCCCTCGGCTTCTCGGCCGGGCTCGATACGGTGCAAGGCAGCCTGCGCGTGCTGTCGCGCGACAAGACGCTCGGCATTTCGCTTCTGGCCGAAGCCCTCGGCCAACCGCGCTTCGACTCCGAACAGGTCGAGCGCTTGCGCGCCAACGTGCTCGCCAGCCTGTCGCGCGACGAAACCAGCCCCGAGACGCTCGCACGGCGCGCCTTCGCGCGCGCGGCATTCGGCGACCATGTCTACGCCAGGCCCACGCGCGGCACGCCCGAAACGGTGAAGGCGCTGGCAACCGCCGACATGCGCGCGCAATTGGCGCGCCTGCTGGCACGCGACAATCTCGTGGTCGCCGCCGTCGGCGACACCACGCCCGAAGAGCTCGGCGCCTTGCTCGACCGCGCTTTCGGCGGTCTGCCGCAAGCGGCACGCCTGTCGCCCGTCGCCCAAGTCGCGATCGGCGGGGCCGGCAAAACCTTCGTGATCCCGCGCCCGGGCAGCCAGACCTACGCCCTGTTCGGCCATCAAGGCGTGGGGCGCGACGATCCGGATCTGTTTGCCGCCACGGTCGTGAACTACATCCTCGGCGGCGGGGGGTTCAATTCGCGCCTCATGCTGTCGGTGCGCGAGCGCGCGGGCCTCACCTACGGCATCGGCACGGGCCTCGCGATTTTCGACGCCGCCGCACTCGTGCAGGGCTCGACCTCGTCGGACAACCGCACGCTTGCGCGCGCACTCGACATGGTGCGCGCCGAATGGGCCGAGATGGGCAAAGACGGCCCGACCGCGGACGAGTTGCAGGGCGCCAAGGATTTCCTGACCGGCTCCTATCCGCTGCAATTCGACGGCTCGTCGCGCATTGCGCGCCTGATGGTGGGCGCGCGCCTCGACGGGCGCGGGCGCGACTGGTTCGAAGAGCGCCAGCGCCGCGTGCGCGAAGTCACACTCGCCGACGCCAAACGCGTCGCCGCCCGCCTGTTCGACCCCGCCCGATTGCTGGTCGTCGCGGTGGGCGAGCCGGCCGGTCTGACGGCCAGCGAATAGCGCGCATCCCGCGCATCTTTTCGCTAGAATTCCGGCCGGAGACGAATCGGCCATGCAACTCCCTTATGCCCAAGATCTGCGCCATTGTTTCGAGCCCGAGCTGCGCGAGCAGGATCTTGCGCGCACAGGCGCCACGCTTGCGCGCCTGAAGGCGGCGGTCGGCACCGGCCAATACGCGTTCCTCGACCAGCCGGACCGGCGCGACGACGTGGCCGCGATCCGTGCGGCCGCTGCCGCGTTCGACGGCTTCGACACGATCCTGCTGCTGGGCACGGGCGGGTCGAGCCTCGGCGCACGCACGCTTGCCGCCCTCGTCGATGGCGGGCTCGGCCTGTGGAAGCGCGGCGGAAGGCGCCTCGTCGTCGCCGAAAATGTCGATCCGTTCGGTTTCGAAAAACTGCTCGCAGCACTCGATCTCAAATCGACCGGCGTTTTGGCGATTTCCAAATCCGGCGGCACGGTCGAAACCCTGGCGCAATTGCATGCGCTGCTGCCGCATCTCGAAGCAGCCGTGGGTGCCGCGAAAACAGCCAAGCATGTGACGGTCGTGACCGAGCCGTCCGACAATCCGTTGCGCCGCGTGGCCGATCGCTTTGCATTGCCGACCTTGCCGCATCCGCCGACCTTGGGCGGGCGCTATTCGGTGCTGTCGGTCGTGGGGCTGCTGCCCGCCTGTCTGCTCGGGCTCGATATCGAAGCGTTGCGTGGCGGTGCGCGCCAAGCGCGCGACGCAGGCCTTGCGGCGGCCGAGACGTCGCTGCCCGCACATGGGGCAGCCCTCGCCGCTGCCCTTGCTGCCGAAGACCACACGCAAACCGTGTTCTGCGCCTATGTCGATGCGCTCGGGCCGTTCGGCCAGTGGTACGCGCAGCTCTGGGCCGAAAGCCTCGGCAAAGGCGGCAAGGGCACCACGCCTTTGCGCGCGGTCGGCACGGTCGACCAGCACAGCCAATTGCAATTGTGGCTCGACGGGCCCGCCGATAAGCTCTTCACGATCGTGAGCCAGGCGAGCCTCGGCCGCGGGGCGCGCTACGGCGAAGCGACCTTGGCCGATCCTGCACTCGCCTATCTTGCCGGGCGCACGATGGGCGACATTCTCGACGTTGCCGCGCGCGCCACGGCCGAAACGCTGGCCCGTCGCGGCCGGCCCGTGCGCCTGATGACGGTCGAGACGCTCGACGAAACCAGCCTCGGCGCGCTGCTGATGCATTTCATGCTCGAGACGGTGATCGCGGCCGACCTGTTCGGCATCGAACCCTACGAGCAGCCGGCGGTCGAAGAAGGCAAGATCCTGGCGCGCCGCTATCTGCAGGGCATGGCCAACCCGTGACCATCCGCCGCCTGCCCGAGACTTTGGTCAACCGCATTGCGGCGGGCGAGGTCGTCGAACGTCCGGCGGCGGCCGTCAAAGAACTCGTCGAAAATGCGATCGACGCAGGGGCCACGCGCATCGACGTGGTGCTCGGCGAAGCCGGGCGCGCCCTCATCGCCGTCGCCGACGACGGCAAGGGCATGAAGGCCGACGAGCTGTCGCTTGCGGTCGAGCGCCACGCGACGTCGAAGCTGCCCGACGACGATCTGCTGGCGATCCGCACGCTCGGATTCCGCGGCGAGGCCTTGCCGTCGATCGGGGCGGTCGCGCGCTTGACGCTCGTGAGCCGCACGAAGGACGCCGCCGAGGCCTGGTCGCTCAGCGTGGAGGGCGGGCGCAAGGGCGAGCCCGTTCCGGCCGCTGCCCCGCCGGGCACACGTGTGGAAGTGCGCGATCTTTTCTACGCCACGCCCGCGCGCCTCAAATTCCTCAAGGGCGAACGCGCCGAGCGCGACGCGTGCGAAGACGCGGTCGCACGGCTCGCGATGGCGCATCCGCGCATCGCTTTCAGCCTCGCGGCGGACGGGCGCAGCGTGCTGAAGCTGCCTGCCCAAACCGGGCCGGACGATACGGCGCGTCTGGCACGCGTCGCCGCCGTGATCGGCAAAGAATTTTTCGACAATGCGGTGGCGGTTGCCGCCGTGCGCCAGGACGACGAGGGCGAAATCCGCCTTTCCGGCCATGCGGGCCTGCCGACCTACAATCGCGCCACCTCGATGCACCAATATCTATTCGTGAACGGCCGCCCCGTGCGCGACAAGCTGCTCGCCGGTGCGGTGCGCGGGGCCTACGCCGATTTCCTCGCGCGCGACCGCCATCCGGCCGTGGCGCTGTTTCTCGATCTGCCCACGCAGCTCGTCGATGCCAACGTGCATCCGGCCAAAACCGAAGTGCGCTTCCGCGATCCGGCGCGCATTCGCGGCCTCATCGTCGCGAGCCTCAAGGAAGCGCTCGACCGCGCGGGCTTTCGCGCCTCCACGCATGTGGCGATCGAAGCGCTCGATCTGGTACGCGCACCCAGCCCGCAATACGCGTTTGCGGGCGCACCCGCATCGCCCGCCAGCGCCTACGTTTCGCGTGGGGTGGCCGAAGCGAGTGTGGCCTACCATGCACCGCCCGCGGCACCTTCCTTCGGCGCTTCGGTGCCGATGGCGGCGTACGCGCCGACCGAACCGCGCGATCTGCCGCTCGGCATCGCGCGCGCCCAATTGCACGAAACCTACGTAATCGCGCAGACGGCCGACGGCATCGTGATCGTGGACCAGCATGCCGCCCACGAGCGTCTTGTCTACGAGCGCATGAAAGAAGCGCTCGCCGCCGGCAGCGTGGCGCGTCAGACATTGCTGATCCCCGAAGTGGTTGAGCTCGACGATGCGGCCGCCGCGCGCGTGCTTGCCAAAGCGGACGAACTCGGCGAATTGGGCCTCGGGATCGAAGCCTTCGGCCCCGGGGCCGTGATGGTGCGCGAAACGCCGGCGATGCTCGGCGAACTCGACGTCAAAGGCCTCGTGCGCGATTTGGCCGACGAAATCGCCGAACATGGGTCGGCGCTGTCGCTCAAGGAGCGCCTCGGCGAAGTCTGCGGCACGATGGCCTGCCACGGCTCGGTGCGTGCGGGCCGCCGCCTGAGCGGTGCGGAAATGGACGCGCTGCTGCGCCAGATGGAAGCGACCCCGCACAGCGGCCAGTGCAACCACGGCCGCCCCACCTACGTGGAACTCAAACTCGCCGACATCGAGAAACTGTTCGGGCGGCGTTAGCGCCCCTCGCGGCGCCAAGCGACGAGCAGCAGGGCCAAGCAGGCGAGGAAGGTCAGCAGGCCCGGCATCAGCGGGGTTTGCGACACGCCCGTCACGACATATTCGCCGTTCGCCCGCCAGCCGATCCAGCCGCGCCCGCCGGGGATGGTGCCGCCCATGTCGCGGCCCGGGCGCACGCGGCGGATTTCGGGAATGCCGTCGACGAGCCATTGCGTCGAGCCGCCGGTCGCGTCGATGGCGGGTTTGAGGAGCGCATCCGTCGTGCGCATGTCGGCGGTCTCGCGCGGATTGACCGCACCGACGGCGGCAAGGGCCGTGCGCGTGCCGTCGGTGAGATGATAGAGGCCCGGGCGCTCGGGCGTGTAGAAGGCTGTCTCGCGGCCGGGTTTGGTTTCGACGAGCGCGACGTCGCGCTTGGCGCCGTCGGGTGCCGTCACGGTCACCGGCGTCTGGACGGGCTCGAGCGTGCGCCGCTCGATTTCCATGCGGTTGCCGCGCACGCGCACCTTCAAGTCGTTTTCTTCGAGCTCGGGCTCCTTCATGAGCCAGTGCGAGATGCGGCGCAGCAATTCGGCATGCGGGCCGCCGCCGTCGAGACCGCGCGCCCACAGCCAGAAATGGTCGCTCATGAGCTGAGCCACGCGGCCTTCGCCGACGCGGTCGAGCAGCAGCAAGGGCCGGTCGGAAGCGCCGTTCATCAGCACCTGGCCGCGGCGCGGCTCGGTGTCGATATGGCGGAACCAGCGGCCCCAATCGGCCGGCAGCGTACCCGTGCCCGAACCCGGCAGATCGGCGGTCACCGGATGGCGCCTGCCCATGTCCGACACGGCGGGCCGGTAGCCCGTGTCGAAATTCTGGCCCGTGGGGGCACCCGGCATGATCTGGCCGATCGGTGAATTGAACAGCGAGTTGGGGGCCGAGAACGCAGCCCCCACCGAGATGAACAAGGCCCCGCCCTCGCGCACATAGCGTACGATGTTGTCGAGATAGACGGGGGCCAGCACGTCGCGCCGGCGATAGCGGTCGAAAATCACGAGGTCGAATTCGCGCAGTTTCACCTCGAACAATTCGCGGATCGGGAAGGCGATCAGCGACAGCTCGTTCACGGGAGTGAAATCCTGCGATTCGGGCGGCCGCAGAATCGTGAAATGCACGAGATCGACGGCCGGGTCCGATTTGAGGAGATTGCGCCAGTTGCGCTCGCCCGCATGCGGCTCGCCGGTGACGAGCAGCACGCGCAGCCGGTCGCGCACGCCGTTCACGACGACGATCTGCTTGTTGTTTTCGAGCGTGAGTTCGCGCGGGCCCGCCTCGACCTCGATCTCGAACACGGTCTCGCCGGCTTTTTCGAGCTGGAAATCGACCGTGCTCGAAACGCCGACGGGCACGCGCACGGTCTGGAAAGGCTGGCCGTCGCGCTTGATGTCGATGCGGGCCTGCGCGCGCGGCGCGTTGCCCCGCGGCGGCGTGCCGTCGTCCACGCGGATCGTCAAAGTCTGCGGCTTGGCGACGATGGCGAAGCCCGGCGCTTGTTCGAGCACCAGGCGCCGATCCACTTCGTTGCGCTCGCCCGCAAGCAGCGCATGCAGCGGGCCCGGCAGGTTGAGGCGCGCCAAGGCGGCGGCGTCGCCGGTGGGGGCGTCGTGCACTTGGCCGTCGGTGAGCAAGGCAACGCCCGCAAGCCGGTTGCGCGGCACGTCCGACAAAGCGCGCTCGACCGCCTCGAAGAGGCGCGTGCCGTCTTGCGCGAGGCCGCCCGACGCCCCGGCGCGCACGATGCGCAAGTCGAAATCCTTCTCGCGCGACAGGCGTTCGCGCAACGCCTCGGCCGCGCGCTCGATGCGGGTGGCACGCTGGCCGAGTTTGGCGCTGTCGCTCTCGTCGATCACGACGAGGCCGATGTCGGAGAGTGCGCGCCGCTCTTCTACGACCGCAACCGGATTGGCGAGGGCGAGCAGCAGGCCCGCCATTGCGGCCGCCCGCCACCAAGCGCCGCGCGCGCGCCGGAAGAGCGCGTAGACGACCGGTACGGCGGCGAGACCTGCGAGGGCTGCGAGCCAGCCCCACGCGACGAGCGGGGCGAAGGCGATCGAATAGTCCGTCATCGGCGCAGCCTTTCCAGGATCGTGTCGACATGCACCTGGTCGCCTTTGTAGTTGCCGGTGAGCGCGTACATCACGAGATTGATGCCGAAGCGCACGGCGAATTCGCGCTGGTTGTCGCCGCCGGGCACGGCCGCGAACATCGGCCGGCCGCCGGCATCGAGCGCCCACGCACCGGCCCAGTCGTTGGCGCCGATCACGATCGAGGTGACGCCGTCTTTGTCGCGCGCATCGGGTTGCTCGATCCACACCGGCGCACCCGTGAGGCGCCCGGGGAAGTCCTGCATCAGATAGAAGGTCTTGGTCAGCACATGCTCGGCCGGCACGCGTACGAGGCGCGGCAGGTCGAGCGGGCGCAAGAGATCGCGCAGGCGCTGCGCCGAAGGGCCGGTCGACGACGGCCCCAGGAAATCGGCTTCGCGCGTGTCGAACAGCACCATGCCGCCATTCGCCATGTATTGTTTGACGCGCGCCATCGCATCGGCCGAGGGCAGCGGCAGATGGCTTGCGACCGGCCAATAGAGCAGCGGATAGAAGGCAAGTTCGTCGCGCTCGAGATCGACGGCGACGGGCGCACCCGGATCGACCGCCGTGCGGCGCGCCAGCATCACGCCCAAGCCGGCAAGGCCCGCCCGGCTCACGCGGTCGATCTGCTCGTCGCCGGTGCGCACGAAGGCCAGATGCGTGGACAGCGAATTGGCGACACCCGTTGCGTCGTCCACCGGCGGCAGGCGCGTTTGGGCATTTGCGGCGTCGGGCAGCGCTGTGGCGAGCGCGCCCAGCACAAGGATCGCACCCAGGCGGTTGCGCAAGGGGCCGACGCTCAAGAGGCCGCGCAAGGCGAGGGCCACGGCGATGTCGGCCACCAACAGCAGCAGCGCGAGCACGAACAAGGTTGGTTTGAAGTCGACTTCTTCGGCCCCGTCATAGGCCGCACGCGCAATGCCGGACGGCAACGCCGTCGCCGCGCGCGGGGCGGCGAGCCCTTGGCTCAGATTGAGCGCGCGGCGCGCGGTCTGCGTGCCGTACTGCCCGGGCGGCGTGCGCGGGGCGGCAAGCGTGGCGCCGAGGCTGCGCGCGGGCACGCCGGTCGCGGCCGGGAACGGCGACACGAGCCGGCCGAACGCATCGAGCGTCGCGACCGGTGCGAGCAACGCATCGCCTGCCGCGTCGCCCGAAACACCTTGGGCGAGCGCGATCAGCCGCTGCAGCATTTCGATATAGAGGCCCGACAGCGGCAGGTCGGACCATTCGGGCGAGGCGGTCACGTGCACGAGCACAAGCCAGCCTTCGCCGCGCTTGTCGGCGGTGACCAACGGCGTGCCGTCGCTGAGCCGCGCCCAGCTTTTGCGCGCGAGCTCGAGCGTGGGTTCGGCCAGCACTTGGCGGCGCACCAGCACGTCGGCGGGGATCTCGAGGCCCACGAACGGCGAGTCGACGTCGAAGGGCGCGAGGCCGATCGGCTGTTCCCAGCTCATCGCCCCGCCGAAGGCGCGCCCGCCCAAGCGCAGCGGCACCGGCACCAGATCGTCGTTGGCCTCGGCAAGGCGGGCCCCTGCAAAGCGCAGCACCACGCCGCCGCGCCGGAGCCACGCTTCGACCGCCGCACGGTCGGCAGCCGGCAATTCGCCGACATCGGCGAGGATCAGCACGGCCGTCTCGCGCGCCAGAATGTCCGCAACCGTGCCGATGCGCACTTCGCTGAAAGGCTGCAAGGCGCGCTCGAGATAGAACGTGTCGGCGAGCAGCGGCTGGTTCTGGCGCTCGGCCGTGTCGCTCGACACGATGCCGACCGGGCGGCGGCGCCAGCGCTCGTCGATGAGGGCGGTGGCCGCCGCCGTCGCTTCGCCCTCGATTTCGAGGCGCGAAATTCGGTTGCGCAGTTCCGACGGCAACGTGATGCGCGCGACCGCGGTGCTGTTGCCGGTCTCGAAGCGCAGGCGTTCGCGCGCGAGCAGGCGCCCGTCTTCGCCGCGCGCGGCAAGATTGAGATCGAGCGGCCCGACCGTCGCGGCGCGCGCCACGGTCGCGGCGATGCTGCCGGTTTCCGACACAGGCGGCAGCATCAGGCGCGCAAGCTTGTCGGCCGCGGGGGCGGTGTAGACGACGGGACCGATGCGCTGCAGCCGTTCGAGCAAGGCGGGCAGGGCCGTATCTTCGAGCCCGTCCGAGAAATACTGCACGAGGGCGGCTTGCGCCGGCGCGACGGCTTCGAGCGTGGCGCGCGCGGCCACGCGATCGACCGGCCACGGCTTGGGTTCGAGGGCGCCCACGAGCGGGCGCGCTTCGCCGGCGGTCAAAAGCCGCGACGGGCGCGGCGGTTCGCCCGCGGCGTTGGGGGCCGTTGCCAGCAGCATCACCGCGCGCCGGTCGCGCTCGGCCCCGTCGAGCGCGCGGTCGAGATGGGCGCGCATCGCCGTCCAGTTGGCGGCCGATGCCCAGCCGTCGTCGACAACGAGGATCGTCGGCCCGCTGCCCACAATGCGCGCAGCCGGATTGAGCACGGGCTGGGCGAGCGCCAAGATGATGAGCCCTGCGATCAGCAGGCGCAGCAGCAGCAGCCACCACGGCGTTTGGGCGGGCGTTTCTTCGCCGGGCTTCACGCGCAGCAGCAACGCGATCGCCGGGAAGGCCGCGCGGCGCGGCGCTGGCGGGGTCACGCGCAGCAGCCACCACAGCACCGGCAACGCCGCCAAGGCGGCAAGCCACACGGGTGCGAGGAACGCGAACGACGACAGCAGACCCATCAGCCGTGCTCCGTCATCGGCTTCGCGTGCCGGCGTCGGCGAGCGCCTGCCACAAGGTCAGCAACGCCGTCTCGGGCGGCCGGTCGGTGCGGTGCGCCACATAGCCCCAGCCATGCGCACGCGCGATGTCGCGCAAGCCCTCGACATGGCTCGAATAGACCGCGCGATATTCCGCGCGCACGGATTCGACGCGGGGTACGAGGAGATCGCCTTCGTTTTCGAGCCCTTCGAAGCGCGTGCGCCCCGCATAGGGCAGATTCTCTTCGGCCGGATCGGCGATCTGCACGAGCTGGCCGCGCGCGCCCGAGCCCGCGAGGCGGCGGATCGCCGCATCGGTTTCGGCAAGCGGGCCCAGGAAATCGCCGAACAGCACCACGTGCGCGTGGCGCGCCACACGCATCGGCGGCGGCACGCCCGCATCCGAGGCCCGCGCCAGCAGGTCTTCCGCCAGGCGATTGACGGCAAAGCGCCCGACCAGAGGCCGCGCCCCTTCGCCGAGCAAGCCCACCTGTTCGCCGCCGCGCGCGAGCAAAGCGCCGAGGGCGATCAGCAGCAGTTCGGCGCGCTGCTGCTTTTGCGCGAGGTTGCGGTCGGAGGCCCACGCCATCGAGGGCGAGGCGTCGCGCCACAGCCACACGGTCTGGGCGGACTCCCATTCGTTCTCGCGCACATAGACCGCATCGCTCTTGGCCGTCTGGCGCCAATCGATGCGCTCGATCGAATCGCCGGCCATGTAGCGGCGGAACTGCCAGAAGCTCTCGCCCGGCCCCGTGCGCCTTCGCCCATGCACGCCTTGCGAAACCGTATCGGCCACGCGCTGGGCGGCGACCAGCAGCGCCGGCAGGCGGCTTGCCAAAGCTTCGGCGGCCAGACGCTGGCGCAACGTGGCGGCAGCGGATGCCTGCGCGGAGGACATTTGTGCGGGGGACATGGGCAACGCGGTTTCCGACGCGCTCCCGCTCAGCCCAATCCCGCGCAGAGCTGGCCGATGATGCCGTCGAGCGTGATGCCGTCGGCGCGCGCCGCGAACGACAGCGCCATGCGATGGCGCAGAATGGGCGCGGCCAGCGCCGCCACGTCGTCGAGCGAGGGCGACAGGCGGCCGTCGAGCACGGCGCGTGCGCGCGCGGCCAGCATCAAAGACTGGCTCGCACGCGGGCCGGGGCCCCAGATCACGTATTTGCGCACCGATTCGACGTCGGTTTCGCCGGGCCGGCCGGCGCGCACGAGGCGCAGAATCGCCTCGATCACGCTTTCGCCGACGGGCACGCGTCGGATCAAGGCTTGCGCGCGCATCAGGCTGTCGGCATCCATCGCGCGCTGCGGCTTGGCTTCGGCCGCACCGGTCGTGGCGAGCAGCATCTGGCGCTCGGCGGCGAGATCGGGATATCCCACATCGACCTGCAGCAAAAAGCGGTCGAGCTGCGCTTCGGGCAGCGGATAGGTACCCTCTTGCTCGAGCGGATTCTGCGTCGCCAGCACATGGAAGGGGGCCGGCAGCGAATGGTACTTGCCGCCCACCGACACGCGGCGCTCCTGCATGGCCTGCAGCAAGGCCGACTGCGTGCGCGGGCTGGCACGGTTGATTTCGTCGGCCATCAGGATCTGCGCGAAGACGGGCCCCTGCAGGAAGCGGAATTGGCGCTTGCCGCTGTCGCCTTCTTCGAGCACTTCCGAACCGATGATGTCGGCGGGCATCAGATCGGGCGTGCACTGCACGCGCTTGGCGTCGAGGCCCAGCACCGTGCCCAGTGTCTCGACGAGCTTGGTCTTGGCAAGGCCCGGCACGCCGATCAGCAGCAGATGGCCGCCGGCCAGCAACGTGACCAGCGTCTGCTCGACCACCTCTTGCTGGCCGAAAATGACTTGGCCGATATGCGTGCGCACCGTCTGGAGCGAAGCGCCGAGCGCTTCGATTTCGCCCAGCAGCGCGTCGGCAGCTTCAGGGCCCGGAGCAAGGTCGGTCGTCGGTGCGTTCACGAGCTGATTCCTCAATCGTTAAGGCCGCAAGGGACATAGTGTGCGGTCGGACGCAAAGCCAGCGTGGCAGAGGCCGCCGCGTCCGTCCAGCGCACTTTGGTTACTTGCCCGTCGAAGACGCTGCATGTTGCGTGCCGAGACGTGTAGAATGCGACGACTCCAATGTTTCGCGATCTTTCCCCCTTGGCCGAATTGGCGCCCGAGATTTGCGGCGATTTCGATCTGCGCATCGATCGCGCAGGCGTGTGGCACTATCGCGGTACGCCGATTGGCCGCCCCGCGCTTGTGAAACTCTTTGCGCGCGTGCTGCGCCGCGAGGCCGACGGCAGCTATTGGCTCGTCACACCGGTCGAGCGCGGCCGCGTGACGGTCGACGACGCGCCGTTCGTCGCGGTCGATGTCGCGTTCGCGCAAACGCAAGCGGGTCCGCGCGTGCTGTTCACGACCAATCTCGACGAAAGCGTCGCCGCTGGCCCTGCGCACGCAATCCGTACGGCCCCGCAAAGCGACGGCAGCATCGTGCCGTACGTGCATGTGCGTGCCGGTCTCGAAGCGCGCGTCGACCGGGCGGCTTTCTATCGGCTGATCGACGGGGCCACGGTCGAAGGCGGGCGCTTGGGCGTGCGCAGCGACGGCGTGTTTTTCGATCTCGGTGCTGCCGAGGCGGAGATCGGCGCATGATCGCCCCCGAGCGCATTCGCGCGCTCTTTGCCGCAAACGTGCCGGGCATGCGCCAGAGCGCGTCGCGCGGCGACCATGACGGCAATCCGGGATTGCTGCCGCCGGCCGGGGCTTTTCGCGCGGCGGCCGTGCTGGTGCCGCTTGTGGCGCACGCGAGCGGCATGTCGGTGCTGCTCACGCAGCGCACGGCGCATCTGCATGCGCATGCGGGCCAGATCAGCTTTCCGGGCGGGCGCGTGGAAGACAGCGACGAAGACGCCGTTGCCGCCGCCTTGCGCGAGACCGAAGAGGAGATCGGGCTTGCGCGCGCGCATGTCGAGATCGTTGGGCGGCTCGACACGTACCGCACGCGCACGGCCTACGAGGTGACGCCCGTCGTCGGCATCGTGACGCCGCCTTTCGAACTGAAGCTCGACGCGTTCGAAGTGGCGTCGGCCTTCGAGGTGCCGCTCTCTTTTGCGCTCGATCCCGCCAACCACCAGCGCCATTCGCGCGAGTTCGAAGGAACGACGCGTCATTTCTGGGCGCTGCCGTTCGGCCCGCACTACATCTGGGGGGCGACGGCCGGCATGCTGATCAATCTTGCCGAAGCGCTTGGCACACGCCCGCCTTCGTGACCAACTGCGCGCCATGATCCGCATCCTGTTCGAATTTCTGCTGCCGCTCGTGTTGCCCACGCTCGTCTATGCGGGCTGGATGGCGCTCGAGAAGCGCCGCGCCGAGCGGCTCGGCAAGGGCGAAGCGCCGAGCTGGCGCGACGCGCCTTGGGTGTGGCTTTCGCTGGCGGGCGTGGTGCTGGCGGCCTTGCTGCTGTTCGGGCTGGCGCTGATGCGCGACACCGGCAACGCCAAGGGCCAGTATGTGCCGCCGCGCCTGGGCGAGGATGGCCGCATCGTGCCGGGCCATGTTGAACCGCGCGGCACCCAGCGTTAGATTCGGCGCACGCGAAGAAAATATTTCGGTCGAAGGAGCAGGCAGCATGGACGGCGAACGCGACGAACGCGGCGGGGGCCCGCGCGGCGCCAAAAACGTGCTCGGGCTGCCGCTCGCCGAATGCGGACGCAATCCTTTGACCGGTTTTTTCCGCGACGGGTGCTGCAACACCGGCCCCAGCGACCGGGGCATGCACACGGTGTGCGCGATCGTCACGGCGGAGTTCCTCGAATTTTCGAAAGCGGCCGGCAACGACCTCTCGACGCCGCGTCCCGAATTCGGTTTTCCCGGCCTCAAGCCCGGCGACCGCTGGTGCCTGTGCGCCCCGCGCTGGCAAGAAGCGCTGGAGGCCGGCAAAGCGCCCAAAGTGGTGCTCGCGGCCACCCACGCCGACACGCTCGACGTGTGCACCCTCGACGATCTCAAAAAACACGCGGTCGATCGCGTCTAGGGTGCCGGCGTCGGTTTGGCGCGCACCTGCGATCGGCTAGAGTCGTCCGATGGCCGATTCGTCCGATTTTCGCCTGTCGCCGCTGCCGCTGTGGGCGGCCAGCGCCGAAACGCGCGCGCTGCGCGCGTGCCTGGGGCCGCAGCTGCGCTTCGTGGGCGGCTGCGTTCGCGACGCGCTGGCGGGCCTCGTGCCCAACGATCTCGATCTTGCCGGCCCCGACCGGCCCGAGGCGGTGATGGCGAAGCTCGAAGCGGCGGGCCTCAAGGCGATCGCCACGGGGCTGGCGCACGGCACCGTGACCGCGATCGTGCGCGGCAGGCGTTTCGAGATCACGACCTTACGCCGCGACGTCGCGACCGACGGCCGCCATGCCACGGTTGAATTCACCGACGATTGGCGCCTTGACGCCGCAAGGCGCGATTTCACGATCAACGCCCTGTCGATGGACGCAGACGGCGCGGTCTTCGACTATTTCGGCGGCCGCGACGATCTGGCGGCGGGCCGCGTGCGCTTCGTGGGCGATGCGGCCACGCGCATCGCCGAAGACTATCTGCGCGTGCTGCGCCTGTTTCGCTTCCATGCGCGCTTCGGGCGTGGCCCGCTCGATGCGGCAGCGCTGGCTGCATGCGCAGCCGCGGCGGACCGGTTGCAAAACTTGTCGGCCGAGCGCGTGCACAGCGAACTTTTCGGCATTCTCGCCGGCCCCAAGGCGACCGCGATGCTCGATGCGATGCGCGATGCCGGGCTTTTTGCGTTCTGGCTGCCGGAACTCGAAAGCACGGCGCCGCTGGCACGGCTGCTTGCGGTTGCCGGACAAGCGCGCGCGCGCGTCGATGCGATCCTTGCATTGGCAAGTCTGCTGTCGGCGACCGATGTTGCGGCCGTCGCCGCACGTTTGCGTCTGTCGCGCGCCGAGACGGCACGGCTGCAGGCTTTGTGCGCGCCTGCCGTGCGGCTCGATCCGGCATCCGACGAAAGGCAGCGGCGTGCGGCCTTCTACCGCCTCGGCGACGATCCGGCGGCACATGTGCTGCTGCAATGGTCGCAGGCGTCGGATGCGCCGGGCTTCGCCGCCCGCTACGAAGCCGCTCTCGCCTGGGTGCGGCCCAAATTTCCGCTGTCGGGCGAAGATGCGCGCCGCGCCGGCTTCGAGCCCGGCCCCGCGATGGGGGCCTGGCTCAAAGCGCGCGAAGAAGAATGGATCGAAGCGGGCTGCCCTTGACGCCGCGCGTTTACGGCCACGCCACATCCGGCGGCAGGCTCATCAGGATCGCTTCCACATTGCCGCCGGTTTTGAGGCCGAACGTGGTGCCGCGGTCGTAGAGCAGGTTGAACTCCACATAGCGGCCGCGGCGCACGCGCTGGTGCTCGCGGTCGGCTTGCGTCCACGCATCGTGCATGTGCTTCTGCACGAGCGGCACGTAGCCCGCCAGGAACGCGCGGCCCACATCCTGCGTGAAGGCGAAATCCTTCGCCCAGTCGCCGGTGTCGAGATTGTCGTAGAAGATCCCGCCCACGCCGCGCGGCTCGTTGCGGTGCTTCAGGAAGAAGTATTCGTCGCACCATTTCTTGAAACGCGGATAGTAGTCGGGATCGTGCTTGTCGCACGCGGCCTTGTAGGCGGCGTGGAAGCTCTTCGTGTCGTCGTCGTTCGGCACCATGGGCGTCAAGTCGCCGCCGCCGCCGAACCAGGCTTTGGTCGTCACGATGTGGCGCGTGTTCATGTGCACGGCGGGCACTTTGGGCGAGCGCATATGCGCCACGAGCGAAATGCCAGAAGCCCAGAAGCGCGGATCGTCCGCGGCCCCCGGCATCTGCTTGGCGAATTCGGGCGCGAATTTGCCGTAGACGGTCGAGACGTTGACGCCGACTTTCTCGAACACGCGCCCATGCATCACGGCCATCGTGCCGCCGCCGCCGTCGGCGCCGTCGGCATCCTGGCGCGGCCAGCTTTTGCGCACGAAGCGGCCCGGCGGCAGATCCTTGTGCGGACCCGATGCGAGCGCATCTTCGAGCCCTTCGAACGCCGCACAGATGTCGTTGCGCAGCTTTTCGAACCAAGCCTTCGCCGTCGCTTTGTGCGCGGCTGTTTCTTCTTGTGACGTCATTGCCCCTCCCCCGGAAAGCCCCCAAGTTGCCGCAATGCCTGGCCCAGCGCAATTGCAGCGGCAACCGCCACGTTGAGCGAGCGCAAGCCCGGCATCAGCGGGATCGCCACGCGCGCGTCGGCAGCCTCGTGCACGAAGTTGGGCACGCCGGCACTCTCGCTGCCCAAGAGCAGCGTGTCGCCGGCTGCGAAATCGAATTCGGGCAGGCGCGTTGCCCCGCGCGTCGTCAGCAGCACGAGGCGCTGCGGCCGCGCTTCCGCGACATAGCGCTGCCAGCTCGTGTGGCGGACGAGATCGGCCTGATCGAGATAATCCATCCCGGCGCGCCGGAGCTTTGGCTCCGACCACACGAAGCCGCACGGCTCGATCAC
>JADCGL010000014.1 GCA_020248985.1 Telmatospirillum sp. | reverse complement strand
TCGTCGGTGCGCGCCTGGTACGACAGGTTCGCGCGCAGACCCCAGAGATTGACCTGGTAGTAGAGCGGGATGATGCCGACGTCGCCGATGGCGAGCTCCGAAGCCTCGAACAGAATCTTCTCGCGGGCGGCCGGATCGACGGTCTGCAGCGCCTTGTTCAGGAGTTCGTCCATCTTCGGGTTCGAGTAGCGGCCGCGGTTGGACGCACCGAACCCTTGCGAACGCGTGGCGAGCAAGGCACGCAGCGGCGACGAGGTTTCGCCCGTGTCCGAACCCCAGCCCACCAGCATCACCGAGAAGGCGAAGGTCGGCGCACTCGATTGCGAGGCGTAGGTCGCCCACGGCATCGGCACGACCGACGTTTCGATGCCGGCGCGCGTGAACATGGGCCCGAGGGCCTGCAGCACCTTGTCGTCTTCCGGATAGCGGTCGTTGGGCCCGTGCAGCGTCATCTTGAAGCCGTTGGGGAAGCCTGCTTCGCGCAAGAGACGCTGGGCACCGGCCAGATCCTGCGCTTCGGGCTTCAGCTTCGGCGAGGCGCCGTAGAAGCCGTCGGGCAAGAGGCCGCCAGCCGGGATCGCTTCGCCGTCGAAGATGCGTTCGGCGAGCGCCTGGCGGTTGATCGATTTCGACAGCGCCTGGCGCACGCGCACATCCTTGAGCGGGTTGGCCGGCAGCGGCTGGCCGCTCGCCTTGTCGAACAGGAACGGCGTCTGGTCGCGGTTGTGGTCGATATGCAGATAGATGAGGCGATTGCCGATCACGCGCTCAAGCCGCAGATTCGTGTTCTGCTTGAGGCGCGGCAAATCGGCGGTCTGCACCTGGTCGATGATCTGCACGTCGCCCGCAAGCAAGGCTGCCGTGCGCGCCGACGGGTTCGTGATGATGCGCGTGGTCACGCTCGCCCACGGCGACTTCTCGCCCCAATAGGCGTCGTTGCGCGTCATCGACACGCGGTCGCCGGGGGCGAACTGGCCGAAGCGGAACGGGCCCGTGCCGTTCATGGCGGCACCCGAATTGAAATCGGCCGTCGGCGATTCGGCGTTCTTGCGGTTGACGATGTTGACGACCGCAAAATCGATCGGCATCAGCGGCCGCGGGGCCGGCGTGCGGAAGCGCAGCGTGTGCGAGTCGACGACCGTGGTTTCGAGGCCGAGCACGAAAGCCACGAAAGAGGACGGCGAATTGGGCACCCACGGCACGCGCTTGAAGCTGGCCACCACGTCTTCGGCGTCGAAATCGCTGCCGTCGTGGAACTTCACGCCGCGGCGCAGCTTGAACTCCCACGTATTGTCGTCGATCGAGCGCCAGCTCTCAGCGAGGCCCGGGATCGGCTTCTGCTGCGCGTCGAAATGCACGAGGCGGTCGAAGAAATACTGGGCGATGTTGTTGTTGGGTCCGAGATTGTGGAAATGCGGATCCATCGAGGTGATGTTGCCGCCCACACCGACGGTCAGCGTCTGCGCTGACGCAGGGGCGGGCAGGCCTGCGAAGGGGGTTGCGACCGCCAAAGCGGCAGCAAAAGCGAAGGCCTTGAGCGTGGCTTTTTGCATTCGAAGTCTCCCGGTCCAGACTGGAAAAACGACGCGCCCCATTTCGGGCGTCTGACGCATGGTCATACATTTAGACGAAGGCCGCACGTTTGTCGCATCGAATTTCGCGACGGGGTCCTCGTATTGCGTCACAGCCGCTTTCGGAGGGTCAACGTTTTCCGCCGGCTTTGCGCCGATAGTCGGCGGCCGTGGCTTTGAGCGCCTTGACGAACCCCTCGACCGCCGGGCCTTTGACCCCGGGACCGATCGCCGCCGCATATTTTCGCCATACGGTCGGCCGGAAGGGGCGCACGACGAGCCGCGGATCTTCCTCGGCGTGGCCCGCCATGAGGCGGCTCACCACGGCAATGCCGATCCCGGCTTGCGCGCAGCCGGCCGCGGTGGCGCCCGACGAGGTTTCCACGCGGATGTCGGGCACGGCGCCTGCGCGCCGGAACAGATCCTCGAGCTTTTCGCGCAGCGCGAAGCGACGGTCGATCAGCACGACTTGCTGGCGATCGAGATCGGCAGGCGAAATTGCGGCCTTGGCGGCCAAAGCATGGCCTGCCGGCACGAGGCACACAGTCTCCACATCGATCAGCGGGACGATTTCGAGCCCCGCCGTATCGACCGGCAGCGCCAGCACGGCGATGTCGGTGCGCGATTGCGCCAAAGCCGCCATGCCGGCGGCGGCCGGTCCGTAGTCGATATCAAGCCGCGTCTCGGGATGGGCGCTCACGAAGCGCCGCAAAGTTTCCGGCAGGAACCGATGGGACAAGCTCGGCGGCACCAGCAAGCGCAACCGGTCGCCGCCGGCTGCGCGCAATGCGCGCGCCGTGTCTGCCAATCGATCGACCTCGCGGAATACCCGTTCGACCTCAAGCGCAAAAGCCCGCCCGACCCGGGTCGGAATAAGGCGGCCTTTGTCGCGCCGGAAAAGGGCGAAGCCCAATTCGGCTTCGAGTTCGACAATCGTGCGGCTGATCGCCGAGGGCGCGACGTTCAGCGTGCGGCTCGCGGCCGCCTGGCTGCCGCCGGCTGCAACCGCCCGCAGCACGCGCAACGCTCGGAGATTCAAGTGCGATCCCTCAGTTTGCGGGGCGCACGAACTGCGCCAGCGTGTATTCGTCGGCACGCGGCTCGTAGCCGAGCCCTTTGCGCATGCCCCACAGATTGATCTGGTAGTAGAGCGGAATCAGCGCCTGGTCGGCCAGCGCCGCTTCGGACGCTTCGGCAAGCAGTTTGGCGCGTGCGGGGTCCGCAACGGTCGCCATCGCGCGGGCCAGGAGTTCGTCCATCTGCGGGTTCGAATAGCGGCCGCGATTGGACGCCCCCGTGCCGAGATCGCGATTGGGGGTCGCGAGCAGCGAGCGCAGCGGCGAAGAGACCTCGCCCGTCGCCGCCCCCCAGCCGAACAGCATCAGACTGTAGGCGTAGGTGGGCGCACTCGAAACGCTGGCGTAGGTCGCCCAGGGCTGCGTGACGACGCGCGTGTCGATGCCCACGCGCGCGAACATCGGCCCGATCGCCTGCAGCACTTTTTCGTCTTCGGGATAGCGGTCGTTGGGGCCGTGGATCGTCATGGCAAAGCCGTTGGGATATCCGGCTTCGGCGAGCAGGCGGCGGGCCCCTTCGGGGTCGAACGCATCGGGTTTGAGCTTGTCCGACACGCCGAAAAAACCCTCGGGCAGCAGGCCGCCCGCCGGGATCGCTTCGCCGTCGAACACGCGCTGCACGATGCCGGCACGGTTGATCGCGCGCGACAAAGCTTGGCGCACGCGCCGGTTTTTGAGCGGATTGTTGGGCAGCAGGGCGCCCTGCTTGTCGGTGATGAAAGGCGACTGGTCGCGGTTCTGGTCGAGGGCGAGGAAGATGAGGCGGTTCGACGTCACGCGCGCAAGCGCGACCTGCCCATTGCCGCGCAAACGCGGCAGATCGGCCGTCTGTACTTGATCGATGAGTTGCACGTCGCCCGCCAGCAACGCCGCCGTGCGCGCCGACGGATTGGCGATGATGCGCAAGGTCACGCGCGCCCAGTGCGGCTTGGCGCCCCAGTAATTGTCGTTGCGCGCGAGCACGACGCGGTCGCCGGGCGCGAAATCGACGAAGCGGAACGGCCCCGTGCCCACCGCCGCACGCCCTTGGTTGAAATCGCCGGTCGGGCTTTCGCCGTGGCGGCGGCTCACGATATTGACGCTCGAAAGATCGATGGGCAGCAGCGGTGCGGGCCGTGCCGTGCGGAAGCGGATCGTGTGGCTGTCCACCACGATCGTCTCGGCGATGGCGCGCGTCGAAATCAGAAACGACGACGGCGAATTGGGCACCCACGCGACGCGCTTGAGCGACGCGACCACGTCTTCGGCATCGAACGGCGTGCCGTCGTGGAAGCGCACATTCGGGCGCAGCTTGAATTCCCACGTCGTGTCGTCGAGCACGGTCCATTCGGTCGCAAGACCGGGCACGAGACGCTGCTGCGCGTCCTGGTGCACAAGACGGTCGAAGATATGCGCCGCCACACCGTTGTTGGGCGACAGATTGTGGTAATGCGGATCGATCGAGGTGACGGTACCGCCGACGCCGATAACGAGTTCTTGGGCTCGCACGGAACTCGGCAGCAAGGCCGTCGCGACGGCCGCAAACGCGGCAACGGCGAACCCGAACATCGTGCGGCACAGGACGAAGCGCATCTCACTCCCTTTGGCGCTTGGTCTCGCGCACAAGACAGGTTTGCAGATCGCCCGAAGGCTTGCAAGTCTCGGGCAAGTCTGGGGCGATGGGCCTTCGCCGGCCTTCGTGCCGCGCGATACCGCCATCGAATTTTTCGGCTGGTCGCCGGGCGCGGGCTGTGTCAGGTGAAGGGCAATGTTTGCCCCAGAAGCCGCGTGAAATCCCATGCCGGACACCAAAGCTGCCCTGCCCGATCCCAAAACCCTCGAAATCGTCAAACGCCTCGTGGCTTTCGACACGACCAGCCGCGACAGCAATCTCGCTTTGATCGATTGGGTGCGCGAATACCTCGCCAAGCTCGGCATCGACAGCCATCTCGTGTTCGACGCGACCGGCAAGAAGGCCAATCTGTGGGCGACGATCGGCCCGGCCGACCGCCCGGGCCTCGTCCTGTCCGGCCATACGGACGTAGTCCCCATCGACGGCCAGGAATGGACGGTCGCCCCGTTCGAACCCGCGGTCAAAGACGGCAAGCTCTATGGCCGCGGCACCACCGACATGAAGAGCTTCGTCGGCGTGTGCTTGGCGCTGGCGCCGCATTTCCAGCAGGCCAAACTCAAAACGCCGATCCATTTCGCTTTTTCCTACGACGAGGAGGTCGGGTGCCTCGGCGTGCGCCGCCTGCTCGACGATCTCCAAGCACGCGGCATTGCGCCGATGGGCTGCGTCGTGGGCGAGCCCACGAGCATGAAGGTGATCCGCGCGCACAAAGGCAAGATCTCGGTGCGGGCCCATGTGCGCGGCTTCGAATGCCATTCTTCGCTCGCTCCGCGCGGCGTCAACGCGATCCAGTATGCCGCGCGCGCGATCGCCGAACTCGTTCGGATGGGCGACAAGCTCGCCGCCGAGGGCCCGTTCGACCGCGAGTTCGACATTCCGTTCACCACCGTGCATGTCGGCACGATCCGCGGCGGAACGGCCCTCAATATCGTGCCCAAAGACTGCCAGTTCGATTTCGAGTTCCGCCATCTGCCGGTCCACGATCCGCGCCAGCTGTTCGCCGAATTCGAAGCCTTCGTGCGCCGCGAACTCGAGCCGCAGATGCGCGCCGTGCATGCCGACACGGGCTTCACGTTCGAGGAAATCTCGAGTTTCCCCGGTCTTGGCGGCGACGAGGACAGCGAGGTCGTGCAGGCGGCCAAAGCGGCCTCGGGCGGCAACGCCACGGCCAAGGTCGCGTTCGGCACCGAGGCGGGCCTTTTCGAGGCACGCGGTATCCCGACCGTGATCTGCGGCCCCGGCGACATCGACCAGGCGCATAAGCCCGACGAGTTCGTGGCCCTCGAACAGATCGCCTTGTGCGAACAGTTCCTGCGCCGCTTGGTCGAGCGTTTCGAAAGCCGGCCATGAAACCCGACACCGTCGTCTTCGATCTCGGCAACGTGCTGATCGGCTGGGACCCGCGCAATCTCTACCGCAAGCTTTTCGCCGACGAAGCGGCGATGGAAGCGTTCCTCGCCGAGATCTGCACGCACGATTGGAACATCCAGCAGGATGCCGGCCGACCGATACGCGAAGCCGAGACCGAACTCATCGCCCGCTTCCCCGACCAAGCCGACCGCATCCGCGCCTATTACGGGCGTTTCATGGAGATGCTGTCGGGCCCGATCGCGGGCACGGTCACGCTGCTCGAAGCGCTGCATGCCAAAGGCACGCCGCTTTATGCGCTGACCAACTGGTCGGCCGAGACTTTCGCGTTGACGCGCCCGAACTTCCCGTTTCTCGAGCTGTTCCGCGACATCGTCGTCTCGGGCGAAATCGGCCTCGTGAAGCCGGATCCCGCGATCTTCCGCCATCTGCTGCAGGTCGTGGGCAGGCCCGCCCCAGCGTGTTTCTTCATCGACGACAATGCCGCCAACATCGCAAGTGCGCGCGCCCTCGGATTTTCCGCACATCATTTTGCGTCCCCCGCCGCGTTGCATCGCGATCTCGAAAATTTGGGTTTTCTCTAGGGGCGCCATACACTCGCGCGCGAGGGGCCACATCATGGACAACGAAGCCTACCCGATCGAACTGCACACACCCGACATATCGGCCTACGCCAAAGGCAATGTCGGGCTCGACTACGCCACGAGCTTCGACAGCGGGCGCAGCGGTCCGCATGTGCTGGTGACGGCTCTCGTGCACGGCAACGAAATCTGCGGTGCGATCGCCCTGGACTGGCTGTTCAAACAGAATTTCCGCCCCCAACAGGGCAAGCTCACCTTGCTGTTCTGCAACGTCGATGCCTATCGCAGCTTCGATCCGCAGAACCCGCAGGCGAGCCGCTTCCTCGACGAAGATTTCAACCGCGTTTGGAACGAAAGCACGCTCGACGGCCCGCGCCAGTCGCAGGAACTTGCGCGCGCGCGCCAGGTCCGCCCGCTCGTCGCCTCCGCCGATCTGCTGCTCGACATCCATTCGATGCAGCATGCAACGCCCGCTTTGATGCTGTGCGGGCCCCTCGAAAAGGGGCGCCGCTTCGCGCGCGAGATCGGCGTGCCCGCGATTATCGTCAGCGACGAAGGCCACGCGGCGGGCAAGCGCATGCGCGACTACGGCGCTTTCGGCGATCCGGCCAGCGCCAAAAATTCGCTGCTCGTCGAATGCGGCCAGCACTGGGAGAAAGCCTCGGCCGACATGGCGCGCACCTGCCTCGTGCGTTTCCTTGCCGCCACGGGAGCCGCAAGTGCGGACTGGGCGGCAGCGCATCTCCCCGCCGCCGCGCCACCTGCCCAGCGTCTGATCGAAGTGACCGAGACCGTGACGATCAAGACCGACGCGTTCCGCTTCGTCGAACCCTTCAAAGGGCTCGAGAAAATCGCGCGCAAAGGCGACCCCATCGCCGACGACGGCGGCACGCCGGTGCTCGCCCCTTACGACAATTGCGTGCTGATCATGCCCACGCGTCGCTTGGGTCGCGGCCAGACGGCGGTGCGGCTCGGCCGCGAAATCGCGTGACACTGCAGGTCGATTGGCGGGCCCTGGCGACCGCGGCCGTGCTGGGCACGGTCGGCGGTGCCGTGTTCAAGGAACTCGGCATTCCGCTGCCCTGGATGCTGGGGGCGATGTGCTTCACCACGATCGCCGCCGTGTCGGGCGCCAAGGTCGCGATGCCGCGCCGCGTGCGCGACTGGTTTTTGACCGTGCTGGGCGTGCTGCTGGGAGCGGGCTTCACGCCCGCGATCCTCGCGCGCATGCCGGAGTGGATCGTCACGATGGCGGCCCTTGCCGTATGGGCCGTAGTCGCGGGCGGTGTCGCCTATTTCTATATGCGCCGCGTTGCGCGCTACGATCCCACCACGGCGTTTTTCGCCGCCACGCCCGGCGGGCTTGCCGAAATGACGATGGTGGGTTCGCAGTATGGCGGCCATCTGCAAACGCTGGCGCTCAGCCACACGGCGCGCATCATGCTTGTGGTGCTGGTGCTTCCGATCTGGTTCCGGCTCGACGGCGCGCTTGGCAGCACGCCCGCAAAAGCGCTCGTCGGCATGTTCGACATTTCGGCCCTCGACTATCTGATCCTCGGCACCTGCGCGATCGGCGGTGCGGTCGCGGCGAAAAGCCTCCGCCTGCCCGCCGCCAACATGCTGGGGCCGATGCTCTGCTCGGCCGCCGTGCATCTTGCCGGCATTACCGACACGCAGCCGCCTTATGTCGTGACCGCCGCCGCCCAGATCGTGCTGGGGGCCGCGATCGGCCAGCGTTTTGCCGGCATGAAGCTGCGCGTGATCGGCGTCACGGTGCTGCATGCGATGGCCGCCGGCGCCTTGATGCTCGCGCTCTCGATCGCGTTTTCGGCCGTCCTCGCCCAATTCACGGGCCAGACGCTGCCGGGCCTCATCCTCGCCTTCGCCCCCGGCGGCTTCGCCGAAATGAGCCTTGTGGCGCTGGCGCTCGGCATCGATCCGGCGGTCGTCGCCGGCCACCATCTCTACCGCATCGTCATCGTGGTGACGTTCGCGCCCCTGATCTACCGGCGCTTCTTCGCCCCCAAGACCCCGCCCGACCTCACGACACTTTGAGCGTGATGCCGCCATCGACCGGCAGGGCCACGCCGGTCACGTATTTGGCTTCGTCGGACGCAAGGAACAGGGCCGCATAGGCCACGTCCCATGCGTCGCCCATCTTGCCTGTCGGGCATTGCGCGTCGCGTACCGCGATCATGTGCGCCACATCCCCGCCATAGGCCGCGCGCAGAGGCTCGACGATCATCGGCGTGTTCATGAGGCCCGGCAGGATGCAGTTGGCACGAATGCCCTTGGCCGCATACTGCACGGCCAGGCTCTGCGTGAACGGCACGATAGCCCCCTTCGTGGTGCTGTAGGCGATGTAGGGGATGCCGAGATAGCGAATGCCGGCGATCGACGCGATGTTGACGATCGCCCCACCCTTGCCCGTCGCCGCGAACTGCTCGAGGAACACCGGCAGCACGTGCTTGGCGGTCAGATACATCGATTTGAGATTGACGCGCAGCACGCGGTCCCAATCTTCCTCGGCGAGTTCGACCGGCCCGCCATGCGCGAGGATGCCGACATTGTTGTGCAGAATGTCGATCGAACCGAAGGCAGCCCGACATTGCGCGACCATGTCGGCGACTTGAACGCTCTTCGACACGTCGCACGCAACCGAGATCGCCTGTCCGCCTTCCTCGCGGATCAGAGATGCGGTTGCGGCCCCCGCATCCGCATTGACGTCGACGCAGCACACTCTGGCGCCTTCGCGCGCGAACAGCACCGCCGCCGCCTTGCCATTGCCCCACCCGGGGCCCGACGTGCCCGCACCTGTGACGATCGCGGTCTTTCCTTCAAGGCGTTTTGGCGCCAGCTTCGACATGGGCCTGCTCCTGCATGCGCAGCTCGGTCTTCAGAATCTTGCCGTAGGCATTCTTCGGCAAGGCGGCCACGAACCGATAGCGCTTGGGCCGCTTGAAGCGCGCGATTTGGGCAAGGCACAAAGCGTCGAGCTCGGCTTGCGTGGCCGCAATGCCCGCGCGCAGCACCACATAGGCCACGACCTGCTCGCCCCATTCGGCATCGGGGGCGCCGACGACCGACACTTCGGCGACGGCCGGATGCGTCTGCAGCACCTCTTCGACCTCGCGCGGATAGATGTTGGACCCGCCCGAGATGATGAGATCCTTCGAGCGATCCTTGAGCGTCAGCACGCCGCGCGCGTCGATTTCGCCGACGTCGCCCGTGTGCAGCCAGCCGTCGCGCAAGGCGCGCGCGGTCGCTGCCGGATCGCGCCAATAGCCCTTCATCACGCTTTGGCCGCGCACGCAGATCTCGCCGTCTTCGGCGATGCGGATTTCCACGACCGACTGCGCCGTGCCCGCAGACGCAAGCAGGGCCGTGTCGCCCGTCTTGTGCGCGGCTTCGATCGCCGCGCGCGTGAGGCCCGAGATGCACATCGGCGATTCGCCCTGGCCGTAGAGCTGCGCGAAACGATAGCCGTAGCGCTGGATCGCAAGTTCGAGATCGGCCACATACATCGGCGCCCCGCCCCACACGATCGTGCGCAGATTGCCGGGGTCGCGTGCGCCGTCATGCGTGACCAATCGCTTGACCATCGTGGGGGCCGCGAACATCGTCACGTCCGGCCAGTGCCGGAACAGGCCCGCAATTTCAGCCGGGTCGAAATGGCCGCTTGCAGGTATCACTTGCGTGTTTCCGATCAGGACCATCGGCAGCATGTACAGGCCCGAGCCATGCGACATCGGCGCCGCATGGAGAATCGCCCCGCCGGGACTCGGGCTGTCGATATCCACAAAATAGCTCAGCGCCATCGCCAGCAGATTGCCGTGCGTGAGCATCGCCCCCTTGGGCTTGCCGGTGGTGCCGCTCGTATAGAAGAGCCACGCCAAATCGTCGGTGGCCGCTTCCGCCATCGCGATCGGCGGCGCTGCGGCAAGCGCTTGCCAGGCCGCACTGCCCATTTGCATCGTATTTGGGCGCGGTTGCGCATCGGCAACAGTCTTTGCCATGTCGCGCGAGTGCAGCACCAACGCCGCCTCGGAATGGTCGAAGCAATAGGCAAGCTCTTTTGCGTGCAGTTTGCTGTTGAGCGGCACGGCCGCCAGGCCCGCATGCCAGATCGCGTAGAGGGCGCGCGCATAATCCGGCGTGTTTTCGGCCACGATTGCAATTCGCGCGCCTCTATCGAGCCCGAGCCCGCGCAAGCCGCCGGCGAGCGCAGCAACTTGCGCCGCCATCTGCGCCCAGGTCGCGACCGTCTGCGTGCCCAGCGCCAAGGCCGGCCGGTCCGGCATGCGTGCAGCGTTGCGCACAAGATGGGCAGCGAGATTCATGGAATTCCGGCTACGACGCGAACCATGCCAGCAAGCCGGTCTCGCGGCTCACATAGACGAGCCCGCGCACGACCGCGTAGGCGCAAAGCCCGAACAGCGCCGCAATGGCGAAGACCTGCAGATGGCGCATATCGGAGTTTCCGTCGCATGCGGGCTTGTTCGTTCACGTCTTTTGCGCGCATTATTGCGCCTTCCGCAGAAAGCGAGCAAGCCAACGATGCCGCCGCCCACCAAAGTCAGCCAACACGACATCAACACCGCCGTCGCGCTCCACGAAAAAATGGCCAAGGGCAAGACCGGCGGCGTGCGTCTGGCGCTGTCCTTCAAGGTCGCCGAGCGCATGGATTTCCGCAACCGCGACTTGAGCGAGGCCGAACTCGTCGGCGCGTTCCTGTGCGAGTCGACCTTCGCGCACGCCAAAATGACGCGCGCAAATCTGTTCGGCGCCGATCTCACGGGCTGCGACATGTCGGATGCCGACCTGTCGAAGGCCGATCTGCGCGGCGTGCAGCTCAAGCGCGCCAATCTCGAGCGCGCGAACCTGACCGCCGCCGACATCCGCGACGGCTTCATCATCGTCCGCGACAAGGACGGCAATTTCAGCTACCACAACAACCAGCCGCAAGGGGCCGTCCTCACGGACGCCAAATTCGCGCATGCGGACATGACGAACGCGAAGATGAGCCGCGTGTTCGGGCCGCGCACCGATCTTACGGGCTGCATCATGCGCGGGGCGATTCTCCGCCAGGCCGATCTTTCGAACTCGGATTTGAGCGGCGTGGTGCTGACCGGCGCCGACCTTACGAACGCCAATCTCTCGAACTGCATCCTGCATGGTGCGACGCTCGCCGGGGCACTGCTCGACAACACCAATCTCGACGGGGCGGACCTTACCGCGTCCAATTTCGGCACGCAGGATCTGGCGCGCGTCGATACGTCGAAAGCCGTGCTGCCGGTGTCGATCGACAAGCTCGAAAAGTCCGTGCAGCAGATTTTCATCGACCATCTCGACTGGCTCAAGACCGAAGGGCGCACCGGCCACCAGGCCGATTTCGAGCGCGTCAATCTGGCCGATCTCGACGCGCCCGGCGTCAATCTTTCGGCCGGGCGCATGGCGCTCAGCATCCTGCGCAACGCCAAGCTGGCCGGCGGCTATTTCCAGGTCGCCGATTTCTCGTCGGCCTTCATGGCGGGCTGCGATCTGTCGGGCGCCAAGCTGCAGGGTGCGAAGCTCGACAAGGCGACCTTGACGGGCGCCAAACTGCGCGACGCCGAACTGGCCCCCATGCCCGTCGATACGCTGAACCAGCGCGTGTGGAATACGAAGATGAAAGAGGCAAATCTGAGCGGGGCCGATCTGCGCGGTGCCAACCTGTCGAAAGCCGATCTCACCGGCTCCGTCCTGCGCCGCGCCGACCTGCGCGACGCCAACCTCACCGACGCGATCCTGCTCGACTGCGACTTCTCGGGCGCCGATTTGCGCGGGGCCGTGCTGACGGGGGCCGATACGCGCGGCACCGCAGGCCTCGAGAACGCGCTTTAAAGGAAGCGAGCCTCCGCCCCGTGGCCGAAGACGGCAATATCCGGTTCGAGCGCAAACAGACCCTCGCCCTCAAAGGCGTGGACGGGCAATTGCGCGAAACCACGGTCACCACGGGGCCGCGGCTGCAGCGCTTCCGCTTCGCGCCCGGCGTGCGGATCTTCGCGCAGGGCGATCCGGGCGACCTTGCTTTCGTGGTCGAGAACGGCCGCGTGGCGATCCGCCAGCGACGCGCGGGCATGGGCATCGAGACGGAGATCGAGATCGCGCAGATCGGGGCCGGTGCGATGTTCGGCGAGCTTGCCCTCATCGACGGGTTGCCGCGCACGGCCTCGGCCGTCGCGGTCGCGACGACAAATTGCGTCGCGATTTCGCCCGCGCAACTCGACGCGCATTTGGCCGAGGCGAGCCCCGAGCTTTCGCAGCGCCTGCGCCTGCTGCTCGCTTTCGTGCGCGCCGTCCCCGCGCGCGCGACGTGGCCGGACGGCCAACCGCCGCAGATCCCGTCGGCCGAACTCGTGGCCGTGCACGAAGCCGTGACGGCCGGCAACGCGCTCGAAAAAACCGAGGCGACGACGGCGTTCCTGCGCGCGCTCTACCAGACGCTGTGCGCCTACGCGCTCGCGCGGTTTCCGTAGGCGCCGCTACGGCTTCGAAATCACGCGCGCCGAATAGGGATCGCTCGTGTGGATCGCGATCACGTTTATGCCGAACGTGAAATAGCGGTAGCCCATCTCGTTGAGATAAGCGGTGAGCGCGCCGAGATCGGTCTTGATGCCCTCGATCAGCATGATCGGCTTGTGCGCGGCGATCGTGTTGCGCGCGCCCGCCAGCGCTTCCATCTCCATGCCCTCGATGTCGATCTTCATGAAATCGAGGCGCTTCAGCGCGAAGCTGTCGATGGCGCGCATCGTGGTCTCGACGGTCTTGGCCGCACTGTAGTCGACGTCCTGGCCGATGAATTCGGTCTTGTCGGTCTTGCGGATTTCGAGGCTGCCGAAGCTCGACGGCTTCAGATAGTCGGGCACGGGCACGCGGATCGTGCCGTCGGCGGCACCGATGGCGGTCCACACGGCGCGCGCGTTGAAGCAGTTGTTCATCGCGATGTTGCCGGCGAGCGCGTAGAAGATCTTCTCCTGCGCTTCGAAGGCCGTCACCGTGCCCCAGCCGTGCATGTGCTTGGCCCATTCGATCGTGTGCACGCCGATATTGGCGCCGCAATCGAGGGCCACGACGCCGGCGCCGAAATACTCCTTGCGCGCGTCGAGCAGCTGCAGGGCGACGTCGATCTCTTCCTGGCCGCACGAGGACGTGCCGAAAATCTCGTGGCCGACGCCGAACGTCGCGAAGGCGTCGGTATGGTGGTCGTTGCGATTGACCATCATCGTGCCGTGGTTGGTGGCAACCAGCACGAAGGCCACGGGGCGTTTGGTGGTTTTGAGCACGCCGGTCTCCGGTGCTGTCAGCGGTTGATCACGACCTGCGTCGCGAACGGGTCGGATTCGTGGATCGCCAGCAGATTGACGCCGAAGGCGAACAGCTTGTAGCCGTGCTCGAGCAGCACGGCGTTCAGCGCCAGCTGGTCGGTCTTGATGCGCTCGATCAGCATCTGCGGCTTGTGGCGCGCGATCGTCTTGCGCGCGCCCGCCAGCGCTTCGAGCTCCATGCCTTCGATGTCGATCTTGATGAGGTCGAGGCGCGGCAGATCGAGATCGTCGATCGCGAGCATGCGCACGGGCCGCGTGTTCGCCTCGCTGTAGTCGATCGCCTGGCCGATGAATTCGGTCTTCTCGGTCTTGCGGATTTCGAGGCTGCCGAAGCTGCCGGCCGAGAGATAGTCGGGCTCCGGCACGCGGATTTCGCCCGCATGGGCCCCCACCGCCGCCCAGAGGGCGCGCGCGTTGAAGCAGTTGTTGAGCGTGAGGTTGCCCGCGAGCGCGTAGAAAATCCGCTCCTGCGCTTCGAAGGCGAGCGCTTCGCCCCAGCCGTGCATGTGGCGCGCCCATTCGACGATGTGCACGCCGATATTGGCCCCGCAATCGAGCGCGAACACGCCGTCGCCGTAATGCTTGCGGCGCGAATCGAGCAGCTGCAAAGCCGCGTCGACCTCTTCCTGGCCGCAGGAGGAGTTGAGGAAAATATTGTAGCCCACGCCGATCGTCTCGACCGCATTCGTGTACGAATCGTTGCGGTTCACGAGCATCGAGCCGTGATTGGCGGCCGTGAGCACGAAGGCGAGCGGGCGTTTGGTCGTTCTGAGCACGCGAATCCACCGAGGTTGCGTTTGTATCGCGCGATCTTAAGCGAGTGGCGGCAGGCCGCCAACCGACATCGCCGCCGCTACAGGCTTTTCTCGAGCCGTTTGGACAGGAACCACGCAAGCGCAAGGAACGCCACCAGCAGGCCAAGGGCCGCTTGCGTGGCCGCTTCGCCGAGCGCCTTGTCGGAGAGATGGCCGAACGCGTAGCCCGTGCCGACCACGACATTCGCCCACATTCCGGCCGACACGAAATTGAGCGCCGTGAAGCGCAGCCGCGCCATCTGCGACAGCCCGAACGCGAAGGCCGCCAGCCCGCGAATGCCGTGCGGATAGCGATAGACGAAGATAAGCCAATCGCCGTGGCGGTCGATCACGCGCGCCGCGCGCTCCACACCTGTGCGGATGCGCGGCATCTGCTCGAACAAGGCGCTGCCGTAGCGGCGGGCAAGCCAGAAGCGCAGCTCGTCGCCGAGAAAGCCGCCCGCCCACACGGCCGCAACGGTGGGCACGTAGGCAAGCGCATCGAGCTTCACCGCGTAGCCCGCGAACAGCGGCAGCAGCAGCGAGTTCCACGCCGAGCCCGAGACGATGAGCGCGTACGCCGCGTCGCCCTGATCGCGGATCAGGTCGAGGATTTGTGCGAGATCCATTTGATTCCGTCAGCCGTGCTTCACCGGCAGGCCCAACCCCTGCCACGCATTGAGGCCGCCGGCCATCGAACGCACGTTTGCGGCCCCCAGCACAGGGGCGAGCGCTTGGGCCGCGCGCATCGAGCGCCCGCCCATCTGGCAATGCACGATCACCTGCTTGCCCTTGAGCGACGCGTGCGCGTTGGGATCAAACGCCGACAAGGGCACGAGCGTCGAACCCTCGATGCGCGCGGCGGCGTATTCTTCGGCTTCGCGCACGTCGATCAGCACGGCCGCACCCGCGTCGATCTGTTTTTTGGCTTCGAGCGGATCGACTTCGCGGACGATATCTTCAGGCATCGGCAACTCCGGGGGGTGGAACGAGAAAGCTCAGTTTGGCGCAACCGGCACCGGCATGTCGAGCAAACGCTGGGCGAAGGCGCGGCCCGCCGGATCGGCCGACAGATCGTGGCCGCGCCCGGCCCCGGCGGCGGCCTCGAACACAAAATGCAAGGCCGCAAGCCCCGGCAGCTCCAGGCGCCGCACATTGGCCGCGCGCAACGCGCCGAGCCAGGCGCGCACGCGCGCAAGGCTCGCACCTTCGCGCACGAGCCGCCAATCCTGCGGATCGCGCAGGGCGAGCACGATCACCAAAGCGCTGCCCGCGACATGCGCGCGCGCATGGCAGAATTCGCGCAACGGCACGGGATGGATGATCGGCGCGCTCACAGATCCCCCGTCATCTGCGTGGCGCGCGGCGACACGAGACCCTTGTCGATGCGCGCGACCGACACGCGCCGCTCGGATGTCGCGGCTGCGCGCAGCAAGGCTCCGCCCGCCGGCCCGAAGCGCACCAGCGCTTTTGCTTCGGCAAGGGCCGCCTGCACTTGGAGCCCGGTTTCGCCGCGCACGGCCACGCGCACGCGCACGTCGCGGCCCGGGGCCACGGCCAAATCGCGCACCTGCTCGCCCGCCGCTTTGGCCGCCGCATCGAAACCGACGATCTCGACGCGGACCCTTGCGTCGCCCGGCAAAGCCGCCAGCCGCTTCTCGAGATCGCGCGCCGCCGCAAGCCCGCGGGCGGCCGCACTGCCGCCGCCATAGGCGATCTCGGCCGCCCCTTCGTAGCCGCCTTCGAACACGAAGCGCCCCGCAACCCAATTGGCCGCAGGCCCGCCCGCGACAGCTTCGAGCTGCGGCCCGTGCAGCACGGCATTGCCGAGATCGACGGTCACGTCGGGCTCGATCCATTGCATCGGTGTCGCAAGCCCGTCGAGCAACGCAAGCGCGAGCCCGGCCACGCGCAGCGGCCCCGCCTGCGTCGCGTGGAAACGCACCGACCCGTCGGCGGAAATGTCGGCATAGGGCAGGCCCGCGACCGGCACCGTCTCGTCGAGATCCCCCCCCACGGCAGCCGCCCCGGCCCGCAAGATGCGCCCGACGCAGGCGGCCGCCGCAAGCCGGTCGAAATCGCCGGCCGGCCAGCGATGCACATGGCGCGCGAACGCGATCGCGACGGCAGACGCGGCGACCACACCCGTCACCAAAACCTCCGCGCCTTTGGCGATCAGCCCCAGCAAGGGCTCGCTGCCGAGTTCGGCTTCGGCCGCCGCCAAGACAAAACCCGGCGGCGGCGGCGGATCGCAGCGCAAGGCCGCGAGCACCGCCGGCAATTGCGTGGCGAGCAGATTGTGCCCTTCAAGCACGCCCACGCGCGGCCGCCTTTTGCCGAGCCTTGCGGCAAGCCCCGCGAGCGCATTGGCGACGGCCAGCGGGTCGCCGTCCGGCACTTCGACCACGAGCCGCACGCGCTTGGCGAGGCACGGCACCAAAACGTCGCCGAGTGCCCGCTCGACGTCGCTTGCGTCGAGCTGCAGCACCAGCACATTCGTGCCCTCGGCCTCGGACAAGCGCTCGAGCAAGGCAGCGGTCTCGACCGGCCGCTCGCCGTGCCCGGCATGTCCGATGCGCAGCATGCGGCGCTAGAGGGCGGGAACGTCGCCGAGACCGACGAGGCGTCCGAGATGCGCGTATAGACCGGGCCCGGCCGCGAGCACGGGGGCGCCCTCAATGAGCCCGCCCATGCCGAGGAAATCGTTCGTGCGCCCGCCCGCCTCGCGCACCATCAAGAGGCCGGCCAAGCAATCCCAGGAATTGATGTGCAGTTCGGCATAGCCGTCGCTGCGCCCGTCGGCGACATAGGCGAGGCCCAAAGCACCCGAACCTGCGCGGCGAAACGACGCTCCGGCCGCCACAAGCTTTTCGAGTGCCGCCGTATAGGCCGCCATCGGCCGGCGAACGGACCAGCCCATTTCGACCTGCGCACGCGCGGGATCGTCGATCTTCGTCGTCGCCATCGGCCGGCCGTTGCAGGTGGCGCCAAAACCGCGCCTTGCCAAAAACATGTCGCCGCGGATCGGGTCGTAGATCGCCCCCATCTCCTCGCGGCCCGCCGCCACGAACGCGATCGAAATGCAGAAATGCGCGATGCCGTTGGCGAAATTGGCCGTGCCGTCGATGGGATCGATGACCCACAACGCCGCCGGATCGTGGCTGCCGCCACCCTCTTCGCCGAGCACGCCGTCGCCCGGGAAGGCCGCCTGCAACGACGCCACGACGAGCCGCTCGACCGCCCCGTCGGCCACGGTCAGGTAATCCTGCGGGCCCTTGAAGCTCGTGGCGAGCTTGGAGCGGTCGGAAAAATAGCGGCGCTGCAGATCGCCCGCCGCGAGCGCGATGCCGACCATTGCGTGGTACCGGGCGGCGAGGCCCGCTTCGTCGATTTTCTGCGTCATGGCACGCGACGTTACGCGCCCGATCTGCTAGAGGGAAGCCCCATGATCGCGATCGAAAACCTCACGCTGCGCATCGGCGGCCTCACGCTTCTCGAAGACGCCAGCGCCCTCGTGCCCGAAGGCCGCCGGGTGGGCCTCATCGGCCGCAACGGGGCCGGCAAATCCACGCTGCTCGACGCCATCTTGGGCCGCCTCGCCCCCGACCGCGGCAGCATTTCGATGCCCAAGCGCGCGCGTGTGGGCTTCGTGGCGCAGGAAGCCCCGGGCGGCACCACCACGCCGCTCGAAGCCGTGCTCGCAGCCGACGAAGAGCGCGCTTCCCTGCTCGCCGAAGAAGAGACCACCGAAGACGGCGAGCGCATCGCCGACATCCATATGCGGCTTGCCGAGATCGACGCCTACACGGCGACCCCGCGTGCCGCCTCGATCCTCGCGGGCCTCGGCTTCGATGCAGGCATGCAGGACCGCGCTTTGTCCGAATTTTCGGGCGGCTGGCGCATGCGCGTGGCCCTTGCCGCCGTGCTGTTCGCGCGTCCCGACATTCTGCTGCTCGACGAGCCCACGAACCATCTCGATCTCGAGAGCGCTTTGTGGCTCGAAGACTATCTGCAGCGCTGGCCCGGCACGCTGATGGTGGTGAGCCACGACCGCAAGCTGCTCAACGCCGTGTGCACGCATATCCTGCATCTCGACAGCCGCAAGATGACGCTCTACACGGGCGACTACGACCGTTTCGAAGTGCTGCGCCAGGAGCGCTTGGCGCTGCAAGCCGCGATGGCCTCGAAGGTCGATGCCCAGCGCAAGCACATGCAAGCCTTCGTCGACCGCTTCCGCGCCAAAGCGTCCAAAGCGCGCCAAGCGCAATCGCGCCTCAAAGCGCTTGCCAAACTCACGCCCGTCTTCGTCGAAAAAGACGAAGACGCCGTGCGCTTCGAATTTCCCGAAGTCGAATTGCCGAAGCCGCCCTTGGTCACGTTCGACCGCGCCTCCGTCGGCTACACGCCCGGAAAACCCGTGCTTACGAATGTCGATCTGCGGCTCGATCCCGAAGACCGCATCGGCCTGTTGGGGGCCAACGGCAACGGCAAATCCACATTGGCAAAACTGTTTGCGGGCCGCCTGCAGCCGATGACAGGCGGCACCACGCGCGCAAGCAAACTCCAGACCGGATTTTTCGCGCAGCACCAGATCGAAGACATCGACCCCAACCGCTCGCCCTTCCAATTGCTCGGCGACGAAATGCCGACCGCCAAGCCCGAACAGATCCGCGCACGGCTGGGCCGCTTCGGCTTTTCCGGCAACAAGGCCGACGTGAAGGCCGACGTTTTGTCGGGCGGCGAAAAAGCGCGCCTCGCCTTTGCGCTGGCGACCGCCCACGCCCCGCAATTGCTGATCCTCGACGAGCCCACGAACCATCTCGACATGGCGAGCCGCGAACGGCTTGTGACGGCGATCAACGAATTCGCCGGCACGGTCATTCTCGTCACGCACGATTGGAGTCTGCTCGAACTCACCTGCGACCGGCTGTGGCTCGTCGCGAACGGCAAGGTCACGCCGTTCGAGGGCGATCTCGACGAATACCGGTCGCTGGCCTTGGCCGAGCGGCGTGCGCAACGCCAATCGGCCGAAAAGCCGAAGGCCGCCGCCCCCGCCGCCAAAGCCCCGCCGCAAAATCTCGCCACCCTCAAAAAAGAACTGAAGGCCGCCGAAGAAGCGCTCGCGCGCGCGACCGAGGAAAGCAAAAAGCTCGAGCGCGAAGCAACCTTGCCCGCCACCTACAACGATCCGCGCAAAGCCGCCGAATTGGCCAAACGCCAGAAGGCGCATGCTTCGGTGCTCGAAGCCGCCGAAGCGCGCTGGATGGCGGCCGCCGAAGCGTTGGAACAGGCGGATGCGGCGTAGCGTCTGCCTCGCCGCATTGCTGGCGGCCCTCGCTTGGGCCGCACCGGCGGCGGCCAAAGAATGGCACGAGCCCAAACTTCCGACGAAGGGCCCGACCGAACTCTTCGGCGGCCCGGCCAATGGCTGCATTGCAGGCGCCCAAGCCCTGCCGCCGGACGGGCCGGGCTATCAAGCCGTGCGCCTCTCGCGCAACCGCAATTGGAGCCACCCGCAGACGATCGCCTACATTCGCGATCTCGGCGCACGCGCACAGGCCGCCGGCTTCGCCCCGCTCTATATCGGCGACCTATCGCAGCCGCGCGGCGGCCCGATGCGCGACGGCCACGCCTCGCACCAGAACGGCACCGACGTCGATATCTGGTTCAACCTGAACCCGAAGCCGCCGCTGCCGGCAAGCCAACGCGAAATCATCGACATTGTCCGCCTTGTAACGGCCGACGAGAAACGCATCGAGCCGGCCCAATTCCGCCCCGAGCATGTGCGCCTGCTGCAGATGGCGGCCGCGCCTGCGAATGTCGATCGCGTGCTCGTGCACTACGCAATCAAAAAACATCTGTGCGAAACCCTGCCGCCGGCCGAACGCGGCTGGCTGCGCAAACTGCGCCCGTGGGTGGGCCACAACGAACATTTCCACGTCCGCCTCGCTTGCCCAGCCGGCAATCCGAATTGCCAAACCCAAGCGGGGATCCCGCCGGGCGACGGCTGCGACTCAACACTCGACTGGTGGTTCGCCGACGCCGAAGAACGCCGCAAGGCCGCTGCAGCCGCCCCCCGCCCGCGCCAAACCGCCCCACCGCGCCCGAAACTCCCGGCACAATGTGCGGCGGTGCTGGCGGCGCCGTGAGGGGGCGTACAAACGCCTCCGCTTGTGATACAATCCTCACATGAGCAATACGCGCGCCCGTTCGACAGCAGCCCCGCAGGGCAGCCTGTCCGACACGCCCGTCCCGACGCTGTCGTCGTGGGCGGTTACGACGGCGCGCGACGACGAAATTTGGAACGCCATGACGGGCGCGCAGCAGCTTGCAGCCCTGCAAGACCATTTCGCTTCGGATGATTGCACCGCACCGTCGACCGGCACGATTGCCGACATCGTCGCGCGGGCCAGAACGGCGCGCAGCGGCGCTTGATTGCGTCCTACCGACTTTCACGCGCTGCCGAAAGATCGCTTGCCGAAATCGTGGTCCATTCGGACGCAATGTTCGGCGCCACGCAAACCGCCGCGTATGTTGCGGGCTTAGAGGACAGTTTCAATCTTCTCGTGCGCTACCCGCAAATCGGCGTTGCCGCATTTGAAATCAAAGCGGGCCTGCGCCGCTACCGCTACCAATCCCACTACATTTTCTAGTCCGAGCGAGGCGACACCCTTCTGATCGAAGATCTGATCCATGTGCGCCGCGACCTTTTCGACGCTTGAAACGGCTGATTCAAAGACGCCGGGCTTTTCTCGCCGTCACTGCTGGCCGGGGACACGCTGCACCAAGTGTCGAGCTTGAAGGACAATCGGCGCAAGGCGAATCGCAATTGTAGCGTGGTGGAATAGCTTCTAACCCTGCGCCAAAATTCGATTGGCAACCCGAATTTCCAAACCTAAGCAGCGATCCCACTGGGCGACGGCGGCGATTGCGCTTTCTCGGTCGTCTCCTGTTTATCGGGCAGATTTTTGTGCGGCGTTGAGGGCCGACGACAAACTTCGCCACCTTTTACCCATTGAGTTGCATCGGCAGCCTCCCAGCCGCCCCTCCCATTTCGCGTCGCATTTTCGCAATATCCCCCTGGACGGCGCCGGCCTTGCGCCCTAACTCACCGCGCGGGTCGCTTTTCCAGCCCGCATCCAGCGAACCCCAGGCAGATATCCCGTGTCCCTGATCTTCGGTTTCGAGATTCCCGCCCTGGCGCGCGGCGATGCGTTTTTTGCGGTCGATGACTATCGCAAAATCGTGTTCCGCATCGATCTGGGCGAGGCCAAAACCAGCGTCGATCTGAGCCATGTGGCGGCCCTGTTCGAAGTGCCGGCGCGCTCGCGCGACGCGCGGCTGCTCACCCTCGTGCCCGCGGCCCTGCGCTATTGCCGCACGCTCAAAGCCGGCCAGACGCTGCCGAGCGAAGCCATCGACGGACGGCCCTCGTGGGACCCCAAGCCGCATCTGGTGGTGCGCGCCGTGCGGCGCATCGGGGCGGCCGTCGGCGGCCCGCCTTTGCCGCTGCAATCGACGCCGCTCGAAACGGCTTTGCAGCCGGCCGCCGAAATCATGGAAGAGGCGCTCGAGGCGTTGGTCGATTGGGTGGGCGCCTTCGCCAATCCGCGCAAGCTCGACCTTGTCGCCGACGACATCGTCGCGATCGCGGTCGACGTCGCGCGCGTCGAGCGGCTGTGCCGCAGCATCGTCGATCTGCAGCAGGATGTGGGCGCCATCGCCAAGATCGCGGCCGCGCGCCAGAACCCGTGGCGCAGCGAGCGCGCGCGCGCCGTCGCGATCGGCTTGCGCGACGCGCTCGTGTGGTCGTCGGCGGTCGCGATCGAACTCGACGCGGTCGCGTCCGATCCGCTGCGCGCCTTCGGCAACATCGACGATTTCCGCGCGCGCCTGTGGCCCAAAATGGCGGCCTTGCGCGCCTTCCTGCTCGATTTCGAACCGCTGCGCGCGCGCCTCGAGGCCGCACGCGCCCAGGCCAGCGGGCCGAACGACCAGGAACTCGACGAAATGCAGCGTGTTTTGGCCGTGCGTCTGCCGTTCGACGCGGGCCGGTTCGCGTGGCGCAAAAGCGACCTGTCGGACTTCATGGACCGGCCGCGCATGAGTTCGAACAGACGGTTGTTGGCAAGCCGGCGCTTGCTCGGGAGCACAGGGAAATGAGCGAACAGATGCCCATCCGCGAATTGGGGCGCTATGTCGAATTGCCGCTGGCGGAGATCGACGCCTATCCGGTGCTGGCCGCCTGCTACCGCGTCTGGCAAGCGGCGTGCGCGGGCGACCGGCTGCCCGCCGCGCTCGATATCGGGCTCGTGCCGGCCGAAACCCTGCCCTATACGATGATGCTCGACTATCTGCCGGCCGCCCGCGACGTGCGCGTGCGCATGGCGGGCACATATGTGGGCGAACACGCAACCTTCCGGGACAGCGGGCGGGGCCTGCGCGGTTTCTTCAACGAGACCGACGCCGCGATCGTCTACGACAGCCTCGTGCGCATCGCCGACGCCAAGCAGCCGAGCCTTGCGCGCCGCGACTACGTCACGATCGACGGCAACCGGCACGGCTACACGCGCCTGATCCTGCCGCTCGCCGCCGACGGCGGCACAGTGTCGGGCTTCTTCAAGACCGTCGAGCCGGCGTCGCTGAAGGTCGAACCAGCCGCGTGACGCAGGCTCCCGCAACGCGCTTATTGCAGAATTGTTCGATATAGGTAATTATATGCTTATAAGAACTTATGCAAATAAGGGCTTGGCGCTGTTTGACATGGTGAAGAGAGAAACGACCGCCTGGGCGGTCCCGGCGCATCCGGAATTTTCGGCGCGATTCGGTTGCGCACGAAAATTATCATCGTTTTATAACAATGCGTTGGACATCGAATCTAAAGTCGAATGGCCGGAAAATGTTGCGTCGATGTCGCGCAGGCGTCGCCCCAATGGCGCATCGATGTCGCGCAAATGTCGCGTAAGAATGCTGCTTGAAAGGCGGGGCGGCTCAGCCCCAGCTGCGGACGGGGCCGGTGTCGATATGGACAAAATCGCTGCGCGCATATTGCCCCACCCCGCCCGCCTGCAGCCCGATGGCGGCCTGGCGAATGGCGCGCACCGAGCGGTCGGTCAAATCCACGTCCAAAGCCTTGGCTTGGATGTGGAACGAGTTGCGGGCCACCCCGCCATGGGTGCGGCGCACGGCGGCGTTGGTCTGCGGCGAGCGGTAGGCCGAGATCACGCGCCACGGCTCGCTCGAGCCGAGCCGCGTGTGCAGCTCCCACAATTGGTCGTAGAGCTTGGGGTCCATCTGGGCGACCTTGCCGGCGCGATGGTCGCGCAGCAGCGCATCGAGGCGGCGCGTCGCCTCGGGCACATAGGCGCCGTCGCGCCAGTAAACGCCTTCCCAGCGTTCGCCGGTATTGACGACCTGGATGCGCAGGCTGCGGCTGCCGCCGGGCCGCGTGCCGACGGCGGGGCCGGCATTCGGCTGGCGCGGGGCCGGGCGCGGCGGCGGCGGCACGATGGCCGCTTTGCTGTTGCTGTTGGCCCAGCTTGGGGCGGTCGGCAGGAGCGTGGCAGCGGCGGCAACGCCGGCAAAAAGCAAAAAGCCCCGGCGCGTCGGAACGGTCTTCGGATCGGTCATCGGGCGGGGCTGTATCCCTGGTGATTGACTTGGCCACATGGCTGTTATGCGCAGAATGCACAGCCAAGCCGCCAAAGGCAAGCCCGAAGAAACAATTTGAAACAACCGCTTAAAGGGCTGACAAAAAGCCCGTTTTTAGGGGGCGAGGCTGGTCGGGGCGGCAGCGCCCTCGCGCGGCAAACGCAGATCGGCGACCGGGCGCTTTTCGATCCCGGCCACGAATCGCGCATCCACGCCGTAAATGTCCTCGCGCAAATGCAGTTCGCCGTCCTGCACGAAGGCCGTGAAATAGACGAAATGCAGCGGGATCGGCCGGCGCACCTGGACGTTTTTGGTGACGGCATCGGCGTCCGCCGCCTCGATCGCCTCGCGCGTCCAGCCCGGCGTGTTGCGCAAGACCCATTCGGCAAGGTCGATCGGCCGCTCGAGCCGCACGCAGCCCGACGACAGCGCCCGCTCGGCGCGGTCGAAATAATGGCGATCGGGCGTGTCGTGCAAAAACACGTCGTAGATGTTGGGCAGGGTCAGGCGGACCTGGCCCAGCGCGTTTTTGGGGCCCGGATCCTGGCGCACCCAATAGGGCATGGCGCGCGGACTGACTTTGCGCCAGTCGACTTTGCGCGGATCGACCTCGACGCGCTCGTCGCCCGCCCCGCGATAGAAGCGGAAGCCGAGATCGACCAACGCCTGCGGGTTGGCGCGCAGGCGCGGCAGCAGGTCTTCGCGCACGAGCTTGGCGGGCACGGTCCAGCTCGGGTTGAAGATCACTTCGGTGACCCGGCTCGAGAAAATCGGCGTTGCCCGCGCCTCGCGCCCCACCACGACCGGCATCTCGAGGCGGGTTTCGCCCGCTTCGACCGCGCGCAGGCTGAAACCCGGCACGTTGACCTCGATGAAGGTCGCCTCGGCGGCGGGCCGGGCGCGCAGCCGGTCGAGATTGGCGACGATCTGCACGATGCGCGCATCGACCGATCGGTTGAGGGCCGCCAGCGTGCGGCGCCCCAAACGCCCGTCGGGCGCGAGGCCGTGGCGGGCCTGGAAGCGCATCAAAGCTGCGACCAGATCGATGTCGAAAATTTCTGCCGCGTCGGCGTCGGCAGGCTCCGCGGGCGCGTCGTCGGTGATGGCGAGCCGCCGGCGCAAAGCCGGCACCCGCGGATCGCTTGCCCCGGGGTCGAGCGTGGGGCCGCTGGCGATATTGCGCCAGCCGCCGCGGGCCTTGATGGCGCGATACGCGGCCAGCCACGCGCGCATTTGGGCGTAGGCGGGGTCGGCAGGGGCGAGGGCCTCGAGCGGGCCTGCCGGATCCTCGCTGCGCGCAAGCTCGCGCAGGATGCGCTCGGCATCCAGCGGGCGCGGCACGATCTTGACGTCGGCCGGAAGTTCGACCGACGCCACGCGCGCACCCAACAGGTCGGCTGCGTAGCGCAAAGCCGCCTGGCTCAGCGCGAATTCGAGCCGTGCCAGGGTTTGCGCATCGTTTGACGGCAGCAGAAGTTCGATCTCGGCGACGCTGTAGTCGATCGCCGACAGGCCGTGGCGGTCGGCGGTTTTGAGAAGCTCGAGAAGGCGACCGACGCGGGCCGCGGGCGCATTGTCGGCAAGCCAGATCGGCGCAAAGCCGCGCGCATCGTAGAAGCCGAGCAGGCTTTGGCGCTGGCGCTCGGCGAGCGTGGCCGCCTCGGCCGCAGGGGCGTACGCCGCAAGGGTCGCGCGCAGCACCGGCCGCAGATCGCCTTGCACCGCCGCCGTCCCCGGCAGCGCCCACAAAAGGCCCGCCGCAACGCCGATCCACCCCAGTCGGAACATCCCCATGCCGTCAATCTAGCATGGCCGGGTTAAAGAAAAAGGCGAGCCCGCGCGATTTTCGCGGAGCCGGGCGCGCCGGCAACAGGTCGCGTCAACGGCCCTGGAGCAAGTCCGCGGTGCCGATCGAGGCGGCCGGGCGCATCTGGCGGTCGAAGAAGGCGATCGACCTTTCGATCGCCGTACGGCTTGCCGGCCCCTTGAAGAAATGCTGCTGATCGGCAAACAGCGCCATTTCGTGCGGCACGGATAGGCGCTTCAGCATGTCGCGGGTCTGGATTGCGCGGGCGACCGGGACCGTGCGGTCGCGCTGACCGTGGATGACGAGCGTCGGCGCCAAGCGCGTGGTGGTGCCGGCGACGTTGCCGGGCATGCCTCCGCCCATATTGACGACGGCGGCAACACGCGCGTCGCGGCTCGACAGGCCCAACGCCTGGAACCCACCCAGCGAGAAGCCGAACGTGGCAAGGCGCGCCTCATCGACGCGCGGATCCTTGGCCATCGCATCGAGGGTCGCGCGCACAGCCTCGTGCTGCTGTTCGAACTCCGCAATCAGCGCCCGGCCGCGCGGCCGGTTGCGATTGCGGTCGCCCAAATAGTGCGGGAGATAGACCACGTAGCCCGCCTCGGCGAACGCTTCCGCGGCCCCGCGATAGAAAGCGCCGTTGCCCATGCCCGAAGCCCCGTGCAGCAGAAGCACCGCCGGACGCGGGCCGGCCGTGTCGGGACGGTAAACTTCGAGATTGATCTGGCGCTGGCCGATTTTGAGCTTGGTGTTGGCGCGCGCGATGTTGACGGCCACATTGCGCAGATTGGCCCCTGCCCCGAAGCTGGTGGCGGCCTTGGGCCGGCTCTGCCACTCGGGGGCTTGATTTGCACTGTCGGCCTCGCGCGCAGCCAGCAGTTCGAGATCGTCTTCAGGGCCGGTCGTGCCGCCGGCAGAAACCGTCGGCGCCGGGGCTGGCGTGCTCGGCAAAAAGACGAAAGGCAGCGACGGGTCGAGCAGGAAATTGCTATCGAGAACGACGGTGGTTTCGGCAACGGTCTCGCCCGACACAGCAAACGAAGTCGTCTGCGAATCCGTCCGCTGGCCCATATCGGGGCTTTGCGAGGCCACTGCCACGGCAACAAGAAGTTCGATCATCCTTTGCCAACCCGCCGCGATTATTGTTTCGGATTATTGCAGTCGGTTTGGGGATAACATAGGCCGTCGGAAGGTGGGAGTCGTTTTTGCCGAGACTCCACGAAAAATTTTCGAAATTTTAACGATCGTTTTGAATCAATGGGTTGTGGCGATTATTGATTCTGATACTTCGCCCAGTTTTATGTCAATTTCCGCTATTGCCCGAAAAACTGGCGCCTTCTGCGGTCTCGTGGCGCCCGCGCATCAGCTGTTCAGACCTGTTGGTTAGGGCGCCAAAGCCGCGAGCGCATCAACATCGCCTTTGACGAGAACGGGCACAGCCGCCGCGATTTTTGCCGGCGGCCAGTCCCACCAGGCGAGCGCAAGGAGCTTCGCGACCGTAGCGTCGTCGAAGCGCATCTTGACGACGCGGGCCGGATTGCCGGCCACCATCGCGTAAGCCGGCACATTGCGGCTGACAACGGCATTGGCGGCCACAATGGCACCGCTTCCCACCGTCACCCCCGGCATGATCGTGCTTTTGTAGCCGCACCACACGTCGTGGCCGATCCGGGTATTGCCCTTATTGGCCCACGGCGTTTCGTCCGGCGACAGGGCTTGCGCCCACGCCCCGCCGAAGATCGGGAACGGGAAGGTGGACGGCCCAACGATCGCGTGGTTGGCGTCGGACATCACGAAGGTCGTATCGTGGGCAAAAGCGCAGAATTTGCCGATGTCCAGCCGCGCTTTGCTGCGCGCGAAATCGTAGCGCACGTTGCGCAGGAAAAACCGCGTTGCGTCGTCGAAATCCGAATAGTAGCTGTAGTCGCCGACCGAGATGTTGGCGCGCGGCGGGTCGATTTCGTCGAGCAGCGGCTTCAGGAAAACCGTATGGCGCTGGGAATGGCCGAACGGGAACAGCTGCTTGGGATCGACCGTCGCGGGATGGTCCATGGCCTAGATCTCCACTTGCGTGCCCAATTCGACGACGCGATTGGACGGGATGCGGAAGAACGCCGTCGCACTGTAGGCGTTCTTGGAGAGCGCGATAAACAGCTTTTCGCGCCAGCGCGGCATCAGCGGCTTGTTTTTGGATACGAGGTTTTCGCGCCCGAAGAAGAACGAGGTTTCCATCATCTCGATCTTGAGGCCGGTCGTGCCCGCCTGGCGCAACACGCGCGGAATGTTCGGCACTTCCATGAAGCCGTAGCGCAGCACGAGGCGCCAGAAATTCTTCTCGAGCGGCTCGAGCTTCATGCGGTCCTTGTCGGCGACGCGCGGGATGGGCTCGGTGACCACGGTCAGCAGCACCACGCGGTCGTGCAGCACTTTGTTGTGTTTGAGATTGTGCAAAAGCGCGTAGGGCACGCCGTCGCGTGTACCGGTCATGAACACGGCCGTACCCGCCACGCGCGGCGGGTTGCCGTCCTTGAGGCGGGCGATGAACGGCTCGAGCGGCACCGTGCTTTCGTGCAGGCGCTCGACCAGGATCTGGCGGCCGCGCTTCCACGTCGTGAAGATCGCGTAGAGGCAGGCGCCGACCACGAGCGGCATCCAGCCGCCGTCGGCGATCTTGACGACATTGGCGAGGAAGAACGACAGGTCGATCGTGATCAGCACGGCCGTGACGGCCCCGGCCCGCAGCCGCGACCAGCCCCACACATGGCGGGCGACGACATAGGCGATCAGCGTGGCCACGCACATCTCGCCCGACACCGACACGCCGTAGGCGGCGGCAAGATTGCTCGACGATTGGAACGTCACCACGAGGGCGAGCACGAACACGCACAGGATCCAATTGATCTGCGGAATGTAGATCTGGCCGATCTCGGTTTCGGAAGTGTGGCGGATCTCCATGCGCGGCAGATAGCCGAGTTGCACCGCCTGCCGGGCCAGCGAGAAGGCGCCGGTGATCACGGCCTGCGAGGCGATGACGGTGGCCGCCGTCGCCAGCAGCACGGTCGGCAGCAGCATCCATTCGGGCACCATCAGATAGAACGGATTCTCGGCCGCTTCGGGATTGCGCATCAGCAAAGCGCCCTGCCCGAAATAGTTCAGCACCAGCGCCGGCTGCACGAAGCCGACCCAGGCAAGGCGGATCGGCCGTTTGCCGAAATGGCCGATATCGGCATAAAGCGCCTCGGCCCCGGTCAGCGCCAGGAATACGGCCCCCAGCACCAGAAAGCCGCGCCAGCCGTCGCTCCACAGAAAAGCGAGGCCGTAATAGGGATTGAGGGCGGCGAGCACGGCCGGCGTCTGCACCAGCGACACGACGCCGAGGACGGCCAGCACCGTGAACCACACGATCGTGATGGGCCCGAAAAAAGCGCCGATGCGCGCGGTACCGCTGCGCTGGGCCAAAAACAGCACGAACAGGATGACGCACGCGATCGGCACCACGTATTTGCCGAACTCAGGGGCGGCGATCTTGAGACCCTCGACCGCCGACAGAACCGAGATCGCCGGCGTGATGATCGCATCGCCAAAAAACAGGGCCGCACCGAACAACCCCGCCGCGACGATCGGCACGCCGCGATGCACGCCGAGCGGCGCTGCTTTCGTGGCAAGCGCCATGAGCGCGAACATGCCGCCCTCGCCGCGATTGTCGGCGCGCAGAATGTAGAGCACGTATTTGATGGTGACGACGATGACCTGCGCCCAGAAGATCAGCGACAGAACGCCCAAGACATGCGGCAGGGTCGGCGCCATTGGATGGGGACCGGTGAACGCCTCGCGCATCGTGTAGAGGGGCGACGTGCCGATATCGCCGAAAACCACGCCGATGGCGCCGACGGCCAAAGCCAGGATTCGTTTGTCGGGTGCGTCGGTGCCGTTTGGAGTGCTGCTCATAACCTTGTGCGGGGCCCCCTTGCCCGGCGCGACATTGCCCCATTTTGCCGTCGAAGCGCTAGGCCTCGTCGCACGACGCGCAAGACCGGGCGCACGGAACCCTCTATATAACGTGGCTTGCGATTCCCGATTCCGAACGGCATCGAATGCCAAGCAACGCCCGCGAACCAGCCATTAATCTACCCCCGCTCACGCTTGCATTGATCGTGGTCAATGTCGGCATCTTCGGCGCCTTGCGCCTGTTCGAATCGCGAATCGTGTGGCTCGCCAACGACGCATTCGGCTTCACGCCGGTGCGGTTTTCGGGCGATGCGGCCCTCGGGCTCTCCGGCATCGTCTCGCCGCTCAGCTACATGTTCTTGCACGGCGATTGGGTGCATCTGGCCATGAACATGGTCATGTTGGCCGCCTTCGGGTCGGGCGTGGAGCGCCGCTTCGGTGCGGCCTCGATGCTGTCGCTTTATCTGCTGAGCGGCGCCATCGCGGCCGGCGCCCATTACGTTGTCTATGCCGGCAGCATCGAGCCGATGATCGGGGCTTCGGGCGGCATCTCCGGCCTCGTGGGCTGCGTGCTTGTGGCGATGCGCCAGGGCGGCGCTGGCAACGGCCCGGGATGGCTGCTGGGTGCTGCCGCCATGTGGGCGATCCCGACCGTGCTGTTCGGCATCCTCGGCGTTCCCGGCACCGACGGCAGCTCGATCGCCTGGGTCGCGCATCTGGGCGGATTTTTCGGCGGCATCGTGCTCGCCGCCATTCTTCTCGCAGGATCGCAACGCCAATCATGAAAGCCAAAACGCTCGCCATCCTGCGCCGCGCCATGCTGCCGCTCGACGGCACCATCGCCGATTGGGTACCCGAAATCGTCGATGCCTATGCCCGCATCGTGCCCGAGGCGCGGTGGCACGACCTTGCAATGATCGATTTCACGGCCGGCTCGTGCCTGATGCCGACGGTGTTTGCCGCACGCGGCGTACGCCGCTTGGCGGTCAACGATTTTGCGCCGCGCTCGCATTTGGCCGCCCAGTTCCTGTTCGGCGGGCCCAAGATCGATCCCGCCCGCGTGGCGAGCCTGTTGGCCACAGCGCGGCCGTCGCTGCATCCGCATGTGCCGACCTTCCATTTCGCTTGCGATTATCTGATCGAACCGGTCTGCGCCGTGTTCGACCGCCTCTACCATGCGCGGGTACCGGCGGCCGAGCGCGCCGGGCTGCAGTATCTGGCCGTGCGCTGGGCGCTTGGCTTTGCGCGCTCGGTCGAAGACGGGTTCGAGATCCTCTACAGCCACGATCCGGCCCAGCTCAAACGGCTGCGCGATCCCGATTGGCGCCCCTATCTTGCACGCGCCCGGCGCCCGGCCACGGTCGTCGGCCAACTTGTGCGCGATCTCAATGCCGCCATCGACACGGTTGGCCCGGCAAAGGCCAAGCTGTTCTGCGCCGACATGAAAGACGTCGCGCCGCAGATCAAATTCAAAGCCCCGCTTTTTGCCGCCGTCAATCCGCCGACGCGCGGCCTCGACGAATACACGATCGACGACCAGCTCGTGCATTCGCTGATGGCCAATCGCTGGCTGCCGCTGTCGCAAACCCCGGAGACGCCGCTCGCCTTCTGGACGCGGCGGGTCGATGCCGCCTTGCGCCATCTGCCGTCGGGCAGCCACTACATGGTTTGGGGCGGAGACGGCTCGATGAGCTTCGAAGCCTGCCGGGCTGTGTGGGACCTTTATGGCGTCGCCCGGCACCTCAAACGTCTCTCGAGCGATCCGCAGGCACCCGGCTGGGCTATCTATGAATCACACTAAGTCTATGTATATTGGTAATCTTTTTTGAAAATTTGTTGTGGCCCCCTCTTGCGGTTTTGGGGACCGACCCCATTTGCTAGAGCATGGTTGAGCACCCCCCCCCCCGCTCGCCATCGTTATCCGACCTTCCCCCCCTGGTCGGATAGCCTTCGGCCCCGACGCATCCCCCCTGCGTCGGGGCCTTTTCACTTTCCCGACCTGAATCGCTGCAGGATGCTTGGCGGCAGGCAGCGGCTTTGCCTATTGTCCGGTGCATGAAACTGTCCACGCACGGGCGCTACGACTACCAGCCCATCGTCGGCCGCCCGGTCTACGACTGGCCCAACGGCACGCGCCTCGCCGTTTATCTTGGTCTCAATCTCGAACATTTTGCCTTCGGCGAAGGGCTCGGCGCCGAGCTTGCCCCCGGCGGCCCGCAGCCCGACATCCTGAACTTCGCCTGGCGCGACTACGGCAACCGGGTCGGCGCGTGGCGCATGCTTGAGCTTTTCGACGAATTGTCGCTGCCATGCTCGGTGCTCGCAAACAGCACCATGTACGATTATGCGCCGGCGCTGATGCGCGCATTTCAAGCGCGCGGCGACGAGATTGTCGGCCATGGGCGCAGCAACACCGAACGCCAGGGCACGCTGGCCCCCGAGGCCGAGGCTGCACTGATCGCCGAAGCAACCGAGATTCTCGCGCGCCATGCCGGCAAAGCGCCCGCTGGGTGGCTGGGGCCGTGGATCAGCGAGAGCCCGCATACGCCCGACCTGCTGCAGGAGGCGGGCTACCGCTATCTGCTCGATTGGTGCATGGACGACCAGCCGGTTTGGATGCGCACGCGAACCGGCCGCATCTTGGCCCTGCCGTATCCGCAAGAGCTCAACGACATTCCGATGATCGTAGGACGCAAAATCGGCGGCGACGCTTTCGCCGACATGATCATCGACAATTTCGACGAAATGCTGACCCAGTCCAAAGCGATGCCGCTCGTGATGGGAATAGCGCTACACCCCTATCTGGTCGGGCAGCCCTACCGCCTGCGCCATCTGCGCCGCGCACTGGGCCATATCGCGAAGCACCGCGCCGACATATGGATTTCGACAGCAGGCGCCATCGCAGAGCACGCGGCGGCGTTGCCGCCCGGAACCGTTCCAGGCAGCCGCCCCTGAACTTGGCGCACGAGCAACTTGCCAAATCGATTCCCATTTCGCAAAAATTGCAGCGAAAATCACACGCGATCGCGAAAAACCGTCGTACGTTAGCGTGCGGTACGGCGATCTCTTGCCAGACGTTGTTGATGGTGCGAGCAAGGACGTTAAAATCCAGATTGGCGTCGCCCTGACCAGAGGGTTTCCGTTTAAGTGACCGACGTTTTTGCCAGTTCGCCGCGCTCGACGCTGAACATGTTGCTGCCGTTCGGCAGCGACTACCAAATCCGGCTCGACCAGCCGCTGCTCGACTATTCGCGCGCGTGGGCGCCGTGCTTCGCCGCGCGCCATGTCGACCATCCGGACATGCCGCTGATGGCCTACATTTGCGCGCCGTCGCCGGGCGTGCGCATCGAAACGGCGCGCCGCTCGCAGCCGATCGACCGCGCCGGGCTTCTCAAGCTGCTCTATCACGACGCCTTGCCGCTGCCGGGCAAGCCAGACCATTACGGCTTCGTCTACGAACAGCCGATCGCCCCATCGCCGCCGCGCCGCGTTTGGGGTGCGTACAACGCAAAACTGCTGACCGCCAACCTGATCCGGCCGGCAATTGCGGCCTTGGGCGCGTTGTTTGACGTCGGCCAGTCGCACGGGAGCATCCGGCCCGACAATATCTTCTCGATGGACACCAAGCAGACCCTGTTCACGCTAGGGCCTGCCACCTTGTGCCCGCCCGGTTACGACCAGCCTGCCGTTTTCGAAACGATCGAGCGGGCCCTTGCCAAGCGCGAGTCCAAAGGCTCGCCCGGCCCCGCCGACGATATGTTCGCGTTGGGGCTCACAATCTACGCGCTGGCGTCTGGCAAGATGCCGGGCGAAGGCGCCGAAGACGCCGAAATCATCCAGCGGCGACTGCGCTACAGCTCGCAAGCGGCCCTCCTCGACACAGCCTCGATCCCGCGCGACATGATCGACATGATCGTGGGCCTCACCGAAGACGACGTGCGCCTGCGCTGGGACCTGCAGAAACTCAGCGAGTGGGCGAGCGGGCGGCGCCCGGACCAGACCCAGCGCCCCAATCTCGGCCGCCGCCGCATGACCTTCATGGTCGGCAGCGTGGAATGCGACACGGCGCGCGAAATCGCCCAGGCCCTGTTCAGCCACCAGACCGAAGGCATGCGGCTGGTGCGCGAGGGGGCGATCGACAAATGGATCGCCGACAACTCGGCGGTGGGTGCCGCAGCTGCAGCACCGACAACGGCCACCGCGATGCGCCGGTCGAGCAGCGACGATGGGCCCGACGCAGCCGTCGAGCTGTCGCGCGCCATCATGCGCCTCGATCCGTCGGGGCCCATTCGCTACAAGTCGCTGTCCTTCTTCCCTGCCGGTGCTGGGCATCTGCTGCAGCAGATCATCAACGACCCGCCGCGGCGCCAGGAATTCTGCGAATTGCTGGGTGCCAAGCTTGTGTCGCTGTGGATGCGAACGGCTGCCGCCTTCGGCCTCGTCGATATCGAAACCAAACGCCTGCAGGACATCGAAAAGAGCTACGAGCGCTTCGGCGACACGCTGGAAGCGGCCCTCTACAAGCTCAACCCCGATGCGCCGTGCCTGTCGCCGGCCGTGGCCGGAAAATGGGCCCGCAGCCATATCGATTTGGCCGAGCCCATCGAAAAAGCCTGCAGCGATCCCGAAATGCCGAAGCTCGACCGCCACATGGTCGGCTTTTTCGGCGCGCGCGCGGCAATTTCCGACCGCGCGATCCAGCATTGGCACAAGCTCAATCAGCCGACCAAAACGGCGGCACCGTCGGTGCTGCGCGTCGCAGGCCGCTTCCAGCAGGATTGCGACGGCAAGTCGTTCCCCAATCTCGCCAAAGTCTGCCTGCGCATGGCCGATACGGTCATCGAGGACATCCACCATCCTGAAACGCGCGAAAAGCTGCGTGCGCAGATCGTCGAGAGGGCCAGCAGCGGCGACGTGTCGCAGATGTTCGATCTCGTGATGGACGAAGGCGTGCGGGCGGCCGACGCGCGCGCCTTCGCCGAAGCCAAGCAGGAGTTCGACGCGCTCGATGCGGCCTTGTCGGACCGCGAAGGGCTGCTCGCGCGCGCCAAGCGCATGGGCCGCGACCGCGGCCTCGAGGCTGCCTACGGCCTCCTGTCGATCGCGTGCATGGGCGGGCTTATCGTCATGATGTTCGTCGAATTGAGCGCACGATGAACGAGCCCAAAATGCCGCTGACCCGCCGTTTGCTGCTGTGGGCGCTGTTCGCCGCGATCGCGGGCATCGTCGGCATGATCCTGCTTGCGATCGTGCTCGTGCACCCGGCCCTCTTGATCTTCATCGGCGGCGCCTTGCTGCCCGCCGCAATCCCGTTTGCGATCCGCCATCCGGAGCGGCTGTTTTTGAGCTGGGCGGCGGCGACCGTGACGGTTGCGGCGATCGCCCCCATCGTCACCGGCGGCCTGTTCGATCCGCAGCGCCCCGTGCATACCGAACTCCGCTCGTGGAGCATCGCGCTGGGGGCGAGCTTCGGCGGCTACGCGATCGCGGTGATGTGCCCGTGGCTTGGCGAACGCATTGCCGTGGCGCGCCAGAAGATCGCGGCCATCCAATTCGACCGGCGGCGCGCCGAACTCGTCGAAATCTGGACCGAATCGCGCCTGCGCAATGCCCCGACCGAGCGCGCCACGATCGGCAAAGACTTCGTGTCGGAAGAGGAAGCGCCGCCGCCGGCAATGCCGACCGACGAAGAAGCCAACCGGCCGCCCACACGCGCCGATGCAGGCGCCCAAAACGTCGCCTGAGGGCGACACTGGCGCAACTGCGCGTCCCGCCCTATAAGGGCGCCGCAATGGCCAACGCCCCCTCCCCCGCCCGCCCCGTCGCCAAAAAGGCCTCTGCCGCCGCGAAGGCCGCACCGCGCATCGGCATCGTCAGTCTCGGCTGCCCGAAAGCCCTGGTCGATTCCGAACGGATTTTGACCAAGCTGCGCGCCGAAGGCTACGAGATCGCCCCGAGCTACGACGGTGCCGATGCGGTCATCGTCAATACCTGCGGCTTCCTCGATTCAGCGCGCCAGGAATCGCTCGACGCGATCGGCGAGGCGTTGGCCGAAAACGGCCGCGTGATCGTGACCGGTTGCCTGGGCGCGGAAAGCGACCTCATCCGCAAGACGCACCCGAAAGTGCTGTCGGTCAGCGGCCCGCACCAGTACGAAGCGGTCGTGAACGCCGTGCACGAAGCCGTGCCGCCGCGCCACGATCCGTTCGTCGATCTCGTCCCCGCGCACGGCATCAAGCTCACGCCGCGCCATTTTGCCTATCTCAAGATTTCGGAAGGCTGCAACCACAGCTGCAGTTTCTGCATCATCCCTTCGATGCGCGGCAAACTCGCGAGCCGGCCAGCGGGCGACGTGATGATCGAGGCCGAACGCCTCGCGCTCGCCGGCGTGCGCGAGCTGTTGGTCATCAGCCAAGACACGTCGGCCTACGGCGTGGACATCAAACACGCGACGAGCCCGTGGCGCAAACGCCCGGTGCGCGCGCACATGACCGATCTGTGCGAAGCCTTGGGCGAGCTCGGCGTGTGGGTGCGTCTGCACTACGTCTATCCCTATCCGCATGTGGACGACGTGATCCCGCTGATGGCGGCGGGAAAAATCCTGCCCTATCTCGACATTCCCTTCCAGCACGCGGCCCCGAATGTGCTCAAGGCCATGCGCCGCCCCGCGAACCAGGAGCGCGTGCTCGAGCGCATCCAGGATTGGCGCCGCCAGGTGCCCGACATGACCGTGCGCTCGACCTTCATCGTCGGCTTCCCCGGCGAAACCGACGCGGATTTCGAATTCCTGCTCGATTGGCTCGAAGAAGCCGAGCTCGACCGCGTGGGCTGCTTCAAATACGAACCCGTTGCCGGCGCCGCAGCCAACGCGCTTGCGAACCCAGTGCCCGAGGAAATCAAAGAACAGCGCTGGCATCGCCTGATGGCGGCCCAGCAGAAGATCAGCGCCAAGCGCCTCAAGCGCTATGTCGGGCGCACGATCGACGTGCTTGTGGACAGCATCGACGGCAAAAACGCGATCGGCCGCTCGAAAGCCGATGCGCCCGAGATCGACGGCAAAGTCACGATCCGCGGCGCCAAAGATGTGCGTGTGGGCGAAATCGTCAAAGTCGCGATCGCGTCGGCAGACGCCTACGATTTGACCGGCAAACGCGTCGTCTAGCGCCCGACGATTTTAGCGAGCAGTTGCTGCAGCTGGCCCAGATCCATCGTCGCCTCGCCGGTTGCGCGCTGTTCGAGATAGCGCGCCGCAACGGTCGCGGCAAACAACGCCGCCTGCTCGGGGTGCAAGGTCGACCAATGGTAGGCATCGTCGAGTGCCGGGCGGAAAGGCGCCCGCGCCGCACCGTCCGGCGTGTGGAACACCTCGACCGCGTAGATGCCGCTGTCGGTCACCGTGACCTCGACCTCAAGGCGGCCCCAAGGCGTGTCGGCCCCGTAAACGAAACAGCCTGCGTCGGGCGGGCGATAGTCGTAGGCGACTTCGCTCAGCATCGGTACGTACGCCATATTGAAGCCCTGATAGCCCATCGTATGTGCCCAAATCCGTTTGCGTGCCGCAGCGCCGTCGGCGCAATCCCGCGAATCCGATAGACAACGCTAGCACACGCGTCAGATTCGCAACGAGTCTCCGCGTGACGAAAGACTGGTCCCGGCTACCGGACTTGAACCGGTACGATCGAAAGATCCACGGATTTTAAGTCCGTTGCGTCTACCAATTCCGCCAAGCCGGGACGAAGCGACAAAGGGTCATAGCGGCGGCTCGTCGCTGGCTGTGCCGCCGAGCCCTTCGATAAGGGAAACGACTTCGCGCGCGACCGTCGCCAATCTTGCACGGTCGGGCCCGCGCAGCACGACGGCATTGCGAAAGCTGCCGTCGGGCCGCACGTTCGGATAGGAGCCGACGTCGAGATCGGGATGGCGTGCCTGGAGCGCCGCCAACCCGTCGGCGATGCGCCCTTCGGCGACGTTGCCGACCACGCTATGCGCGAGCAGCACGGGGCCGCCGACGAGTTCGCCCGCAATACCGTCGAACATCGCCTGCAGCACGCGCGGCACACCTGCCATCGTGTAGACGTTTTCCATGCGGAAGCCCGGCGCCTTGCTGACCGGGTTCGCGATCAACGCCGCCCCGCGCGGCAAGGTCGCCATGCGCAAACGGGCGGGCGTGAGATCGTCGTCCGACGCGTAGTTGCTGCGCAGAATCGCGCGCGCCTCGAGGTTAAGCTCCCACGGCACGCCGAAGGCCTTGGCAATGCATTCGGCCGTGATGTCGTCGTGCGTCGGTCCGATGCCGCCGCTCGTGAACACATAGGTGTATTTGGCGCGCACCTCATTGACGACGGCGACGATCGTCTCGGCCACGTCCGGGATCGTGCGAATCTCGCGCAGGCGGATGCCGAGCTTGGTCAATCGCTCGGCGAGCCAGCCCGAATTCGTGTCCTTCGTGCGGCCCGAGAGGATCTCGTTGCCGACGACGAGGATGCAGGCGGTGGGGCTCGGTTGGTCCATGTCGGGGTTGCTCTCGCGAATCCTGCTTGCCAAAAGGCGGCGACGGGACAATAGAACGAGGACCGCCATGGCACAAAGCACGATGCAAGCAGCCCTCCTCGCCGCGCGGTTCCGCGCCGAAGACGCATTGGCAGCCGGCCACTCGCCGGCGGCGGTCGCCGCCGCCGCACGCGCCGCGCACACAATGTTCGACCGCGCCTGGGGCAATGAGCGCGCCGACGTCGAGGCCGAGGGCGCCATCGCCTGCAAGGCCGGCTGCAACTGGTGCTGCCACCAGCATGTGGCGATCCTCGGGGCCGAAGCGCTTGCGATCCACGAACATATCGCCGGAACGCCGCTCGAAACGCGTCTGCGCGCCCGGCTGCCGGATCTGCTCGGGCTCGATGCCGAGCAGCGCCGCGCCGCACGCATGCCCTGCCCGTTTCTGGAACCCACGGGCTGCGCGATCTACGCGGTGCGCCCCAATCGGTGCCGTGCGGTCCATTCGCGCGATGCCGCCTATTGCCAGCGCCGCTACGAGGGCGTGCGCGACGAGCCGGTCGATCCGACGCGGCCGATTCCGATCGAACCTGTGTCGCTCGGCGATGCGACCTTGGCGGGTCTGGGCCAGGCATTGAATGCGCGCGGCGTTGGCGCCGAAACGCTCGAACTGCTGCTCGCACTTGCAATCCTGCAGGAGAATCCCGAGGCCGCAGCCGACTATGCATCCGGCGGCGACCCGTTCGCGGCCGCCCGGCTTGTGCCGCCGGGGGCGAAAGTCTAAATTGCCGCCGATGGACGAGATTTCCGATCCCGCGTCTCTGGTCGATGCCGCCCCCCTGATCGATTCCGAGGGCCGTGCTGTCAAGCGCCACAATGCTGCCGACTTCGACGGCATGCGCAAGGCTGGCCGCCTCGCCGCCGAAACGCTCGACTACATAATCCCGTTTGTGAAGCCTGGCATCACCACGGGCGAACTCGACCGGCTGTGCCACGATTTCATCGTCGGCCACGGCGCCATCTGCGCGCCGCTCGGCTACAAGGGCTTCCCCAAATCGATCTGCACCTCGGTCAACCACGTCGTCTGCCACGGCATCCCGGGCGACAAGCAGCTCGAAGACGGCGACATCGTCAATCTCGACGTGACGACCATCCTCGACGGCTGGTACGGCGATACGAGCCGCATGTTTCTGGTGGGCGAGGTCGGCATCAAGGCGCGCAAACTCGTCGACACGACCTACGAGGCGATGATGGCAGGCATTGCTGCCGTGCGCCCCGGGGCGACGCTCGGCGACATCGGGGCCGCGATCCAACGCCATGCCGAAGCCCAGCGCTTCTCGGTCGTGCGCGATTTCTGTGGCCACGGGCTCGGGCGCGTGTTCCACGACGCGCCCTCGGTCCTGCATTACGGCAAAGCCGGGACCGGGCTCAAACTGGTGTCCGGCATGTTCTTCACGATCGAGCCGATGATCAATGCCGGCGACTGGCGCGTGAAGGTGCTGTCCGACGGCTGGACGGCCGTGACCAAAGACCGTTCGCTGTCCGCCCAGTTCGAGCATTCGATCGGCGTGACCGAGACCGGCTGCGAGATATTCACCACCTCGCCGCGCGGCCTCGACAAGCCGCCCTACGCGATCTGAGCGTGCCGGCTGGACCGGCGGAACCGGGCCCGGACGCGCAAGCGCCGCACTATCACGGCCATCGCCTGCGCCTGCGCGAACGTTTCCGGCGCGCCGGTGCCGCCGCGCTCAACGACTACGAACTTCTGGAACTGCTGCTGTTCGCCGCCATTCCGCGCCGCGACGTGAAGCCGCTCGCCAAAACGCTGATCGACCGGTTCGGCGGCTATGCCGGCGTCCTGGCGGCCGAGCGTGCGGCGTTGGCGCGCATCGAGGGTATGGGCGAAATCGCGATCGACACGCTGCTGTCGGTGCGCGAGGCGGCCGTGCGTCTCGCCCGCCAAGAGGCGATGGAAAAGCCCGTCCTGTCGAGTTGGAACAAACTCGTCGACTATTGCCGGGCCGACATGGCGCGCGCCAAAAAAGAGCATTTCCGGCTGCTGTTTCTCGACCGCAAAAACCAGCTTGTTCACGACGAAGTGCACCAGGTCGGCACTGTCGACCATGCTCCCGTCTACCCGCGCGAGGTCGCCAAACGCTGCCTTGAGCTTTCGGCAAGTGCGGTCATCCTGGTCCACAACCACCCGTCGGGCGATCCGACGCCGAGCCCGGCCGACATTGCGATCACAAAAGAAATCGCCAAAGCGCTCGCCTTGATCGGCGTCGCGGTACACGACCACCTTATCATCGGCCGCAACGGCCACAGCAGCTTCAAAACTCTGGGATTGATTTAGTCGCGCAGTTAACTATTTGTTATAAACGTAATAACAATACTGCGCCTATGGCGGCATCGCGGCACCGAGTCCCAGCGTTGCACGCTTCTCAGTTGAGAAAAATGCGCGCAGGGAGACCGACCAGGTTGGACGACAGCAGCGCAGACAAGCAGCGTACCGAAAACGAAGTCGGACGCCCTGGCCGCCCCAAAACGCGTTGGGGAAACTTTGCGATGCGCACGCTTCTGGCGTTGCTGATCGCACTTGGGGCCTACTGGAACATCAGCAACAAATTCGTCGAGGCCGAGAGCCTCAGTGTCCAGCAAATTGAACTCGAAGCCCTGCACGTCAACCGCCAGGTCCAGATCGTATTCGAGGGCGCGCGGCAGACGCTTGATACGGTCGCAGCGCAGACGGAAGTAAGATTGGGCGGCGGCGCGACGCGCGAGGATGCCGACCGCGCGCTGAATTCGGCGATCGACCGCGCCCTTCTGCGCAACCCGGTGGTCTTGGGCGTCGTCGTGCAGAACAACCGCGGGATTGTCGAATACACCGGCGGTTCGCGCCAGGGCCTGGGGCTCGATCTGAGCGCGCTCGATTACTTCCGCCATCTTGGCGAACCCGACGCGCCCGACTACGTTCTTGGCACGCCATACGAATCGGCGGTTTTCAAAACGACCTTGATTCCCGTGGCGCGCTCGATTTTCGACATCGACGGCAATCGGATTGCAGTCGTCGCCGTCGGCGTGCCGCTGGCGTCGCTCCAGCAGGCGCTTGTGCCGCGACTCGCCACGCTCGGCGCTAGTGCGCGCCTGTGGCGCAACGACGGCCTTCTGCTGGCAACCGCGCCAAACGACGACCTGCAGATCGGTGTGCGCTACAATGCGCTGCCGCTGTTCAAGCAGCGCGATTCGGCGCGCGAGAGCGGCACATTCATGCCCGTCTCGCCCTACGACGGCAAAACCCGGATCGTGGCGTGGCGCAACAATCCCGCGTTTCCTGTATTCGTTACTGCCGGCTCGGAGCGCGCCCCCCTGTTCGACGCGGCGCGCCTCCATGCCTATCTTGCGATCGGCATTGCCGGGCTCGCCTTGGCGCTTCTCGCGACAACCGGCTACCTCGTGGAACGCGAAAACCGCATGCGGCTCGGTCTCATCCGTGAACTCCAAGCCTCGGTCGAACGCGCCCAAAAGGCCATGCGCCTGTCCGAACGTGCGAACCGCAGCAAGACCAAGCTTCTGGCCAATCTCAGCCACGAACTGCGCACGCCGCTCAATGCCATGATCGGCTTCACCGAAATGGTGCGCCTCGGCTACAAGGGAACGGTCTCGGACGATTCCAAAGAAAGTCTCGATCTCGTCCTGCGCTCGGCCAAGCATCTCGACGGCCTGGTGGCAAATCTGCTCGATCTGTCGCGCATCGAACTCGATCCGCTGGCTCTGGAGATCGCCGAGGCGGACGCGAACGCTGCTCTCGGCGACGCGCTCGCCATGGTGCGCAACACAGCCGACCGCAAGTCTCTCGTCGTCGCGTGCGACCTGCCGAACGAACCGCTTCTGGGGCACTTTGACCGGATACGGTTCGTGCAAGTCGCCGTCAATCTGCTCAGCAATGCCGTGCGCCACAGCCCGACCGGCAGCACCGTCGACGTGCATCTGCGGAGCCTCGAAGGCATGATCGAGCTGTGCGTCGCCGATCGCGGCCCCGGCGTCGCCGACGAACAGCTCGAAACGATGCTGGAGCCGTTCGGCGATCCGAATATCGCCGCCGCGCGCCCCGTCGGGACGGGTCTGGGCCTGTCCATCTCGCGCGAAATCGCGCGCGCGCATGGCGGCGATCTTGTCGTCGCGAATCGCGCGCAAGGCGGCTTGCGCGCCTGCGCGCGCTTTGCCCAACGCCCGCCTGTCGACGCCGTGCCCCTTGAGCCTGCCCTTGGCTTGGCAAACGCGCAGCGCTAAGCTCCGCATCATGAGCCATCCTTCACGATCGCATCACGACATGGGCGGCGTTGCTTCGTTTGCGACGCAAGCCATCGACCGCGCCGAGCACGAACTGTCGCAGTTCGACAAGCAGGTCGACGCCATCGTCAATCTCTTGAACCATCCAAACCGCCGCTTGATGCGCACCGACGAGCTGCGCAACGCGATCGAATCCCTGCCCGCCGACATCTACGACGATCTCGCCTACTACGAAAAATGGATCCAGGCGGTCGCCAACGTGATGGTCGAAAAAGACGTGATCGGCGAAGAAGAGCTCGTGCTGAAACTCGCCGAACTGAAACAGCAGGACGAAGAAGCGTGAGCTTCGCGCCGGGGAGCCGCGTGCGCGTGCGCAACGACTGGCCCGAGGCCGCGGGCCGCAAGGTGCATGTGCGCACGCCGCATTTCGTGCGCGGGGCGGTTGGCACGGTCGAGCGCGCGCTCGGCAGCTTCGGCAATCCCGAAAATCTTGCGACCGGCGGCGACGGGCTGCCGAAGTTGGCGCTCTATATGGTGCGTTTCGAGCGCGCAGCTTTGTTTCCGGGCACCGTTGAAGGCCGCGAAACGCTGACCGCCGACATCTACGAATCCTGGCTCGAGGGGGCCCCATGACCGGCGACCATCACGACCATATCCATGCCGGGCACGACCACACGCACGACGCCGTGCACGCGCACGAACCGCGGCCCGAATATCGGCGCCTCGAGCGCGCGGTGCGCGAATTGCTGATCGCCAAGGGCGTGCTGACGGCCGACGAAATCCGCGCGCAGATCGAACTGATGGACAGCCGCACGCCGGCCGTCGGCGCCAAGATCGTGGCGCGCGCCTGGAGCGATCCCGCCTTCAAAGCGCGCCTGCTCGCCGATGCGCGCAAGGCGGCCGAAGAGTTCGGCGTCGACACGTCGAACACGGCGATCGTCGTCGCGCTCGAGAACACCGACGATCTGCACCACATGGTCGTCTGCACCTTGTGCAGCTGCTATCCCAAAGCGATCATCGGCGTTCCGCCGGCTTGGTACAAATCGAGCGCATACCGCGCGCGCGCCGTTATTGAGCCGCGCAAAGTGCTGGCCGAATTCGGCACGCATCTGCCCGACAATGTGGAAATCCGCGTCGTCGATTCGACGGCCGACATGCGCTATCTCGTGCTGCCCAAACGACCGGCGGGCACCGAAGGGTGGAGCGAAGAGCGGCTTGCCGCAATCGTGGGCCGCGACAGCTTGATCGGCACGACAGTTCCCGCCGTCTGAAAAGGCCGCCACGCCGCCCCTTGCGGGCAGGAAGCGGCTCGTCTATGGCTGCTGTCGCATTTCCACCCGACCGGCACGAGGCCCCATGATTCCGCGCTATTCCCGCCCGCAAATGACCGCAATCTGGGAGCCCGAAGCGCGCTTTCGCATCTGGTTCGAAATCGAAGCGCATGCGTGCGATGCGCAAGCCCAGCTCGGCATTGTGCCCAAGAAGGCGGCCAAGGAAATCTGGAAGAAGGGCAAGTGGGAGATCGCGCGCATCGACGAGATCGAGCGCGAAACCAAGCACGACGTCATCGCGTTTCTGACGAACCTCGCCGAGCATGTGGGTCCCAGCGCCCGCTTCGTGCACCAAGGCATGACGTCGTCCGACGTGCTCGACACCACGCTTGCCGTGCAGCTCGCGCGCGCAAGCGACCTGCTGCTCGAAGGATTGGACCGGCTGCTTGCGGCCCTCAAAAAGCGCGCGATCGAGCACAAATACACGCCGACCATCGGCCGCAGCCACGCGATCCATGCCGAGCCCACGACCTTCGGGCTCAAACTCGCGGGCTTCTATGCCGAGTTTGCGCGCGCGCGCAGCCGCCTCGTGCAAGCGCGCGCGGAAATCGCGACCTGCGCCATTTCGGGGGCCGTCGGCACCTACGCCAATATCGACCCGTTCGTCGAAGCCTATGTGGCCAAGAAGATGGGGCTGACGCCCGAGACCGTTTCGACCCAGGTGATCCCGCGCGACCGGCACGCGATGTACTTCGCCGTCCTCGGCGTAGTCGCGGCGTCGATCGAACGTCTGGCGATCGAAGTGCGCCATCTGCAGCGCACCGAAGTTCGCGAGGCCGAGGAGTTTTTCAGCCCCGGCCAAAAAGGCTCGTCGGCCATGCCGCACAAGCGCAATCCGGTGCTGTCGGAAAATCTCACAGGTCTGTCGCGCATCGTGCGCGCGGCCGTGGCGCCGGCGCTCGAAAACGTGGCGCTGTGGCACGAGCGCGACATCTCGCATTCGGCGGTCGAGCGTGTGTTCGGGCCCGACGCGACGATCGCCCTCGATTTCGCGCTGCATCGAGCGGCCGGTCTCGTCGAGAAATGGACGATCTACCCCGAGCGCATGAAAGCCAATCTCGACGCGCTTGGCGGCCTCGTGCATTCGCAGCGCGTGATGCTGGCGCTGACGCAAGCCGGCGTGGCGCGCGAAGACGCGTACCAAATCGTGCAGGCGACCGCGATGGCGATCTGGCGCGCGGGCGGCGACTTTGCCGCGTCGCTGAAAGCCGACTCGCGCGTCGTCGCAAAACTGTCGCACAAACAAATCGACGCGCTGTTCGACCTCGGTTACCACACCAAGCATGTCGATACCGTGTTCAAGCGCGTTTTCGGGACAAATACAAAGCGCAAGCAGCGCTAGTTTGTGCTAGGTTGGTTCTAGGGTCGATTGTCGGAAGGGGGGCTTTCCGGATCGGCTTGGCCAAGGGGGGCCATTCCCATGCCCGAAGGCCACAAGGGTTCGCCGCGCATAGGCGCTGCCAATTCCGCATCGACAACGCCGTGCGTCGTCCGGCGTCTGCTGGTGCGTTGGGGCATGCGCCCGCACGAAGACCAACCGCCCGATTGGGACGAATGGGCCGCCAACGTGATCGTGGGCGACCTGCGCGCGCGCACATTCGATGCCGCGATCGGCCCCACGGGCATGCCGATCATCGACCGCGCGGGCTCCGAACAGCGCGACGTGCTCGACGACATCAAACCCGGCTGCCCGCTCGAACAGGCGCTCGAGCCCGTCTTGGGCGCCGACGCCTCGGCATTGACCCAAGGCGTGTGCGAACGCGCGCGTGTCGGCCGCCCGTTGTTTTTGGAAGTGCCGCCGCACGACGATGTCGGCGGCTATGCGCTCGCGTTCGTGCCGCTGCGCGCGAGTTTCGGCCTGCGCCTGACCGGGATCGTGGTCGCCGCCGGCCCCTGCTGAATCAGCCCTACAGCTGCTCCATGATCTGCTGCTTGGCGATCGGCATGAAATGCTCGAGCTGCGCCTTGATATCCGCACTCGACAGCGCCACGCCGCGCAGGCCCGCATCCTTCTGGATCTTCTCGATCACGTCGTCGTCGCCCGGCTTGTCGAAATCGGCCGCGACCACTTCCTTGGCGTAGGCTTCGGCCGCCTCGCCCGCGAGGCCGAATTTCGCCGCGACCCACTGGCCGACCAGCTTGTTGCGCCGCGCCGTTACCTTGAACTGAAGCTCCTGGTCGTGCTTGAACTTGTTCTCGAAACCCTTTTGACGATCGTCGAATCCGCTCATGGCACGTCCTCTCGAACTGGCTCGGGCAACTGCAACCCACCGGCTATATAGCGGGCTGCCGCATCCGGTTCAATCTCGGGCGCTTCGCTGATGTGCACGATCGTAATTCTGCGGCGCCCGGATGCGGAATGGCCGGTGCTGATCGCCGCCAATCGCGACGAAATGCGCGATCGCCCGTGGGAAAAGCCGGACCGCCATTGGCCCGACCGGCCCGATATCGTGGCCGGGCGGGACCTTTTGGCGGGCGGCACTTGGCTCGGCCTCAACGATACGGGCGTGGTTGCCTCCATCCTCAATCGGCATGGCACGCTGGGCCCGCAGGCGGGCAAACGCAGCCGCGGCGAGTTGGTGCTCGATGCGCTCGACTACCCGGACGCAAACGAGGCCGCCCGCGCCCTCGCCGGCCTCGATCCGGCCGCCTATCGGCCCTTCAACATGCTGCTGGCCGACGACCGCGACGCATTCTGGCTCAAATCGACCGGAGCGGGCCGGATTGCCGTCGCCCCCCTTCCCGTGGGCCTCTCGATGATTACGGCCGACGACCGTAACGATCTTGCAAGCCCGCGCATTGCCTTCAACCTGCCGCGCTTCGAAGCGGCCGCGATCCCGGATCCCGAGGGCGGCGACTGGCAAGGCTGGAAAAAGCTGCTCGCCAGCCGCGAAGGGCCTGCCCCTTCCGCCTTCATGCGGGTCGATTTGCCGTCCGGCTTCGGCACCTCTTCGCACAGCCTGATCGGCCTGCCCACGACGCGGCGCGCGCATGCGCTGAAGCCGGTTTGGCATTTTGCCGCCGCCGGTGCCGATTCGCCCGCTTTCGAGCCCGTTAAGCTGCGTTAAAGCAAGGCATTAGCGCCCGATTGCGGCGCGCCGGGCCAGGGGCTATACAGACCCTTCTTTCCCGCATCCGCGATCCAGCGACGCCAGGGGGCGATCTGCCAGTGTCCCGCCGCAAACAGCTCTACGAAGGCAAGGCCAAGATCCTGTTCGAAGGCCCCGAGCCCGGCACGATCGTCCAGTATTTCAAGGACGACGCGACTGCGTTCAACAACAAGAAAAAGGGCATCATCACCGGCAAGGGCGTACTCAACAACCGCATATCGGAATTCCTGATGATGCGGCTCGAAGAGATGGGCATCCAGACGCATTTCATCCGCCGCCTCAACATGCGCGAACAGCTCGTGCGCGAGGTCGAAATCGTGCCACTCGAAGTCGTGGTGCGCAACGTCGTCGCAGGCTCGCTCGCCACGCGCTTCGGGCTTGCCGAAGGCCAGGTGCTGCCGCGTTCGATCGTCGAGTACTACTACAAAAACGACGAACTCGGCGATCCGATGGTCTCCGAAGAGCACATCACCGCCTTCGGCTGGGCCGACACGCGCGACCTCGACGACATCATGTCGATGGCGCTGCGCGTCAACGACTATCTGTCCGGCCTGTTCCTGGGCGTGGGCATCAAGCTCGTCGATTTCAAACTCGAATTCGGCCGCCATTGGAACGAGCACGAAGAGATGCGCCTGATCCTCGCCGACGAGATCAGCCCCGATTGCTGCCGCCTGTGGGATCTCAAGACCAACGAAAAGATGGACAAGGACCGCTTCCGCCGCGACCTCGGCAATGTTGAGGAAGCCTACCAGGAAGTGGCCCGCCGCTTGGGCATTCTGCCCGAGGGCGGCCCGCGCGATCTCAAAGGTTCGGGAACGATCCAATGAAGGCCAAGATCCACGTAACCCTCAAGAACGGCGTGCTCGACGTGCAGGGCAAGGCGGTCGCGGCCGGCCTGGCGGGCCTCGGCTTTGGCGGGATCGGCGACGTGCGCGTCGGCCGCTATGTGGAAGTCGAGCTTGCCGCTTCCTCGCCTGCCGCCGCCGAGAAGACCGCCAAGGAAATGTGCGAGAAGCTGCTCGCCAACACGGTCATCGAAAACTACCGCATCGAAATCGTCGAGTAAGGGAGCCTTGCCGATGAAGGCGGCGGTCGTCGTATTTCCGGGCTCCAATCGCGAAGGCGACGTTGCCGACGCTTTGCAGCGCGCCTCGGGCAAGAAGCCCAAGCTCGTCTGGCACAGCGAAGCGGCCTTGCCCGACAAGCTCGATCTGATCGTGCTGCCGGGCGGGTTCTCGCACGGCGACTATCTGCGTTGCGGGGCGATGGCCGCGCGCAGCCCGATCATGCGCGAAGTGGTGCGCCACGCCGAAAAGGGGACGGCCGTGCTCGGCGTGTGCAACGGCTTCCAGATCCTGTGCGAAAGCGGCCTGCTGCCGGGCGTGCTGCTGTCGAACGCGGGCCTCAAATTCGTGTGCCGCGACGTGGCCCTCAAAGTCGCGACGAGCCAGAGCCTGTTCACGCACCGCTACGAAACCGGCGAAGACGTGGTCTTCCCCGTCGCCCACCACGACGGCAACTATTTCGCCGATGCCGACACGCTGAAGCGCGTCGAAGATCGCGGCCAGGTCGCGTTCCGCTATGCCGACAATCCGAACGGCTCGGCCAACGACATTGCGGGCGTTTTCAACGCGGCCAAAAACGTGCTGGGCCTGATGCCGCATCCCGAGAATGCGACCGATCCGGCAACGGCGGGCGCGCTCGGCGGCTCGACCGACGGCATCAAGCTTTTCGACGGCATTGTGGACGCACTCGCGAAATGAAAAAGACCTTTCCGAAGCCCAAGGATCTGATGGGCCTGTCGCCGGCCGAATACGATCTCGCCTGCCGCATTCTGGGGCGTGCACCCACCCACACCGAGCACGGCATTTTCTCGGTCATGTGGTCGGAGCATTGCAGCTACAAATCTTCGAAAAAGTGGCTGAAGACGCTGCCGACCAAAGCCAAATGGGTGATCTGCGGCCCCGGCGAAAATGCCGGCGTGATCGATATCGGCGACGGCGACGCCTGCATCTTCAAGATCGAGAGCCACAACCACCCGTCCTATATCGAGCCCTATCAGGGCGCTGCGACAGGTGTCGGCGGCATCTTGCGCGACGTGTTCACAATGGGGGCGCGCCCCATCGCCAATTTGAACGCGCTGCGCTTCGGCGAGCCCGCGCACCCGAAAACGCGGCGCCTCGTGGCGGGCGTCGTTTCGGGCATCGGCGGCTACGGCAATTGCGTCGGCGTGCCGACCGTCGCGGGCGAAACCAATTTCCACAAAGCCTACAACGGCAACTGCCTCGTCAACGCGATGACGGTCGGCCTCGCCAAGACCGACAAGATTTTCTATTCGGCCGCCGCCGGTGCCGGCAATCCGGTCGTCTATGTCGGGGCGAAGACCGGCCGCGACGGCATCCACGGGGCCACGATGGCGTCGGCCGAGTTCGACGACAAGTCGGACGAAAAACGCCCGACCGTGCAGGTCGGCGACCCGTTCGTCGAGAAACTGCTGATCGAAGCCTGCCTCGAGCTGATGGCGACGGACGCCATCGTCGCGATCCAGGACATGGGGGCCGCCGGCCTTACCTCGTCGTCGGTCGAGATGGCGGGCAAAGGCGGGCTCGGCATCGAACTCGATCTCGATGCCGTACCCGCGCGCGAAACCGGCATGACGTCGTACGAGATGATGCTCTCCGAAAGCCAGGAGCGCATGCTGATCATCCTGAAGCCGAACCGCCAGAAGGTCGCCCAGAAGATCTTCGCCAAATACGGGCTCGACTGCGCCACGATCGGCACGCTCACGACCAACGGGCGCCTCGTCGTCAAAAAGAACGGCCATGTCGATGCCGACATGCCGATCGCGCCGATGGTGCAGGCAAGTCCCGAATATGCGCGGCCCTGGAAGAAGACGCCCAAGCGCAAGAAGATCGACGCCAAGAAAATCGCCGCGCGCGATCCGGGCATGGTGCTGCTGAAACTCATGGGCTGCCCCGATCTCGCCTCGCGGCGCTGGATCTGGGAGCAGTACGACCATCTCGTGCGCGGCCACACGCTGCAGCGCCCCGGCGGCGACGCCGCCATCGTCGGCGTGCCGGATTCCAAGAAGGCGCTCGCCATGTGCGTGGATTCCACGCCGCGCTATGTCGAGGCCGATCCCGAGATCGGCGGTGCCCAAGCCGTCGTCGAAACCTGGCGCAATCTCACGGCGGTGGGCGCCACGCCGCTCGCCATCACCGACAACATGAATTTCGGCAATCCCGAACGCCCGCTGATCATGGGCCAGTTCGTGGGGGCCATCAAAGGCATGCGCAAAGCGTGCCTCGCACTCGCCTATCCAGTCGTGTCGGGCAACGTCTCGCTCTACAACGAGACCAACGGCCAGGCGATCCTGCCCACGCCCACAATCGGCGGCGTCGGCATCTTGAAGGACGCCGACAAGCGCACCGATCTTGCCTTCAAGAACGCCGGCGACACGCTGATCTTGATCGGCAAGACCGCGGGCTGGCTTGGCGCCACGCTCTATTTGCGCGAGATCGAAGGCCGCGAAGAAGGGGCACCGCCGCCCATCGACCTCAAGGCCGAAAAGCGCAACGGCGATTTTGTGCGCAAGCTGATCCAGGCGGCGCGCGTCAATGCCTGCCACGATCTGGCCGATGGCGGCCTGCTCGTCGCGATCGCCGAGATGGCGCTTGCGGGCAAGCGCGGGGCCGATCTCACCCTCAAAGATCCCACGCCCGCAATGCTGTTCGGCGAAGACCAGGCGCGCTATCTGGTAACGACGGCCAAGCCCCAAACATTGCTGGCTGCCGCCAAGAAGGCGAAGGTACCCGCCCTGGTGCTCGGGACCGTCGCGGACGCCCCCACATTGACACTGAATGGCGCTGCTCTTATATCGGTTGCAGCCTTGCGCACGGCGCACGAGGCTTGGCTTCCGGGTTATATGTCCGGAAAAAACTAGGGTTATTCGCAATGCCGATGGCAGCCGCCGACATCGAAACGCTGATCCGCACGGCCCTGCCGGACGCTTCCGTGCGCATCGACGATCTGCGCGGCGACGGCGACCACTATGCCTGCCACGTGGTTTCGGCCCTGTTCAAGGGCAAGAGCCGCGTGCAGCAGCACCAGATGGTCTATGCCGCCCTCAAAGGGCGCATGGGCAACGAACTTCACGCGATGGCGCTGCAGACCGAGATCCCGGCCAGCGCCTGATCCCCCTCCCCGCAGCCAAGGAATTCGCCATGGACAGCGTCAAAGACCGCATCGAAACGGACATCAAGTCGAACGACGTCGTGCTCTACATGAAGGGCACGCCCGTGTTCCCGCAATGCGGCTTCTCCTCGGCCGTTGTGCAGGTGCTGACGCATATGGGCGTCAAGTTCAAGGGCATCAACGTTCTCGAGGATCCCGAGATCCGCAACGGCATCAAGGAATACGCCAACTGGCCGACTATCCCGCAGCTCTACGTGAAGGGCGAATTCGTCGGCGGCTGCGACATCGTGCGCGAGATGTACCAGTCGGGCGAGCTCGCCGAAATGCTGCAGACCAAGGGCGTCGACGTCAAACTCGCCTGATCGGCAACAGCAGGATTCACAACGAACGGCGGCCCCGCAAAGGCCGCCGTTTTCGTTTCAGCCGAACGAAAACGCTGCCATCGACAGCGAGCCGTGCGTGAAGCTCGTATGAATGCGCGTCCCTCGCGCGCCTGCCCCGCCGGCCCCGTAGGCGACGAACACCGGCATCAAATGCTCGTCGCGCGGATGCGCTTGGGCGGCATTGGGGGCAAGGCGGCGATAGTCGCCAAGGGCGGCCGCGTCGCCGGTTTCGAGATGCACGGCGAGCCAATCGTCGAAATGCCGCGCCCAATCGGGGATGGCACCGTGGCGGCCGTAGTTCAGCGTGCGCAGATTGTGCACGGCTCCGCCCGAGCCGATTATCAGCACGTCTTCGCGGCGCAGCGGAGCGAGTGCGCGACCGAGTGCGATGTGGTGGGCCGCCCCCAGATGCGGTTGGATCGAAATCTGTGCGACCGGAATGTCGGCCGCCGGATACATGAGGCGCATCGGTACCCACGCGCCGTGGTCGAGCCCTTGCTGCGGGTCGGCCGCAGCACCGAGCCCCGCTTTGTTTATCAGGGCCATTGCCTGTGCGGCCACATCGGGGGCACCCGGTGCCGCGTAGTGCATGCTGTAGAGTTCGGGCGGAAAGCCCGAGAAATCGTGGATCGTTTCGGGCTTGGTTGCGGTCGAGACTTCGGGCGAAGCCGTCTCCCAATGCGCCGAGGCCACTAGAATAGCACGCGGGCGCGGCATGGTCTGCCCGAGCCCGGCAAGGAACGCGCGCGCGGGCACGTCCTCGAGGCTCAAAGTCGGGGCACCGTGCGAGACGAACAGAGACGGCAGCTCGTTGGTCATCGCAAGGTGCCCCTTCCTTCAGCGGGCCGAAATCAGCCCTTCAGTTTCTTGGCGAAAGTCGCCACGCGCGCCCCCAGGCGCGCACCCGTCGCCTGGTCGGCCTTGCTGGGATTGTCCGCCGTCGCTTCGGCGTTCGCCGACGTCGCCATCGTACCACCCCACGAGGACAGGCGGTTCAGCGTTTCGCCGTTTTCCTGTTCGCCCGCCATCACACCTTGGCTGACCCAGATCATCGAGTGCTGCATCGCGAACACCCACATGGTCGTGAGCGTGTTCAGCTTGTCGCCCGACGGGTTGCCGCTGTTCGTGAAGCCGGCCGCGATCTTGTCTTTCCACTGCTGGCCGTACCAAAGCTTGCCGGTCGAATCCATCCAGCTTTTGAACGGGCCCGAGACGTTGCCCATGTAGGTGGGCGATCCGAAAATGATCGCGTCGGCCGCGTTCAGGGTTTCGACCTTCGCCTCGGCCTCGGCGACCGGGATGAGATCGACTTGCGTGCCGGCGACCGAGGCCGCCCCGCGCGCCACGGCTTCCGCCAGGATCTTCGTGTGTCCGAAACCGCTGTGATAGACGATCGCTACTTTGGCCATAAGGCTCTCCTGCTTTGGTGGGACCCCCGAGGGAAGGCCGCTTGCGACAGCCATCCAAATCGGTTACTTTTGTTTACCGGCTAGATATCGGCGATCAGATATCGAAAGTAAAGTAGGTACGGTTTGGTAACCATGTTAATGTTTTGGGTCGGTTCGATAATGCCGATCCGAAACCGACCTCGACGAGGACCAAGCACGTGACGAAGCGCCAAAGCCCGACCGGCTGCCCGATGGACTCGCTGCTGCGCCTGCTGATGGGCCCGTGGACGACCTACATACTGTGGGTCCTGCGCAGCCAGGGCCCGACGCGTTTCGGCGCGTTGAAGCGCCATGTCGCGGGCGTGTCGGCCAAGATGCTAACCGAGCGCTTGCGCCTGCTCGAAAATGCCGGCGTGGTTTCGCGCGAATACACCGCCACGATCCCGCCGCAGGTGACCTACGCGCTCACGACGCGCGGGGCTGAACTCTCAAGCGTGTTCGTGGCGCTCGACGAAATCGCGCGGCGCTGGCAGGCCCAGGATGCGCGCCTCGCCAAAGCCGCCAAAAGCAAAGTCACGGCGCGCAAAGCCGCCTGAAACGAAAAAGGCCGGCCCCTCTCGGGACTGGCCTTCGTTCGATCGGATGAACCAAAAACCTCAGCGCGAATAGAATTCGATCACGAGGTTGGGTTCCATCTGCACCGGATACGGCACGTCCGCCAGTTTCGGCGTGCGCACGAACTTGCCCTTGAACGCCTTCTGGTCGACGACTTCGAGATAGTCGGGGACCTGGCGCTCCTGGCTCGACACGCCTTCGAGCACCTGGACGTTTTCGCGCATCTTCGGATTGAGGCTGATCTCGTCGCCTTCCTTGACGAACATCGACGAGATGTCGGCGCGCTTGCCGTTCAGCATCACGTGGCCGTGGCTGACGAGCTGGCGGGCGGCGAACACGGTCGGCGCAAACTTCAAGCGATAGACGACCGCATCCAAGCGGCGCTCGAGCAGGCCGATCAGATTCTCCGACGTGTCGCCCTTCTTGCGAATGGCTTCCGTGTAGATCTTGCGGAACTGGCGCTCGGTGATGTTGCCGTAATAGCCCTTCAGCTTCTGCTTGGCGCGCAGCTGCGTGCCGAAATCGGTCGGCTTCTTGCGGCGCTGCCCGTGCTGGCCGGGGCCGTATTCGCGCTTGTTGATCGGGCTCTTGTCGCGGCCCCAGAGGTTTTCCCCGAGGCGGCGATTGATTTTGTACTTGGACTCTTGACGCTTCGACATGGTCTCATATTCTCCTCGGCGGCCTCGTGGAGCCTGGCGCAACCCCGTAACGCGCCGCCGAAAAAAGGAGGACAAACGATCGCCCGGTAATGGCCCGTTCGCGTGAACGGGGCAAAGCCTTGCCAGGCAGGCGGCCTTTGTCCGAAGGCCGCGGAGTATAGTCATCCGAACGGTTCTGTCAAACGCGAGTTCTCCATGGAATTGCAAAGACTTGGCGGCAATGGGCGGCGCTACGGGATTGCCCTTGTGCTGGGCACGACCATGGTCGGGCTGGTCGGGCTGGCGGTCGCCCTCGTGCTGGCGATCCAGTTTTTTGTCGCAGGGTCGGCCGCGACCGCCCTCTTCCGCGCCAACGGCAACCAGCTGGTCGAGCGCATGGTCGAGCGCGTGCAAGCGCGCCTCGAGCCTGCCGCCGAACTGCTGGCCTTCGTCGCAGAAATGCTCGCCCAACCCGACGCAACCGACAGCGAACGGCGCATCGCGGACGTCCTAACCGGTGCGCTTGCAGGCACTGCAAATATCGAGCGGATCATTTTCGTGTCGCCCGCATATCGCGCCATCGTCGTCGATCGCGGCGAGACCGCGCCCGAAATTCGCATCGTCGATGTACGGAACGATGCCAACGCTGTCGCCGGCATTGCGGAAGGACGCGCCGTGCGCGAGGGACGGCCGGTGCGCGAAGGCTGGGCGGTGCGCGAAGGGCGCTGGGGCGAATTGCTGTTTTTGCCGCGGCTTGCCGGCCCGGCCGTAAATCGCCGCCAGACGGTCTGGCAGGGCGAGCGGTTCGCCGGAATTCTCGCCGCGATCGTGCCGCTCCAAAGCATGTCTGCCATCATCGAGAACTCGGCGGCAGCCGAGTATGGCGGCACGCCGTTTATCCTCTACGGCAACGATGCCGTGCTGGCCCACGCGCGGCTGCCGCAAACGCTTTCGGGCCTGTCGCCCGAGCATCCCTTGCCGAACCTTGCCGAAATCGGCGATCCGGTGCTGGCCAGCATGTGGACGCTGCGCAACGACGCCCCCTTGCTGCGCGACAGCGAAAACTCGCACATGATCGAGTACCAAAACGAACGCTATCTTTTTTTGTACCGTCAGCTGAACGAGTTCGGCGACGTGCCCTGGATCGTGGGCGCGCATTTCCCCGCCCGCGACATTGCGGGCAATCTGCGCTCGCTCGCTTTTGCGGCGTTCGCGGGCCTCGGCGTGCTGGGGCTTGCGGTTGTCGCGGCCTTCCTGCTTGCGCGGCGTTTGGCGCTGCCCACGCAGCGTTCGGCGGCGGCGGCGGCACAATTGGCCGAGCTCGATTTCGGCCGCGCGCAAGCCCTGCCTCCCAGCCGCATCCGCGAACTCGACGAACAGGCCGAAGCCTTCAACCGACTCATCGCCGCATTGCGCTGGTTCGAAGCCTACGTGCCGCGCAAGCTCGTGCGCGTGCTGGCGCGCGACCGCGACGGCACCGGCATCGCCTCGCAGACGCGCGAGGTGACGGTGATGTTCTCCGACATCGTCGGCTTCACGACGCGCTCGCAGAACATGACCCCGGCCGAAACGGCCACGCTGCTCAACAGCCATTTTGCGCTCGCCATCGCAGCGATCGAAGCGAGCGGCGGCACGGTCGACAAATTCATGGGCGACGGCATCATGGCTTTCTGGGGAGCACCCGAGCCCTTGCCAAACCACGCCAAGGCAGCGCTTGCAGCGGCACGCGCCATCGCGGCCTCGGCCAGCCAAGCCGATGTGCGCCTGCGCTTGGGGCTCCATACGGGCCTCGTCGTGGCCGGCAATGTCGGCAGTGCCTTGCGCCTCAACTACACGATCCTCGGCGACACGGTAAACGCCGCGCACCGCATCGAAGAACTCGGCCACGCGCTGATGCAGGCGGGCGATACGGCGTTGGTGCTGGCGAGCGAAGCGACCTATGCGTCGGCAGGATCCCCCGCCGATTTCGACCTGGCCGGCGAGTTCACGCTTCGCGGTCGGGCCGAGCGCGTTTCGATCTATCGCCTGCGGGCAGATGCGGACGCTCCACAAGCCCCGTGAGCATGCCGTGCGCGGTGCGGATTTCCTGCGACGTGGGCCGCGCGCGCAGCAGAAAGGCGCGCAAATTCCGCACCGTCGTCGGCCGCATTTTTTCGTTGCGCAGAAAACCGCACGCATCGAGCTCGGCTTCGAGTCGGGCGAGAAAGCCCGAGACTTCGTCTTTGGTCGCAGGTTCGCTTTTGCCGGTGCGCACGCGGCCCGGACTGCGCGGCTCGACGCCGCGCACCCATTCCCAACCGACGAGCAAGACCGCCTGCGCGAGGTTCAGCGAGTCGAATTCGGGATTGACCGGAAACGGCACCATCGCGTCGGCGAGCGTCACCTCGTCGTTTTCGAGCCCCGTGCGCTCCGCTCCGAACAGGAAGCCTGCCCGCCCGCCGCCCGCGATCGCGTCGCGCGCCGCCGCGATCGCGGCTTGGGGCCCCAGCACGGGCTTCACCATGTCGCGGTCGCGCGGGCACGTGGCGTAGACGCGCGTGAGATCGGCCACCGCCGCTTCGACGCTGTCGAACAGGCGTGCGGCTTCGAGCACGCGATCCGCACCTGAGGAGGCGCGCACCGCCCGCTCGTCCGGAAAATCGCAGCGCGGCCGCACGAGGCGCAGGTCGGTCAGGCCGCAATTCAGCATCGCGCGCGCAGCCGTGCCGATATTCTCGGCGAGTTGCGGGCGTACCAGCACAATGGCAGGGCCCGGCTGCGCTTGCGGCGGCATCACTCGGCGGGCGCCGGCGCGCCGTCGCGGTAGAGCTTCCAGGTGATCGAATCGTGCAAGGCGGCGTAGGAAGCCTCGATCACGTTCTCCGAAACGCCGACGGTCCCCCAGGTGCGAACGTCGCCATGCGCGTGGCCGTCGGCACTCTCGATCATCACGCGCGTGACGGCGGCCGTGGCGCGCTCGGGCGCCAAAATGCGCACCTTGTAGTCGATGAGTTTGAGTTCGGCCAAAGCGGGATACGACGGCAACAAGGCCGCACGCAACGCCCGGTCGAGCGCTTCGACCGGGCCTTTGCCCTCGCCCACCGTCAAGCGCCGGTCGCTCGCGACGTCGAGCTTTACGGTCGCTTCCGACATCGTCACGAGTTCGCCGCGCGCGTTGAAACGCCGCTCGGAGATCACGCGGAACGAGATCAGGCGGAAATAGTCGGGCACGCCGTGCAGTTCGCGGCGGGCCAGCAGTTCGAACGAACCGTCTGCACCGTCGTAGGTGTAGCCTTCGTGCTCGCGCGCCTTGATCGCCTCGATGATGCGGCCGATCGCCGGATTTTTGGGATCGATCTCGAGCCCAATATCCTTGAAGCGCGCGAGAATATTCGAGCGCCCCGCCTGGTCGGACACCACGACCTGGCGGCGATTGCCGACCGCCTCGGGCGGCACATGTTCGTAGGTCTTTGGATCCTTCTCGACCGCCGACACGTGCAAGCCGCCCTTGTGGGCGAAAGCACTCTCGCCGACATAGGCGGCATTGCGCTGCGGGCTGCGATTGAGACGCTCGTCGAGCAGGCGCGACACGGACGTAAGATGCGTGAGCCGCTCCGCGTCGCAGCCGGTTTCGTAACCCATTTTCAAGACCAGGCTCGGCAGCAAGGCCACGAGATTGGCATTGCCGCAGCGCTCGCCAAGACCGTTCAACGTACCCTGGATCTGGCGCGCACCCGCGCGTACCGCCGCCAGCGAATTCGCCACAGCGTTTTCGGTGTCGTTGTGGCAATGGATGCCGAGCCGGTCGCCCGGGATCGTCTTGGCGACTTCGCCGACGATGCGCTCGATCTCGTGCGGCAAGGTGCCGCCATTGGTGTCGCACAGCACGATCCAACGCGCCCCGGACGCCGCCGCCGCTTTGAGGCAATCGAGCGCGAAGCCCGGGTTCGCCTTGTAGCCGTCGAAAAAATGCTCGGCGTCGAACATCGTCTCTTTGCCGCGCTTGATCGCTTCGGCGAGGCTGTCGGCGATCATGTCGATGTTTTCGGTTTTCGTGACGCCAAGGGCGAGCTCGACGTGGAAGTCCCATGTCTTGCCCACGAGGCACGCGGCCGGCGCGGCCGAACCGAGCACGGCGGCCAACCCCGGATCGTTGGCGGCCGAGCGGCCCGCGCGCCGCGTCATGCCGAATGCGGTTACGCGCGCATGGCCGAGCTTCGGCAAGCCGGCGAAGAAGGCGTCGTCAGTCGGGTTCGCCCCCGGCCAGCCGCCTTCGACATAGTCGATGCCGAGCCGGTCGAGCGCTTTGGCGATCGCGATCTTGTCGGCGACGCCGAAATCCACGCCTTGCGTCTGCGCCCCGTCGCGCAAGGTCGAATCGTAGAGATAGACGCGCTCGCCCATGTCACCCGTCCCGCTTCCAGCTCGTACCCTTGGGCCCGTCTTCGAGCACGATGCCCTTGGCTTTCAGATCGTCGCGAATGCGGTCGGCCTCGGCGAAGTTTTTCGCCTTGCGCGCCGCAAGCCGAGCCGCGATGGCAGTATCGATTTCATATTCCTCCATATGCACTTCCAGCGGCTTTGTATTGCCAATCGTGGACGATCCAAATGAATTTCTCGAAGGAATACCCGTCGCGTTTAGCGTTTGCTTGAACCACGCTTCCGGATTTACCTGCAACAGTCCGAGCATGGCGGCCGCAGATCTTAACTCATCTGCTGCCATTCGTAGTTCGGTCAGATTTCCATCCCGGTGGTGCCGATAGCCTTTGTCTACAATGAACTCCCCAATCCGAGCGATGGCCTCAGAAGTATTTAGATCGTCGCACAGTGCACGTAGAATATCTGGCGGAACGTCCATCGGGTTGAGGCGATCCGCTTCTTTTTGGGACGAATCCAAGAGAGCGTCGCTGATTTGTAACAGCCGATACCAACGATCAAGATTTAGTTTGGCCTGCCGCAACCCTTCGTCCGTAAAATCGAGCGGGGCGCGATAATGCGTCTTCAGCAGCAGGAGACGGATCGCCTCGCCGGGTGCGCGCGCGCGCAGATCGCGCACGGTGAAGAAATTGCCGAGGCTCTTCGACATTTTCTCGCCGTTCACGACGAGGAAACCGTTGTGCATCCAGTATTTCGAGAACTGTACGCCGCCATGCGCGCACTGCGACTGCGCGATCTCGTTTTCGTGGTGCGGAAAGGTGAGATCGAGACCGCCGCCATGGATGTCGATCGTGATGCCGAGCACGTCCTTGGCCATCGCCGAGCATTCGATGTGCCAGCCCGGCCGACCGCGGCCCCATTTGCTGTCCCAGCCCGGCTGGTCCGGCGTGGACGGTTTCCACAAAACGAAATCCGCCGGATCGCGCTTGAAGGGGGCCACTTCGACGCGCGCCCCCGCGATCTGCTCGTCGCGCGACCGGCCGGACAGTTTGCCGTAGTCGGCATAGCTTGCGACCGCGAACAGCACATGGCCCTCGGCCGCATAGGCGTGGCCCTTGTCGACGAGCGTTTCGATCATCGCCAGCATGCCAGGGATCGAGCGCGTGCAACGCGGCTCCATGTCGGGCGGCAAGGCGCCGAGGGCGGCCATGTCGGCATGGTAGTTGGCGATCGTGTCGGCGGTGACCGTGTCGATATGCACGCCGCGTTCGGCCGCGCGCACGATGATCTTGTCGTCGATGTCGGTGATGTTGCGCGCGTACGTGACCTTCGGATAGAGGCGGCGCAGCAGGCGCGCGAGCACGTCGAACACCACGACGGGTCGCGCATTGCCGATATGCGCGTCGTCGTAGACCGTGGGGCCGCACACGTACATCTTCACGTGCGCGGGATCGAGCGGCTCGAACTTCTCCTTGCGCCGCGTCATCGTGTTGTGGACATGGAGCGCTGTCATGCGGTCTTGCCCTCGAGCCTTGCGAGCGCGCGGGCGCGGCCCAGCAGCGGCAGCATCGCCTTCATCTCGGGCCCGTGTTCACGCGCGGTCAATGCCAAGCGCAGCGGCATAAAAAGCGCCTTGCCTTTGCGCGCCGAGGCCTCGCCCAGCGCCTTCGTCCAGGCACTCCATGTCGCATCGTTCCACGGTTCGGACGGCAGCAACGATGCCGCTTGCGCGAGAAACGCCGTATCCTCGACGACAGGCGCAACCGGATTGCGCGCGAGTTCCCACCAATCGGCGGCCTCGGTCACCTTGGCAAGATTCGGCCGCACGGTGTCCCAGAAAGACGCGTCGGCGCCTGCGGGCAGACGATACGCGACGTCGGCGAATTCGAGCTTGTGCACGATCTTCGCGTTGAGGCGCAGAATGTCTTCGGGGTCGAGCTTGGGCGAAGCGCGGCTGAATTTCTCGAACGCGAAGCCGGGCACGAGTTCGGCAAGTGCTGCGCGCGGCTCGACCGGATCGGACGTGCCCAAACGCGCAATCAGCGAGGCGATCGCGACCGGCTCGATGCCCTCGGCGCGCAGGTCGGAAAGCGACAGCGAGCCGAGGCGCTTGGACAGCGAATGCCCGCCGCCGTCCGAGATCAGCGAAAAATGCGCAAACGCAATGTCGCTTGCCCTGCGGCCCAGCGCTTCGAAGATCTGGATCTGAACCGACGTGTTCGTCACATGGTCTTCGCCGCGCACGACATGCGAGACGCCAAGTTCGATGTCGTCCACGACCGAGGCCAGCGTGTAGGTGGGCGAACCGTCTTCGCGCACCAGCACGGGGTCGGACACTTTCGATCCGTGATAGGTGCAATGCCCGCGAATGAGATCGTCCCACGCGGTCTCTTCCCAATTCAGCAGAAAGCGCCAATGCGGGCGACGCCCTTCGGCTTCGTAGGCGGCCTTTTGGGCGGCCGACAGACGCAAGGCCGCGCGGTCATAGACCTGGATGCCGCCGTCGGACACTTGGCCGAAGCGGCGCAGCTTGAGTTCCTCGGGCGTCTCGTAACAGGCATAGAGGCGCCCGCTTGCTTTCAGTTTTTCGGCCGCTGCGGCGTAGTTCGCGAGCCGGTCGGACTGGCGCGCGAATTCGTCCCACTGAAGCCCAAGCCAGCGCAGATCTTCTTCGATGCCGGCCGCGAAATCCGGCGTCGAGCGCTCGCGGTCGGTGTCGTCGAGCCGCAGCAGGAATTTGCCACCGGTCTGGCGCGCGAAAAGCCAGTTCAGCAAAGCGGCGCGCACATTGCCGAGATGCAGCCGCCCCGTGGGCGAGGGTGCGAAACGCGTGCGAACCATAAAATTCAACCCCGGAAGCCGTTGGTGATCGGATAGCGCCGCTCGCGTCCGAAGGCACGGCTGGTGATCTTGACGCCGGGCGGCGCCTGGCGGCGTTTGTATTCCGAAAGGTCGAGCATGCGCCAGATGCGCCGCACATCGGCCTCGTTGTGGCCCTTGGCGACGATCGCGGCCACGTCCGCCTCGCCCTCGACAAGCTCGGCCAAAATCGCGTCGAGCTCCGAATAGGGCCCGAGCGAGGCTTCGTCCGTCTGGCCGTCGCGCAGTTCGGCGGTCGGCGGTTTGGCGATCACGCGTTCGGGCATCACGGGACCCGCAGGACCGAGCGCACCTTCGAGCCGATTTTCGTTGCGCCAGCGGCACAGCGCAAACACGGTTGTCTTGTAGACGTCCTTCAGCACGGCGAAGCCGCCGCACATGTCGCCGTAGAGTGTGGCGTAGCCCGCACTCATCTCGCTCTTGTTGCCGGTCGAAACGACCATGTGGCCGAACTTGTTCGAGAGCGCCATCAGCGTGAGGCCACGCACGCGCGACTGCACGTTTTCTTCCGTGATGTCGGGCTGGGTTCCGGCAAAATGGGGGCCGAGCATCGCACCGAACGCGGCCACGGCAGGTTCGATCGCGATAGTGTCGAGCTTGATGCCGAGCAGCGTGGCGCACGCGGCCGCATCCTCGAGCGAGTCCTGGCTCGTATAGCGCGAGGGCATCATCACCGCATGCACGCGCGACGGGCCCAACGCATCGACCGCGAGGGCTGCCGTCAACGCGGAATCGATGCCGCCCGAAAGCCCCAAGATCACACCCTTGAAGCGGTTCTTCTCAACATAGTCGCGCAAGCCCATCGTCAAGGCGCCGTAGATGGCGCCCAGCGGTGCAAGCGGTGCGGCGTGTGCCGCAGGCGCACACACGAGCTTGCCGCCGGCGTCGCGCGTCCAGCGCGTGGCGACGATCGCTTCGGCGAATTGCGGCAGCTGCACGGGCAACGAGCGGTCCGCGTTCAGCACGAACGAAGCGCCGTCGAACACCAGTTCGTCCTGGCCGCCGACCTGGTTCACATAGACGAGCGGCAATTCGGTTTCGGCACTGCGCGCGAGGGCAAGCTGCAGACGCCGGTCGAGCTTGTCAGTTTCGAACGGCGAGCCGTTGGGGACGACGAGGATCTCGGCCCCGCTTTCGACGAGGCATTCGGCAACGTCGGCAAACCACATGTCTTCGCAGACCATGAGCCCCAGGCGCACGCCGCGGAAATTCACGGGGCCGGGCAGCGGGCCTGCGTCGAACACGCGCTTTTCGTCGAACACGCCGTAGTTCGGCAGATGATGCTTGAATCGCTGCGTCGCGATCTTGCCGCCGTCGAGCACGCAGATCGCATTGTAGCGTTTGCCGTCTTCGAGCCACGGCGTGCCGACCACGAGCCCCGGCCCGCCATCGGCGGTGTCGGCCGCAAGCGCTTCGAGCGCTTCGCGGCACGCCGCCAGGAACGCAGGCTTCAGCACGAGATCTTCCGGCGGATAGCCCGACAGCACGAGTTCGGGCAGCAGCACGAGATCGGCCCCCGCTGCCGCGGCCTTGGCGCGTGCCGCGCGCACGAGGGCGAGGTTGCCGGCGACGTCGCCGACGCGCGGATTGACCTGTGCCAGCGCCAAGACGAAGCTGTCGGCCATCGCTCAGCTGCCGCCGGCGGATTTTTGGCCGAGCATCTTGTCGAGATAGGCCAGCATCAGCGCCGACACGATGAAGGTCATATGGATCACGACCAGCATCAAGAGCTTGTCGTTTGAGATCTCGGCCGCGTCGAGAAACGCCTTCAGGAGATGGATCGACGAAATCGCGACGATCGAGGAGGCAAGCTTGATCTTCAGCGAGCCCGCATCGAGCTTGCCAAACCAGGACAGTTTTTCGCCATGGCCCTCGATGTCGAGCCGACTCACGAAATTCTCGTAGCCCGAAATCACGACCATCACGATCAAGTTGGCGACCATGACGACGTCGACGAGTTCGAGCACCATCAGCACGATCTTGGCTTCGTCCATCTCGCCCATGCCGAACACGAGCTTGACCAGCACCATGAAAAACTTCGCGCACAGCACCAGCAGCACGAGGATGAGGCCCAGATAGAGCGGCACCTGCAGCCAGCGGCTGCCGAAAATGGCGCCTTCGATCATTTTTTCGAGCTTCGGCATCAATTGCCCCTGAGTTTTTCGAGAATGTCGCGGGCGGCGGCGGCCGTCTGGCGCACAAGGTCACCCGCATCGCCGCTGCGCGCAAGGGCTGCCCCTTGACCCGCCCACATCGACATGAGATCGGGCTTGCCCTGCTCGGCCGCCGCGGCACGCAAGGGCCCCGTGAGCGCGTTCGTGACGGGATACGCAGGCATCTCGGCCGCGTGCGGCGCCATTTCTTCGATGTAGCGGTTGCGCAGCCCGCGCGCGGGCCTTCCCGAGAAAGCGCGCGTGACGGAGGTCTTCGTGTCGTCGGCGGCTTCGACCGCGACCCGATGCAGTTTGTGCGTTCCCGCCTGCTCGGCCAGCAGGAAGGCAGTGCCCATCGCGGCGGCCGAGGCGCCAAGCGCCAGGGCTGCCGCAAGCCCGCGCCCGTCCATGATGCCGCCGGCCGCAATCACCGGCACCTTCACCGCATCGACGATCTGCGGCACCAGCACGAGCGTGCCGGTCAACGAATCCTCGAAGCGACCGAGGAACGTGCCGCGATGCCCGCCCGCTTCCCCGCCTTGTGCCAGGATCGCGTCCACGCCCTGCTCTTCGAGCAGTTTGGCTTCGGCAACGTTGGTTGCCGTGCCCACGACATAGACGCCGCGCGCCTTGAGGGCGGCGGTCTTGCGCGTACCGATGGCGCCGAATGTGCTGCTGAAGACCGGCGGTGCGAGATCGAGAACCGTTTCGAACTGCGCTTCGAAATCTTCGGCCCATTTGGCCGGCTGGGCGCCGTTGCTTTCGAGCCCGACTTCAAGCCGATATTTGGCGAGCAGCGCATTAGCGAACGCGACTTCCGAATCCTTGGCTTGCGTGGGCGGCAGCACGAACAGATTGACCGCAAACGGCTTGTCGGTCGCAGCGCGGATCGCGGCGACCTGCGCGCGGATCGCCTCGGGGGCGACGGTTGCGGCGGCAAATGAGCCGAGCCCGCCCGCATTCGACACGGCCGCGACCAATGCAGGCGTCGTCATGCCGCCTGCCATCGGCGCCTGCACGATCGGATGGAGAAGGCCCAGGGCCTGGGTAAGGCGCGTGGCGAGCGTCATTTGCGCAGCAGGAACTCGCGCCCGACCTTGACCGACGGCTGGCCGTCGTACTCGACGATGTCGGACGTCGCGTAGGTTTCGGTCCATACTTCCGGCAGATACGAGCCCGTCCCCACCGTGTCGATGGGCGCGTTGGCGACCGCCATGGTCTTGCACTTGGCGGGCGTGAAGCCGGACGAGGCCACGATGCGCACCTTGGCGAAGCCCGCGCGGTCGAGTTCTTCGCGCATGTGCCAGATCGCGGCGGCCGAAACGCCCGTGCCCGTCAGATAGCGCAGCTCCTGCTCGGTGCGGTAGCCGCGCAAGCTCAACGGCGCGTTGCGCTCGAGCACGGCGTAGGATTTGCCGAGATCGAGCCCTTCGACATAGCGCCCGCCATGCGTGTCGAGCCGCACCGACAGGCGGCCCGAGGCGGCAACGTCTGGGAAGCGGCGGCAGACCGCAAGCGCGTCGGTCACTTCCTGGCCGTAATAGTCGACGAGCACGGTCACGTTCTGCGTGCCCAACAGATCGAGCAGCATTTCGGCCGCGCGCACGGTCGAGCCCGCATAGCCGATCAGCGCATGCGGCATCGTGCCGAAGCCGCCGCTCTGGCCGAAATAATGCGCGGTCGCGTCCGTGGCGTTGCCGACGAACCCTTTGGCGCCGACTTCCGCTTTGGCCGCAGCCGAGCCGACGGACGCGGCATAGGCCATCATCTCGGCCATTTCGGAACCCGCACAATGGCGCGCATCCATGGCGAGGAACGCCGTGCGCGGCAGATCCACGCACATCGTGTAGGCGTTGTAGGCGGCAACGCAGGCGGGCCCAAGCTTCTGCAGATAGATCGTCTCGAGATCGACCAGTTCGTAGAGCGAGCCCGACACGTACATGATCGGATCGCCCGCCCCCGTCCACTCGCCTTCCTTGTGGCGCAGATCGATGTCGAACTTGGTCTTGCGCGCGGCCGCGATCGTCTCGAGCCATTCGATGGCGAGGCGCGGCGCACACACGACCGGGCGGCGCATGAACACCGCATAAGTCACGCGCTTGTCGCCGAAGCGCGCCACCGCCGCTTTCGTGCGGTTGAAATAATGGTCGGTCAAAGCCGGCACTTCGTCGGCCGTCGGGCGGCGGATCAGCGACGAAGTAGGCGAAGCATCGGACGCGCGGCCATCGGCCATTGCGGTGCCTTTCGAAAGGTAGAGACGGGTCGAGACGGCTAGTCGTCCTCGCCGACCGCGCGCAGCCGCGTTTGGGCACTCGTCTGGGCGCGCAGTTTTTCGGCAAGCAAGAACGCCAGTTCGAGCGCTTGCGCGCCATTGAGGCGCGGGTCGCAATGCGTGTGGTAGCGGTCGCCAAGTGCGGCATCCTGAATGGCCTCGGCACCGCCCGTGCACTCGGTCACGTTCTGGCCGGTCATCTCGAAATGCACGCCGCCCGCAAACACGCTTTCGGCACTGCACGCGTCGAAGAAGCCGCGCAGCTCGGCCAGGATGCGCTCGAAGGGGCGCGTCTTGTAGCCCGAGGCCGACTTGATCGTGTTGCCGTGCATCGGATCGCAGCTCCACACGACCTTGCGCCCTTCGCGCGCCACGCGGCGCAGCAAGGGCGGCAGCTTCGCCGCCACCTTGTCGTCGCCCATGCGCGCGATCAGCGTGAGGCGCCCCGCTTCGTTTTCGGGGTTGAGCGTGTCGATCAAGCGGATGAGCTCGTCAGGATCGCTCGTCGGCCCGCATTTGAGGCCGATCGGGTTCTTGATGCCGCGGCAGAACTCGACATGCGCGCCGTCGAGCTGGCGCGTGCGGTCGCCGATCCACACCATGTGGGCCGAGCAGTCGTACCAATCGCCCGTGGTGCTGTCGACGCGCGTGAGCGCTTCTTCGTAGGGCAGCAGCAGCGCTTCGTGACTCGTGAAGAACGAGGCTTCGCGGATCTGCGGAGCGGCTTCGGCCGTAATGCCGACAGCCTGCATGAATTGCAGCGAATCCGAAATGCGGTCGGCAAGCTCGCGGAAGCGCTCGCCCGCCGGGCTGCGGTCGATGAAGCCTTGCGTCCAGCCATGCACGCGATGGAGGTCGGCATAGCCGCCGCGCGCGAATGCGCGCAGCAGATTGAGCGTGGCGGCCGACTGCGAATAGACCTGGATCATGCGCTCGGGATCGGGCGTGCGCGCTTCCTTGGTGAATTCGATGCCGCTGATGATGTCGCCGCGATAGGCGGGCAAGGTCGTGTCGCCGACCGTCTCGACGTCCGACGAGCGCGGCTTGGCGAACTGGCCCGCCATACGGCCCACTTTCACGACCGGCAGGCCGCCCGCATACATCAGCACGACGGTCATCTGCAGGATGACCTTGAACGTGTCGCGAATGTTGTTGGCCGAGAATTCGGCGAAGCTCTCGGCGCAGTCGCCGCCCTGCAGCAACACGGCCTTGCCCTCGGCCGCCTTGGCGAGCTGGGCCTTGAGCTCGCGCGCTTCGCCTGCAAAAACCAGCGGCGGATATCCGGCCAGACGCTTTTCCACGCCCGCCAATGCGGCGGCGTCGGGGTACACGGGCATTTGGCGTGCGGTGCGCGCACGCCAGCTATCTGGCGTCCATTTGGCAGGCATGGTCTATCCCCAAACTCGGTTGGCGATAAACTATAGGGCAGCCTTCGCAACCGCAACCAAACGATTTTCCGTTTTATTTCAGCTCTCTAGCGCCTTCTCGAGGGCGGAAAGTGGGGCCGTCCAGCCGACAATAGCGCCTTGCGCGCGGATCATGGCGAGGGCTGCCTGCTTGAATTCTTCGAAATAGCTTTGCGTCGCATCCTCGACGAGCAGGCATTCGAAGCCGCGATCGTTGGCCTCGCGCATCGAGGTTTGCACGCAAACCTCGGTCGTCACACCGGCGAAAACCAGCTGCGTGGTGCCCCATTTCGCGAGGATGTCGGCAATGTCGGTGGCGTAGAACATGCCCTTGCCGGGCTTGTCGATCACCGTCTCGCCCGCGATGGGTGCGACCGCCGCGAGGATCGCATTGCCGGGCTCGCCTTGCACGAGAATGCGGCCCATCGGACCTTCGTCGCCAATGCGAAGCGTGGCATTGCCGCGCGATCGCTTGGCGGGCGGACAGTCGGAAAGATCGGGGCGATGGCTTTCGCGCGTATGGATCACGCGCCAGCCGCGCCGCCGCGCAAGCGCCAGCAGGCGCGCGACCGTCGGCACGATGGCTTCCAGCCGCGACACGTCGTTGCCGAGCGAAGCGCCGAAGCCGCCGGGCTCGACGAAATCGCGCTGCATGTCGATGACCACGAGAGCGACCGACGCTTCGTCGAGCGCAAACGCATAAGGCTCTGCGGCGATAGCGACGGCCATGGCGCTCAATGCCCCGCCATGGCGCGGCCGATCGCGTTGCGGTCGGTCTCGCCGATGGGAGCCGTCATCGCAATATGGCCTTGGCTCATCACGGCCACCCGGTCGGCGAGTTCGAGGATTTCGTCGAGATCTTCGGAGACCAGCAGCACGGCCGTTCCCTTGTTGCGCGCTTCGAGGATCTGGTTGCGGATTTCGGCGGCCGACGAAAAATCGAGCCCGAAACACGGATTGACGACGATCAGCAGATCGACCGCCTCGGACAATTCGCGCGCCAGGATCGCGCGCTGCACGTTGCCGCCCGACAGCGTCTCGATGGCCGCATCGATCGAGGTGGTCTTCACGCGATAGCGCGCCACAAGATCGCGCGCGCGCGCGCGCATCGTCGCGGGCTTGAGCCAGCCGAACACGCCCGCAATCGGCGCTCGGTCGAAGCTGCGCAGCGCCATGTTCTCGGCCACCGACATGCGCGGCACGGCGGCGTTGCGCAGCGGCTCTTCGGGCAGGCCGAACACTTTGAAGCGCGCGAAATCGCCGCGCGTCGGCGAAAAAGCCTGGCCCGCCACGAACACGCGCCCGTCGTCGATCGGCCGCTGGCCGGTGAGCGCTTCGATGAATTCGCTCTGGCCGTTGCCCGACACGCCGGCAATACCGAGAATTTCGCCGGGCTCGACATGCAGATCGAGTTCGCGCACGCGCGGCGTGCCGGCATCGTCGGATGCGTAGAGGGCGACCACCTCGAGCGCGCGCTTGGCATCGGCGACAGGTGCATGCGCCACGCGCGCCGCACGCGGGCGCGGGACGGCATCGCCCACCATCATCTGCGTCATCTCGGCGGTCGTAACCTTCCCCACGGCCCCCGCACCCACCAGACGGCCGCGCCGCAGCACCGAGAGGTTTCGCGCAAACGCGTTCACCTCGCGGAATTTGTGCGTGATCATCAAAACGCTCACGAGCCCCGCATCGGTCATGCCGCGCAGCAGGCCCAGAATCTCGTCGGCCTCGCCGGGGGTCAGCACCGAGGTCGGCTCGTCGAGGATCAAAAAGCGCTGGTCGAGATAGAGCAGCTTCAGGATTTCGAGCTTCTGTTTCTCGCCCGCCGCAAGCTCGCGCACCGGCCGGTCGAGGGGCACGCGAAACGGCGTCGTTTCGAGGAACGCATCGAGGCTTTTGCGCTCTTTGGCCCAATCGACGACGGCAGGCACATGGCCGCGCGCGGCCACGAGATTTTCGGCCGCCGTGAACGAGGGCACGAGCGTGAAATGCTGGTAGACCATGCCAATGCCGAGATCGCGTGCGGCACGCGGATCGGCGATCGAAACCGGCTTGCCGTCGAGCAGCACTTGCCCGCGCGTCGGCGGCTGGAAACCCATCATGCATTTGACGAGCGTCGATTTGCCCGCCCCATTCTCGCCGAGGAGTGCATGGAAATCGCCCGCGCGCACGTCGATCGACACGTCTTCGAGGGCCGTGAAGTCGCCGAAGATCTTCGTCATGCCGACGGTGGCAAGGCCGATGGCACCGCTCATGGCGGCAGCCCCGCGATCAGCGCGTGGCTGTCGGCAACCGCGCCGAACACCCCGCCTTGCATTTCGACCATCTTGAGGGCGGCCGCATGGTTGCCGGCATCGGTCGCCCCGCAGCAATCGGCGAGCAGCACGCATTCGTAGCCGCGGTCGTTGGCCTCGCGCATCGTCGTGTGCACGCACACGTCGGTCGTGATCCCTGCAAGGGCGATGTTGCGGATGCCGCGCTGGCGCAAGATGAGATCGAGGTCGGTGGCACAGAACGAGCCCTTGCCGGGCTTGTCGATTACGGTTTCGCCGGGCAGCGGTGCGAGCTCCGGGATGATCTCCCAGCCCGGTTCGCCGCGCACGAGCACGCGCCCGCACGGGCCCGGATCGCCGATGCCCGCCCCGATGCGCTGCGAACGCCAGCGCTTGTTCGCGGGCAGGTCGGCCAAATCGGGGCGATGGCCTTCGCGCGTGTGCAGGATCGGCATGCCGCGCGCGCGAAACGCCGCCAACACGCGTTGGATGGGTTCGATGGGTGCCCGCGTGAGCGAGATATCGTAGCCCATCGTATCGACATAGCCGCCGGGGCCGCAGAAATCGATCTGCATGTCGATCACGATCAACGCCGTGTTGTCGCGCGCGAGCGCGCCGTCGAACGGCCACGGGTACGGGCGCGACGCGATATGGCGCGGGGCTACGCTCATCGCTGGACTCCCAACTCGCTCGGCATGGCGCGCGCGGCTTTGCCGTCGCGCCCCGCGCCGATCATGATCAGCAAGGTCAAAATGTAGGGTGCGGCATTGAAGAAATAATAGCCCTTCACGATGCCGACCGACTGCAACGCAGGCCCAAGTGCGCCCGCAGCGCCGAACAGCATCGCTGCGTAGAAGCAGCGCTGCGGATCCCAGCGCGCGAAAATCACGAGGGCCACCGCCATCAGACCTTGGCCCGAGGACAGCGCCTCGTTCCAACTTCCCGGATAGTAGAGCGACAAGAAAGCGCCGCCGATGCCCGACAGAAAGCCGCCCGCCGCCGTCGCGGCCAAACGCACCCCATCGACCGACACGCCCATCGCACGCGAAGCCGCAACCGAATCCCCCGCCATGCGCAGGAGCAAACCGTAGCGCGTATTGTCGAACGCCCAGCGCAGGAAAAACGCCAACGCGACGCCGATGAAGAACAGCGGATTGACCGTCAGCGCTTCGGCCAATTGCGGATTGCCGAGCCAGCCGCCGAGTTCGACCGACGGCAGGCGCGGCGCTTGCGGCTGGATGTAGGGTTTGCCGAAGAAGAACGCGAGGCCGGTGCCGAAGCTCATCAGCGCAATGCCGATCGCGACGTCGTTGACGCGCGGCAGGCTGCACAAGGTCGCGTGCATCGTGCCGAGGATCAGGCCCGCACAGCCGGCCGCGAGCACGCCCAGCCACGGATCGCCGGTCTCGTAGGCGACCATGTAGGCGGCCATCGCCCCCAACACGAGCGTGCCTTCGAGGCCCAGATTGATGCGGCCCGCTTTCTCGGTCACGCACTCGCCGAGCGACACGAACAGGAACGGTGTCGACACGCGGATCGCCCCGCCGATCATCGCGAACAAGACGGTCGCAAGGGTCGCCATATCGCTCATGCGCGGGCCCCCGCTTTGAAGAAGCGCAAGCGCCCGTAGAGCGTTTCGCTTGCGAGCAGCACGACGAACACGGTTGCCTGCAGCAGCAGCACGGTTGCGTCCGGCAAGCCCATGCGGCGCTGGATGAGGCCGCCTGCCGCCGCAATGCCGCCGAACAGAATCGCGACGGGAACGACCGCGATCGGATTGTGGCGCGCGAGAAACGCCACGAGGATGCCGGTATAGCCGTAGCCCGCGGCCAAGGCCGCATTGGCGTTGCCGTGAATACCCGCAACCTCGAAGAAACCGGCAAGGCCCGCGCAAGCGCCAGCAATCGCGGTGCACAGCACGATCAAGCGGCCGACCGGCAAGCCTTGCGCGCGCGCCGCGCGTGGATTGCCGCCGGTCACGCGGGCGGCAAAACCGAACGCGGTGCGCGACATCAGCAGATGCAGCGCGATCGCGATCGCAATGCCCACAACCAGCGCCCACGGCACTTCAAGGCCCGGGACGGGGCTGAGCATGTTTTCGCGTCCGATGGGCGGCGTCGAAGGTTTGTTGAGCGAGCCCGGATCGCGCAATGGCCCTTCGACGGTGAAATTGAGGATCGCGATGGCGACATAGGCGAGCAGCAGGCTCGAGATCGTTTCGTTGACGTTGCGCGCGTGGCGCAGATAGCCCGCAAGGCCGATCCAGCCTGCCCCCACCGTCGCGGCCAAGATCGCCATGCAGCCAAGCAGCACGATCGTGGGCACCATACCTGCGAGCGGGATCGCGATCGCGGCGGCGGCAAGCCCGCCCAGCACGACCGCGCCCTCGCCGCCGATGATGGTGAGACCGATGCGCGCCGGGATGGCGACCGCCAAAGCCGTCAGCACCAAGGGGGCCGCGCGCTGCAGCGTGTTGCGCCACGAAAACGCCGTGCCGAACCCGCCGCGCCACAGCAGCGAAAAAAACTCGCTCGGCGAATGGCCAAGGGCCAGCAGGAACAAAGAAAACAGAAAGGCCGAGACCGCCAGCGCAAAAAGCGGGATCGCGATGTATTCTGCCGCTTGGCGAAGGCGCGCACCCGCACCGGCGGAAACGAGTCCCCCCGGTGCGGGCGCTGCAGCGTGGCTTGCGTCCACGAAGGCTTCCGTCAGCTCGTCGAGCCGACCACGCCTTCGATCAGATAGTTCATGCCCTCGAGCTCGGGCGCGTAATTGTCGTAGGTCTTGGTGCCGACGACCGTGCCCTTGTTGTCCTTGAAGGGGCCGACGAAAATCGGCTTGCCTGCTTTCATGTCGGCGATCGCGGCATCGGCCGCACGGCGCGCGGGCTCGGTTGCCGCAGCGCCGTAGGCCGTGTTGCGCACATAGTCGAGATCGTAGCCGCCGCGCACCCAGTTGGGCAGCTTCTCGCCCTTGGCGAGGTTGCCGGCGAAGCCCTGGTAGATCGTCTCCCACTTGTATTCGGCCCCGGTGACGAAACCGCGCGGGGCGAGCGACGCCTGGCTCGCATTGTGGCCCAGCACCATTGCCCCGCGCCGCTCCGCCGTCTGCACCACCACCTTGGGGCTGTCCACGTGGCAGGTGATCACGTCGCAGCCCGCATCGATGAGCGCGTTGGTGGCCTCCGCTTCGCGCACCGGCAGCGACCAGTCGCCCGTGAAGATCACGGTTACGGTCGCGTCGGGCGTGTTCTTGCGGGCACCCACCAGCACAGCGTTGATGTTGCGCAACAGCGACGGGATCGGCTTGGCCGCAATGAAGCCGATCTTCTTGGTCTTGGTCACGAGACCGGCGGCAACGCCGTTCACATAGTGCGCCTGGTCGAGGTAGCCGAAATAGGAACCCGCATTCTTCGGATGCTTTTTCTCGTCCCACAACCCGACCGCGTGGCGGAACTCGACCTGCGGGAACTTGGCGGCCATCGCCAGCATGTGCGGATCGAAATAGCCGAACGACGTGGCCACGATGAGCTTGGCGCCGTCGAGCTGAATCATCGATTCCATGGTCTTCTGGACCGCGATCGTCTCGGGCACGTTTTCTTCTTCGACGACTTTGACGCCGCGCACCTTCTTGAGTTCCGCAATGCCGATCGCGTGCGCCTGGTTGTAGCCGAAATCGTCGCGCGGGCCGACATAGATGGCGCCGACCACAAGCGGCGCCTGGGCCTGCGCTGCACGCGCGCCCAAGGCCGACACCAGCCCGGTCGCTGCAGCCGATTTAAGAACAGTCCGGCGCGACAGTTTGTCGAAATCCATGCTCGCTCTCCCCTCGCTTGAAGTTGTTTGTCTGGCTTTGCGTTTTGCATGCGCCGACATGTCGGCCAATCGGAGCAACTGCCGTGCCATGACCGCATGGCCCTCCGCACGACATCAGAGCGATTTCGCCGCCTAAATTATGAGCATATGTCCGCATCGACAGCAGCTTCTTGACGGAAACGGGGGCGCAAGGCCAGATGGCGCCGCGATGGAAACACAAACGCTTCTGTTTTGGCTGTCGAAACTGGTCGGCTTGGCGATCGATCTGCGACAGCCTCTGTATTTGGGCCTCATCGTGGGTATCGCGTTGCTGTGGACGCGCTGGCGGGGGATTGGGCGCGCAGTTCTGACGGGCATTCTTGCGCTCCAGTTGATAACCGGCACCGTGCCGATCGGCGAAAGCATCAATGTTTGGCTCGAAGAGCGCATCCCTGCCCCCGCTGCCCTGCCCGAACGCATCGACGGAATTGTCGTGCTCGGCGGCGACGCCAGCAACACGATGCTGCAGGTTCGCCCGCTGTCGCCAGGGGGTGCGCCGATGCGCCAAGTGGCGGCGGCCGATCTCGCGCGCCGCTATCCGCAGACGCGCATCGTCTATTCGGGCGGCTCGGGCAATCCGCTCGACCCGTCCACGACCGATGCCGCCGGCGCGCGCATTCTGCTGCCCGCCTTGGGGCTCGATCCGGCGCGCGTCGAATTCGAAGAGCATTCGCGCAACACGTTCGAGAACGCGCGCAACAGCTTCGAACTTGCCAAGCCCAAGTCCGGCGAGAATTGGCTGCTCGTCACCTCGGCCTTCCACATGCCGCGCGCGCTGGGCTGCTTTCGCAAAGCGGGCTGGAACGTGATCCCCTATCCGGTCGGCTACCGCACGATGCCGCAAGATGCCGACGACTGGTCGCTGCCGCGCAGCTTCGACGGCAGCCTGCCGGTCATTGCGGGCGCGCTCTCGGAACTGATCGGCCTCACGGCCTATTACTGGCTCGGCCGAACAGACGCGTGGTTTCCGAAGCTTTAGTTAGCGCTTCACCTTCTCGCGCATCAGCACGAATTCTTCGGCCGCCGTCGGATGCACGGCGATCGTGCGGTCGAAATCCTTCTTGGTGAGACCGGCTTTGACGGCAACCGCAAAGGCCTGCGCGATCTCGGGTGCGTCGGCCCCCACCATGTGCAGTCCGCGCACGCGGCCCGTCGCTGCTTCGACCACAAGCTTCATCAGCGTCTTTTCCTGGCGGCCCGACAGCGTGTGCTTCATCGGCCGAAACACCGCGCGGTAGATATCCACGCCGTCGATGCCGTGCAGCCGCTCGGCGTCGGACTGGCTCAGGCCCACGGTGCCCACCGGCGGCTGGCTGAACACGGCCGAAGCGATGTCGTTGTGGTCGACGGTCGTCGGGTTTGCATTGAACAGGGTTTCGGCCAAACCGCGCCCTTCGGCGATCGCGACGGGCGTTAGATTGACGCGGTTGGTGACGTCGCCCACGGCATAAATGCCGGGCACGCTCGTCTGCTGCCATTCGTCGACCGCAACGGCACCCGCCTTGTCGCGCACCACGCCGATCTCTTCGAGCCCGAGCCCGTCGGCATTGGGCACGCGGCCGGTCGCGTACATGATCTGCTCGGTGTCGAGCGAACTGCCGTCTTCGAGGGCGGCGCGCAGAATCCAGCCGATCTTGTCGATATGCGCCACCTTGGAGTTGGCGCGGATTTCGATGCCCTGGCGCACGAGTTCGGACGTCAGATGGTCGCGCACGTCTTCGTCGAAGCCGCGCAGAATTTTGGGGCTGCGCACGACGAGTGTCACTTCCGAACCGGCCGCGCGGAAGATGCCCGCGAACTCGACCGCGATATAGCCGCCGCCGACGATCGTGATGCGGCGCGGCAAGGACGTGAGGTCGAGCGCTTCGTTCGAGGTAATGCTGTGCACGATGCCCGGAATGGCCGGCCGCTCGGGCCTGCCGCCGGTCGCGATCAGAATGTATTTGGCGGTGATGCGCTTGTCGCCGATCGCAACCGTGTGCGCGTCGACGAGTTTGGCCGCCCCCAGAAACGTCTCGACCTTCGCGTTGTCGAGCATCGTCTGATAGATGCCTTCGAGGCGCTTGGTTTCGACGTTTTTGGCGGCGACGAGCTTGCCCCAATCGAGCGTGCCCGACACGTCCCAGCCGAAGCCGCGCGCGTCTTCCATCTCGTGCGCGAAATGCGTGCCGTAGACGAGCAGCTTCTTGGGCACGCAGCCGCGCAGTACGCAGGTGCCGCCGACGCGCCAATTCTCGGCAATGCCCACACGCGCGCCGTAGCTCGCCGCCCGGCGCGAAGCGGCAACCCCACCCGAGCCCGCACCGATCGTGAAGAGATCGAAGTCGAAACTGTCCATAAAATGTTTTTCCTCAAGCGGCGTCGAAGAGCAGGACCATACCAGCGATCGACGCGACGGTCAGCCACGCGATCTGGCGGCGATAGACGCGCCGAGTGTCGGCATAGACCGCAAGCGAAGGCGCGTAGTCATAGCGGCCGAAACGCTTGTTCAGCAGCACCGGCACCAGCGTCAGGCCCGCCACGAAAGCGGCGGCGAACGGGGTCCACAGAGTCCCCGCGTCGAGCGTTGCGCGCCCGAAATAGAGGAGCCATGCGACCGTGAAGACATAGGCAGGCCAACGGTCGAGATACAAGAGCCGCCAACGCAATTCAGCCTCGCGCGCCTCGCCTGCGGGCAGCGAGGCCGCGACGATCGCGGTCGTGACGATGCGGATGGCGGCGAAATAGAACAGGGCTTTGACGGCAAAAAGCAGCGTCGCGGCGAGGGCCTGACCGTCGGCGAACATGGCGGCCTCTCAATCGGCGTATTCGATCTTGATCTTGGGTGCGTCGTTGTCGTTCGTCAGCGTGATCATGAAGGTGATCTGGTTCTGGAGTGCGATCAGCGTCTTGGCCGATTTCATCGGCAGCGGGATCTTCTGCTTGCGGCACAAGGTCAGCAGGGCCGTCTGCAGATGCTCGCTCTTGAGCTCGAGCGGCGGAGCCGCGGGCTGCTCGGCACCCTTGACGTCGAAATGCACGGTTACGGCCAAAGCTTCAAGATCGACATGCAGGCGCGAGGGCTTGGCCTTGCCGAGCTTCTTGCCGTTGGCGACGGCCCAATCGAGACTCGCGCGCAAAAGCTCGCCAGTTTCGAAAAAGATGAACCGGGTCTCCGACGGCATGGGGCGACTCGCCTAAACGGCTTGATGGAACGCTACATTAGCGCGCAGCGCGCCAACAAGCCAATGCACCCACGGCCTGGATCAGAGCCCGCCCATGCAGACGTATTTTACCTCCATGAACTCCTCGAGGCCGTACTTGGAGCCCTCGCGGCCGATGCCCGATTCCTTCATGCCGCCGAACGGCACCTCGGCTGTGGCGATCACGCCGGCATTCACGCCGATGAGGCCGTATTCCAGCGCTTCGGACACGCGCCACACGCGGCCGATGTCGCGGCTGTAGAAATAGGCTGCGAGACCGAACTCGGTGTCGTTGGCCATCCGCACCGCCTCGTCGTCGGTCTTGAAACGGAACAACGGTGCGACCGGGCCGAAGGTTTCCTCGCGCGCCACGAGCATCTGCGCGGTCACGCCCGCGAGCACGGTCGGTTCGAAGAAACGCCCACCGCGCGCATGGCGCTTGCCGCCGGCAAGCAGCGTGGCCCCCTTGGCGAGCGCGTCGGCGATGTGGCGTTCGACCTTGTCGACCGCCGCATTCTCGATCAGCGGGCCTTGGCTCGCCCCCGCTTCCGTGCCCGGGGCCGGGTTGAGCTTTTTGGCGGCGGCCGCGAACTTCGCCGCGAACGCGTCGTAAATGCCGTCCTGCACGAGGAAGCGGTTGGCGCACACGCATGTCTGCCCGGTGTTGCGGTATTTGGAGGCAAGTGCCCCCTCGACGGCCGCATCGAGATCGGCATCGTCGAACACGATGAAGGGCGCATTGCCGCCGAGTTCGAGCGAGACTTTTTTGACCGTGCCCGCACATTGCGCCATCAGCAATTTGCCGATCTCGGTCGAGCCCGTGAACCCGAGCTTGCGCACGACCGGGTTGCCGGTGAGTTCCTTGCCGATCGTCGGCGCATCGCCCGTCACGACATTGAACACGCCCTTGGGCAGGCCGGCACGCTCGGCAAGCTCGGCCAATGCCAAGGCCGAAAACGGCGTGAGCTCGGAGGGTTTCAGCACGACCGTGCAGCCCGCCGCGATCGCTGGACCTGCCTTGCGCGTGATCATCGCGGCCGGGAAGTTCCACGGCGTGATCGCGGCGACGACGCCGATCGGTTCCTTCGTGATCACGTAGCGGCGGTCGTTGGCGGTGGTCGGGATCACGTCGCCGTAGGCGCGCTTGGCCTCTTCGGCGAACCATTCGAGGAACGAAGCCGCGTAGCCGACTTCGCCCTTGGATTCAGGCAGCGGCTTGCCCTGTTCCATCGTCATCAGCAAGGCGAGATCGTCGGCATTCGCCATCATCAGGTCGTGCCATTTGCGCAAGACCGCAGCGCGCTGCTTGGCCGGCACTTTTCGCCACGTGGCAAAGGCGCGCTCGGCTGCCGCGATGGCGCGGCGGGTTTCGGCAGCGCCCATGTCGGGCACATGGCCCAGCATCGTGCCGGTCGCAGGGTCGTCGACGTCGAACGTCTTTTTCGAGTCCGCGTCGCACCAAGCGCCGTCGATATAGCCTTGCTGGCGAAACAACGACGGGTCTTTGAGGGCAACGCCGCTGTAGCGGGCTGCACGAACAGGTTCTGCCATGGTTTTCTCCCCCGAAAGTTCGGCTTGTTTGCGCCGGATTATACGCGACCGCTACTCGACCGTCACGCTCTTGGCGAGGTTGCGCGGCTTGTCGATGTCGGTCCCTTTGATGAGCGCCACATAGTAGGCGAGCAGCTGCACGGGCACCGAATAGAGGATCGGTGCCACAAACGGATCGCAGGACGGCAGTTCGATCGCCGCGACTGCGAGATTGCCGATCTTGGCGATACCCGCCTTGTCGGAGAACAGCACGACCTGGCCGCCGCGCGCGCGCACTTCCTGCACGTTCGACGCTGTCTTCTCGAACCATTCGTCGTTGGGGGCGAGCACGATGACCGGCACGTCGGGGGCGATCAGCGCAATGGGGCCATGCTTCATCTCGCCGGCGGCATAACCCTCGGCGTGGATGTAGCTGATCTCCTTGAGCTTGAGAGCACCCTCCATCGCGATCGGAAACGCCGTGCCGCGCCCGAGATAGAGAACGTCGCGGGCCGGGGCCACGATCTTGGCTGCAGCGCGGATGCGGTCGTCGGCCGCGAGCACGCCCGAAACCTTCTCCGGAATGCCGGCGATGGCTTGGGCAAGTGTCGCAAGCCGCTCGGGGCTTTGCGTGCCGCGCGCGCGCGCGGCCGCAAACGCGAAGGCGGCGAGCACGGCAAGCTGCGTGGTGAAAGCCTTGGTCGAAGCAACGCCGATCTCGGGACCTGCATGGGTTGCCAGCAACGCATCGGCTTCGCGCGCCATTGAGCTTTCGGGCACGTTGACGATGGCCGCGATCTTCTGGCCGCGCCCGCGCGCAAAGCGCAGCGCCGACAGCGTGTCGATCGTTTCGCCCGACTGCGAGACGAACATCGACAAGCCGCCTTCCTCGAGCACAGGATCGCGATAGCGGAATTCCGACGCGATCTCGACGTCGCAGGGCAGGCGTGCCAGCTGCTCGATCCAGTAGCGCGCCACGCTCGCCGCATAGAACGACGTGCCGCACGCGACGAGCTGCACGCGCTTCAATGTCGCAAGATCGGCCGGCAGTTCGGGCAACGTCACGCGATGCGTGGCCGGATTGACGTAGCTGCGCAACGTGTCGCCGATCACGGCCGGCTGCTCGAAAATTTCCTTCTGCATGAAATGCTGGAAATTGCCCTTGCCGACCAAAGCGCCCGACAGCACCGTCTCGCGCACTTCGCGTGCCACTTTCTTGTCGTTCTGGTCGTAGACCTGCGCGCCGTCGGTCGTGAGCACGGCCCAATCGCCGTCGTCGAGATAGGAGATCATCTTGGTGAGCGGGGCGAGTGCGAGCGCGTCCGAGCCCACATACATTTCGCCCTCGCCGTAGCCGATCGCAAGCGGCGATCCGCGGCGGGCGGCCAGCAGCAGATCGGGCCGCCCGGCGACGATCACGGCAAGTGCAAACGCGCCGTGCAGCCGATGCATCGCCGCCGCCATCGCCGCCTCCGGCGAAAGCCCTTCGAGGATCAGCACCGTCAGCAGATGGGCGACGACCTCGGTGTCGGTGTCCGTCGCGAATTTGCGGCCCTTGGCGACGAGTTCGGCCTTGAGCTCGGCGAAATTCTCGATGATGCCGTTGTGCACGACCGCGACTTTTTCGGTCGCGTGCGGATGCGCGTTGTTTTCGTTGGGGGCACCGTGTGTGGCCCAGCGCGTATGGCCGATACCGGTCGAGCCGGCGAGCGGCTGTTCAAGCAGCAGCGCTTCGAGATTGCGGATGCGCCCTTCCGCGCGCCGCCGCTCGATATGCCCGTCGACCAAAGTGGCCACACCGGCCGAATCGTAGCCGCGATATTCGAGCCGCAACAGCCCGTCCACCAGCCGCGGCGTGGCTGGACCCTTGCCGACGATTCCGACGATACCGCACATGAACTGCTAATCCTTTTTCTTCGCCGCTTTTTCCGCCGCACGGCGCGCGCGAAACTGCTTGGCCCAACCGCTGCGCGTGTGCGCAGTGCCGCGCGCCACGACCAACGCATCGTCTTCGACGTCCTGCGTCACGACCGAGCCCGCCCCCACGATCGCACCGGCACCGATTTTGACGGGTGCGACCAAAGCGCTGTTGGAGCCGACAAAAGCGCCATCCCCGATTTCGGTGACGGATTTTTCGAAGCCGTCGTAGTTGCAGGTGATGGTGCCCGCCCCGATATTCGCACCGGCGCCCACTTTTGCGTCGCCGACATAGCTCAGATGGTTGATCTTGGCACCCGTCGCAACCGTCGCATTCTTGATCTCGACGAAATTGCCGATATGCGCTCCCGCCGCGATGTCGGCACCCGGGCGCAGCCGCGCGAACGGCCCCACGACGGCACCGTCGGCGATCTGCGTGCCCTCGATGTGGCAGAAACCCTTGATCTCGACATTGGCGCCGATTTTGGCCCCGGGCCCGAAAAATACCGACGGATAGACAATCGTGTCCGCTCCGATCTGCGTGTCGTAGCTGAACCACACGCTTGCCGGATCGACGAGCGTGACGCCCGCCAGCATCGCCGCGCGTCTTTTCTTGCGCTGGAACGCGGCCTCGAGGCCCGCGAGCTCGATGCGGTCGTTGGCGGCGAGCCACTCGTCGGCGCTTCCTTCGATCGCGCGCGCCGCGCGGCCGGCCGCGCGCGCCAGCCCGATTGCGTCGGTCAGATAGAATTCGCGCTGCGCATTGTTGGGCGCAATGCGACCCAAGAGATCGAAAAAACCGCGACCTGCAAACGCCATTACGCCCGAGTTCACGAAATCGATGCGCCGCGTGGCCTCGTCGGCATCTTTGGCTTCGACGATGCGCGCCAAGCTGCCGTCGGCGTCGCAGACGAGGCGCCCGAAAGCGCCCGGCTCGGCAAGCCGCACGCCGAGCACGGCAACGGCCGGGTTCGAGCCGTGGTCGAGCGCAGCGCGCAGCCGCACAAACGTCGCCGCGCTCACGAACGGCGCATCGCCGAGTGTCACCAGTATATCGCCGTCGAAAGCCTGCAATGCCGCTTTGGCCTGCAATGCGGCGTGGCCCGTTCCCAACCGCTCGCGCTGCTCGACGCTGACGATGTCGAGGCCTGGGGCCGCCGCGCGCGCGGCCGCCAGCACGGCCGTGTCGCCGGGGCCGACCACCAGCACGACTTTGGCCGGCTGCAGCGCTGCAAGCTCGGCGGCGATATGGCCGATCAAAGGCCGCCCGCCGACCGCGTGCAGCACTTTGGGCTTTGCGCTCTTCATGCGGCTGCCGAGCCCAGCGGCGAGCACGATCACGGCAAGCTTCTTGTCGTGCGCGTTCATAGATGCGATACCCCTCGCGATTCGGCGGAACAATTCCATACACCGAAGCGGCCGCGAAATCACAAAATGTTGCAAGGAATTGCACGTCGATGCCCAAGACTTTCGATTGCCGCGCCGTCATCTTCGATCTCGACGGCACGCTCGTGGACACGGCCCAAGACATCGTCGCCGCCGTCGATGCGTTGCTGGCCGAATACGACCGCGCGCCGATCGGATTCGAGGCCGGCCGCCGCCTGATCGGCGACGGTGCGCGCGTGCTCGTCCAGCGCGCCTTTCTGGCAAGCGGTGCCCCTGCCCCGGACGTCGACGCCGCAACCGCGCGCTGGTTCGAAATCTACGGCGCGTCGCTCGCCAGTTTCTCGAAGCCCTATCCGCACGTCGCATCGACCTTGGCAACCCTGCGCGCGCGCGGACGCAAACTCGGCGTTTGCACGAACAAGTCCGATGCTTTGGCAGTCCGCCTGCTCGAGATGCTGGGGCTTGCCGGCTATTTCGACGCGATCGTCGGGGGCGACGTGCCGCATCGCAAACCCGATGCGCGCCATTTGCTGGCGACGGCCGAGCGGCTCGGCGTTCTACCTCGCGACTGCCTGATGGTGGGCGACTCGCCCAACGATGCGGCGGCGGCCAAAGCCGCGCGCATGCCGCTTGTGGTCGTCGACTGGGGCTATTCGGCGATCGTGCCTGCGGCCTTGGACGGCGACGCGGTCATTGGCAGTTTTGCGGAACTCGAGGCCCTCGTCGCATGATCCCGGGCATTGCCGACAACGAAACCATTGCGCATCTGATCCAGGTTGCGATCGCCCCGGTCTTTCTGCTGAACGGCCTCGGCATACTGCTGAACGTATTCACGGGCAGGCTCGCACGAGTGGTCGACCGGATGCGCAAGGTCGCCGCACAATTGCGTGCCGACCCGGACGACGCCGACATACGCCAATTGCGCCGCGAATTGGCGCTGCAGCGTTTGCGCTTGCACATCGTCAATGCGGCGATAGCGCTTGCCGCCCTGTCGGCCTTCCTCACCTGCTGCGCCATCCTGGCGCTGTTCGTGGGCGGCCTGTCGCGCGATACGCAAAGCGTGCTGCCGCTCGCCTTGTTTGCGGCGGCGGTCGCGGCCGTGATCGTGGGCTTGGCTCTTTTCATTTGGGAAGTGCGCGTCTCGGGCCGCGCGCTCGCGGCCGAAACGGAAGACCTGAAATAACGGATGCGGCCTGTGCGGCCCCCGCTTACTCGGCCGAGGCCTTCTGCGGCATGCCGCGCACGTCGCGCAGATGGCCGACGACCGTGCCGAACCAGGTCTCGAATTCGATGCGCGCCGGTGCCAGCACCTGCCGCTCGCCGAGCGGCGCCATGAAAACGCGCCCCGTGCGCTTGTCGTCGTCGGGATTGCGGTTGGCTGTGGCTTTGCGCGAGCGGCCGGCGATCGGAACCCACGTGAACTCGCAGATCTCGGCGGTCCCCTGAAAGATCGAACCGGCCGTGCGCGGCAAATCGCGCTGGCCCTTGTCCTCGAACAGAATGTCGAAGCGCATGCGGCCGTCGAACACGGCGTGGCGCGATGTGCAGCCGCGCCCTTCGTTGATCTGGCGGAGCACGGCCATCACCGCCGAAATCGGGTCGATGGCGCCGGCGCGCTGCTCGGGCGTCACCTCGTCGCGCTCGTCGTCGCGATTTTCGGGCACGGCTTCGTTGCGCACCAGTTCGCCGTCGCGAAAATCCATCTCCACGCTGCGCGGCTGGCCGCGAAACTCGCCTTTGACGCGGTAGGTGGCAGGCTGCGTCGCGTCGCCCAAAAAGCGCCCCATCACGTCGGTGCGCGACTGCCACGGAAACACCCAGCGTACGACCCCGACCGACGCCTGGCGGCTCGCGATCTGGTAGGTATCGCCGACCACCGCGAATTCGAGCGTGAGTTCGACGATGCGCGCCCCGGCCGTGACGTCGTAGACGATTTCGAGCCGTTCGCGCGGCGCCCAGGCGGTCTGGGCTGCAAGGGGTGACGATGCCGAAGCGACAGCAAACGCCGCTCCCAGAGCTGCGAGGCGCAGAAACGACATGGCGATCACCGAAAAACGGAGGGATATCCGATAATCCAACAATATAGAGTCGAATCCGCCAGCGGCAAGTGGCGCTTTCTTGACTTTGCCAGTGCGGACGCACTATACCCGCACCTTCTTCGAGTTCAGGCTTTGGGTTCGGGCGCTTAGCTCAGCGGTAGAGCACGGCTTTCACACGGCCGGGGTCGTAGGTTCAATCCCTACAGCGCCCACCATTCCCGCCGATCCCTCGCACTCAGAAACAGCTCTTTTTGAAGAACGCACTCGGCGCATGGGGTCACCCACTGCGCGCGCACTGCGTCGATCTCGGCGATGACAGCTGTCAAAATCGCCGCGACCTTCAACAGTCCGCACCTTTGCATCTATCCAAAATGCATCGGCAGATCGGCGAGGCTCGCAACTTCCGGAACCGCCGCAACGCTCGCATATTCGCCGGGCAGGCCGCTGCGGTTGACCCACACCGCACGGAATCCGAAATTTGCAGCCCCCGCGGCGTCCCACGGGTTCGATGAAACGAAACCGATGTCGCGCGCGTCCAAGCCGAGTCCGTCGGTCGCCAGACGGTAGACACGCACGTCGGGCTTGTAGATGCCGACCGCTTCGACCGACCACACCGCCGCAAAACGCCCGGCAAGCCCAGCTGCCGCCACTGCATCGGCAAGCCACGCGGGCGTGCCGTTCGACAGGATCGCCAGACGCCGTCCGCCGTTTGCCAAAGCAGCGAGGCTCGCGGCGACCTCCGGATACGCAGCCAAGCGGCGATAGGCGGCCATCAGATCGGCACGCAAATCCGGATCTGCGATGCCGTGGCGGGCCATCACATGGTCCAATGCTTCGCCAGTCAGCTGCGCGAAATCCGCGTGACGGCCCATCAAGCTGCGGACCCAGGTATACTCGAGCTGCTTTGTGCGCCAGAGGGCAGAAACAGCCTCGGCGGCAACGCCAATGCGCGGGGCGTGCGCGCGCACGGCGGCGTGTACGTCGAACAGCGTGCCGTAGGCGTCGAAAACGCAGGCTTTTACGGGCCTTTCCATTGGTTCTTCTCCAGCGGCAGACAGGCACCGCTCGGTGCCGCAAATTTTATTGCGTCGAGTTAACCGATGATTCATCCGAATCGGCGAATATCGATGCGTCGAACAGCAAGCGAGTTGCACACGATGTCCGAAACACTGATCAACGACCGCATCTATATCGGCTCCAATTCGGTCGCCCAATGGTTTTTGACATTGGGCCAGTCGGATGGAAAACCGTGCCTGGTGGCCCACCAAGTTTTCGTCGATGCGCCCAAACAGATGAATCTCGTCGCCCGCAAGCTTGCCGGCGGCCGGCTGTTTTTTTCGCTCAAACAGCTTGAAACGATGATGCAGATCCGGCACGGCGTGGACGTGACGCTGACCCCCGGCGACCGCATGTGCATCGAGCGCCACTTGCGGGTCTGAGCGCGCACCGCTTGACGCGTAACCCCGACCGCCCCACTTTCGAACCTTGAGGCACATCGCCGACCGAGGGGGCAGTTCCATGTTTTTCACGCGCAAAAAAGTCGAAATGCCGTCGCCCGACGCAGCCCCCAAGGGCCGCGCCACGCGCATGAAGGTGCCTGCCAAGCATTTCGTGAACGGCCAATCCCTGGAACCGCCCTATCCGGCCAGCAGCGTTGCGGCGATGTTCGGTCTTGGCTGTTTCTGGGGTGCCGAGCGCAAATTCTGGCAGCTGCCAGGCGTGCATGTGACGGCTGTAGGCTACGCCGCCGGCTACACGCCGAACCCGACCTACGAGGAAGTGTGCAGCGGGTCCACGGGCCACAACGAAGTCGTGCATGTCGTGTTCGACCCAGCCCGTATTGCGTACGATGAGCTGCTGCAGGTCTTTTTCGAAAGCCACGACCCGACCCAAGGCATGCGCCAAGGCAACGACGTGGGAACCCAGTATCGCTCGGGCATCTACTGCTTTTCGCCGGCCCAGCAGGCGGCCGCCGAACGCGCCAAAGCCGCGTTCGCGCCTGTGTTGGCCAAAGCCGGTTTCGGCCCCATCACGACCGAAATTCTGCCCGCTCCAGAATTTTATTACGCCGAAGCGTATCACCAGCAGTATCTCGCCAAGAACCCGAACGGCTATTGCGGCCTCGGCGGCACCGGCGTTTCCTGCCCGATCGGCACGGGTGCGAGCGCGGCTTAAGGTTCTTGCGCAAATCCACGCGATGGCGTGAGCGAAATTCGACCGGCTTAAAACATTGCTTTTCCCCTTTGTCGGCGGCGGCCGCATCGCCGCCCGGCTTGGGCGGATTCGCATTTTGCGACGGCAATCTGCGTGACAGTGCGGCGCAACAAGGGCAATCTACAGAGCTTCTTTGCCAGACTCGGAAGTTGAAGCGTCATGTCCTCCACGCCGATGTCGGATACCGAACTCGAAGACGTTCGGAAATATCTCGCGACAACGAAGCAGGCACTGGTCGGTGCGCCCAACAAGCCGCACGACCTGTCGCATCGGAATCTTGCCAAAGCCAATCTCGAAGGACGCTCGATGGCGCGTGCGCGCCTGATGGGCTCGGACCTGTCGGAGGCGCGCATGGCGCGCGCCGACCTGCTCGAAGCCGATCTGTTCGGCGCCAACCTCACCAACGCGGACATGAACGGCGCCAATCTGCAGAACGCTGTGCTGCGCGGGGCCTCGCTGCGGGGCGCGAACATGAACGGCGCCAATCTTTCCGGCGCCGATTTCCGCGGCGGCGTGATGATGGGCCAGTCGGGCACCGGGCGCGTCGGTCTCGAGATCACCGACCTCACCGATTGCCTTGCCGACTACGCCACCGCGTCCCGCGCCCAGATGACGGGCGTGGATCTGTCGGGCGCAAGCTTCCAAGGCGCCAATCTCGAGGGCGCCATCCTGTTCGGCGCCAATCTCGCCAACACAAACCTCGCCTACGCCAATCTGCGCGGGGCCGACCTATCGGACGCGCGGCTCGGCAAAACGTCGCTGATCGGCGCCGATCTTTCGAACGCCAAATTCGCCAATGCCAAGGCCGACGGCGCCAATTTCTCGGGCGCCATCATGACGAACGTCGACACCAAAAGCTTCGACCTTGCGCGCTCGATCGTGTCGGCGAAACCCCCGCTGTTGGGCCGCAATCAATTGCCGGCGCCGTTGAAGGCCGCCCTCGACGGCCATGCGGCTTGGCTCGCAAGCGTGGGGCGCAGCGGCCAGCAGGCTTCTCTCGAGGGTGCCGATTTCAGCTATTTCGACCTCTCCGGCATCGATCTGTCGGGGGCTGTCTTGCGCAACGCCAAATTCGTCGGCGCCAATCTTGCCGGCGCAGTGCTGCTGCTCTCCAATCTGCGCGGGGCGGATATGTTCCATGCCGATTTGAGCGGCGCCAAACTGCACGGGGCCATATTCGACGGTGCGAAGCTGCGCGAGGTCGAATTCGCAGGCGCCAAAGCCCTGCCGTTGCCGATCGCCAATGCCGACGGCTCGACCTCGACGCGCCTGCAGCCGACGAGTTTTGCCGGTGCCGACATGACCGGCGCGAAGCTCAAAGGCTTCGATCTGTCGCAAGCGGCGACCGCGGACGCAAAGCTGCCCTGAGAGTTTTCGGCTCGGGCCGTCAGCCCGCCGGCTTGGCCGGCATCAAATCCGAGTGCTGCAGCCCGCAATAATAGGGCTCGACCCCGTCGAGAAACGCATTGAGCTTCAGATTGAAGCAAAAATGCTCGAAGCCGTGTTTGTCGACGACGCGGATTTTCTGGCGCTGGAAGCGGCCCTCGGGCATGCGGCGGCCGGTAAGGTAGAGCGCCGTGCGCTCGATGCGCTTGCCCATGACCGGCAGCCCGATCAGCTTCTGCAGGCCCACCGCCACGCGCTCGACGAACTGCTCCTCGTCGAGCCAGACGTTGTTTTCGCCGTCCCAGCGATGGAAAGCCCCGAGCAGGATCTGGTGCGTGCGGCACTGTGCGACGAGGCGCGCGACCTGGATCGTCACGTCGCCGACGATGAAATCGTTGCGGCTGCCGCCGGTGCGTTCGGGCTGGCCGTAATTGTAGTGGCTGCCGATGCCGATCGCAGCGCGCAGTTCGGGCACGGCCACGGGCGAAGCGATCGTGCGCTTGAGAGCGGCGTGGAAAATCACAAACAGAACGTAGCCCAGCACGAGGTCGATGTCGGCCTCGATCCCTTTGCGGCTGTTCCACACATAGAACCCGTCGCCGGTGGTCGAGCGGCGCATGTCGAATTTGATGCCGTGCGCGTTCGCGGTCTCGGCCGCGATATTGAGCGCGAATTCGAGCGTGGCGAGCTGGCTTGCCTGCTGCTCGGGCAGCAGCTTGGAAAAGCCCACGATGTCGAGCAACAGCACCGCGCGCTGGTCGGTCTTGGTGACCGCAAAAGGGACAAACAGCGATTCGACGAGAGCGCTCGGCGTAAGCCCCGGCGCGTCGCCGATCGGCTGCGACAGACGCACGTCGAGCGGGTGCGCTTGGAACAGTTCGGCCAGCTCGTCGAAGGTCTTGTCGCCCATGCGCCGGTCGCCGAAATAGAGGCGCCGCGGCGGATCTTTGACATCAAAAAGACGGATTTTCGGGACCGTCAGAATTTCCAATCCGGTCGAGGTCGGTCGCCACGCCACCAACGCGTTGGAGCCGAAGCGCCACACCGAATAAAGCGTGCGGTTGAGCTCGGCCAGAATTTCGGGCGCTACTTGCGCGTGGAGCGGCGTGTCGGTCGACATGATGAACGTCAATTATACACACGAATTCGGCTTGGTTAAACGTTCCCCAAACCCAGATCGACGAAAAAACCGCCGCCGGCAGGCTCTGCCAGCGGCGAAAAGGCGAAGATCCGCCCCGCACGTTTGGCCTCGAGCAGATAGCGGCCGACCGGCAAAAACAGCGTTTCGCCCGCCCCGGGGATCGGCGGATCGATGCGCACGGCAAAACGCGTCGGCCCCGGTGCGACCGGTTCGACGATGAGGCGGCGCAGTTTCTCGAGCGCTTCGGGCAGTTCGAGGCCACGCAGATCAAGCTCGGCCTGTGCTTCGGGCGCTTTGCCCAAGAGATGCAGGGCCTGTTCGGGATCGAGATGCGGCATCAGAAATGGCCCGCCAAATGGCGCGCCATCGCCTTGTTGCCGTAGAGATAGGCGCCCTTCTTGTTGCCGTACCAAACGACCTCGCGGCACCAATCTTCGAAGCGCGGCCAGGTCTCCTGCGAGCGCGCGATACGGTAGACGACCGGCTCCTCGGCAAGGTCTTCGCGCCGCCCTTCCAGGATCGCTCGGTAATAGGGGTAGAGGTCGCTCGAGAGGCGCACGTCGATGTCGGCAAGCGCGCCCGGCTCTTTGACGAGTGCGCGGTTGAGGCGCAGCGCATCGGCGACCGTCTCGCGCGGCACAAGGGCGCGATTGCCGGCGATCGCGGCAAAGATCAGTCGCTCGGCCTCCTCATAGAACGCGTCGAGCTTGCCGTTCTTGACGAGGTCGATGAACACGTATTCGTCGGCCGGCCAATGGATGCCGAGCCATTCGGCGGAATACACGTATTCGACCTCGCCGTTCTGGATCTGCAGCGCGTAGTCGTCGAAGAAGGCGCGGATCGCGCCGAAAGTCGGATAGAGATCGCGGTCGGCCTCGAAAAACGCGTCGAGCAGGCGCCGATAGGGCACGGCGCATTTTTCGTGCGCGACCAGAATCGGGATCTGCAGCAGCTTGTTGTAGTGCACAAGCGCCGTCATCCACGCGTAGCTGCGCGCGCGCCGCCAATCGGCCGCCGGCATCGAGCCGGTTTCGACGACGAGATCCTGCACCTCGTAAATGCCGTCGGGATCGACCTCGAGTGCGCCGTGTATGTTCACGATGCGCGTCTCGACCGTGCGCATGCCGAACTTGGCCTGGTAGGCCGGGTCGCCCATCTCGGCATTGGGCAGGATCGAAAGATTGTTGAACTGGATGCGGTTGTGCTGGCCGTTGTCCATCAGCCACACGATGCCGTCGACCCAGCTGTCGAACGTCTCGCCGGGCAGGCCCAGGATAAGATCCGAATAGGTTTCGACGCGATCGCGCGTAAAGCGGCGCTGCAGTTCTTCGTAGGTGTCCAGCGCGATGTTCTGGCGCTTGATGGCTTTGAGCGTGCCGGGGTCGAGCGACTGCATCGACAGCGTCACGCCCTTGTTCATGCCGGCATCGGACAGGATCTTCTGCGTAAGATAGGCGCGATCCGTCGCGTTTTTGGTGTTCTGCACCGACACGGCTTTGGGATAGCCGACGGCCGCTTTCGAGCGCGCCAACGCTTCGGCCAATTGGATGTCGCGCGCGAGGATGCCGAAATTGGCGTCGCAGCAGAAGATGAACTCGATCTTGCGTTCGGCGAACCAGGCGATTTCGGCTTCGAGGCGCGCGAGGTCGAACTGGAACACTTTGGCCTGCGTGGCCGAGCCCCAATCGCAGAAGGTGCATTGGAACGGGCAACCGCGATTGGTCTCCCACAGCACGATCCAATTCTCGTCGCGCTTGGCCTGCATCAGCGGCGCGAAGGTTCCTTCGAGATACGGAGACGGCACGTCGGCCAGTTCGCGGATGCGCGGGCCCTTGGCCTGGACCGTGAATTTGCCGTCGGCCAGATACGAAAGGTTGGCGATCCCCGCCCAGTCGCGCGCGGGCCAGGCTTCGAGCAGCTTCAGGAACGCAAGCTCGCCCTCGCCGTTCACCGCGACATCGACATACGGATGCGCGCGCAGGAACGCTTCGCTGCGGTCGGGCACGTGCGGACCGCCGAACACGATCAGGATCGCGGGCTTGCGCTGCTTGAGGCGCTTGGCGATCGCCAGCGACAATTTGAAGTTCCAGACATAGGTCGAGAAGCCGACGACGTCGGCCTCTATCAGCGCGTCGGCGGCCTCTTCGACGCGCTGGCGCTTGTAGAGCGGCAGCATGAAATCGAAACGTTCGGGATGCCGCGCGAATTTGCGCACATAGGCTTCGAGCAAGCCCGCCGCGTAGGGCAGATAGTTCTGGCCCGAAAAGCTGTTGTTGATCTGGACCAGCCCAACCCGGCAAGTCTCGAACTGCGGCGGCATCGCCAGTTTCCCTTTGCCTTCCCAAGAACCGAACCAGTCTAAACGGCAATTACAGCAAAAAGTCTAAAATTAGATTAATTTGCCGTAAATCGTGTTTAGCACTTGAAAGACTGTCCATTTTTTAGGCGCGCATCGCGATTGCAAGGCGCCCCTGCCATCTGATACCAAGTTTGTACCGTGCGCAGACGACAGGCAAGCACGGACAAACAGCAGGGAAACGAGACGCCCCCCGTGTCCGACTTCATCCTCGAAACTGAAGCATTGACCAAAGAATTCCGCGGGTTCGTCGCGGTCAACGGCGTTTCGCTGAAGGTGAAGCGCAATTCGATCCATGCGCTGATCGGCCCCAACGGGGCCGGCAAAACCACCTGCTTCAACCTGCTCACCAAGTTCCTGGACCCCACGCGCGGGGCGATCCGCTACAACGGCCGCGACATCACGCGCCTCAAACCCGCCGACATTGCGCGCCAAGGCCTCGTGCGCTCGTTCCAGATTTCGGCTGTGTTCCCGCATCTGAGCGTGCTCGAAAACGTGCGCGTGGCGCTGCAGCGCCAGCGCGGCAGCTCGTTCGATTTCTGGCGCTCGGAGCGCGTGCTCGACCAGTACAACGAACGCGCACGCGAACTGATCGACTGGGTCGGCCTGTCGGAATTCGCCGACACGATCGCCGTCGAAATGCCCTACGGGCGCAAGCGCGCGCTCGAAATCGCGACCACGCTCGCCCTCGATCCCGAAATGATGCTGCTCGACGAACCCACGGCCGGCATGGGGCACGAAGACGTGGGCCGCATCGCCGCCCTCATCAAGCGCGTGGCGCAGGGGCGCACCGTGCTGATGGTCGAGCACAATCTGTCGGTCGTGGCCGACCTCTCCGACACGATAACCGTGCTTGCGCGTGGCGAAGTGTTGGCCGAAGGCAACTACGAGACCGTGTCCAAAAATCCCGACGTCGTCCAAGCCTATATGGGGGCGGGCCATGGCTGAGGCGATGCTGGAAGTCGACGATCTGCACGCCTGGTACGGCGAAAGCCACATCCTGCACGGCGTGAAATTCAACATCGCCAAAGGCGAAGTTGTGACGCTGCTCGGGCGCAACGGTGCCGGCAAGACGACGACCATGAAATCGATCATGGGCATTGTCGGCAACCGCAAGGGCAGCATCGCGTTCGAAGGCACCGAGACGATCGGCCTGCCTTCGCACAAGATCGCGCGCCTGGGCCTTGCCTTCTGCCCCGAGGAGCGCGGCATTTTCGCCTCGCTCGACGTCAAAGAAAATCTCATGCTGCCGCCGCAGGTGGCCCCGGGCGGCCTTGCCATCGACACGATCTTCGAACTGTTTCCGAATCTGCGCGAGCGCCTGTCGAGCCAGGGCACCAAGCTTTCCGGCGGCGAGCAGCAGATGCTGGCGATCGGGCGCATCCTGCGCACGGGCGCCAAACTTCTGCTGCTCGACGAGCCGACCGAGGGGCTTGCGCCCGTGATCGTGCAGCAGATCGGCGCCACCATTCGCCGTCTCAAGAAAGACGGCTTCACCATTCTGCTGGTCGAGCAGAATTTCCGCTTCGCGGCCACGGTTGCGGACCGGCACTACGTGATGGAACACGGCCATATCGTGGACGAGTTCGCCAACCGCGATCTCGACGCGAACATGGACAAACTGCACGAATATCTGGGCGTCTGAAAAACCCAAAACCGGGAGGAAAGTACCGTGAGAAATCTCAAATCGATGCTGCTGGGTGCGATTACACTGGCAGGTCTGGCGCTGCCCGCCGCAGCCCAGGTCAACGTCAAGATCGGCGTGCTGTCCGACATGTCGTCGCTGTACGCCGATTTGGGCGGTGCCGGCTCCGTCGCGGCCGCGCGCATGGCGGTCGAGGACTTCAACGCCGCCGCCAAGGGCATGCGCGTCGAAATCGTGTCGGCAGACCACCAGAACCGCGCCGACGTCGGCTCCAACATCGCGCGCCAATGGTTCGACCGCGACGGCGTGGACGTGATCGTCGACGTGCCGAACTCGGGCGTGGCATTGGCCGTCAACGGCGTCGCGCGCGAGAAGAACAAGGTGTTCCTCGTGTCGGGTGCCGCCACCTCGGCGCTGACGGGCGAACAATGCTCGCCCAACACCGTGCACTGGACCTACGACACCTGGGCGCTCGCCAACGGCACGGGCAAAGCCATCGTGCAGCAGGGCGGGGACACATGGTTCTTCCTCACGGCCGACTACGCGTTCGGCCACCAGCTCGAAGCCGACACCTCGGCCGTCGTGACCAAGCTCGGCGGGCGCGTCGTGGGCAGCGTGCGCCATCCGCTCAACGGCAGCGACTTCTCGTCGTTCCTGCTGCAGGCGCAAGCGAGCCGCGCCAAGATCATCGGCGTGGCCAACGCCGGCGGCGACACGATCAACACGATCAAGCAGGCCGGCGAATTCGGCATCGTGCGTCGCGGCCAGAGCCTTGCGGGTCTGCTGATCTTCATCAGCGACGTGCACGGCCTCGGCCTCGAAGCGGCCCAGGGTCTCGTCTTCACGGACGCGTTCTACTGGGACGCCAACGACGGTACCCGCGCCTTCGCGCGCCGCATGGCGGCCGCCAACCGCGGCATCCACCCGACGATGGTGCATGCCGGCGTCTACGCCTCGGTCACGCACTATCTCAAGGCGGTCGAAGCCAACAAGTCAGCCGCCGACGGCAAAGCGACGGTCGACCGCATGAAGGCGCTGCCGACCGACGATGCGCTGTTCGGCAAGGGCACGGTCCGCGTCGACGGCCGCAAGATCCACGACATGTATCTCTACGAAGTGAAGAAGCCGTCGGAATCGAAAGGGGCGTGGGACTACTACAAACTGCGCGCCACGATCCCGGCCGCCGAAGCCTTCCGCCCGCTCGCCGAAGGCAAGTGCCCGATCGCCGGCAGCTGATCGCCGAAAAGGGGGCGGCCGCCGGTCGCCCCCTCCTCTTTCCAGACCCGTCCGGACCCTCTTCATGCCTGATATCTTCGGTATCCCGCCGCAAGCCTTGTTCGGCCAGCTTCTGCTGGGCCTCATCAACGGCGCGTTCTACGCGCAATTGAGCCTCGGACTTGCGATCATTTTCGGGCTGCTGAACATCATCAATTTCACGCACGGCGCCCAATACATGATGGGCGCGTTCGTCGCCTGGATGCTGCTGAACTGGCTCGGCCTCGGCTATTGGTGGGCGCTGGTGGCGGCCCCCGTGGTCGTGGGCGCCTTCGGCATCCTCATCGAGCGCACGATGCTGCGCCATCTCTACAAGCTCGACCATCTCTACGGCCTCCTGCTCACCTTCGGCATCGCGCTCATCGTGCAGGGCCTGTTCCGCGACCAGTTCGGCTCCACGGGCCTGCCCTACCGCATCCCGGCCGAATTGCGCGGCGGCACCGATCTCGGCTTCATGTTCATGCCGAACTATCGCGGCTGGGTCGTCGTCGTGTCGCTCGTCGTGTGCTTCGGCACGTGGTTCGTGATCGAGAAGACCAAGCTCGGCTCGTATCTTCGCGCCGCCACCGAAAACCCGGCCCTCGTGCAGTCCTTCGGCGTCAACGTGCCGCGCATGGTGATGCTGACCTACGGCTTCGGCGTGGGCCTAGCCGCCTTCACGGGCGTGCTTGCGGCCCCGATCTACCAGGTGAGCCCGCTGATGGGGGCGGACATCATCATCGTCGTGTTCGCGGTCGTCGTTATCGGCGGCATGGGCTCGATCCTCGGCTCCATCCTCACGGGCTTCGGGCTCGGCATCGTCGAAGGGCTCACCAAAGTGTTCTATCCGGAAGCCTCGTCCACGGTGATTTTCGTCGTGATGGTGATCGTGCTGCTGATCAAACCGGCCGGTCTGTTCGGGAGGGCGCGCTAATGTCGGGATCGCCCACCCCGCACGCCAAAGAAACCGGCATGCCCAAGCACCAGCGCGCGATCGTGGTCGCGATGGTGGCCGTGCTGCTGGTGCTGCCGCATCTGCTCTATCCCGTGTTCGTGATGAAGGTGCTGTGCTTCGCGCTGTTCGCCTGCGCCTTCAATCTGCTGATCGGCTATGTGGGCCTCCTCTCGTTCGGGCACGCGCTGTTCTTCGGCTGGGCTGCCTACGTCTCGGCGCATGCGGCCAAAATCTGGGGCTTTCCGCCGGAGCTTGCGATCCTGTCGGGCATGGCGTGCGGGGCCGTGCTGGGCCTCGTGGTGGGCGCACTCGCCATCCGCCGCCAGGGCATCTATTTTTCGATGATCACGCTGGCGCTCGCCCAGATGGCCTATTTCTTTGCCCTGCAAGCGCCCTTCACGGGCGGCGAAGACGGGCTGCAGCGGGTACCCCGCGGCACGATGTTCGGGCTCTTGGATCTGCGCAACGACCTCGTGCTCTACTACGTCGTCGCCGCGATTTTCCTGGGCGCCTTCCTGCTCATCTACCGCATCGTCCATTCGCCGTTCGGCCAAGTGCTCAAAGCCATCCGCGAGAACGAGCCGCGCGCCGTGTCGCTCGGCTACCGGGTCGACCAGTACAAGCTCGCCGCCTTCGTGATGTCGGCGGCCCTTGCCGGCCTCGCAGGCGCCGTCAAATCGCAGATCTTCCAGCTCGCCTCTCTGTCCGACGTGCATTGGACAATGTCCGGCGAAGTCGTGCTGATGACGCTGGTGGGCGGGCTCGGCACCGTGTTCGGCCCCATCGTGGGGGCGGCCGTCATCATCTCGATGCAGAACTATCTGGCCGAATTGGGCTCGTGGGTCACGGTCGTGCAGGGCGTGATCTTCGTCGTGTGCGTGCTCGCCTTCCGCCGCGGCATCGTGGGCGAGATCGCCGCCAAGCTCAAAAAGCCGCTGTAGCGCCGGCCCCGGCAGGTCTATCATCGGCCGCATGCGCATATTGCGGCCCGACGACGAAGCGACCCTGTCGGCGTTTTTGGCCAAGACGCCGGAAACGGCGATGTTCCTGCGCTCCAATCTCGCTGCCGTCGGCCTTGCCGACAACGACCAGCCCTACGAGGCCACCTATGTCGGCGCCTTCGACGGCGAAGCGCTGGTCGGCGTCGCCGCCTTTTGCTGGAACGGCAATGTGATGCTGCAGGCGCCGACCGAGCGCGCGCCTGCCCTTGCCGCCGCCGCCCTTGCCGCGCGGCCTTCGCGAAGCTGCCAGGGCGTGCTGGGTGCGCCCGAGGCGGTCGCCGAGGTTCTGCGCCTGCCCGCCTTCGCCGACCGCCATCTGCGCGTCGCCGCCCGCCAAGTGCTGCTTGCCTGCGATCTTGCGAACCTGCCGCCGCCCACGGTGCACACCGACCGCGTGCGGCCTGCCAATCTCAAAGACCGCGATGCCCTCGCCGAATGGCGCCACGCCTATCTGTGCGAAACGCTGGGCGCTGCCGAAAGCCCCGCCCTGCTTGCACAGGCGCAGGACGAAATCGACCGCGCCATCGATGCGGGCCGCCTCTATCTTCTGTGCATGGGCGACAACGCGCTCGCCACCGCCGCGTTCAACGCGACATTGCCCGAGATCGTGCAGGTCGGCGGCCTCTACTGCCCGCCCGCGGAACGCGGGCTCGGCTACGGGCGCATCGTGCTGCACGGCGCGCTTCTGGCCGCGCGCGAAAAAGGTGTGGCGCGCGCCGTGCTGTTCGCGGCGGAGGCCAACATTGGCGCGTTGCGCAGCAGCCAAGCCCTCGGCTTCAAACCCGTCGCCGACTACGCGCTCGCCTTCTACTGATCCCCGCCAGTTTTCGCACCGCCGAGCTTCGCGCCATCAAGCGTGCGCGCAAGCTGCGCGGCTTCGGCCTTGGCCTGAAGCTTTTCGGCTTTGGTCCGGCCGTGCTTGGCGCGGTTGGCTTCGGCCTCGGCCGCCGCCGCATCGCGCGCTTGCAATTTGCGAACGCGTTTGAGGTTGACGATATCGCCCATTTTGCCTCCAGATATCGCCGCCATGGTAACAAAGCACGACGCCCCCGCCTACACGCCCGTCGCGCGCGGCCTGCATTGGGTGACCGCCGTGCTGGTGGCGTTGCTGTTCGGCGTCGGCCTCTACATGACGCGGCTCGAATTCTCCGACTGGAAGGTCAAAGTCTATGCTTGGCACGAATGGACGGGCCTCGTCGTGTTCGTGGCCACCGGCCTGCGCCTGATCTGGCGCCGGCTGCGCCCGCCGCCACCCTTGCCGCCCACACCCTGGATCGAGGAGATGGCCGCCGCATCCGTGCACGCGGCCCTCTACGTGCTGCTGTTCGCGATGCCGATCCTGGGCTTTCTCGGCACCAACGCGTTCGGCTTCAAGGTCGTGTGGTTCAACCTCGTCGAACTGCCCGACCCGATCGGCAAAAACGATGCGCTCGGCCGCTTGCTGCTCGCCGCACATGCCTGGTGCGCCTATGCGATGGCAGCCTTGCTCGCGCTCCATATCGGAGCGGCGCTGCACCACCATTTCCGCCGCCGCGACCCGATCCTCGCGCGCATGCTGCCGGGCTTGCGCCGCAAAAGCGATCAATAGCCGGCCAATTCCACCTTCGCATCGGCGAGGCGGCGATAGAGGCGGCGGCGGCGCACGATCGGCCACCAATCGTAGAGAAAAATCTCGAGCGGTCGCCAATTGGCGACCCAGCCCAAGATCAAAAAACTTTCCTGCACAAGGCTCGCAAGCGGGCCGGGCGCCACATAGTTCGCAGACAGGCGTGCCAGCAGCAGGCACGCGACGAGAATTGCAACGCCGACCGCCAGAGCGATCCTTCCGACGCGAAACAATTCGGCGAGATCGCGGCTTTGGCGGTCGGCGCGATAGGCGAAAAAGCGCGAAAAGGCGCCGCCGATTTCGGCCGCGCGCGGCAATTGGGCTTCGGCGTGCGGCAGATGCACGACGATGCGCAAGGGCCCGTCGCGCGGCAATTCGCGCGCCCAGCCGACGATGTAGTCTTCGGCCGCCGCGTCGAGATCCTTCTCGCGAAACGGAAACGGGTCGAGCGATTGGAAGAGCTGGTCGATCGTCGCGATGCGCAGCTCGATCGGATCGATCGTCCCTGCCGCGCTCGCGCTCACGAACCCGGCCGCAGCAAGCGTTCGAGCGAAGGTGCGTTCGCGAGTGCGGCGCGCTCCTCGGGCGTGAGGGCGCGGAACGCGACGTCGACGCCCTCGAGCGGCACCCCTGCTTCGCGCGCGACCGACGCGATCAGATCGCCAAGCGCCGCACGCGCCGCGGCTTCGACCGACGCACGGTTGGCTTCGAAATGCGCCTGCGCTTGTTCGGCGGCGGGCCCGGCAACGGCCAAGCTCGCTTCGGCCAGCACGCGCCGTTCGTTCGAAAACAGCATCTGCCAAAAGCTGCGCTGGACCGGAAAGGCGCGCGCGGCATCGATGGCGACGGCCGTCTGTGCGGCATCGAGCGTCGGCAGCGGGGCCACGATCGCAAGCCGGTTGCCGGTGCGCGTGGCAAGCAAAGGCTGCGCGGCGAAATCGAGCACGGCTTGCGCCGTCACCGGCACGGTCACGAAGCTGCGAAAGCCGAGCTTTTCGCCCGCCCGGTTCGTGTCGGTTTCGAACTTGGCGTCGAACGCCAGTTTCGACACGACAAGCGACGCCGCCGGCGCAAAGCTTGCCTGCAGCACCATGGGCGGCTGCGACGGCGCTTTGGGGGCCGTTGGCCACGCAAGCCACGCCGCGAATGCCGCGGCACCCAGGGCCAATGCCGAAACGATCTTTTTCAAAACAGACTCCCCTGGCGGGTGTCGGGGCCGCGCTTGGGCGGAGCCGGCTCCTCGTCGGCCGCCGCCGGCTCGAGGCAGCCCGCATCGTCGTGGCGCACATTGTTCACATAGGAAGACACGCGCACATAACCAAGGGCCTCGTTGGCAGGAGCGCGCACCAGCGCACGCGCGTCGATCTTGGGATCGAGCCACGCCGTATAATCGAGCGGATCGAGGATCACGGGGATGCGGTCGTGGAACGGCGCCATCGTCGCGTTGGCCGCGATGTTGACGATCGTGAACGTCTCCAGCACCTCGCCCTGCGGCGGCACCCATCGCTCCCAGAGCCCTGCAAACGCAAACGGCACCTTGTCTTGGCGGCGAAACAAAAACGGCTGTTTGCTTTTGGCCCCCACGGTCGGCCATTCGTAGAAACCGTCGGCGGGCACCAGGCAACGGCGCTGGCGGAAAGCCTGGCGGAAGGCGGGCTTCTCGGCCACGGTCTCGCCGCGCGCATTGATCATGTGGCTTTGCAGCGAAATGTCTTCGGCCCAATAGGGCACCAGGCCCCAGCTCAGCATCTGCATCTCGCGCCCGCCATCGGCCCCGAGGCGGATCACAGGCGCACGCTGGGTGGGGGCGATATTGTAGCGGGCCCCGAGATTGGGGGCCGCACCCGCAAAATCGAACAGCTGGCGCAAAGCCTCGACGGGGCTGGTGAGGGTATAGCGTCCGCACATGGCGCTATTGTAAATCGCCCGGCCAGCGCTTACGAGAAAAAGGATGGAAGCATCCGATCTCGCCGCTCTGCGCCCGCCCGTATGCGCGATCGCCCGCCAAGCGGCGGCCGCGATCATGGCGATCTACGACAGCAAATTCGAAGTGCGCCGCAAAGAAGACGCCTCGCCGGTGACGCTCGCCGACGAGACGGCCGAAGCCTTGATCGCGGCCGAACTCGCCAAGCTCGCGCCCGGCGTGCCGATCGTCGCCGAAGAGGCAGTGGCGCAAGGGCACGTCGCGTTCCATGGCGCCCCGCCGCCGCTGTTCTGGCTCGTCGATCCGCTCGACGGCACGGCCGAGTTCGTCGCGCGCAACGGCCAGTTTTCCGTCTGTATCGGCCTTGTGGCAAAAGGCCGACCGGTGCTGGGGGCCGTGCTCGCCCCGGCCGAGGCAATCCTGTGGTCGGGCGTGGTCGGCGTCGGCGCGTTCCGCCAAGTGCGCGACGGAATCGAAACGCCGATCCGCGCGCGGCCGCGGCCGCCGGGCGGGCTCGTCGTCGTCTCGTCGCGCAGCAACGGCAGCAATGCCGAAGATGCGTTTCTCGACGGCTACCGCATCAAAGAACATCGCCGCCTGGGCTCGGCCCTCAAATTCGGCCTGCTGGCCGAAGGCACGGCCGACCTTTATCCGCGCTTCGGCCCCACCTCGGAATGGGACGTGTGTGCCGGCGAAGCCGTGCTCCTCGCCGCCGGCGGCCGCATGGCCCGCCCCGACGGGCGGCCCCTCGACTACGGCAAAAAGGGATTCAAAAATCCGGATTTCGTTGCGACGGGTGCGTGGGATCAATCGAGGCCGGCATAAGCCGCCACTTCGTCGGCAAGACGAGATAGCTCGAGGGCAGCCGTCGTCCCTGGTTCGGCTTCGGTGACGCCGAGGCCGTGGCCCAGACTCGACGCGTAGCCGGTGCGGTTGCCGAGCACGATGTTGGCGACCTTCACGTCGATCTCGGCGAGCTTCTGCGCCATCTCGGCCGCGAGCAGCGAGCGCGGCGGCATGCGGTTGATGACCAGCATCGCGCGGCGCTTTTCCATGCGCGCGAGCTCGAGCGTGGGCAATGTCGCCCACAGATCCATCGGCGACGGCTGCACGGGTACGAGCACCAGATGCGAATAGCGGATCGCCGTGCGCGAGTCGGCTTGCGCATGCGGGGCTGAGTCGACAACGACCACGTCGTGCTCGCGCGCGAGGCGGTCGAGTTCGTGCGGCAGGCGCCAGCCCGACAGGCGCGCAAAGCCAAAACCGAGCCCGTTGTTGGGGCGCGCTTGGAAACGCAGTTCGGTCCAGTGCGTGAACGAGCCTTGCGGGTCGATGTCGACGGCCGCGACGTTACGCCCGCTTTGCGACCAATAGGCGGCCAGATGTGCGGCGAGCGTGGTTTTGCCCGCCCCGCCCTTCTGCTGCGCCACCGTTACGACTTTGCCGCCCATTTGCGTTCCACCCGTTCGCACTTCAATAGCACCGCGCAGCGGGCGCATGCTATAGCGCAAGCCCATCATGACGGTCGCCAAGCCCTCCTCTCGCACCCTCGCGCGCGCCGCTGCCCTGCTGGCGCGGGGGCGGCTCGTGGCGTTTCCGACCGAGACGGTCTACGGGCTGGGTGCGGCCGCCGACGATGCACGCGCCGTGCTCGCACTGTATGCCGCCAAGGGCCGGCCGCGTTTCAATCCGCTGATTGCGCATGTCGCCGACGTGGCCGCCGCGCGCCGCCTCGTGCGCTTCGATGCGCGCGCCGAGATCCTCGCCAAAGCTTTCTGGCCCGGGCCGCTCACGCTCGTGCTGCCGCGTGCGGCGGGCGGTGCCGTGTGCGCGCTCGCCCGCGCCAATCTCGACACGCTCGGCGTGCGCGTGCCCGACCACGCGGTGGCGCTGGCGCTGCTGCGCCGTTTCGGCCGCGCGATCGTCGCCCCGAGCGCGAACCGCTCGGGCCGCCTGTCGCCGACGACGGCGCAGGCCGTGCAATTTGGATTGGGTGCGCGCGTCGATCTCGTGGTCGAGGGGGGCCCGTGCCGCGTCGGGCTTGAATCGACGATCGTCGATCTCAGCACGGCGCAGGCGACATTGCTGCGCGAAGGCGGCATTGCGCATGCGGCGATCGAAGCGTTGATCGGGAAGCTGGCGCAAAGCGGTTCGGCGATCAAAGCGCCGGGCATGCTGGCAAGCCACTATGCGCCGCGTGCGCGCCTGCGCCTCGATGCAAAAGACGCGCGGTCGGGCGAGGCGTATCTCGGGTTCGGCGCCTTGCCGAAACTAGCCAACGACATCCCGGCCTTGAGCCTGTCGCCGACGCGCGATCTGGCGCAGGCAGCACACAATCTATTCGGCTATCTGCAAACGCTCGACCGCGCGCATGTGCAGTGCATCGCCGTCGCGCCCATTCCTGCGACGGGCTTGGGTGCTGCAATCCGCGACCGCCTCGCGCGCGCCGCTGCCCCGCGCTAAGGATTGCGGCGCATATAGAGAGCGTCGGCCCCGTAGCTTGCGGCCGAGCCCGCAACCTCGGAAAAACCGAAGCGACGCCACAGCGGCGCCGAGCCGTTGACCGCGACCAAGGTGAGCGGCAACGCACCCGCAACGCCGCGCAGATGGGCGACGGCCTGCGCCACCAATCCCTGTCCGCGCGCCGCGGGGGCAACGGCAAGATCGTGCAGATGCAAGCATTCGCGCGCGCACGGCGCATAAGCCACATCGTCGAGTTTCGGCGGCCGGCCAAGCTCGGCCCACAACGCCACGCAGTAGCCGACGCGGCTTCCGTCGCGGTCGCACGCAACGCGGCACGCTTCAGGTGTAGCCGCAAACTTCGCCGCGAACGACCCGACGCTCTCGGGCAGATGCGGGTAGATCGCAAGCCCGAGTTCGGCGACAAACGCCACGTCTTCAGCCGTCATGGCCCGCCAGGCCGCCATAAATGAATCCTTCTGTTTGCCCGCCCGGCATTCTACAAGGCCGCCTATGTCGGCGCACCCCCCGCAACCCGTCTCGAAAGACATCTGGCGCATCGGCGCCTCGGGCGTGGCTTCGGTCGTCGGCTTCTCGTCGATGATCCCTTACACCGCGATCCGGCTCGAAGCGCTCGGCTATTCCGCGACCGCGATCGGCGTGTTCGCGGCCCTGCCCTGGCTTGCTGTGCTGCTGACGGCACCGTTCGTCGAAACCTGCGTCAAGCGCTTCGGCGGCGACCGGCTGTTCGTGGGCGGTGCGTTCGTCGCCTTTCCGATGCCGCTCGTGTTTGCCTTCAGCGACGACTATGCGCTGTGGTGCGTGGCCAATCTCGCGATGGGATTCTCGGGCGCGTTCCGGTGGATCGTGTCGGAGGCGTGGGTTGCCGACATCGCACCCTCCGATCGGCGCGGGCGCGTGGTCGGGCTCTACGAAACCTTCATGGGGGCGTCGTTTGCGACCGGCCCGCTCATCTTGCTGCTGCTCGATCCCGCCAGCGACCTGCCCGCCTTCGCCGGGTGCGGCCTGTGGTTTGCGGCGTGGCTGTTTTCGATCGGCCTCAAGCCCACGCCGCGCGCGCATGACGGGCGGCGCAACGAGCCGGGCTTCGGGCCCGTGCTGGCCGTCGCATCGGCGGCCCTCATCGCCGCGACGGTCGGCGGTGCGTTCGAAGTGGGCCTTTCGGGCATCGGCAGCTACTGGGGTGTCACGCTCGGGCTCAGCACCAATGCGGCGGCGATGTTTTCGGCCGCCTTGGGCCTCGGCTCGTTTGCCGCCCAGTACCCGGCCGGCTGGCTCTCCGACCACATGAAGCTTGCGCATGTCGTGCGCGGCGGCTTGGGCATCCTGATCGTCGTGTCCTTTGCAGCCCCCGTGCTCGCGACCGATGCCGCCGGCGCATTGATGGTCGCGGTCGTCTGGGGCGGGATCGGCGGCATGCTCTACACGCTCGCGATGATCCAAATCGGCCACGGCTTTTCGGGTGCGGCGCTAATGCGCGCGACGTCGGCAATCGTGTTCGGCTACACGGTCGGCGGCACGTTCGGGCCCGTGCTGATCGGAGCCGCACTCGAGGTCGCGCCGCGCGACGGGCTGCCGCTGACATTGGCGGCGCTTGCAAGCCTCACGCTTGTCGCGCACATCGTCGCGGGCCGCAAGAAATTGGATCGCCAAAAAGAAAGGGCCGTCGCACCCCCCGGAGCGACGGCCCAGATCGCGCGCCATCGACTCGAAAGCCAACAAGCGCACGAAAGAAATTGAGTCCGGCGAAGCACCAACCTGCACTAGCTCACCGATAAGAAAGAGTATAATTTTTCGTACCGCGATACGCCAGTGTGAAATGCAATCGGCCCCGAGAAATTTTATGAGCCCTCCGCCCGACGACGCGCGCCCCGCCGCAACCCCACCCTCGCACGCCAGCCTCGCGCGCTTGCGCGCCATTGTCGGCCCCAGCGGCTGGATCGAAAATCGCGCCGACATGGTGCGTTTCGAGAAGGAAGAGCGCGGCCTGTTCGTGGGCCGCGCGGCGGCCGTGCTGCGTCCGGCCGATGTGGCCCAAGTTTCTGAAATTCTTGCCGAATGCAACGCTTCAGGCATTGCGGTTGTGCCCCAAGGCGGCAATACGGGCCTGGTTGGCGGCGGCATTCCGCATGCAACCGGCACCGAGATCGTGCTGTCGCTGCAGCGCCTCAACAAGATCCGCGGTCTCGATGCCGCCAACGACACAATTACCGTCGAAGCCGGGTGTGTTTTGGCTGACATCCAAAACGCCGCCGCATCCTCCGACCGGCTGTTCCCGCTGTCGCTGGCGGCCGAAGGAACCTGCCAGATCGGCGGCAATCTTTCGACGAATGCCGGCGGAATCGGCGTGCTGCGCTACGGCATGGCGCGCGATCTGGTGCTGGGGCTCGAAGTCGTGCTCGCCGACGGACGCATCTGGTCGTCGCTGAAGGGTCTGCGCAAGGACAATACCGGCTACGATCTCAAGCAGCTCTTTTTGGGGGCCGAAGGCACGCTCGGCATTGTGACGGCGGCGGTTCTCAAGCTTTTCCCGGCCGCGCGCGAAACGCAGACATGTTTTGTCGCCGTGCCCTCGCCCGACGCCGCCATCGAATTGCTGCAGCGCGCCAAGAGCCAGAGCGGCGGCTCTTGCGTCGCCTTCGAGCTCACGCAGCGCCGCCTCATCGATTTTGTGCTGGCGCACATCCCGGGCACGGTCGATCCGCTCGCCGAAAAACATGCCTGGTACGTGCTGATCGAATTCGCATCCGGCGACATCGGCGGCGCGCTCAAAGACATGGTCGAGCGCCTGCTCGAACGCGCCCTTGAAGACGGCCTCGTACTCGACGCGGCCGTGGCAAGCTCGGATGCGCAACGCAAAGCGCTGTGGAAACTGCGCGAGAGCATGACGGAGGCGCAGAAACACGAAGGCGGCTCGATCAAGCACGACGTGTCGGTGCCGGTCTCGGCCGTGCCGGCGTTTCTCGCGCGCGCGACGGCCCTGTGCGAAGCGATGGTGCCGGGGGTGCGCGTGTGCGCGTTCGGCCATGCCGGCGACGGCAACATCCATTTCAACGTGAGCCAACCGCAAGGTGCCGACCGCGACGCGTTCATGGCCCTGCGCCACACGATGAACGACGCCGTGCACGATCTGGTCGCCGAGCTCTCCGGCTCGATCTCGGCCGAACACGGCGTGGGCCAGCTCAAGCGCGACGATCTTGTGCGCTACAAAGACCGGGTGGCGCTCGAAATGATGCGCACGCTCAAACGCAGCTTCGACCCCAACAACATCCTGAATCCCGGCAAAGTCGTGCCGGGGATCGACTGAGATCTTGCGACCCGTCATTCTCGACATTAGAAAAAGTGCTTGAAAGCCCGCAAATAATTCGCTAGCGTAATGCTACTGAGGAGCCTGTGCGCTTGGCGAAGCGGGCAGCTGTAATGCCGGGGCAACCCGCAAACGGCCGCAAATACGGGAATTCTCGGTCTCGACAGAAGTCGAGCACGCGTGACCAGAAGGACCGTCTCGATGGCGAATTCCATCAATACAAATGCTGCGGCTTTTGTCGCATTGGCGTCATTGCGAACGACGCAGACCAATCTCGATACGGCGTCCAAACAGGTCCAGACCGGCTACCGCGTCGCCGATGCGTCGGACGACGCTTCCACCTTCTCGGTGGCGCAGGGCATTCGCGCCAATCTGCAGGCCTATACGGCCGTGCAAGGCTCCCTCGCCAACGGGGCAGGCCTCGGCGCCGTCACGCAGGCCGCCCTCACCAATGTTTCGGATCTCGTCGGAAATCTGCAGGCCAAAATCACGCAGCTTGCCGACGGATCCATTTCCGCCAACCAGCGCGCGATCTACAGCAGCGACTTCAACGCGCTGACGTCCCAGGTCGCGAATTTCATCAGCCAGGCGAGCTACAACGGCAGCAATCTTTTGTCGGCAGGTTCGGCTGCCAAAACCTTCCTCAGCGACACCAATGCAACGTCGCTGACACTGTCCGCGCAATCGTCCGTCGATGCGGCCTTCACGACCTTCACGGGGGCCGCAAGCGTCGCAAGCGCGTCGGATGCGGCGGCGGCTCTCGGATCCCTCTCCACATTCCAGCAGGCGGTTTCCACGTCGCTCGGCGCCAACGCGTCGGAAGCGCGCGCGCTGACGCTGCAGTCGAACTTCATCAACGCGGTCGTCGATTCCGTCGCGACCGGCCTCGGCGCCAGCGTCGATGCCGATATCGGGCGGGCCGCTGCGGCCGTGCAGGCCCAACAGGTGCGCCAGCAGCTCGGCGTGCAGTCCCTGTCGATCGCCAACCAGCAGCCGAGCGCCCTGCTCGGCCTGTTCCGCTGAAGCGAAGCGGTCCAATCTTCGCTTGAATTCCGGTTTTCCGGCCGCAGACGAAGCGGCGGCTTCCGTGCGCCTTTTGCGCGGTTTCAAAGGCTTTTTCGGCGTGCGGATTCTCGACCAGTGCGCAAAAATTGTGTCGATTTTTGTTGCATCAGAATAAATCCATCGGCTAAATAAGAATGTCTGTTTTTCTGCGGGCTTGGCGAAGCCGCCGGATAGTTCGAGATCTATCCTTGAATTGTACGTAGCGCAGGAGACCGGAACCGGCAGAAGCCGAACTGCGACGACCAGAAAGGGACCAGACCGATGGCGAATTCCGTCAATACGAATATTGGCGCGTACACGGCGCTTGCGTCGCTACGCATTACCCAGACAGCGCTCGACGTCGCCTCCAAGCAGGTGCAGACCGGCTACCGCGTCGCCGACGCGTCGGACGATGCGTCCACCTTCTCGGTCGCGCAGGGCATTCGCGCCAATCTGCAGGCCTACACGGCCATCCAGGGGTCGCTTGCCAGCGGCGTGGGCCTTGGCTCCGTCACGCAAGCCGCTCTCACCAACATCTCCGATCTGATCGGCAATCTGCAGGCCAAGATCACGCAGCTTGCCGACGGCTCGATCTCGGCCAACCAACGCACGATCTATACGGCCGACTTCAACGCGCTGACCTCGCAGGTCAGCAATTTCATCGCCCAAGCCAACTACAACGGCGTCAATCTGATCTCGACCGGTTCGACCAGCAAAACCTTTCTGTCCGACACCAACGCGACGACGCTCACCATCTCCACCCAAGCCGCCGTCGGCACGGCGTTCACGACGTTCACCGGCGCTGCCGTCGTCACGTCCGCGTCGGCGTCCGCCAATTCGCTGAACGATCTGTCGACCTTCCAGCAGGCGGTCGCCACGTCGCTCGGCGCCAATGCCGCCGAAACGCGCACGCTTGCCCTGCAGTCGAATTTCGTCAACGCGATCGTCGACGCGACAACGACCGGCCTTGGCGCCATCGTCGATGCCGACATCGGCAAGGCCTCGGCCCTCGTGCAGGCCCAGCAGGTGCGCCAACAGCTCGGCATCCAGTCGCTTGCGATCGCCAACCAGCAACCGACCGTATTGCTCGGCCTGTTCCGGTAGAGGGGCGTCGCGCCGCCGCAGCCGGGCTAGAAATTCTACGTCTGTTCTGCTATGCTTTTTGTCAGTTGGAAGACGGCAAAAGGGATCGGAAAAACGTGGTTTTGGCGACAATAACGGTTAGGTTACAGAGGCCCCGAAATCGGGCTTTTATCGCGCCATATCAGCAACTTGAAAATAGGTTGCATAGGTCGCCTATTGTCGCCATCCGTCGCCTGATGTCGCCTATTTCGGGCGGTGCGGCATGAGCTATCGAGCACCCGTTGCCGAGATGCGTTTTGCCATGGAAGCAAGCGCCGGATTGGACGCACTCGGCGCCACCCCGGGCGGTGCGCCGGACGGCGAAACGCTGACCCAGATTCTCGATGCCGCCGCCGATTTTGCCGGCCGCGAAATCGCCCCGCTGAATTGGCCGGCCGACCGTGCGGGCGCATCGCTCGAAAACGGCGTGGTGCGCACGGCACCCGGCTTCGTCGCGGCCTATCGCCGCTACGTCGACAATGGCTGGAACGCACTGCCGTTCGACAGCGCCTATGGCGGCCAGGATCTGCCGTGGAGTGTGGCCGTCGCGGTGCAGGAAATGTGGCAGGCGGCGTCGCTGTCTTTCAGCCTGTGCCCACTGCTCACGCAAGGGGCCGTCGAGCTTCTGGCGCATCACGGCAACCAGGGCCAGAAGGATGCGTATTTGGCGAAACTCGTGTCCGGCGAATGGACGGGGACGATGAATTTGACCGAGCCGCAGGCGGGCTCGGATGTGGGGGCGCTCAAAACCCGCGCGCGGCGCGATGCGGCCAACGACAGCGCGCTGGGCGAAGCCTATCGCATCGTCGGCACCAAGATCTTCATCACCTACGGCGAGCACGACATGGCCGAGAACATCGTGCACATGGTGCTCGCGCGCGTGCCCGAAGCCCCGCCCGGCCCCAAGGGCGTGTCGCTGTTCCTGGTGCCGAAGTTCCTGCCGAACGGCCAGCGCAACGATCTGCGCTGCGTGTCGCTCGAGCACAAGCTCGGCATCAACGCCTCGCCGACCTGCGTGATGGCGTTCGGCGACGACGGCGGCGCCTTGGGCTGGCGTATTGGCCAAGAAGGGCGTGGGCTCGAATGCATGTTCACGATGATGAACAATGCGCGCCTCACCGTGGGCCTGCAGGGCATTGCCATCGCCGAGCGCGCCTACCAGGCCGCCTGCGCTTATGCCCATGCGCGCGTGCAGGGGCGTGCGGCGGACAGCGCTTCCCACGAAGCGGTCGCGATCGTGCGCCATGCCGACGTGCAGCGCATGCTGCTCGACATGAAATCGAAGATCGAAGCGGCACGCGCCCTTGCCTACAGCGCGCATCTGTCGCTCGATCTTGCCGCACGCGCAGAAGATCCTGCACTGCGGCGCTATCACCAGTTGCGCGTCGATCTGCTGACGCCGGTCGTGAAGGCGTGGGCGACCGACATCGGCGTTGCGGCCGCATCGACCGGCGTGCAGATCCATGGCGGGGTCGGCTTCGTCGAAGAAACCGGGGCGGCCCAGCATTATCGCGATGCGCGCATCCTGCCGATCTACGAAGGGACCAACGGCATCCAAGCCAACGATCTGGCCTTCCGCAAGGTGGCGCGCGACGGCGGGGCAGCCGCGCACGCTTTCGCTGAAGAAGTCGCGGCGATCGAAGCTTCGCTGGTCGCAAGCGGCGATGCCGATCTAGCGGCCATCGCCGCAACGCTCGGGCCTGCGCGCGAAGCGCTTGCTCGCGCAACCGTCTCTGTCGTTGCGTCGGCGAAGGACGATCCGCAGGCCGTCGGCGCGATCGCGGTCCCGTATCTCGAACTGTTCGGAATCGTCGCCGGCGGCGCCCTTATCGCCAAAGGGGCCGTCGAGGCCAGCCGGCGCATGCGCAGCGGTGCGGACAATGCGGCGTTTTTCGCCGCGCGCATCGCGGTGGCGCGGTTTTTCGCCGATACGGCCCTTGCGCGCGCACCAGGCTTTGTCCACACGATCGCAGCCGGGCGCGGTTCGGCGGCGCGCATGGCAGCTGCGCTTGCATGAATTTTTTTAAACGGGGGGCAAAAACTTCTTGCGCCGACGGCCGATTGGCCCCAAATAAGCGGCGAGAATAGACCCGGGGCAGTCGATGGAGAGTCGGCCGCCCCTTTTTCCGTCTTGGGCTATAGGAAAGGTGTGGGCAAGGAATGGCGAACAAATCGGCGATGCGCAATCTGAAAGTGGTCGACGGCGAAAGCCGGATGCCGGTCAGCAAGGCTCTCAAGAGTGCGGCGCACGAACGTTCGTTCCAGGTCCAGAACAGCGATACCACCGTCGCCAAAGACCATTTCATCGAGCGCAACGGCATCAAATATGCCGGCACGCATCTGCTCGTCGAATTGTGGGGCGCCAAGAATCTCGGCGACAGCGCTTTGACCGAAGCCGCCTTGCGCGAAGGCGCGGTCACGGCCGGCGCCACGATCCTGCACTGCCATCTGCACCATTTCGGCCCCAATGCCGGGCTGTCGGGCGTGCTGGTTCTCGCCGAAAGCCACATCTCGATCCACACCTGGCCCGAGCGCGAATACGCGGCCATCGACATCTTCATGTGCGGCGTGTGCGATCCCTACCAGGCGATCCCGGCGATCAAGCGCGCCTTCGCGCCCACGTCGGTGCAGATCGTCGAGAGCCGCCGCGGCGTGATGGCCTGACGATGGCGCTGGGCTGGTTCGAGGAGAAGCTCTATCGCGAGGTGCGGCAGAGCTTCGCGGTCTCGAAGATTCTGCATCGCGCGCAAAGCGAACACCAGGACGTGGTCGTGTTCGAGAACCCGGTCTATGGCCGCGTTCTCGCCCTCGACGGCGTCGTCCAGGTCACGCAGAAGGACGAATACGTCTACCACGAGATGATGAGCCACGTGCCGATCCTGGCGCACGGCAAGGCCAAGGACGTGCTCATCGTCGGCGGCGGCGACGGCGGCATCTTGCGCGAAGTGCTTCGCCATCGCAGCGTCAAGTCCGCCACGCTCGTCGAGATCGACCGCTCGGTCGTCGACATGTGCCGCAAATGGATGCCGTCCGTCAGTGCGGGCGCTTTCGACGACAAGCGCGCCGACATCGTTATCGCCGACGGGGCCGCGTTCGTCGCCAAAACCGACAAGCGCTTCGACGTGATCATCGTCGACAGCACCGATCCCGTCGGCCCCGGCGAAGTGCTGTTCGCCGCGCGATTCTACAAAGCCTGCAAGCGCTGCCTGAAGCCCGGCGGCATTTTGGTAAACCAGAACGGCGTGCCGTTCCTGCAGCCCGGCGAAATCCCGATGACCGTGCGCCGCCGGCGCAAGGCCTTCAAGGTCGCGAGCTTCTACATGGCGGCCGTGCCCTCGTACTACGGCGGCCTCATGGCGCTCGGCTGGGCCACCGACGACGCCAAAGCAGCGGACGTGCCGCTGGCGATGCTCAGAAAGCGCTTCGCGGCCGCCCGCCTCAAAACGCACTACTACACGCCGGAATTGCATCGCGCGAGCTTCGCCCTGCCCGCCTTCGTGGCCGATCTGGTTCCCTAGCGCTTCGTATTGGCTCCGGCCAGATCCGCACCCTCGCTTTTGGCGAGGGTGAGATCGACGTCCGCCAAGTTCGCCTCGCGCAGATTCGCGTCCGAAAAATCGGCGTCGAGCACGTTGGCGCGGTTCAAATTGGCGCCCGAAAGATTGGCCTTGCGGAAATTCGCGTCGGCCAAATTCGCGGGCCAGAACCGCCCCGACGGCTGGCCGTTGGGCAGCGGCATGTTCACAGGGGCAAGCGAAGCGCGCACGAACACGCCGGCCATGGCGTTGATGCGGCTCAAATTGGCGCCGTTGAAATTCGCTTCCGTGCAGTCGGCCTCGGCGAAATCCGCCCCCACCATCTCGCACATCACGAACTGCGTTTTGACGAGTTTGGCGCCGCGCAAGACGGCACCGTTCATCGCCGCACCCGAAAGATTGGCGCCCGAAAAATCGAGGCCGGCCAGATCGGCCTTCGTGAAATCGGCGCGCTTTCCGAGCTTGCCTTCGGACTTGATCCACAGCTGGTGGTCGCGCAGCTGGATGCGCACGGCGTCGCTGAGCGCTTCGAGCTGCTCGGCCATCGCCGCACCCTCGGTATTGGCGCGCGCCAAATCCACGCCGACGAGCACGGCGCCCACCATGTTCGCGTCTCGGAAATCGGCCCCGTCGATCAAAGCGCCGGTCAAGTCCACGCCCTTCAAATTGGCGCCGACGAGGCTCGCGCCCATGATGTTCGCACCCTTGAGATTGGCCGTCTCGAGATTGGCGCGCGCGAGCGTGGCCATTTCGAGATTGCAGCCGGTCAGGCGCGCGCCGAAACAATCGGCCTCGGTCAGGTTCGCCTTCGAGAGATCGGCCCCCTGCGCGTTCGCGCGCGCGAGGATCGCCTGCTCGAGATCCGAGCCCTGTAGGTCGGCCGACACGAGCGCAATACCGTCGCCGCGCCGCGACTGCATCAGCGTGCCGCCGCGCAAGTCTGCGCCCCGCAGATTGGCCCCGCGCATGCGGCAGCCGCGCAAATAGGCGCCGCGCAGATCGGTCTTGGAAAGATTGGCGAGGCTCAGATCTGCGCGGTCGAGATTGGCCGCGAACAGATCGGCTTCCGACAGATCGGCCCCGGCCAGAACCGAGCGCGAAAGATTGGCGCCCGGCATCTTGGCCTGGCGCAGATTGGCGCGCGTGAGTGAAATGCCGTGCATGTCCGCCAATGTCAGGTTGGCGCGCACGCCGCCCGGCTTGCGATTCAAGAACTTCTCGTGATCCGAGAGTATTTTGACGATTTCCTGCGGAGTCAACGTAGCGGTCATCGCCCTGCTTTGCGGCTTGTTTCTTCGACGCTCAAGCAGGGAATCCTACGTCAGTCCGGCACCTTGGGCAAGTCGCGCCGTCCGCGCCGTGCCGCCCCCGAGCCCAGCCCCCGCCCTTTTGCGATCGCCGAGCGGCCGAATTTGCCGCGCACGGCATCCATCGCTTTTTCCACAGCAGCCGATTTGGGATCGTCGACCGACGGGGCCGCCGCCGCAAAAAGATCGCTTTGGGCCGCGGGTCCGCCGGGGGCCCCGAGCTCGGCCGCCCCGATGCCGATGAGCCGATAGTGCTGGCGCGGGTCGCGCTGGACCTCCGCCGCAAGCATCTTCTGGCCGGCCTTGAACAACGTCTCGGCAAGCTGCGTGCTGCCGGGCAAAGTCGTGCGGCGCGTGAGCAGCTTGAAGCTGCGCGTCTTGAGTTTGAGCTGCACTGTGCGCCCGGCGAGGTGATGGCGCTTGAGCCGGCCGGCGACCTCCTCGGCCAGCGGCCACAATTCGGCCTCAAGGTCGGCAAGTGCTGAAAGATCGCGCGCAAACGTCGTTTCGGCCGAAATGCCCTTGGCGTCGCGCTCGGGCTCGACGGTGCGCGCATCGTCGCCGACCGCAATGCGGGCGAGCCACGCTCCCGTCTCGCCATAGCGCGCCGCAAGCGCGCGCGCGCCTGCGCGCTGCAAGGCGGCCACGTCGGCATAGCCGTCGCTCGCCAGACGATCGGCCAAGCGGGGCCCCACACCGGGAAGCACGCGCAAAGGCCGCGAAGCGAGGAACGCGCGCGCCTCGGCCCGGCCGACCACGCCAAAACCGTTCGGCTTGTCGAGCTCGGAGGCGAGCTTGGCCAAAAGCTTGTTGAACGACAGCCCGATCGACACAGTGATGCCGATCGTGTCGGCAATTCGCTTGGCGATGCGCGCCAGCACGAAAGCGGGTGCCGCACGATGCAAGCTCTCGGTGCCGCCGAGATCGAGATAGGCTTCGTCGAGCGATACCGCTTCGACGAGCGGGGTGGCTTCGGCGAAGATCGCCTGCACCTGGCGCGAGACGCCGGCGTATTTGGCCATGTCTGGCCGAATCACAACGGCCTGCGGGCACAATTGCAGCGCTTTGAACATCGGCATCGCCGAGCGCACGCCGTATTTGCGCGCGATGTAGCAGCAGGTAGAAACCACGCCGCGCGCGCCCCCGCCGACGATGGTCGGCTTGTCGGCGAGGGAAGGATTGTCGCGCTTTTCGACCGATGCGTAGAAGGCGTCGCAGTCGATATGCGCGAGGCTCAAAGCCGCCAACTCCGGATGGCGAAGAATTCGCCCCCCGCCGCAATGGCCGCAGACGCGCGCGTCGCCCGTGTCGATGCGCACGAAACAGTCGCGGCAGAGACCCTCGGCCACGACCGCCCGTCGCTAGCCTTTGAACGGCTTTGTCGAACGCCCGATCGCCGCCAGCTTACGCTCGAGGCGCGCCATCAGCTCGTCGAGCTCCTTGTGCTCGGCGGCATCCATCGCGTAGCCGGGCGCGCGCACATGCGCGGACTTGATCACGCCGCGCCGGCGCAGCACTTCCTTGCGCACGGCCAGGCCCAAGGCCGGCTGCTGTTCGTGGCGCACGATCGGCAGATAGACATCGTAGAGGTCTTCGGCCGCGTCGAACTTGCCTTCGAGGCACAGTTTCACGGCTTCGACGAGCATCTCGGGATAGGCGAAGCCCGTGTTGGCACCGTCGGCGCCGCGACGCATTTCCTGCGGCAAATGCAGGGCCGAATTGCCGACCATGATCGAAATGCGGCGCTTGCGGCTGCCGTCGCTGTCGGCCGCACGCACCTTGGAAAGCTTACGCAGGCCCGGCACGTCCTCGTGCTTCAGCACCTTGATGCTGTCGTGCTTGGCCAGCATGCGGTTGATGAGGCTCACCGACATGTGCACGTTCGTGAGCTGCGGATAGTCCTGCAGCACGATCGGCGTCGTGCCGATCTCGCGCACCACGGCGTCGTAGTAGCCTTCGATCTGCTCTTCGTTCTTGAGGCCGGCGATCGGGGCGACCATCACGCCCGCGGCCCCCATGTCCATCGCCTTCTTCACGAAGGTGCCGAGATTGCGGTTGCCGGCGGACGAAGCGCCGACGATCACCGGCACGCGGCCTTTGACGCGTGCGAGCACGCGTGCAACGAAATCGGCCGATTCCGTGGCACTCAGCTTGGGCGCTTCACCCATCACGCCGAGAATCGTCATGCCCGACACGCCGCATTCGAGATAGAAATCGGTCATGCGGTCGGCACTCTCGAGATCGAGAGCGCCGTCGTCGGCAAAGGGGGTCGCGGCGATGATGTAGACACCCTTGGCGGTTTCGTCGAGTAGCTGCGGCATTTGCTTGTCCTCCAGGCCCAAACCTTGCAATGCTTCTACCGCGAAGTGCCGCTTCAGCGGAAGGGGCGCATAGGGGGAGACGATGAAGACATACGATCGGGTGATCAGGGGCGGCACCGTCGCGACGGCGTCGGATACATATGTAGCGGACATCGGCATCAAGGACGGCAAAATCGCCGCCATCGGCCACGATTTGGCGAAGGGCGAGGAGGAGACCGACGCGCGCGGCCGCATCGTGACCCCGGGCGGCATCGACAGCCACGTTCACATGGCGCAGGTCTCGTCGATGGGCGTATGGACGGCCGACGATTTCGAAAGCGGCACACGTTCGGCCATGTGCGGGGGCACCACGACGACGATCTCGTTCGCCGCCCAGCATCGCGGCCAGTCGCTGCGCAAGGTCGTGGACGAGTACCATGCGTCGGCGGCCGGCAAGACCTATATCGACTACGCATTCCACATGATCGTGTCGGACCCGAACGAGCAGGTGCTGGGCCAGGAGCTGCCCGCCCTCATCGCCGACGGGCTCACGAGCTTCAAAATCTACACAACGTACGACGCGCTGAAGCTCAGCGACCGCCAGATCCTCGACGTGCTTTCGCTGGCGCGCCGCCACGGCGCAATGACGATGGTGCATTGCGAGAACCACGACGCGATGATGTGGGTCGCCGAAAAGCTCATCGCCTCGGGTCGCACGCGGCCCAAATACCACTGCTTCAGCCACAACATGCCGGTCGAGCGCGAAGCCACGCACCGCGTGATCGCCCTTGCCGAAATCGTCGACACGCCGGTGCTGATCGTGCACGTGTCGGGCCGCGAGGCGATGGACGAGATTCGGCGCGCGCGCGCGCGCGGCCTCAAGGTCTTCGCCGAAACCTGCCCGCAATATCTGTTCCTGACGCAGGACGATCTCGACAAGTCGGGCTTCGACGGCGCCATGTGCATGTGCTCGCCGCCACCGCGCGACAAGATCAACCAGGAATATGTCTGGCAGGGCTTGCGCGACGGGCTGTTCGACGTCTATTCGTCGGACCATGCGCCCTATCGCTTCAACGATCCCAAGGGCAAGATGCTGCACGGGGCCAACGCGAACTTCAAGAAAGTGCCCAACGGCGTGCCCGGGCTCGAAGTGCGCATGCCGCTTCTGTTCGCCGAAGGCGTGCTTAAGGGCCGCCTGTCGCTCGAACGCTTCGTGGCCGTGTCGGCGACGAACCCCGCCAAGCTCTACGGTCTCTATCCGCAGAAGGGGGCGATCGCCGTCGGCTTCGACGCGGATCTCGTGGTGTGGGACGCAACACGCGAAGTGACCGTGTCGCAGAAAATGCTGCACGACGCGATGGACTACACGCCCTACGAAGGGCTCAAGACGACCGGCTGGTGCGACGAGGTGTTCTCGCGCGGCGAACTGGTCGCCAAGGGCGGCAATCCGCTCGCCAAGCCCGGGCGCGGCCGTTATCTCGCCCACGGACCGACCGACGCGACCAAACCCCTGGGTCGCTCGATTTTCCCCGAAGACATTTCGGACGCTTTCTGACGAGGACCCGGCCGATGAGCCAAAACAAACTTACCCCCCGGATCCTGTCGGTTGGGGCTGCCCAAATGGGACCGATCGCGCGCAGCGAAACGCGCGCGTCGTGCGTCGAGCGCATGCTGGTGATGCTGCGCGAGGCGGCCCGCAAAGGCTGCCAGCTCGTCGTATTTCCGGAATTGGCGCTGACGACCTTTTTTCCGCGCTGGTACATGACCGACTGGCGCGAGGTCGATGCGTTCTTCGAAACCGAAATGCCAAACGCGGCGACGGCACCGCTCTTCGCCGAGGCCAAGCGCCTCAAGATTGGCTTCTATTTGGGCTATGCCGAGAAAACACCGGACGGGCATCGCTACAACACGGCGATACTCGTCGATACGCAAGGTGCGATCGTCGGCAAGTACCGGAAGATACATCTGCCGGGCCATGCGGAGAACGAACCGCAGCGCCCGTTCCAGCATCTCGAAAAACGCTATTTCGAACCCGGCGACATCGGCTTTCCGGTGTGGCGCACGATGGGCGGCATTCTCGGCATGGCAATCTGCAACGACCGCCGCTGGCCAGAAACCTACCGCGTGATGGGCCTCAAAGGGGTCGAGATGCTGGTCCTCGGCTACAACACGCCGGCGATCAACGGCTCGGCCCTCGTGCACTCCGCACCCGAGCCCGAACATCTGCGCCAGTTCCACAACCATCTCGTGATGCAGGCCGGCGCCTACCAGAACTCGACCTGGGTCGTGGCGACGGCCAAGGCCGGGTTCGAAGAAGGCTGCTCGCTGATCGGCGGCAGCTGCATCGTGGCCCCCACCGGCGAGATCGTGGCGTTGGCACGGTCGGTCGCGGACGAGCTCATCGTCGCGGACTGCGATTTGAGCCTGTGCACCTACGGCAAGGAAACCGTGTTCGCGTTTTCCAAGCACCGGCGCATCGAACATTACGGGCTGATCGCGAGCCAGACCGGAACGATCGAACCTGCATGAAGGACTACGATTTCGCCGCGACCGCGCCGGCGGTGCGCTACAAGCTGCTGGTCGGCAGCGTGGTGCCGCGCCCCATTGCGCTGGTGACTACGGTCGATGCAGCGGGCAACGTGAATGCCGCCCCCTACTCCTTCTTCAATGTCTTGAGCCACGATCCGGCGGTCGTGGCGCTGGGCATCGAACGGCGGCCCGACGGGCGGCCCAAGGACACGGTGCGCAATATCGACCTCAACGGCGAATTCGTGGTCAATCTTGTGGACGAGGCGATGGGCCCCGGCATGAATATCTGTGCGGCCGATGTCGAGCCCGGCATCGACGAGCTCGTGCTGGCGGGTTTCGACGCCGCCCCGTCGCTCAAAGTGCGCCCGCCGCGCATCGCCCAGGCGCCGGTGGCACTCGAATGCCGCCTCTTGCAAGACGTGCGGCTGGGTGCGGACAACAAACGCGCCATTCTGCTGGGCGAGGTGCTGGCCTTGCGCATCCGCGAAGATCTCGTCGATCCGACGAACGATCGCGTGGATACGGCGCGCATGGCGCTGATCGGGCGCCTGGCCGCCAGCGACTATGTCCGCCTCACCGACCGCTTTTCGATGCCGCGCGTGTCGGCGGCCGATCTCGCCGCGAAAAAGTAGCGGCTACCAGCCGAGCTGCACGCGTGCCAGCGCCATGCCGACGGCGGCTTGCGTCGGCTCGACGACGGGGATGCCGACGGCGTCCTGCAGCCGGTCGCGATAGCGCGCCATGCCGGCACAGCCCATCACGATCACGTCGGCGCCGTCGCGCTCTTTGAGCTCCTTGCCGACCTCGATCATGCGCGCGAGCGTGCGCGCATCGTCGGAGAGTTCGGCCACCGTGAGGCCGATCGCACGGTCGCCGGCAAAGCGCGCTTCGAGACCTCGGGCACCCACATAGCGCTGATGGCGCGGGATCGAGCGCGGCAGAATCGCCACGATGCCGAATCGCTCGCCGAGCGTGAGGGCCGTAAGCAGCCCGCATTCGGCAATGCCGAGCACGGGCTTTTTGGTGGCTTCGCGCGCGGCATAGAGACCCGGATCGCTGAAACACGCGACGACGAACGCATCGCAGTCGTTGTCGCGCTTGGCCACGAGCCGCGACAGCGGCAGCACCACGCTTTCGACATGCGCCTGGGTTTCGATGCCAGGCGGGCCTTCGGCCAATGTCTCGCACTCCACCGCCGGACCGCCCGCCATGCGGAACGGTTCGACGGCGGCATCGATGCCGGCCGTGACGTTGCGGTTCGAGTTCGGATTGACGACGAGGATGCGCTTGGACATCGAAGATACTCCGATTCAGCGGGCGACGAGATGGCGGTGCTCGAAATGCCTCAAAAGTCGCACGGCCGGCCACAGGAACGCCAGATAGATCAACGCGGCTGCGACGATGGGCGTGGGATTGTAGACGAGCGACTGGGCAAGGCGTGCGGCGTGCAGCAACTCGCCCAAGGCCACGACCGAGGCGATAGTCGTGAGTTTCACGACCTCGAGCGTGTTGCCGATCAAGTCCGGCAGCACGTTGCGCGTGGCCTGCGGCAGCACGACGTAGAGCATCGTCTGGAAGCGCGAGAGGCCGCTGGCGCGGGCCGCTTCCCACTGGCCATGCGGCACGCTTTCGATCCCGGCTCGGAATATTTCACCGTAATAGCTCGACGCATTCAGCAGGAAGGCGATCGCTACGGCCGCAAAGGGCGACAGATCGAGACCGACGAACGGCAGTCCGAAATAGACGAAAATCAGCAACACCAAGGGCGGAAAGGCGCGGAAGAAATCGACATAGACGACGAGCGCCCAGTTCACATAGCGCTTCTTGAGGCTCCACACCCAGGCGACGGCAAGCCCGCCTGCAAGGCCGATCGGGATGGTGATCGCGCACAAAAGCAGCGTCATGCCGAGCCCTTCGAGCATGAAGGGCAGCACCCGCAGCAGGATTTCGATATTGAAAAACGTGTCGAGGATTTCCGCCATCGCCGCTAGCGCTTCCACGCGAAACGCGTTTCGATCCAGCGCCCGAGGACGACCACGGGCACGAAGATCGCAAGATAGGCGGCCGCCCCCAGCGTGAGCGGCGTGGGGTTTCCGGCGAGGCTTGCGGCCGAACTTGCCTGGCTCACGATTTCCGACAACGCCACGACCGAGCCTAGGGCCGTGCCTTTCGTAACCGCGATCACGCGATTGACGAGCGGCGGCACGGTCATGCGCACGGCCTGCGGCAGCACCACGTATCCAAGCGTGGCGCCGAAGCCAAGGCCCGTCGAGCGGGCGGCCTCCCACTGGCCGCGCGGCACGGCCAAGATGCCCGCCCACCAGATTTCCTCGGCAAACGCCGCCAGCACCAACGACAGCGACAGCCAAGTGGCGGTGAAAGCGCTCATCGGCAGATCGAGATAGGGGAACGCGAAAAACAGAATGATGATCACGACGAGCGGCGGCAAGGCGCGCAGGATATCGACGAAAGCGACGATCGCGGCATTGACGGCGCGAAAACGGTACGCGCGCAAGGCCGCCAAAGCGAGCCCCAGCGCCAGCCCCGTCGCCACGACAGCAAGCGACACGAGGATCGTGACCCACACGCCTTCGAGGATCTTGGGCGCCCATTCGGCCGCGATCTCGGCGTTGAAGAACGCGAAGACGAGGCGCTCGAGCCCGTTGTCCATTTGCTAACCGTGGCCCTGGGAAAGACGCGACACAAAAGCCTGCGTGCGCGCCTCGCGCGGATTGCCGAATATCGCGGCGGGCGGTCCCTGCTCGACAATGCGCCCGCCTTCCATGAAGACGACACGGTCGGCGGCCGCGCGCGCAAACGCGAGTTCGTGGCTCACCACCACCATCGTCATGCCGGCGGCTTTGAGTTCGCGCATCACGGCAAGCACCGAGCCGACCAGCTCGGGATCGAGGGCCGAGGTCGGCTCGTCAAACAGCACGATCTTTGGACCGAGAGCGAGCGCGCGCGCAATGCCCACGCGCTGCTGCTGGCCGCCCGACAGCGCGTTCGGGTACGACGCTTCCTTGTCGGAAAGGCCCACTTGCGCCAAGGCCGCACGCCCGCGCAGCTCGGCCGCTTCGCGGTCAAGGCCCTGCACTTTGCACAAGGCGAGCGTCACATTGCCGAGCGCGGTCATGTGCGGATAGAGATTGAAGGATTGGAAGACCATGCCGATCTTCTGCCGTACGGCATTGAGATCGGTGCCGGGGCGCATGATGTCGGCCCCGTCCACGATCACGGCACCTGAGTCCGGCTCTTCAAGCCGGTTGCAGCAGCGCAGCAGCGTGCTCTTGCCCGAACCCGACGGCCCAATCACGAACACAAGCTCGCGCGGCCGCACGGCAAGGTCGATGCCGTCGAGAACCTTGAGAGACCCGAAACTCTTGTGCAGCCCCGCCAGTTCCAAGATTGGAACCGGCGGAATTGCTTCGGCGACCGTCACTCGCCTAGCGGCAGACGAGAGCGACCGGCGTAGGATCGTAGCCGGGCATGCTGGCCACACCGTGGCCGGCCGCGATATTGACCGTCACCGAATCCGGCGCCGGATCGTAGCCGAACCATTTTTTGTGGAGACGCGAGAACGTCCCGTCCTGCTTCATGCATTTGACGACCATCGAGATGCGGTCGCGACCGGCCTTGTCGTCGGGCCGGAACGGAATGGCCCAGACGAGCCCGGTCGAGATCTTGGCGCCCAGGCGCAGCTGGCTGGCGTTCTGCTTGACGGCCCAGGCTGCGACGGTGTTGCCGGTGAGATTTGCGTCCGCACGGCCGGCGAGGACGGCTTGCACCGCCTCAGGGTTCGAGCCGTAGACGTCGTAGGTGAAGCCGTAGCGCTGGTTGTTGGCGGAGGCCCAGCTCTCGTAGGCCGAGCCGCGATTGACCGACACTTTGAGGCCGCGCAAGCCCTCGAGTTCCTTGATCTCGGGCTTGTTTCGGCGGGCGACGAACTGGAAGTCGGTGTTGAGATAGCCTTCCGTGAACAGCAGGGCGCGCGCGCGCTCCTCGGTCACGGTCGTGGGTGCCGCCAGAAAGTCGAAGCGCTTCGACAGAAGCCCGGGCACGAGGCCCGAGAATTCCTGGGCCACGATTTCGATCGGTTGGCCCAGGCGACGGCCGATTTCGTTGGCCATGTCGACATTGAAACCTTCGATGCCGCCGCCGAGCTTCGGCATCGCGTGCGGTGCGAAAGTGCCGTCCACGCCCGTCACCAGTTTTTGTGCCATCGCCGGTGCGGCGACGGACATGCCGAGCGCGCAAGCGACGGCGATAAGACGCATGGTTTTCATTGGATACCCCCCCGTTTGACCAGCAAAGGCTAGTCGCTCAATTCAGTATTAGCAATCGGCATGCCTACTTCGTGCCGAACAGCCGATCGCCCGCATCGCCCAGGCCCGGCACGATGTAGCCGTGGTCGTTCAAATGGCTGTCCTGTGCCGCCGCGTAGATCGGCACGTCGGGATGGTTGGCGTGCATTTCTTTGACCCCCTCGGGGGCGGCCAGAATACAAACGTATTTGATCGACGATGCGCCCGACTGCTTGACGCGGCTGACGGCCGCCACCGCCGAATGGCCGGTCGCCAGCATCGGGTCGAGGATCAGCACGTCGCGCGACGCCACGTCCTCGGGCAGCTTGCAGTAATACTCGATGGCCGCGAGCGTTTCGGGATCGCGATAGAGGCCGATATGGCCCACGCTTGCCGAGGGCAGGATTTCGAGCATGCCGTCGAGAATGCCGTTGCCCGCCCGCAGGACTGACACGAGGCAGATCGGCTTGCCCGCGAGCGTGGGCGCGCGCATTTTCTGCACCGGCGTTTCGATCTCGACCATCGTCAAAGGCCGATCGCGCGTGACCTCGTAGGCGAGCAGCATCGCGATCTCGCGCACAAGGCGGCGAAAATCGCGCGTCTCGGTCTCCTTGCGGCGCATATGCGTAAGCTTGTGCTGGATCAGCGGATGGCCGACGACGTGCAGACTGCCCGACATGAAGAATGCTCCCGGTTTGGTCAGAAAATCGTGCCGTCGCTGGCGACGGCAAGCGGCGGCGGTCCGCCAGCGCGCAGTTCGGCGGCAATGCGCCGCCCGGCGGTCCACGTGCCGCCTTGCAGAACCTTTGCCAGCGGAAAATCGGCGGCGGCAAGGCCGAGTTTGGCGCGGACGAGATCGGCGACGCGGTCGAGCAGCACGACCGTGAGCGCGCGCCACTCGACGACGAGTTCGCTCGTGGCGTCGTGGGTGCGCGCGGCGGCCGACGGATCCTTGAGGGCGAGCACGCCCGTATCGAGAAACAGGCCCCCATTGCGATATTCGGGCAGGCCCGTCAGCGCATCGAGATCGACGATGCGCAAGCCGAGCGCCTCGAGCGGTTCGAGCAGCGAATAGCTCAGCCACTGGCTGAGCTTGTGGAACGGCACGAGCCCGTCGGTGGCAGCCGGATGGACACCCACATCGCCGACATTCACACCGTCCACCACGCGCCGTGCCGGCCACGCATCGGCGAATCCGTCGAGCAACAGGGCCAGAATGCGCGCGGCCGGCAAGGTGCCGTCTTTGGCATCGAACAGCAGCCGATCGACGAGATTGCCGACACGCGGGCTCGGCCCGAACAGATCAGGGCGTGCCGCGATGGCGAGCCCGAGATTGCGCAAAAGCCCTGCCCGCCCTTCGAGCCCGACCAGCGGATTTTCAGCCGATACTTGGAAGCCGCGCGCCAGGGCAGCCGCATCGAAACGCTGCAAGGCCGCCGCATCGGCGCGCAAGGGAGCCTTCGGGTCGGCCGAAAACACGCCGGCCGAAAACAAATCCACGCTCGCAACCGCAAGCCCTTCCGAGCGCGCATAGATGCCGTCCGGCGTGCGGTAGCGCCATTCTGGGCCGGCCCCGGCATCGAGCAGCACGCTTGCAACGGCGAGATCCACGCCGACGCGCGCACGCTCGAGCTTGTCGTCCGGCAATCGTGCTGCCAAGCGCGCCCAGCGATCAACCCCGCCTGCATCGAAGTGTCGCCAGCGCGAATGATACGGGATTTCGAGCGTGGGATAATCCGCGCGAATCGCCGCGACCGTGCGGTCGGCGGCTATCTCGAGTTTGCCGAGATCGACAGAAAAATGCGCGGTGCGCCCGGCGCACGCCGCGGCGAAAACCTCGCCCGCGCGCAAACGGATCGTCGCGGGACCGCGCAGCACGCGCACGGCTTTGGAGGGGCCCGCAAAATGCGGGGCCGCCGACACGGCATCAACCATCGAGACCGCGCCCCTTGGTATCGGCGAGTTTCTGCGCGTCGGGCGCTTCTCCGCCCGTGAAATAGCCGGCGGCTTTCTTCGCTTCCATCTCGACACTCGCATCCGCCGGGACCAGATCGGGCGGAATCTCGACCTGCTCGACGATCGATATGCCGCTGCGGATCAGCGCTTCGGATTTCATGTTGCTCATCGACGCAAACCGGTCGATGCGCGAAATGCCGAGCCAATGCAGCACGTCGGGCATCAGCTCCTGGAAGCGCATGTCCTGCACGCCCGCAACGCACTCGGTGCGCTTGAAATAGGTGGACGCCTGGTCGCCGCCTTCCTGGCGCTTGCGCGCATTGTAGACGAGGAATTTCGTGACCTCGCCGAGCGCCCGGCCTTCCTTGCGGTTGTAGACGATGAAACCGACTCCGCCCTGCTGGGCCGTTTCGATCGCGACTTCGATGCCGTGCGCAAGATAGGGCCGGCAGGTGCAGATGTCCGAGCCGAACACGTCCGAGCCGTTGCACTCGTCGTGCACGCGCCCGCCGATCTTGGTCTTGGGATCGCCGAGCTTCGAGACGTCGCCGAACAGATAGACGGTCATGCCGCCGATCGGCGGCAGAAACACCTTCATGTCCGAGCGCGTGACGAGTTCCGGGAACATGCCGCCCGTGTATTCGAACAGGCCGCGGCGCAGATCGGTCTCGGAGATTTTGAAGCGCTTGGCGATGCCGGGCAGATACCAGACCGGCTCAAGTGCCACTTTCGTCGTGCGCACGTCGCCATTGGCATCGACGATGCGCCCGTCGGGCTTCAGCCGGCCGGCGGCGAGCGCATCCTTGAGCTCGGGCATGTTGATATGCGCGCGCGTGACCGCGATCGTCGGGCGGATGTCGTAGCCTTGCGCGATGAGGCCTGCGAAAACGTCGCCGACCATATGGCCGTAAGGGTCGATGCTGACGATCTTTTCGGGATCCGACCATTGCGCAAACGGGCCGATCGGCTCGGCCGGGGCCGTGTTCGTAAGATCGGGCTTGTGCAAAGGCGAGAGCGCGCCCGCCGCCACGGCCAAAGCGCGGTAGAGCATGTAACTGCCCGAATGCGTGCCGATCACGTTGCGCTGCTGCGGATTGGTGACGGTGCCGATCACGGGCCCGCGCGCTTGCGCACCGCCCGCACCCCATTCGATGCGCACGGGCTGCGGCCCGCTGCGCGTCGGGTGCGAGGTGAGGACGATATGGGGGCGCTTGCCGGTCGTTGCAGGGGGTGCCTCGACGGGCGGGACCGCATCGGTCGAATCGGACGGGGGCATGGTCTGGCGTCTCCGACTAAAAAAGGAATATGCCGGAATCGGTCGCCGAGCGGAAGTGCGGCACGCGGAGGCTCTTCAGGGCGGCGGCAGGATGTTATTGGCGCGCAAGGCCGAAGGCACGTTGGGGGTGGTATCCGACATGCCAAGAATTTCCCGCCGCAGCATGTAGCGCAGCTTGGGATCGACCCAGGCTTGCATGCGGTAGTTCCAGACCGGGCGCGTCGACGAGACCGTCGCCTCGATCACGACGACGTCATGGGCAACGCCACGCACAGTCATCGATTCCGCGCGCAGAACGCGCAGATCGACCGTGATGTAGCTCGGCGTGCGGTTGCCTTGCCGGCGCGCATATTCGAAGTTCAACGTGTTGCCTGGACGGAACTCGAAATTGTCCAGATTGCCCTTGGTCAATTCGGCATTCGACGGGCGATCGACGAAGCCGATCCAGACGTCGCCATTCGAGGTCTTCGTGAGGCCGCCCTCGTACCCCTCGATCACGGTTGTCGTACCGGACTGGAAGGACACACGGGTCCCCGGCTTCGGCGTCTGCGCGTGGAGCACGATCGGCAGCAGCAGCAGAATCGCGATCGCCAGAAAACGACTGAAAATCAAGGAACAACCTCTTCTAACATTCGCCGGATGCTAAACGAACGGTCCCTGCAGCGCCAGGGTCCCGCTCCGCCCTTCGACGGCCCCTTGCAGAAACTGGGCGCACGGCGGCATTTTTTCAGCAAATTTTGCGGCCTCGTCGGCGAGATTGACGAAGACGACACCGCGCTTTTCCGCCGCCGCCAGAAAGGCCGCAAACCAGTCGAGATAATGCATGCCCTCGAGCTCGGCATGGCCCGTGAAAGCATTGAGCGCGCCCGGCACCAGGCTGTCGAGATAGACATCGATGAGCCGGTCGAGGGGATATTCGGGCCGCCCGATCAACTCGTCGAGCGTGGGCAACGTCGTCGGAATCTGCGGTGTGGCAAAGGTTCTGCCTCCCGCAACCGGCACAAACGCAGACGTACCGCGCGCGTCCGATGCGTAATCGAGCCCGGCTTCGTCGTAGACGGCAAGGCTCTTTTCGTCGGCCTGCCAGCCCGCCGCACCGGCCGTTCGCGCCGGTTTGCCGAACACTGTCTGGAATGCCTCCTGCGCCTTGGCAAACTCGGCGTGCACTTGGGCGAGCGTCATGCGCGCGAGGCCGTCCTGCCAGCGCACATGGTCCCAGCAATGGATGCCGGCCTCGTGCCCGGCCGCGACCGCACACATAGTCGCGGCATTGCGCTTGGCAATGTCGGGGCCCGGCAGCAGCACGCCGTTCATCAGCGTGCGCAGGCCGTAGATTTTGACGACCGAGGTGCGGCTGACCTTGCTGAAAAAGCCGGGCCGGAACACGCGGCGGATTGCGCGCCCGGTATTGTCGGGCCCGAGCGAATAGAGGAACGTGCCGCGAATGCGATGGCGATCGAGGATGCGGGCGAGCGGAGCGATGCCCTCGCGCGTGCCGCGGTCGGTATCGACGTCGATCTTGATCGCAAGCCGTGCAGGTTCCGCCATTGCCGGCGTTACACCGGCGTGCCGGTCAGGTCGCCCGTATCCTTGCGGCCCGCCAGCAGATAGTAGTCGAGCGTGAGCTTGAGGGCCGTGCGCAGATCCGTGGTCGGCGTCCAGCCCAGATACTTGGCGGCGTTTTCGATCGACGGCACGCGCACCTGGATGTCTTCGTAGCCCTTGCCGTAATAGCCATCCGGATCGACGTCGATGAGCTTGATGCGCGACTTCACGTCGGCATAGCCGTCGTATTGCTGGATCACGTCGAGCAGCTCTTCGGCGAGTGCGCGCATCGAATAATCGTTGCGCGGATCGCCAATATTGAAGATGCGCCCGTCCGCACAGCCGTCCTTGTTGGCGATGATGCGCACCATCGCGTCCATCGCGTCGTCGATATAGAGGAAGCAGCGGCGCTGGGCCCCGCCCGCCACGAGGCTGATGTTTTCGCCGCGCACGATGTTGCCAACGAACTGGGTCAGCACGCGCGACGAGCCTTCCTTGGCGGCCCAGATATTGTCGAGCTTGGGGCCGATCCAGTTGAACGGGCGGAACAGCGTGTAGCGCAGCTCGCCCTTCGCACCGTAGGCGTAGATCACGCGGTCCAAGAGCTGCTTGGAGCACGAATAGATCCAGCGCTGCTTGTGGATGGGACCGAGCACGAAATTCGACGTCTCTTCGTCGAACGGCGTGTCGGTCGACATGCCGTAGACTTCCGAGGTGGACGGGAACAGCACGCGCTTGTCGTATTTCACGCAGTCGCGCACGATCGCGAGATTGGCCTCGAAATCGAGTTCGAAGACCTTGAGCGGATGCTGCACGTAGGTGGCGGGCGTGGCGATCGCGACCAGCGGCAGGATCACGTCGCATTTCTTGACGTGGTACTCGACCCATTCGCGGTTGATCGTGATGTCGCCTTCGACGAAGTGGAAGCGCGGATTGCCGATCAGGTCTTCGATCTTGTCCTGGCGAATATCCATGCCGTAGACCGACCAGTCGGTGGTCTTCAGAATGCGCTCGGACAGATTCGACCCGACGAATCCGTTGACGCCCAGAATGAGAATTTTGAGGCTCACGCGACGTTGCTCCCCCGCGAAAAACGATGGCGCCTTCTAGCCGATCCGGACGCCCGCCGCCAGCCCCAGTGCGGCCCCGGGGACCGTGGCCCCCGCGTCCAGGCTCGCTTCGAGGATTTCGACCGCCCCGTCGCCGCAGGCAACGGCAAGCGGTGCGGTCGTCAAAACCGTGCCCGGCACGCCGCTTCCCGTCGCTTTGCGGGCACGCCATACGAACAAGCGCCCGCCTTTTCCAGTGCTGGGTCCGTCGCTAAAAGCGCCCGGAAACGGGGCCGCCACGGCACGCACGAGATTGACAATGCGCGCCGCTGGCCAAGTCCAATCGATGCGCCCGTCCTCGGGCGTGCGGCCGCCGAAATACGTGGCTTGCGCCTCGTCCTGCGGCGTTTGCGGGGCCGTGCCGGCCAGCAATGCATCGATCTGGCGCGTCAGAATGCGGCGTGCGGCCCCCACGACCTTGCCCATCGCTTCGAAGGCGGTTTCTTCGGGCCCCACCGGTACGGCCTCGGCATCGACGATGTCGCCGGCATCGGCACGTTTGACCATGCGGTGCAGCGTGGCGCCGACTTGGGTCTCGCCGTGCAGGATCGCCCAGTTCACGGGTGCGCGGCCGCGATATTTGGGCAGCAGCGAGCCGTGCATGTTGAAGGCGCCGAGCCGCGCATGGTCGAGTATGCGCGCCGGGATCATGCGACGGTAATAACACGACAGAATCAGATCCGGTGCGAGGCCCGCAATGCGCGCCTCGATGGACGGATCGTCCTTGAGTTCGGCGGTCGTGGTTTCGATACCGGCCGCGGATGCAAGCTCGCGCACCGAGCGGAACCATTTGGCTTCGCTCGGACTGTCTTCGTGCGTGACCACGAGGCGCACGTCCCTGCCCTGGCCCACGAGCAAATCGAGGCATTCGTAACCGACGTCGGAATAGCCGAACAGGACGATGCCGGGCATGGGGTGCCTTGCGATCAGTCGAGCGATTCGTGGACAGCGCGCACGCGGAAGCGCGGCCGTTTGCGCACTTCTTGGTAGATGCGCCCGACATATTCGCCGACGAGCCCCAGTCCTGTGATCAGCACGCCGACGAGGAAATAGAGGATGCCGAATAGCGTGAACAGCCCGTCCACTTCCGGGCCGATCACGATGCGACGCACGGCGAGATAGGCTACCAGCAGCAGCGAGAAGAAGCTCACCAGCATGCCGACGATGGTGAAAATCTGCAGCGGGACGACCGAAAAGCCGGTCATCAGATCGAAATTCAGGCGCACGAGGCGGTAGAGATTGTATTTGCTCTCGCCGGCCGCGCGCGGCGCATGCGCCACGATGATCTCCGTCGGGTTGGCGGCGAAGAACTGCGCCAGTGCCGGGATGAAGGTCGTCTGCTCGCCGGTCGCCACGATCTGCTGCACCACATCGGCGCGGTACGCGCGCAGCATGCAGCCCTGGTCGGTCATCTTGATGCCGGTGATGCGCTCGCGCACGATGTTCATGGCGCGCGAGGCCCACACGCGCCAGCCCACATCCTGGCGATCCTTGCGGATCGAGCCGACCACGTCGTGGCCCTTGTCCATCGCGGCGACGAGATTGGCAATTTCCTCGGGCGGGTTCTGCAGGTCGGCGTCGATCGTGACGACGATCTGCCCGCGCGCGCGCTCGAACGCCGCCATGATCGCCATGTGCTGGCCCGCATTGCGCTCGAACTCGATCACGCGCACTTCCTTGGGGCGCTCGCCGTGGAAGGCTTTGAGGATCTCGACCGAACGGTCTCGGCTGCCGTCGTCGGTGAACAGAATCTCCCAAGGCCGCCCGATCGCGTCGAGGGCGGCCGTCAGGCGGCGATAGAGAAGCGGGAGGTTGTCTTCCTCGTTGTAGACGGGAACGACGACCGTGATCTCGGGCAAAGAAGACGCCATTGGTTCAAGCACGCGACAAAAGCCAAACGCCAAAGCAGATCACGACGATGCCTGCGATGCGCGTCGCCGTCAAATCCTCGCCGAACAGCCACCAGGCGGCGAGCGCGTTCACGACGTAGCCGATCGACAGCATCGGATAGGCGAGCCCGACCTCGACCCGGCTCAGCACGAGCAGCCAGATCCCGACGCTGACGACGTAGCAGAACAGGCCCAACGCCACGAACGGGTTGAGGCCGACCTGCAGGCCGATCGGCAGCAGATTGGCCCAGGCAAAGTCGAACCGGCCGATCTGGTTCATGCCTTGCTTGAGCGCCAACTGCGCGCCCGCATTGAGCAGCACGCCGGCCAGAATCAGGGGCATGTACTGAAGCATCGTCCCTCCCGATCAGGGTATGCGGTTGACGACGAGAAGATGGCGCCGCGTGCGGGCGAGCTCGACGAAGCGCTCGCCCGCACTTGCGCGCACCGTCGCCTCGAAGGGCAGCGGAACCACCATATAGACCGTGCGTTCGCCGTTCCAGCGGCGCCACAATTCGGCCTCGTCGTCGAACATCCATTCTTGCGTCGCGGGCTCGGCCGCACGGCCGAAATCGAGCTCGCCCGACCAGCCCATCACCGTGACGCGGCGCCCGAGATAGACCGGCAGATCCTGCGGATAGGTGCGGTAGGCGGCGATCTCGTCTTCGGGCGTGGCGACCTCGCGCAGGATTTCGGCGATTGGCTTGATCGATCGCGGCTGATGGTCGGCCATCGTCGTGTCGACGCCCACATAAAGGGCCGCCGCCGCCGCGACCGACAGGCCCAACGCAAGCGCGCGCTTGCCGCGCAGCAGCGCAAACGCTATGGCTGCCGCCGTTGCCCCGGCCCCTGCACACAGCCAGCCCATATAGGGCCGCGCCGAGGCAAGGTCTTGCGCCAAATCGCCGCTCGCAAGCTGCGGTCCCGCAACGCCGACGGCAAGGGCCGCCACCGCGACGAGGGCGGCAAAGCCGGCCAGAATCCACAGCCCGGCGAGCAAGCCGAGTTTAGGTGCAGGCTCGCGCAATGCCGGGCCCACATAGCGCGCGATCAGGATCGCAAGCGGCACCATGATCGGCGTCACGTACGGGATCAGCTTCGAATCCGAAATCGAGAAGAACAGCAGGATCGCCCAGAACCACAGGGCGAGATAAAGCTCGACCGTGCGATGCGGGCCCGCGATGGCCGCATCGCGCAGATTGCGCACGAGCGCTTGGGCGAGAAAGCCGAGCCACGGAAAGCTGCCGACGATCAGGATGGGTGCGAAGAACCACCACGGCTGATAGCGGCCATGCACTGTCGTGGTGAAACGCTCGAGATGCTCGCGGATGAAATAGAAATGCCAGAATTCCGGCGATTGCACGCCGACCGCGACATGCCACGGCACGGTCAGCGCCAGGAACAGCGCAAGCCCCGAAAGCAGACGCACCTGCAGGAGCAGGCGCCAGTTCCAGGTCAGCACGATCCACAGGCCGATCACCAAGGCCGGCAGAACGATGCCGATGAGGCCCTTGGTCATCGTCGCAGCCGCAGCGGCCGCATACATCGTATAGAGCCACGCTTTGCGCGTCCGGCTCTCAGGGGCGGCCTGCACGGCCAACATGAAGGCGAGCAGGCTCAAGCTCAGGAATACGCCGACCGGCACGTCGAGCAGAATGATGCGCCCAAGGGCAAACCACAGCAGCGTCGTTGCGAGCACGAGTGCAGCAAGCAGGCCCGTCGGCCGGTCGAACAGCGCGCGTCCGCCGACATAGGCGAGCAGGCAGCCGCCGAGGGCGAACAAAGCCGTCGCCAGGCGCAGCGCGAATTCCGACAGACCCAGGGCATGAATCGAGACCGCCTGGATCCAGTAGAACAGCGGCGGCTTGAAGAAATATTTGACGCCGTTGATGCGCGGCGTGATCCAGTCGCCGGTCGCGGCGATCTCGCGGCCAAGTTCGGCGTAGCGCGCTTCGCTGGGCACGCCGAGCGGCCGCGCGCCCAAAAACGCGATCAGAAACGCGCCGATCACGACCGCCAAAACGACGAGATCGACAAACCACAGGCGGCGCGCTTGCGCAGGCTCGGTCGGATGGGCGAACATGCGCTTGGGCTTAAACGCCCGATCCCATTGCAGCAACCTTTTTCTTGGCAGTTTTGGTCCCATGGCTCTTGTTCCGCGCGAAACGCTCCACTCCGCCGCCGAAATCGCCGACCGCGTCGAAGCGCTGGCGGGCGAAATCGCCGTCGCGATCCCGGTCGAGTTCACGATCATCTCGATTCTCAACGGCGCGTTCGTGTTCACGGCCGACCTCATGCGGGCCCTTGCCAAGCGCAACGTGCATCCGCGCGTCGAGTTCGTGAATCTCAAAAGCTACGGCGACGCGACCACGAGTTCGGGCCATGTGCGCGTGCTCGGGACGCTGCCCGAAAATCTGCGCGGCCAGCCGGTGCTGCTGATCGACGACATTCTCGATTCCGGCCGCACGCTGAGTTTCGCCAAATCGCTGCTCGAAGGGCTCGGCGGCAATCCGGTCAAGATTGCCGTGTTCGCCGACAAGCCCACGCGCCGCGTGATCCCACTTGCGGCCGACTTCGTCGCCTTCACGATCCCCGACCGGTTCGTGGTCGGCTACGGCCTCGACCATGCCCAGCAATGGCGCGGCCTGCCCGATCTTGCGGCCGTCGATTGAGCGCGCCAGCCCCCGTCATACGCCGCTTGCGCGCCGAAGACCGCGCGCAATGGGGCAAACTCTGGGACGGCTACAACGCGTTCTACGAGCGCGTGGGTCCGAGCGCGATCGCGCCCGAAATCACCGACACGACCTTCGCGCGCTTCCTCGATCCGGCCGAGCCCATGTTTGCGTTGGTGGCTGAAGACGGCGACAGGCTCGTGGGTCTGGCGCACGGCATCTTCCACCGCAACACGACGCTGCAGGGCATGATCTGCTATCTGCAGGATCTGTTCGCGGCCCCCGATCAGCGCGGCCGCGGCATCGGGCGTGCGCTGATCGAAGCGACCTATGCGGAAGCCAAGGAAGCGGGCAGTGCGCGCGTTTATTGGCAGACGCAGGCAGGCAATACGACCGCGCGCCAGCTCTATGACCGTGTCGCCAAGCATTACGGCTTTATCGTCTACCGCAAAGATCTCTAAGGCGGCGCGCGCCCGCGCGAACCTTGCCTTGAAAAACTGACCTTCGATTTTGATATTGACTCGCATTCTCATTATAAATGAGAATGATTATCATTATCTCTATCGAGGGGGCGAAATGGCACGCAAACACGGGACGGCAACGATCGGCCGTCGGGGCTTTTTGGGTGGGATGGCGGCAGGGACCGCCCTTTTGGCGGCACCGGCGATCGCGGCCGGGACCATCGAGGTCGTCGATATCGCGGGCCGCACCGTGAGCCTCAAAGCACCGGCGCGCCGCATCATCCTGGGCGAAGGGCGGCTGATGTACGGCTTCTCGGTGCTGCAGCCCGAGAAACCCTTCGAGCGCCTCGTCGGCTGGGGCGACGATATGGCCCTGTTCGATCCCGGCACCTATCGCCAGTACCGCGCCAAGCATCCGGCCGGCGAAAAAGTGCCGCGCTTCGGTTCGGCCGTGAACTCGGATTTCAGCGTCGAACGCGCGATCGCAACGAATCCCGATCTCGTCCTTTTCCCGCTCTCGGCCTACCAGCGCCAGATCCAAGCCGGCACCTTCGACAAGCTTCAGCGGGCGGGCATTCCGACGGCGATCGTCGATCTGCGCGAAGCACTGGCGCAGAACACGCAGCCGAGCATCGAAATCATGGGCGCCCTGCTCGGGCTCGAAAGCGAAGCGGCCGCTTTCAACCGCTTCTACCTGCGCGAGACGCGGCGCGTTTCGTCGGCGGTCTGGAACATGCCGGCCAACAAACGAACGACCGTGTTCATGGAGCGCGCCGCCGGCATCGACCCGAACAATTGCTGCATGACGTTCGGCAACGCCAATCTCGGTGTCACGCTTCAGGATGCAGGCGGCATCAATTGGGGGGCAAGCCGCTTCCCCGGCATCGGCGGCACGGCAAGCCCCGAAGCGATCCTCACGCTCGATCCGGAAGCGATCATCGGCACGGGGGCGGATTGGAGCGAGAGCACGCCGGGTGCGCGCGGCGTGCCGTTCGGCTACGAAACCACGCAAGCCCAGGTGCAGGCGGCCTTGAAAGCGCTTGCCGAGCGGCCGGGTTGGGCCGCACTGCGCGCGGTCAAGTCGAAGCGCTTCTATTCGATCTACCACCAGTTCTACACGAGCCCCGCACATCTGGTGGCGATGCAAGTCTTCGCGAAATGGCTCTATCCCGAAGAGTTCGCAAGACTCGATCCGGATGCGGTCTGGCAAGAATACCATGCGCGCTTCTCGCCGATCCCGCTGTCGGGCGTGTTCTGGGCGCAGCTCGCATGAGCCTGGCCGCGCAACCGCCGCTTGCCGAAACGCGCATCGCTGCCGCCGAACGCCGCAGGGGCCGCATTCTCATAGGTGCGGCGGCCGTCGCGATCCTCCTCGTGCTCGTCGATCTCGGCACCGGACCGGGCGATATCCCCTTGGGCGACGTGCTGCGCGCTTTGGCGAACCCCGATACGGTCGATGTGCGCCTCGGCGTGATCGTCTGGGACATCCGCCTGCCGGTCGCGCTGCAGGCGGCGCTGCTGGGCGCGATGCTGGGCCTTGCCGGCGCCCAGATGCAGACGATCCTCGACAATCCGCTGGCCGATCCGTTCACGCTGGGCGTGTCGTCCGCCGCCGGCGTGGGCGCTTCCGTCGCGATCGTGACAGGACTTTCGCTGGTTCCGGGCATGGGACCGTTTTTTGTGTCCGCAAACGCGTTTGTCTTCGCCTTCGGGGCGGCGTTGCTCGTTTTCTTCTTCAGCGTGGCGCGCGGCGCCACGTCCGAAACCATGATCCTTTTCGGCATCGCGCTGATGTTCGCCTTCAACGCGCTGCTGGCGATGCTGCAGTACCGCGCCTCGGAAACGCAGCTCGTGCAGATCGTGTTCTGGATGATGGGCTCGCTGCAGCGCGCCACGCCCGAACGTCTGGCGGCCGGTTTCGCAATTCTTGCCGTGGTGGGCGGGTTCATGTGGCGGCGGCGCTGGGCGCTCACCGCGATGCGTTTCGGCGACGACCGGGCCGCGAGCCTGGGCGTCGATCCGCGCCGCTTGCGTCTCGAAACGCTGCTGCTGGTCGCCGTGCTGTCGGCGACGTCCGTCTCCTATGCCGGCGTGATCGGCTTCATCGGGCTGGTGGGTCCGCACATTGCGCGCTTGGCGGTGGGCGAAGACCAGCGCTGGTTCGCACCGCTTTCGGCAATCTGCGGGGCCGCCCTCCTCTCGGCCGCGTCGATCGCCGCCAAGTCGATCTCGCCCGGTGTCATCTATCCGATCGGGATCGTGACGGCGCTCGTCGGCGTGCCGGTTTTCCTGTCGAGCGTCGGCGGCCGGCGGAGTGCCGCACGATGACCGGCCTGCATTTCCAAGATCTCGTGGTCGCCTACGGGACGCGCAGCGTGCTGCGCGGGGTCGGTGCGGCACCGCTGCTGCCCGGCACCGTCACCGCACTCGTCGGCCCCAATGCCGCCGGCAAATCGACTTTGATGCGCGCGATCGCCGGCATCCTGCCGATTGCGCGCGGCACGATCGCGGTGGACTGCACGCGCATCGAAGCGCTGCGCCTGCGCGAGCGCGCGCGCTGGGTGCGCTACGTGCCGCAAACCTACGCGACCAACGCGCGGCTGTCGGTCTACGACGCCGTGCATGTCGCAGCCCACGCCGCCGCTCCCGACGAGGCCCCGCACCGGATCCGCCATGCCGTCGCGCAAACGCTGGCGCGTGCCGGATTGGCGGACCTTTCCGAACGCTTGGTCTGCGACCTGAGCGGCGGCCAGCAGCAGCTTGTCGCCCTTGCGCAAGGTCTGGTGCGGGCTGCCCCCGTGCTGCTGCTGGACGAGCCGACCAGCGCCCTCGATCTGCGCAACCAGCTCGAAGCCCTGCGCCTGCTGCGCGAGGCGGCCACACGCGACGGGATCACGGTCGCCGTCGCGATGCACGATCTGGCGCTTGCCGCGCGCCATGCCGACCGGGTGATTCTGCTGTCGCAGGGCGCCATCGTTGCCGACGGGTCGCCCGGCGACGTGTTTTCGGATCCCGAATGCGGGGCCGCCTACGGCGTCGATCTCGTTGCGACGCGTTCGGCATCAGGCGCGCTGCACATAGAAGCGAGCTTGCCGTGAACGCATCGAACTGGACGCTCAAAGAAGAAATCCGCGCCTACTGGTCCGGGCGCGCCGCAACGTTCGACGAGTCGCGCGGGCATCGCATTGCGGACGGCACCGAAGCCCGCGCGTGGCACCGCCTGATAACCGGCGCGCTGGGCGAAATTGCCGGCAAGAACGTGCTCGATCTTGCCTGCGGGACGGGCGAGATCAGCCGCATGCTGCTCGATTTGGGCGCGCATGTGACCGGCGTGGACTTCGCCGAACCGATGCTGGCGCGCGCGGCAGAGAAATTGCGCAAACGACGGTGGAAAGGCGTGCTGGGCGATGCCGAAAGTCTCGAAACGCTGGCACCTGCGTCTTTCGACGGCATCGTTACCCGCCACCTTGCCTGGACGCTGACCGACCCGCCCGCAGCCTACGCCGCGATCCGCCGCGTGCTGAAGCCGGGGGCGCGCCTGCTTGTCGTCGACGGCGATTGGGTTAGCGAAACGCCGCGCGTTCGCCTGTTGCGCGGGCTTGCGAAAATGATCGACGGCCGGATGGGCCAAGTCGGCGCCGATCCGGATCTGCACCAACGCATCCTGGCGCAGCTTCCGTATGCCGGCGGGCTCACGGCCGAACGTCTGCGCGAAGATCTCGAGGAAGCAGGCTTCTCGAATGTCGCGCGCCATTCAACGCTGGCGATCTATTTGTGGGGGATGCGCGGCGCCAGCCTCAGCGACCGGCTGCGGCTGCTCGCACCCGCGCGTTTCGCAGTTTGCGCGATGCGGCCGAACGAGTCTGGCCAAGATCGACCCGCCCGCCGAAAAGACGACCGGTACCGCGTTGGGCCTTGAGCGGTGAACCGCCGACGAAAACCCAACGCGCTAAACGCAGCCGCAAACTAGGCAATCGTTCGCGTCGAAGCACTACGGCGTCTCCGGGGCTCGGCGATATTCCGCAACGGCCGCCGAAAACCGGAGAAAACTGGCACGCAGATCCGCGATCGACGTCGGATCGTGGGCGTAGTGCCGCGCTTCGACGGCGGCTTCGAGTTCTTCGGCACGCTTTGCAAGGTCTGCCGCGCCGAAACTGGCGGCCGCACTTTTGAGCGAATGCACTTCACGATGCAAGTCGCCGCCCTCGCCAAGCGGGCTGCGGGCTTCCGACAATTCGGCGAATCGCACGATGCGCGCGTTTGCCTCGCGCACGAACGCTGCGAGCAGCCGCGCCATCACCTCGGGCCCAACCTCGCCAAGCAACTGCGCAAAGGCCGGCCTGTCGATGGTATTGTCGCCTTCGTCCATCGACAGCCCCTGTTCCTATTGCGCCGCTTTGGCGGCAGGCTTCGCTGCACAATCGGCCAGGTAAGCCATCGCCGCAGCGACGCCGCCTTTGCGATGCGGCACGCCAGCAAGCTCGAGCCCCATCTCCACGCCCGCGAGCGTGCCCATCAGCGTGAGATCGTTGAAGCTGCCGAGATGGCCGATACGGAACACCTTGCCCGCAACCTTCGCAAGCCCCGCCCCCAACGACATGTCGAACGCTTCGAGCGTGAGCTTGCGGAAGCGGTCGGCATCGTGCCCTTCGGGCATCAACAGCGCCGTGAGCGCGCTCGAATATTCCTTGGGCTCGAGGCACAGGATTTCGAGGCCCCAGACGCGTGCGGCACGGCGCGTTGCTTCCGCATGGCGGTCGTGGCGCGCGAACACGTTGGCGAGACCTTCCTCGTTCATCATGTCGATCGCTTCGGAGAGCCCATAGAGCAGGTTCGTGGCCGGTGTGTAGGGGAAATAGCCGGTGGCGTTAGACGCCAGCATCTCGTCCCAGCTCCAGAAGGCGCGCGGCATTTTCGCCGTTTTGGACGCCGCCAAAGATTTCGGCGAGAGGGCGTTGAACGACAGGCCCGGCGGCAACATCATGCCCTTCTGCGAGCCCGCAACCGTCACGTCGACACCCCATTCGTCGTGGCGATAGTCGATAGAGCCGAGCCCCGAAATCGTATCGACCATCAACAGGGCCGGATGTTTGGCGCGATCCATCGCCTTGCGCACTTCGCCAACGCGCGTGGTGCAGCCAGTCGAGGTCTCGTTGTGCACGACCATCACGGCCTTGAAGGCATGGCTCTTGTCGGCGACGAGCTTCTCTTCAACGACAGCCGAATCCACGCCGTGCCGCCAGTCGCCGGGCACAAACTCGACCACGAGCCCCATTCGCTCGGCGATCTTGCGCCACAGCGTGGCGAAATGGCCGGTCTCGAACATCAGCACCTTGTCGCCGGGCGACATTGTGTTGACGATGGCCGCTTCCCACGCCCCGGTACCGGAGGCTGGATAGATGATGACCGGATGCTTCGTCTGGAAAATACCCTGGAGACCTGAAAGCACCTTGCGGCCGAGCACGCCGAATTCCGGCCCGCGATGGTCGATCGTCGGATTGTCGATCGCGCGCAAGATGCGGTCGGGCACGTTGGTCGGCCCCGGAATCTGCAGAAAATGGCGGCCGCTCGGCGCGTTGCTTAGCTTGATCATCGGGGCATTCCTCCTGAAGATTTAGTTTGGTATACAAATTTCTTCAGTCTTCGTCAAGCTTGATGACAAACAAGAGAAACTTGGTATACAATCTTTCCATGCCTGACGATTCCCGTCCTTTCGAGCGCGCGACCTTGCCGCAAAATGCCGCCAGTCGGCTGCGGCAAATGATCTTCGACGGCGCCCTCGCCCCGGCCACGCGGCTCAATGAGCGCGTGCTGTGCGAGCGGCTCGGCATTTCGCGCACGCCCTTGCGCGAGGCGTTGCGCATGCTGGCGGCCGAAGGGCTCGTGCGCGTCGAGCCCAATCGTGGTGCCATCGTCGCCCCCATCGAACGCGCCGACATCGAGGCGACGTTCGAAGTGCTGGGTGCCCTCGAAGGGCTTGCGGGCGAGCTTGCCTGTGCGCGCATCACCGATGCCGAGCTTGCCGAGATCAAGGCGCTCCATTTCGAGATGCGCGCCCACCATGCGCGCGGCGACCGAGCCACCTATTTCGCCGCCAACCAGGCGATCCATGCGCGCATCGCCGCCGCCGGCGGCAATCCGGTGCTCGCCGAAACGTTCGAAAAACTCAATGCGCGCGTCAAACGCGTGCGCTACGCCGCCAATCTCGGCCAAGCGCGCTGGGACAAGGCGATCGCCGAACACGACGATATGATCGCAGCTTTGAGTGCGCGCGACGGCCATGCCTTGCGCGCGATCCTCGAAGCGCATCTGGCAGGCAAACGCGAAAGCGTGCTTGCCGCCTTTGCCGCCGAGCAATCGGCTGAAGCATACGACTGAACCGGAGATATCGAAGCCATGCCGCGCGACGACACAATGCCCTCCCACTCCGCCTTCGAAGCACGGCTTCGCAAAGAGATCAAAGGCGACGTGCTGTTCGGCAAGTTCGACCGCGGCCGCTATTCGACCGATGCCTCGATCTACCAGATCGAACCGGTCGGCGTGGTGGTGCCGCAGGACGGCGAGGATGCGCGCATCGCGATCCAAATCGCGGGCGAGGCCAAAGTGCCCGTGCTGCCGCGCGGCGGCGGTACGTCGCAATGCGGCCAGACGGTGGGTGCGGCCCTCGTCATCGACAACGCCAAACATCTCAAAAAACTGCTGCATGTCGATGTCGCGGCGCGCACCGCGATCGTCGAGCCCGGCATGGTGCTCGACCATCTGAACGCCGCCTTGAAGCCGCACGGCCTGTGGTTCCCGGTCGATGTGTCGACGGCGGCACAAGCCACGATCGGCGGCATGACCGGCAACAATAGTTGCGGCTCGCGCTCGCTGTTCTACGGCAACATGGTCCACAACGTGCTCGGCGTCGATGCGTTGCTCGCCGACGGCACACAAGCGCATTTCGGTCCCATTGCAGCCGATCTGTCGGACCTCGCCGGGCCGCAGCGCTTCCAGGACATCGTGCGTCGCGTCCGCGCCATTGCGGCACGCGACGCCGACGAAATCGAAGCGCGCTATCCCAAATTGCTG
>JADCGL010000013.1 GCA_020248985.1 Telmatospirillum sp. | reverse complement strand
TCCGATCTGGTCCTGCCGCGTCGGCCGCCGGCGTGTTCGCGGACGCATGAGGGGCGCGCGCACGATCAGCTTTGTCGGCATGATTCTGCGCCCACAGCCCGTGTCCGCGAGCGGCCATCGCTTGGTGCGCCGCATGCGCGTAATCCTTGCCGACCTGGTAGTGCCGCGAGGCTTCGATATGGCGTGCCGCCGCTTGCGCGTGATGGCGAGCCGCGGCTGCGTGCTGAAATGCCGGCAGATCTTCTTTCGTCATGGTGTTTCCTCGAACTAGCATTCCGGTTGCGACGCCGAGCCTGCGCCAAAGCGCCCCGCCGCGCTTGTGTTTGGCGGGGCCTTAGCCTCAGCCTTTGATCGATGCGCCGGCATATTGCTGGTCGGCCTTTGCCGCCTGATGGTGCGCCTGCTCGCCATGCTGCAGCGCCTTCTTCGAACATTGCCCGGCCTGTTCCATCTTGCCGTCGGCTTGGCATCTGACGGCCTGCTGATGTTGCTGGGCCGCCATTTCGTGGTGTTTGGCGGCGGCCGCATGGGCGCCGGGGTTGGAGGCGATACTCGAACCTGCCGGGACGGCAGGCAAACCCGTGCTCTTCGAATCGGACATCGAACGTTCTCCTGTGGGGTATTGTGAAGATGTGCGCACGTCGCAACTTTGGCGTCGCACGCCCACCGCTCGATAGCCTCGGAAACCACCCATGCGACAGCAGCGGATTTTGCGCGCGCAACATGCTTCAATGGCGTTCTTCCCCGCTGCGAAAGAAGCCGACATGCGCACGTCCCACAGCGAAATACATCTGGTCCGCCGCATCGGCTGGCTGCGCGCCGCCGTCCTCGGCGCCAACGACGGCATCATCTCGACGGCAAGCCTTGTCGCAGGTGTTGCCGCCGCCTCGACAGGCCCAAACGACGTGCTGATTGCCGGTGCCGCCGGATTGCTCGCCGGTGCGATGTCGATGGCTGCGGGCGAATACGTATCGGTGAGTTCGCAGGCCGATACCGAAAGCGCCGATCTTGCGCGCGAGACCCAGGAACTTGCCCTGCAGCCGGCGGCCGAGCTCGAAGAACTGACCCAGATCTATATCGCGCGCGGCGTTGCGCCCGATGTCGCACGCCAAGTCTCGATCCAACTGACTGCGAAGGACGCGCTCGGCGCCCATGCACGCGAAGAACTCGGCCTTACCGAACAGATCGCCGCCAACCCGATCCAAGCGGCGATCGCGTCGGCATCGACCTTTGCAGCCGGTGCCGCAATTCCGCTCGCACTGGCGGCTCTGGCACCGCCGACGGTGCTGGGCTTCGTGGTCGCGGCAGGCTCGCTCGTTAGCCTTGCCTGCCTCGGTGCCCTCGGGGCATGGATCGGCGGGGCTGAAGCGCTGAAGCCCGTTCTGCGCGTGACGTTCTGGGGTGCCTTTGCGATGGGGGCGACTGCCGCGATCGGCGCTTTGGTTGGGCACCGGATCTGAGCGCTAAGCCACCACGAGGGTCGACAGGCGCACCGCGATCGGCCGATGGTCCGAATTGCCGCGCGGCAAGGCCGCCGACTCGTCGCAGCGCATGCCGCGCACCAAGCAGCGATCGAGGCGCAGCGGCACGAGTGCCCCGGCTCTGTGTGTCGGCTGGCGCGGACCGACATCGCGAAAACCGGGGAGCATCGCCGGGCCGACTAGATTGCAGTCGCCGATGATCGCAGCGCAGCGAGGCAGATTGGCCGCGATGCGGCGAAGCTGGCGCCGGTTCAGCATCTGCCCATGCGAAAGATGCACGTTCGCGACCGAAAAATCGTCGAACGCGATCACGAGGCAGCGGCGGCGTACGACAATACCGGGCTGCAGCGCCAGGATCGCCGGCAGCGCGCGCAGCGCGCATGGGCTCCAAGCGGCAAGATGGTGCGCCACCCCTGGTACGGCATTGTCCATGTAGGTGCCGCCCATCCCGGCCAAAAAGGCAGCGGTTGCGGCGGTCGCTTCCTGCAGCAGCAGCAAATCAGGTTTCTCCTGAGCGACGATCTTCGCAATGTCGTCGCGCGACGCGCCGTTGCGATGGAGCAGGTTCCAGCTCACGATCTTGAAGCTGCGATCCGTCACGCTGGCGGGCCTGGCTTGCGCGGGGAACGCAGCCGCCACGCGCGCAGTGCGACCGAAACGCCAAGCCACGCGCACAATCCGCCGATCATCGCCGCAAGGAAGCGTGGAAGCAGAAACGCCGTGCCGCCGAGCAGCACCAGAAACACGGCGGCGGCGAGCAGCACGATACCCTCGGCGGGCCCCGGTGTGCGCCGCTGGCTTACCGTGGCGCCGACGATGTTGCCCAAGCCGACGACCCCCGCCACAAGGCGGCTCGCATGCGCGGTACGCGCCCGTCCAGCGCGCGCGGTCCGCCGGATCGACGGCAGACGCAAGCGTCCAAATTCGAGAACGATCTCGGTCGCGTTCGCCATATCGCGTTCGAACAGCGCTTCCATCGACGCGGCAAAATCCGCATCCTTGATCGTGAGATCGAGTTCGCGGTTGGAAATCCAGCTTGCAAAGTTCGAATTGCTGGAGCCGATCCGCGTCCAGCAGCCATCAGCAACGGCGGTCTTGGCATGCATCATTGGCCCGTTCCATTCGAACACGCGCACGCCGGCTTCGAGCAAGGGCCGGTAGCCGGCCTGCGACAGCGTGCGCACGACAGCAAGGTCGCTCGAACCGGGTACCAGCAAGCGCACATCGACTCCGGCTCGGGCTGCCCCACACAAAGCGCGCACATAACCGCTTGTGGCGACGAAATAGCCATCGGCAAGCCACAAAGACCGTTCGACGATTTCAGCCACAAGCTGCTCGAGCTTGTAGAGGCCCATGCTGTTGGGCTGGCCCGCGATTACCCAGGCCGACAGATTGCCGACCGCAGGGATATCGGCTGCCGCCACAGGCTCCAACGGCATAGCGTCGCCCGAAATCCACCAGCTATCGGCAAACGCTGCTTCCAGATCGCCGACCGCCGGGCCCTTAATCTCCACGGCCGTGTCGCGCCATGGAGCGGCATGACCGCTGCCAACCCAATCGGACGCGATGCAAAGTCCACCGACAAACGCAGCGCGACTGTCGATGCAGAGCAGCTTGCGGTGGTTGCGGCTGAGCCAACCCAGCGGGTTCGCCAGATGCGGCGGATTGTAGCAGCGCACAGCGATGCCGGCGTCGGCGAGCCGCGACCAGAAGCGTTTGTGCGTGCGCGTGCGGCAGCCGAGCCAATCGTAAAGCACGCGGCACACGACGCCGCGTTTGGCAGCACCCATCAAAGCTGCGGCAAATCGTTCGCCGACGGCGTCGCTCGCAAAGATGTAGTTTTCGAGATGCACCGTGGTCGCGGCCGCATCGATCGCCGCAAGCCAGGCAGGATAGTTCTGCGCGGCGTCGCACAAGAGCTTTGCATCGTTGCCGTCGCTCTGCTGCGCCTGCGCCACGCGTGAAAAGGCGCGCGTGCCGAGCACTTCGAGCGGCGTCTTGGCTTTGCCGGCACAGACTTCCTGCATGCGACCTTCTCGGCGGCGCTGGACCGATCAGGCAGCGCCGATATCGTGCAGCGCCTTGGCCGCTTTGAACAGCACGCGCGGATCGAACATGCCACGATAGACGGCGGGCGGCGCACGATCGAGGCCCAGCAGCGCATAGGCGGCGACCTGCGCCGAGCGGATCGAGTATTCGACCGTGAAAACAACGTCGTCGGGCACTTCGCAGAACTGGCCGACGAACGCCAGCCGCGCCGTCCTCGGTGGGATCACGGACGGCCGATCGTCGGCCCCGCGCGGCAGAAACTGGCTCGTGATGTACGGCATTGCGCATGGAATGCAGCGCGTCTGAGTATCGCGCATCACTGCGGTCTCGATGCCGAGATGGAACGCGATCTCGGTCAAGATTTCGGCCCCTGTGCACTCGGCCATCGGCTTTGCGACCGCATTCCCGGGACGATGGATCGCCAGCCCGTAGCCCCACAGCACCGTAACGTCGGCCGGTTGGCCCGCAAAATGCGGCTGATGCGGCACCACGATCGAAGCAAGCCAGTTCGAATCCGGAAACGTGACCAAGCCGCCTTCGCCTGGCACGTTGCCGGTGAGCGTGCGAATGCGGTCCAAAAGATCCGGATTGCGCATCGTCGCCGTGAACGACACCCAAGCGGACTCAGCGACATTGGCGTCGAAAATCTCGGGGCGGCCGAAATTCGCGCGCCCGGCCGCAATCTTGCGCCAAAGCGGCCACGCCCCACCGCCTTCTCCGCCGGCCTGCACCGGTGCGAGATCGGTCGTGCCGAGAATGGCGTCATCGGTCATCGAGCCCAACGTGACGACGACACGATCGTCGGCCTCGACCTGGGTCTCGGTTTGTTTGCCCGCGCGCACGATCGTGAGCGACCTCGGCACCGTGACGCCGCCGACATCGGCAAACGCGATGTCCGCCACGCGGGCACCGAGCACGAAGACAACGCCGCGCGCCGAAAGCCATTTCTCGAGCGGCCGCACCATCGAATCGTACTGGTTGAGCGGCGTGCGCAAGATGCCCTGCAGACGGCTGAAACCCGGCACCATATGCGCAAAGCGCAGCAGATATCGCCGAAACTCGGCCGCTCCGTGCCAGGGTTGGAACGCGAATGTCGTGCACCACATGAGCCAGAAATTCGTGCGGAAGAAGGCCGCGTCGAAGCGCTCTGAAATCCGCACGCGACCGACCAACGCTTCGGGCTCGAGCACGAGCAGCGACAAGGCGGCGATGTGGCGCTCGGCGAGGCCGAAATCGGGCGCATCCTCGCGTATGCCCGCGCGCATGAGGCGCGCCTTCGACGAGGTTCGCATCGTCTTGTTCCAATCGACGATCTCCTGCGTGACGCTCTGTTTGCCGTCGAGAGTTGGGATCGTATCGAACAAACCGAACGTGCAGAGATACTTGGCCTCCAGCATCCGGCCGCCGCGGGCGACATAGCCGGCTTCCGGCGTGCCCGAACCGTCGAGACTGCCGCCCAAGCGCGGTAGGGATTCGAACACTACGATGTTGCTGCCCGGAACGTCGCCGTCGCGGACCAGGAACGCGGCCGCCGCCAGCGACGCGATCCCGCCGCCGACGAGATAGAACTTGCCGTGCGAAGCCGACGAAGCGGCATTGGCGTTTGACGTGGACATCGGCATCTCCCGTTGTGAACAAGGCGGCTTTGTCGTCGCCTACTGCCCGCCCCGCCAGTCCGGGAAACTACCCATACTCTGCACATGCGTAGTTCCCGACGCTGGCGCGCTGCCCCGCCTTGAGGCCATCATCCGCCGCTTGGGAATTGAGGGCTTGTTGGAACCGCTCCAGAAACTCGATCCGCCGCCCGTACGGGCCGATGCGGCGAAACATTTTTTTTGGCCGACCCTTGCCGCGCGAAGTTGGCGAATTGCCTTTGCCGTTGCCCTAGCGACCGGAATCGCCGCTGCGGGCGCGCGCTTGTATGTCGGCCCCGCGATCGCTGTCGATACGGCCGTGCGGTCGGATATCGTCCGCACGGTCGTCGCAAGCGGACATGTCGAAACGCCGTTCCGGGTCGAGATCGCGAGTCAGATCACCGCAATGGTTGCCGAAGTCCTGGTCGAAGAAGGCCAATCGGTCGTAGCCGGCCAGCGCCTTGTCCAGCTGGTCAGCCACGAGCTCGAAGCCTCGCTCGTTCTAGCAGCCGCATCTGTCGCCCAAGCCGATGCGCGCATGCGCCAGCTGCGCGAACTGACATTGCCGGCCGCCCAAGAGGCGTTGAAACAGGCCAATGCGACGCTCGCGAACGCTGAAACCGCGTTGGTGCGGGCAAAGTCGTTGGCCGCGTCGGGCTACGGTACGCGCGCGACGCTCGACGCCGCTACAAAAGACCGCAACGTCGCGCAAGCGCAGATGCGCACCGCCGAGCTTCAGGTCTTCACTTCGGCTCCGGGCGGCAGCGACTTTGTTATGGCGCAGACACAGCTGAGCCAATCCGCAGCGAGCGCGAACGCGGCCAAAGCGCGCCTCGACTACGCAACGATCGTTTCGCCACGCGACGGCGTGTTAATCGCGCGCAATGTCGAACGCGGTAGCGTGGTAGCTCCCGGCAAGGCGCTGCTGGTGCTCGCACCCGCAGGCGCAACCCAGATCGTCGTGCAGATCGACGAAAAGAATCTGGGCTTGCTCGACGCCGGGCAGCAGGCGCTCGTCTCGGCCGACGCCTATCCCGAACTACGCTTCGATGCCGTGCTGACCTTCATCAACCCATCGGTCGATATCAACCGCGCGTCGGTCGAAGTCAAGCTCACGGTCGCAGCACCCCCGCCCTATCTGCGGCAGGACATGACGGTGTCGGTCGACATCGAAGTCGCACGCAGTGCTGGCACGATCGTCGTGCCAGCCCGCAGCGTGCGCGACGCGCAAAGCGAAGCACCCTGGGTGCTGGCCGTCGCGGGCGGCAGCGCCGTCGCGCGGACCGTGCGTGTCGGGCTGCACAGTGCGGACAAGGTCGAGATCCTCGAAGGTGTCGCGGCCGACGACCGGCTCGTGCCGGCATCGGCGGCGATCGTCGCGGGCCAGAGGCTGCGCGCGGTCGTGCCGTGAGAGGGTGGGTCCCGTTCGAATGGATCGCGGCGATGCGCTTTCTGGCCGACGGTCCGATGCAGTCGGCCTTCATACTGACCGGCATCGCGATCGGGGTCGGCGTCATCGTCTTCATGTCGGCGATGCTGGCCGGGCTGCAGTCGAACTTCATCAAGCGCGTGCTGACCGCGCAGCCGCATATCCAACTCACGACGCCCGACGAAATCGCGCGGCCGCTGCGCGCCATGCCCGCCCTCGTCGAAGCGGCGACCGTTCAGCGCCCAGCGCAGCGCGTCTTGTCGATCGACCAATGGCAAAGCATGCAAAGATCGCTCGCCGCGCGCGACGACGTGGCGACGGTCGCCCCCACCGCGTCGGGCTCGGCCCTGGCCGGGCGCGGCGACGCAAACCGCAGCATCACGCTGACCGGCATGGAACCGGACTTCTATTTCCGCATCGTGCGCATACCAGACTATCTTGTGCTCGGGTCCACCCGTCTCGAGAGCGACGACATTCTGATCGGCACAGATCTCGCCAAGGATCTTGGCGCCGCACTCGGCGACAAGATCAATGTCAGCACGGCGGCCGGCAACGCCCGCGTGTTCACAGTTAAAGGCATATTCGATCTCGGCAACAAGGGGGCGAACCAGCGCAGCACGTTCGTGGCGCTGCGCGCGGCACAGAGCCTCTTGAACCTACCCGGCGGCGTCACGACCATCGACATCACGGTGCACGATATATACGCCGCCGAAACGATCGCGCGCGACATCGGCTCGCGTCTGCCAATCAAAGCCGACAGTTGGATCACCACCAACGCGCAGTTCTTCACGGCCGTCAAAGCCCAGCAATCGACGAATACGCTGATCCGACTGTTCGTTGGTTTGTCGGTCGCGTTCGGCATTGCGGCCGTGCTGATCGTCTCAGTCATCCAGCGCTCGAAAGATATCGGCATCCTGCGTGCCATGGGCACCAAACGACGGCAGATTCTCGGTGTTTTTCTGATCCAGGGCGGCGCTCTCGGCTTTTTGGGTTCTCTCGCAGGTTCCGCCCTCGGGGCCGGCGCGCTATTCTTGTGGCATCGCTCCGCGCGCCAAGCAGACGGCAGCGAGTTGTTTCCGTTGCTGCTTGAGACGAGTCTTTTCGCCACGGCCGCGGCCGTCGCGACGCTGACAGGCATCATTGCTGCCATCGCCCCCGCCTTGCGCGCTGCCCGGCTCGATCCGGTGGAGGCAATCCGTGGCTGACGTGCTCGTCCTCGATAGCATCCGAAAATCTTACAATCTCGGCAATGAAGCCGAGAGCGAAGTGCTGCACGGCATCGATCTTTCCTTGAAGGCGGGCGAGCTTGTCGCGCTGACCGGCCCCTCGGGCTCGGGCAAGAGCACGCTTTTAAACATCATCGGCCTGCTCGACCGGCCGAGTTCGGGCACAGTCTGCATCAACGGGCAGATCACGGCCAATCTGCCGGACAGCGCGCTCACCGCCCTGCGTGGCCATGCGATCGGCTTCGTGTTCCAAAGTCACTATCTGATCTCAGCCTTCACGGCGGCCGAGAATGTGATGATGCCGATGCTCGTCGATCGCGGCCATCGCGACGCCGCCATGCGAACGCGTGCGGAGGCCTTGATCGACGATGTTGGGCTGACACCGTGGCGCGACAATCGTGTGACGAACATGTCGGGCGGCCAGCAGCAACGCGTGGCTATCGCGCGCGCCCTTGCGATGGATCCCACGCTCGTACTGGCGGACGAACCCACCGGAAATCTCGATAGCGTCACGGCTGACGGCGTTTTCGAACTTATCCAGCGAATCAATGCCGAGCGCGCGACGACGTTTCTGATGGTCACCCACAACATGGCGCTGGCGGCACGCTGCCACCGCATTGTCGACGTCGTCGATGGCCGAATAGCCTAGAAAGCGACGATCACTTTCAGTGCCTTGGATTTGGCCGCATCGGCGAACGCTGCATAGGCATCGAGGATGCGGTCGAACGCAAAGCGGTGCGTGATCAGCTGTTTTGGATCGATCCGGCTGGAGCCTAGAATGCTGAGCAGCATCGGCGTGCTCGACGTGTCGACCAACCGCGTCGTGATCGAGATGTTGCGGTCCCACAGCAGCTCGAGATGCAGAGCAACCTGCTTGCCGTGCACGCCGATATTGGCGACGACCCCGCCGGGGGCGACGATCTCGGCGCACATCTCGAACGTCGCCGGAATGCCAACAGCTTCAATCGCGGTATCGACGCCGCGTCCGCCGGTCATCTTGAGGATGGCCGCGACCGCCTTGCCGTCCGTGCTGTTGACTGTCGCGGTCGCGCCGAAACGCTTGGCGACGGCAAGCCGGTTGTCGTCGAGATCGACCATCACGATCAAGGCGGGCGAATAGAGCTGGGCGGTCAGCAATGCCGCAAGTCCGATCGGGCCCGCACCGACTATGGCGACGGAGGCGCCGGGCTGGACCTTGCCGTTCAACACGCCGCATTCGAAGCCCGTGGGAAGAATGTCGCTGAGCATCGCCAGCGCTTCTTCGTCACCACCTTCGGAGATCGGGTAGAGGCTCGTGTCGGCGTGCGGCGTGCGCACATATTCAGCTTGCGTGCCGTCGATCGTGTTGCCGAGGATCCAGCCGCCGGTCGTACAATGCGAGAACATGCCGCGGCGGCAATAGACGCATTTGCCGCACGAGCTCACACACGACACGACGACCCTGTCGCCGGGCTTGAACGCGACCACGGCCGCACCGACGCTTTCGACAATGCCCGTTCCCTCGTGTCCGAGGATGCGGCCGGGCGCGCAGGTCGCAACGTCGCCTTTGAGAATATGCAGATCGGTGCCGCAGATCGTCGTTTTGGTCATGCGCACGATCGCGTCGCCCGGTGCGGCAAGTACCGGCTTTGCGTGCTCTTCGAGGGCTTTTTGCCCGGGGCCTTTATAGACGAGCGCTTTCATGAGGGTCTTCTCCTGCGGGCTTTGGCGATGCCGCATCAAGCCCCAGGCGGCGGACGCATCCGTAGTATCGGAATCTACGCAGAGACGCATTTGCCGCGTCTGCCGCAGCCCGATCGGTGCTTTACTCGGCGCTATGGACGATCCTTACGCGGCCCTCGGCGTTCCCAAAACAGCGTCGCAAGCCGAAATACAATCGGCCTATCGGACACTTGCCAAGCGCCACCATCCCGATCTCAATCCCGGCAAACCCGCCGCCGAAGCGCGCTTCAAAGAGATTTCGGCCGCCAACGCGCTGCTGTCGAACGCCGAAAAGCGCGCGCGGTTCGACCGCGGCGAAATAGATTCTGCCGGCGCCGAGCGGCCGCCGGAGCGGCGCTTCTACCGCGATTTCGGCGACGATGCCGCACGCACAAAGTACCGGCCCGAAGGCGGTTTCGATGCCAGCGCCTTCGACGATTTTTTCAGCCGCGCCTTCGAGACCCGCGCGGCCCAAGCCGCGCGGGGCGCCGATCTGCATTTTGCGTTGACGATCACGTTCCTCGAAGCGGCAAACGGCGCTTCGCGCGTTCTCACGCTGCCCGATGGCCGCAAGCTCAAGGTCGAGATCGCAGCCGGCATTGCCGACGGGCAGACGCTGCGCCTCAAAGGCCAGGGCGTGCCCGGCCTTGGCCAGACACCCGACGGCGACGCCTTGATCGCGATTTCGATCGCCGCACATCCGATCTTCCGGCGCGAGGGCGACGCGGCATTTTTCGATCTCAAGGTCACGCTCAAAGAGGCAGTCTTGGGCGCCAAGATCGACGTTGCGACGCCGAAGGGCAACGTGACGCTGACCGTACCGCCCAATTCGACAAGCGGCACAAGGCTGCGCATCAAAGGCCGCGGCATTGCGGGCGGCGATCTGTTTGCGGTGCTCGAACTCGTACTGCCGCCCACGCCGGAACCGGCCCTGGCGGCATTCCTCGCCGGATGGAAGCCCGACGCGGCCTTCGATCCGCGCGCAACGGAGGCAAAACCATGAATTCGCTCGAAACGGTGGCGCTGCTCTTCGAAGATCTGGAGACCGGCGAACTTGCCGGATGGGTCGCACAACGCTGGATCCAGCCCGAGCCGGATGCCGACGGCGACGGCTGGTCGTTCCGCGACATCGACATTGCCAGGACACGGCTCATCTATGATTTGCGCCACGAAATGGAAACGCCCGAAGCGACGATGCCGATCGTGCTCTCGCTGCTCGACCAGATCTACGAGCTGCGCCGCTTGGTCGACGGGTTCGGCGCGGTTCTGGCCGAACAACCGACGGCCATTCGCGACGCGATCCAAGCCGGGCTCGAACGCGCCGCACACTGAGCGAACCGAACGCGGTTCAGCGCTTGATTTCGAAGGGGGTCGGATCGCGGAAGCGCGTCAGCACGTTTGTCGTGAGCCGCCGCAATTGGCCGGCGATCGGCAACGCACCCACGAATGTCATCGAACCGACCGAGAATATGGCCCCGCCCGACGGCGTTTCGAAGAACGTCATGTCGGCGCACGACCAGGCCTCGCGCGGCCGCGGATGGATTTCGGTCAACATGTCTTCGTTGACCCAGGAGTAGTCCGGCCGCAGCACGACACCTTTGGCGACGACAAGCGCATGGGCGGGCGTGCCGTAGCGCGAATTGACGCTGTCGAGTTCGAAGCCCGCCGCACCGCCGCCCATATAGCCGAACGTGCCGAATTCGGCCCCCGGTTCGGCATCCACACACTCGAACATGAACGCCACGCGCGGATCGCGCACCGCTTCGGTGAAGCGATAGGGAAAGCCCGAATAGCGGCCTTGCGTCGAGAAACCGATGCCGACGAGCTTGTGGCTCGGCCGCCCGATGCGGCGCCACAACCCGCCATAACCGTCGGCAAAAGCGTGGTAGCTCTCGCCCGGCTGCGTTTCCCATGTGCGAATGCCGCCTTCGGCGCGGCGCACTTCGAGTACGTTCGGATGCGTGGCACTGGGCTCGGCCCGCCAATAAAAGCCGTTGCCGCCGAGATACATGAGGCGGCCGCCGGCTTCGAGAAACGCCTCGATCGCCTGCATCATGCGCTCGGAGAGATATTCCGGATGCTGGCCCGCAATCAGCACGCGATAGGGGGCGATGGCGGCGAACCCTTCGGCGTGCAGATCGTGGTCGGTCACGATGTCGTGCGCCACCCCCTCCTCGCGCATCCATTGCGACACGTAGGCATCGGCACAGATGCGGCCCGCCCCCGAGGCCCCCGGGGCCGGATCCATCACGCTGATCTGCTTGGGGCGCGTATCGAACATCGGGCGCAGCAGCGAGGCGACTGAAATGCCGGACCCGTCGGCGTGGCGCTGGTAGGTCGACATGCCGAATTGCGGATTCATGTCGGGCGTTTCGGGCAATGCGGCCCACGCCGCCGACCGTGCCGCGATCTCGACCCCGCGCCCGGGGCGGAAATGGTTGCCGTAGACCTGATAGGTGAAGGTCGGAACAAGAAAGGCGACATCCGACCGCGGCACGCGCGGTCGAACGAAAAAGGGAATCATGTCTTCGGCGACAGCACTGCGCACATGGGCTGCGTAGAAGCCCGACGGCCAATCGTCCGGCACGCGCAGTTCGAAACTTGTCGGCCAGCCCGTATCGCCGTGATCGTCGTCGTGGAAATGAATGGCACCGTATTGTGCAGGATCGCGGCGCCAATCGTGGATCGCCCCGGTCCAATTCGCGCCCGTCATGGCGCGCGCCGGGAAGTTGATCAGCAGCAACGACGGTGCGGCGTTGTGCGCATCGGGCGCATTTTGCGTGGGAATGTCGGCGGCGAAATCCCACTGCGCCGCCGGTTTCCACACATTCGCTCCCGCGGCACGGCAATCGACGCTCGGCCGCTCGATTTTGCCGTTGTAGTGCGCAAGCGCCGGTGCCCCCGTCCCGTCCGGCGGCAATGCCGCAACGAACGCATTCGCCGTATCGCCGAATGCGATCGTCGGGCCCAATGCCTGCGCTTGGCCCGCGTCGCGCTGCGGGCGATGTGCGCACTGTTCGACCGTCACCGTGCCGTCGGACGCCAATGTCGCGACGATATCGGCCCAGACGCGTTGCTGCAGCGGCAACTGTACTTCGACGATCGTCGGCGCTGCATTCGCCGGTACCACGATGGCGGCCGCACCGCCGCCAGGGCCGATCGCCAGCGCAAACGACCCGGCGGCACCTTCGAGCGCCAGTATGCCCTGTACCCCCTTGTTCGGCATTGTCGGCCAGATGGTTGCCGACAGGCGGATCGCATCGCCGTCCAGCTTCAAGTCGGGCGCATGGCCGTAGCTGCCGAGAAAGGCTGGCCGCTCGAACCCGGCATGCTGCCCGTCGAGGGCGGTCGGCATCGCGACTTCGCTGTAGCCCGGCCCCGCGGGATTGGGGTCCGGGCACAGCAGACGCACGAAGCGCAGATCGAACGGCGCATCGCCGATACTCGAGACCATGAAGCGCACGGTCTCGCTGGGGCGCGCACTCCAGCGGTCGCAATAGCCGACAATGCGATACATGCGACCCCTCCCGTCCGCGTGCGCAGCGACGGCCTATTCGGCTGCTGCCGCCGGCCGTGCCGCTTTGATCCGCGCGACCAACTCGTCGACCGTGTAGGACTTGATGAGGCCGCCGTCGGTCATACGCTGCAACGCGTCTTCATGCGCAACGACGGTCGACGACGCGCAGCCATCGCTGACAAGCGTGGTCACGAACCCGCGATCGGCCGCCGTGCGCGCCGTCATTTCGACGCAGCCCTCGGTCACCACGCCGCAGAACAGCAGGCGGTCGCGATGCAGGTTGCGCAGAACCTGGTCGATATTGGTCGAGTTGAAGGCGCCCGCACTCGTTTTGTCGATGATGATCTCGTCGCCGACGGGGGCGACCTCCTTCAGGAACTCGAGATCGAAGGCGTTGGCGTGGCGCGCTTTGGTTTCGCGCGCCAATGCGCGCGCGCCGTCGCGATGGTTCTGGGTCAGGTATTTCACGCGCACATGGATCACTTCGATGCCAGCCGCACGGCAGGCATCCTGCAGCTTGCGCACACCCGGCAGGATCTTCGCGATCGAATCCCAGCGTTCCTGCAGGAGCTCGGGCCGGCCCTGGTCGCGCGCGAGGCGGCCCATCAGCCCGTCCGGATGCGCGCAACCGTGCTGGAGATCGACGACGATCAACGCCGTCTTCGACGCGTCGAACGGCGGTTCCTTCGGCGTGGGCACGAGTTGGTAGTACGGATCGTAAGCCATGGGTTTTCCTCCGTGTCAGGGGTTGGCGGCTGCACTGGCGCCCCAATTGGCGACAGCATGGTCCGCATGGTGGCAGGCGACAAGATGTTCGGATGCAGCCGCCGCAAGCAGCGGGCGCGTTTGGCGGCACAAATCCGTCGCGATCGGGCAGCGCGTGTGGAAATGGCAGCCGGAGGGCGGGTTCAAAGCCGAGGGCGGTTCGCCCGCGATCGCAACCGTCGTCGAGCGGTGCAACGGGTCGGCGCGCGGGGCGGCGCGCAGCAGCCCTTGCGTATAGGGATGGCGCGGCCGCGCGAAGATGTCGGCCTGCTTCGCGTACTCGACGATGCGGCCGAGATACATGACCGCGACGCGGTCGCTCACATAGCGCACGACGCTGAGATCGTGCGCTATGAACAGCATCGTGAGATCGAAGCGGTCGCGCAGATCGAGCAGCAGGTTCATGATCTGCGCTTGGACCGAAACGTCCACCGCCGAGACCGGCTCGTCGGCCACGATGAAAGCGGGCTCAACCGAGAGTGCGCGCGCAATGCCGATACGCTGGCGCTGCCCGCCGCTGAAATCGCGCGGCAACCGTCCGGCATGGGCGGGATTGAGGCCGACGATCTCGAGCAGTTCGTCCACGCGCCGCGCGATCTGGTCCGCCGGCCGCATGCGATGCACGCGCAGCGCTTCTTCCAGTGTCGCGCGGACCGTCATGCGCGGGTTCAACGACGAATACGGATCCTGGAAGACCATCTGCATGTCGCGCCGCGTGGCGCGCAGGCGCTTTTGCGAGAGTGCGCGCACATCCAGGCCGCGAAAGCGAATCTCGCCGTCCGAAGGCTCCACGAGCCGCAGAATGGCGCGGCCGAGCGTGGTCTTGCCGGACCCGGACTCGCCCACAAGACTCACGATCTCGCGCGGCCGGATCTCGAGCGAGACCTGATCGACTGCGCGCAAGGGCGGCCCTGCCCGGCCCATGAGGCTGCGCAAAAACGCGCCGCGGCCTGCGTAGGTTTTCGAGAGATTTTTGACTTCCAGAAGGGGAGCCGCCTCAATCGTCATGCGGAGCTCTCCGCCGACGCAAGCGCCCACACATTGCCAGCTGCCGCCAGATCGGCGTGCCGGACGCACGCCGTAAAACGGCCCGGCATCACTTCGCGCAACGGAAATTCGCCCGTACGGCACTGCTCTGTCGCCAGCGGACAACGCGGATGGAAACGACAGCCGCTCGGCGGATCGGCCGGATCCGGCGGACCGCCGAGGATCGGCGACAGCCGCGTGCGCTCGGCATGCGCATCGATATCCGGCACGCAATTCATGAGCCCCGCCGTGTAGGGATGCAAAGGTTGGCGAAACAGATCCTCCGTCGCGGCCACTTCGACGAAGCGGCCGGAATACATCACCGCCACGCGCTGGCAGTTTTGGGCGACCACGCCCATGTCGTGCGTAACCAGTACCACCGCGAGCTTGAACTCGGCGCGGAGTGCGCGCAGCAGATTCAATATCTGGTCCTGCACCGTCACGTCGAGGGCAGTCGTCGGCTCGTCGGCCAGCACGATGCGCGGCGCGCAGGCCAAGGCGGCGGCGATCACCACGCGCTGGCACATGCCGCCGCTGAATTCGTGGGGATAGTCGTCGACGCGCCGTTCGGGCGACGGAATGCCCACCTTGCGCATCAGCGCGATCGAGCGCTGCCGCGCATCGGCGCTGGAACTCGCAATGCCGTGCTCGAGCATGGCTTCACCGATCTGGCGCCCCACCGGCAGAACCGGATTGAGGGCCGCGATCGCGTCTTGCACAACCATCGAGATCTGCCGGCCGCACACGCGGTTGAGATCGCGATCCGACATTGCAAGCAAATCTTCGCCCGCAAATTCGACGCTGCCGGAAGTCATGGCGCACTGCGTCGGCGGCAAGCGCAGGATAGATTTGCAAACCATGCTCTTGCCCGATCCGCTTTCGCCGACAAGGCCGAAACATTCGCCTTCTTCGAGCGCGAAAGACACGTCGTCCACGACCGTCAGGGGCCCGCGCGCCGTCGGGATGCGCGTACGCAGATTGCGGACGGAAAGCAAAGCGCTCATCGCGACCCCTGCCCGCGCAGAAGATCGGCAAGCCCGTCACCAAGAAGGCTCAAAGCGAGTCCGACGACGACGATGGCGAGCCCCGGCAACGTAACCATCCACCACGCCATGAAGATGAAATTTCGCCCCTCCGCGATCATGGTGCCCCAGGTCGGGGTCGGCGGAGCAAGACCGAGCCCCAGGAAGCTCAGCGTGACGGTCGACAGGATCACGAGCACCATGCTGGTGACCGCGAAGATCACCGTCGGCGTCACAACGTTCGGCAAAATATGGCGCAGCAGGATGCGCGCGTTGGAATAGCCCATCGCGCGCGCGGCCAGAACATAGTCGCTCTTGCGCGCGACCAGCACTTCGGCGCGCACGATACGCGCATAAATGCTCCAGCCGCTCAAAGTGAGTGCGATCAGCATGCTGGTCACACCGGGCCCGAGCACGGCGATGACGCCGATCGCCATCACGAGGAACGGAAACGCCGTGAACGTGTCCACGGTGCGCATCACGAGCGTATCGACGAAGCCGCCCAAATATCCGGCGAGCCCGCCGACGACCGAGCCGATGATCCACGGAAACAGGACGCAGAAAAATCCGATGGCGATATCGACGCGCGCCGCGTGCAAGACCCGCGAGAACACGTCGCGACCGAAATTGTCGGTGCCGAAAGGATGCGCCCAGCCTGGGGGCTGCAGCGTGTTGCGCAGATTCTGCGCGATCGGGTCGTAGGGCGAAATCGACGACGCAAAAATGCTCGCCAGCAGAATGGCGACAAGCATGCCCCCGCCGGCCAGCAAGGCGCCATGGCGGCCGATGCGACGCACGAAGATCCCGTTGGGCACGAAGCGCGGGCCGAGGATCTCGGGCCGCGGACCTGCCTCGGACTTCGCTGCGGCGGCGGCCTCACTCATAGGACACCCGCGGGTCGAGCACGCCGTAGACAAGATCGGTCGCAAGATTGATAAGGATGACGAGCAAGCCGAAGACCAAAGCTACGCCCTGGATCACCGGATAGTCGCGCGAGTCGATCGAGCTGATGATCAGCGATCCGAGCCCCGGAATGTTGAACACGTACTCGATCACGACCGAGCCGCCCATGAGCCAGCCGATATTGACGCCGAGGATCGTCACGGTCGCCATCAGCCCGTTGCGCAGCACATGGCGGCGAATGAGCTTGCCACGCGGCAAGCCCTTGGTGCGCGCGAATTCGACATGCGGCGCTTGCAGCACCTCGATGATGGTCGCGCGCAACGTACGCATCAAGGTGGGGCCCAAATGGAGCGCGATCGTGAGTGCGGGCAGAAAGAGATGCCACAGATGCTCGCCGAGATTTTCGCCGTAGCCCGCAACCGGAAAAATCGGCAGCAGCACGGCGAAGACGATCAGCAAATTGAGGCCGAGCCAGAAATACGGCATGGCGAGTGCGAGCGTGGTGACACCGCGCACGGCTTGATCGACGAAACTGCCCGCGCGCAAAGCGGACAGAATGGCGAGCGGCACCGACAGCAGCAGCGACAACACCACGGCATAGAGCGTGAGTGCAGCCGTCGCCGGAAGCCGCTCGAGGACGACTTCAATCACGGGACGGCGGAAAAACAGCGAGGTCCCAAGGTTTCCCTGCAGCACTTTGCCGAAGAAGATCGCCAGCTGCTCCCAGACCGGAAGATCGAGGCCGAGCTCGTTGCGCAAGGCGGCAAGCCCCTGGTCGGTCGCGTAGGCGCCGAGCATCACGATCGCGGGGTCGCCTGGAATCAGGCGCACGAACAGAAAAACCACAACGACGATGCCGAACAGCACCGGCACAAGCTGGGCCAGACGGCGGGCAAGGAGAGTCGGTAAAGTCACGGCGTTTCAGCCGATACGCGCCGCAGCGTCCGCGCGACGCGAAAGTCGCGCAGACGCCGAAGTCGCAGGCCTTTTTTTCACCGGGTCTTCCACGTATCCCAGAAGCGGAAGGTCCGCGTTGGATAGAGCTCGAAGCCGCGCACATTGCTGCGCGTGGCGTAGACGACGGACGGATGCAGCAGATAGAGCTGCGGCACCTCTTCCATCGCGATGCGCTGGAACTCGCGGTAGAGTGCCGTGCGCTTGGCGGGATCCTGCTCACCCTCGGCTTCCTTCGAAAGCCGCACGAGTTCGTCGTTGCGATAGCCCGAGAAGGCGGAGTCAGTGCCGCCCTCCTCGCGCGACCAGAAGTCGAACGGAATGTTCATGGCCGGATCGATCACGGTGTTCGAGCCAAGCTTGTAGAACATCTCGAACTGGCCGCTCGCGCGCATCTGCAGGATCGTGCCTGGCTCGGTCGGCTGGATCTGCAGACGGATGCCGATGCGGGCCAACTGGTCGGCCACGATCACAGCCATCTGGTTGGCCATATCGTCGCCGCTGGGAATCGTCACGCGCGCCGAAAAGCCCTGCGGAAAGCTGCTCTCGGCCATCAGCTTTTTGGCGCGCTCGAGATCGTAGGGCACGGCGAAATCGGTCGTATGGAACAAAAGGCCCGCACCGTAGAACGGCGACTGCACGGGTTGGCCGTTGCCGAACAGCACGGCCTCGACCATCGCCTGCCGATCGAGAGCCGCCAGCATGGCCTGACGCACGCGCACGTCGCGGAAGGCGGGAATCGCGCGAACGTTCGGCACAAACGAGGCGCTCGCGTAGAGATTCGTGCGCTTGACCGCAATGCCTGACGCGCCGCTGAGAGCACGGAACTGGTTGTGCGGCACGCTGAGCGCCACGTCGATCTGGCCCGCGCGCAACTGCAGCATGGCGGCGTTTTCGTCCGGCATCACGCGCAGTTCGACTTCGTCGAGATAGGGGCGCTCGGGATCCCAATAATGCGGATTGCGCGCCAGCACCACGCTTTGGCCCTTGTTCCAGCGCGCGAGGCAGAACGGCCCGCTGCCGAGCGGCTTCTGGCCCATCTCTTCAACGCCGACGCGTTCGGTATAGGCCTTGGACAGCACGCTGCTGCCCCACAGCGTGAGATAGCTCACGAACGCGACGTTCGGCCGATTGAGCGTGATGCGTACCGTGCGCGGGTCCGGCGTTTCGATTACAGGGCTTGCCGGGAATTGCCAGGTGACGCGGGAGTCGCGCTCCATCGCGCGCTCGTACGAGAATTTGACGTCTTCAGCCGTAATCGGCGAGCCGTCGCAGAATTTCGCATTCGCGCGCAAGCGGAAGGTGAAGGTGCGCGAGTCCGGGCTCAACTCCCAGGACTCGGCCAGCGACGGCCGCAATTGCAGCCCGTCCTCCGAATTCTGGATCAGCGTCGTGTAGATCTGGTACTGCGATTGAATTGTGTTCGTGTCGTTGGTGAATTTCGGATCCCAGACCGAACTGTCGGCCGGGCGCGCCACGACCAAGCGCCCGCCGCGCGTCGGCGTCTGCGCCTCGGCCGCATCGGTCGCCAACAGCAACCCGCCGAACGAAAGCGGGAGAGCGGCCAAGGTCGCGCAGGCGAGCCCCGCGCGCATCAGACGTGTCCAATTCTTCTGCCATGTCATAGGGCCGTCCCTCCTGAAATTGCTGCTTTTGCGAGCCGGAAATGCAAGACGAAATTGCCGCAAGGGCGACACGATACTCGGTATTGTATACATTTATCATGCAAGACAAGTGCCATGGAAGCGCGGTTTTGCGCGCGCCTGCTGCGCTGTCTCCTTTATAAAATACACATACGCACTGTTTAATTTTTGCACTCTAACAATCGACGCGACGAATCAGATGCTTGGCGTCGAACGACAGTTCATTTTCGGACGCGTTTGTATTACAAACAGACAGTTCCTCTTGGAGGAAGTTCGACATGCAATCGCGCGCGCGGGGGCACTGAAAACATGATTCACGCCCCTTTCATCGTCGCGCTCGGCGACCGGCGCTACCGCATCGACCGGCCTTGGGGCGTTGCCACCACCCCCGGCAAAGTGACCGACGTCGCGATCGACGGGCGCGGCCGCGTGGCGATCCTGGCGCGCACCGATCCCTACTGCGAAGCGCATGTTGATCCGGTCCGGCTGATGTCGGCCGACGGCGTCGCGGTGGGCAGCTTCGGCGCCGATGAAATCGCCGATGCCCATAAAATCACCACCGATCCGATGGGCCGGCTGTGGGTTGTCGACCGCGACTCGCACGAAATCGTCGGCTTCGATCTCGACGGCCGCCCCTTCGCGCGTCTCGGCACGCGCAACGGCCCCGGACAGCCCTTTAGCCATCCGACCGACATCGCATTCGGCGCCGACGGCACCATTGCGGTCGCCGACGGCTACGCCAACGGCTACGTGCATCTGTTCGGCCCCAACTACGCCCATCGCCGCACCTTCGGCGAAGTCGGAATGGGGCCCGGGCAGTTCCTGACCGTGCACGGAATTTGGCTGTGCAACGACGGCCGCATCGTCGTTGCCGACCGGGAAAACAACCGGCTGCAAGTCTTCGATGCCGAAGGCGCCCTTGTCGCGATTTGGACCGGATTCAACCGGCCATCCGCGATTTGGGGCGACGCCGAAGGGCGCTTGTATGTCAGCGACGGTATTCCGACGCTGACCTGCATCGCCCCGGACGGCACGCGCATCGGCCGCTGCCGACCGGCTCTGAACGGTGGCCACGGCCTCACAGGTGCGGCGGACGGAACGCTTTATCTCGCCGAAGGCACGCCGAGCCGTATCACGCGCCTGGTGCCGGTCGCGTAAAGCGTCACGCCGCCTTCGAGGCGACGCGGCCGAAGCGTTTGGTCCAATGCCGCGCGATGTCGATGCGCCGGCAGATCCACACGCCTTCCTTCGCCTGCACATGGTCGAGAAAGCGCACGAGCCCGGCCGTGCGCGCGGGATGGCCGAGAATGCGCGGATGCATGCCCACACTCATCATTTTCGGACGCTCCTGCCCTTCGGCATAAAGCGTGTCGAACGCGTCGCGCAGCATGTGGAAGAACGTGTCGGCCGCGGTAAAGGCGTTGACGAGCTTCGCGTCGTTAGTGACGAGCGAATACGGGATCACCAGATGGTCGCGCTCGCCGGTCTTCACCCAATAGGGCAGATCGTCGGCATACGAGTCCGAATCGTAGACGAAACCGCCCTCTTCGGCGAGCAGGGCGCGCGTGTTCACGCTCGGCGCGTAGCGCGAATACCAGCCGAACGGCCGCTGCCCGAGCGACTGTTCGAGCGAGGCGACGGCCTTGGCGATCTGCGCCTGCTCTTCTTCGCGCGACAGGCGGTAATGCTCGATCCAGCGATAGCCGTGGCAGCACACGTCCCAATCCTGCCGCCTTATCACAGCGGCGATCTCCGGATTGCGCTCGAGGGCGAGCGCGCAGGCGAAGGCGGTGAGCGGCAAGGACCGATCGCGGAACAGGCGTGCGAGCCGCCAGAAGCCGGCGCGCGCACCGTATTCGTACATGCTCTCGGCCGCCAGATCGCGCTCGCCCATCGGGACGCGCGGAGACGCGATTTCGGTCAAGGCCGTCTCCGAACGGCCGTCGCCGTCGCCGACCGCGTATTCGGCCCCCTCCTCGACATTGAGTACGAAATTGACCGCGATGCGCGCACCGCCCGGCCAGTCCGCATGCGGCGGATTCTCGCCATAGCCGATCAGATCGCGGTCGCTCGAATTACCCATGCGCCTGTCTCCTCGCGTCGGCGTTACGTACGCGGTCCCTGCACCTTGTTGAAGAAGCAGCACCAGTCGCCGGTTTGAACGCTCGCAAGCGCGCGCAGACCGAAGATCATGCCGTCGGCAGGCGCCGTGAGCTCGGCAAGTGGGCGGCCGAAATAGTCGACGATGCGCGCGATCCGCGTGCCCTTTTTCATCGGCTTTAGGAACGCGATGTCGGGTTCCGGCAGATACATGCCGGAGACGGGTGCAAGCAACGCTTCCTGCGAGCCCTTGGTACGATTACGGTCGTAGCTCGCTTCGCCCGCGATCATCTTGTAGTGTCGCATCACGTTAAGCATCGCGTCGGCAAGCTTGCGCCCGACGGCGGCAAAATCGGCCGGCGACGTCGCCGAGCGCCCCCCGTATTCGACCGTGATGCCGACCTTGCCGTGCTCGGCCATGAACGCCATCGGATTGCCCTTGGGATTGGGCGACGACATGATGCAGCCCCAGCCCGGCCCCAATGCCGTGCCGAGCTCGACCGATTCCGGCCGCTCGTCGATGAACATCGACGGCGCGAGGAACGAGTGCGCGCCGCCCGAATGGATCGACACTTCGAGATCGGCGATCTTGGCAAGCCATGTCGAATGGGCGTTCACGACGCGCTCGGTCAGATAGCCGTTCGGCCGCCCCGGATAAATGCGGTTGGCGTCGTAGCTGAACAAGTCGAGCGGGTTGCCGCGCGACGCGGCCTCGAAAGCCGCAACGTTTAGCACCGGCACCAGCACGAGCGTGCCGGCGAGTTTCTTGGGATCGACCTCGGCCAGCAGGTGGTGGCAGCACAAGGCGCCTTCCGGCTCGTCGCCGTGGATCGCGCCGTCGATCCACAGCTTCTTGCCGGGCTTGGCGCCGTTGATCACGACGACCGGAATCTCGACGGGCGATCCGCCGCCGAGTTTGGTCACTTGGATCGCGCCGAACGCACGCGTACCCGGAGCGGCGGTCGCCGTGCCGACGGTCACGGCGGAAGCCGCTGCTTTTGTCGCTTTCTTTGCCATGGCGATCAGATTCCCTTCACCGCTTCGTACTGCTTGAGCTCTTCGGGCGTGTAGACTTGCATGAACTCGATTTCAATCCCGCCCGCATCGTTGTCGAGGAACGCCACGTAGCCTTCCGGATGCGGGTGCGAGCCCATCACGCCGCCGCAGCCCTTGCAGCCGCGCAGCTGCGCGCCGTTAGCCTGCGCGTGCGCCAGCGCCTTGTTGATGTCGTCGACCGCGTAGCAGATATGGTGGAGCCCCTCGCCGCCGCGCGCCTTGATCCACGCATCGAACCGGCCGCCCGGATCCATCGACTGGCAGAGCTGGTACTCGACGCCGCCGAGATTGAACAGCGCCACGCGATTGCGCGACTTGGCGTATTCCATGATTTTCGTGTCGCCGGGCACGCACAGGAAGCGCGCGTAGGATTTGAGCGCCGCGTCCGCATCCTTCACGGCAAAGGCCATGTGCTTGAGGCTCAGAATATTCGGATTGTCGGACGGCGCCGATTTCGGGGAATGGACGTTCATAGCGATCTCCTCAGACGGGTTGAACGGATTTCTTTTCGGCCTTGATGGCCTTGACGACGGCTTCCATGCGGCGGGCAGCTTCCTCGACCTTCGCGATCGGCTGCAGCAGCGAGATGCGCACATAGTCGTCGCAATGGTCGCCGAACAGCGAGCCCGGGAACATCATCACCTTGCCTTCCTGCAGCAGGCGTACGCAAAACTCGGACGCCGAAATGCCGGTCGAAGCGACGTTGGCGTAGACGTAAAAGGCGCCGTTGGGCCGCGCATAGCCGAGGCCCATGCGGTCGAGCGCGGCCATCATCACGTTGCGCCGCGCATCGTACTCTTTGCGTGCGGCCTCGACGCAATCCTGCGGCCCCGAGAGCGCGGCAAGGGCGGCATGCTGGCTCACGGCCGGCGCGCAGATCGCAAGACCGTGATGGATCTCGGCCATCGCCTTGGCGAAGTGGCTGGGGGCCGCGAAATAGCCCACGCGCCAGCCCGTCATCGCATAGGCCTTCGAGAAACCGTCGATCGTGATCGTGCGTTCCTTCATGCCGGGCAACGACGCGACCGGCAGCACGCGGGCATTGTCGTAGACGAGGCGAGCATAGATCTCGTCCGAGATCACGATCAAATCGTGTTTGATCGCAAGAGCTGCGAGCTTTTCGATCTCGGAAGGTGGTATCACCATGCCGGTCGGGTTCGAAGGATTGATCAGGCACAGCATGCGCGATTTGGGCGTGAGCTTGGCTGCGACTGCTTCGGCCGTCAGCGCAAAACCGTCGCGCTCGTAGGTCGGCACGTTGACGCAACGCCCGCCCGCGAGCTCGACCGCCTGGTGGTACGAGTTGTAGCCGGGCGACGGAATGATCACCTCGTCTTCGGGGTCGATCAGCGCCAGCATCGCCACGAACATCGATTCTTGCGCACCCGCCGTCACCACGATCTCGTCGGCCGAATAGTCGCCTCCGCCATTCTTCTTGATCGACGCGGCGATGGCCTCGCGCAACTGCGGCATGCCAAGCGGATGGGTGTAGTGCGTGGCGCCGTTGCCGAGCGCGTTCTGGCCGGCGGCAACGATATGGGCGGGCGTGTCGAGATCCGGGTCGCCGCGGCCGAGCGCGATTACGTCCTTGAGGCCGGCGGCAATGTCGAGCATGCGCGTGCGCACCGACGATTCTTTGATCGAGACGCGTTTGGCAAAACGTTTGGAAGTAATCACTGCGCTTGCTCCGATTCGGTTGCGTTTCTTGTTTCGGCGATCATCGCCGATCCTTGGCCTTGGGGTCGAGAACCTGGCTCAGCCTGTCGCCGACAAGATTGACGGACATCACGATGAGAAACAGCGCCATGCCCGGAAAGATCATGGTCCAGGGCGCGTAGCGCATGAACTCGCGCCCGCCCGACAGCATCGTGCCCCATTCGGGCGTGGGCGGCTGGGCACCGAGCCCCAAGAACGATAATGTCGCCGTCGACAGGATCGCATTGCCGAGATCGAGCGTGCCCAGCACCACCAACGTCGAAGCGACGTTGGGCAGCAGATGGCGACGCATGATGCGAGCGTCCGACGCACCCAATGCGCGGGCGGCCTCCACATAGAGCTGCTCGCGCAGCACGAGGACCGCCCCGCGCACGACGCGCGCAAAACGCGGCACGCCCGCAATCGCGACCGCGATCACCACATTGACGAGCCCCACGCCCATCACCGAGACGATCATGATCGCAAGCACGATGGCCGGAAAACCGAGCAATACGTCGAGAAAGCGGCATCCCCACGCGTCGATCTTGCCGCCGGTGAAGCCCAGAAACACGCCGATGAGGCTGCCCAACATCAGCGACATGAGCACCGTGGCGATCCCCAGCGAGATCGAATAGCGCCCGCCTGCAATCACCCGCGAGAACACGTCGCGGCCGTGCAGATCCGTGCCGAATAAATGTTCCGCACTTGGCGCCGAAAGACGCGGCCCCGCATCCGTCTCGTTCCAGTCGTAGGGTGCGATCGCGGGAGCCAAGATCGCCGCAAGAACCAGCACGGCGAAAACCACCGTGCCGACCATCGCACCGGGGTGCAGAAACAGACGCCGAAGGAAGCGGATCGCCCGGAACCCGCCTTGTTTCGGCATCGGCGTTGCGGCCATCGCGGTCATGAATTCTGCGCCATTCGCACGCGCGGATCGATGATGCCGTAGACGATGTCGATCGCGGCATTGATCACGACATAGGCGGCGGTCTTGTAGACGATCAGTGCCTGGACAAGCGGCATGTCTTTGGTCAGCACCGCATCGACAAGCATCGTGCCGAGCCCCGGTCGTGCGAATACGTTTTCAGTAACGACCGCCCCGCCGATCAGAAGTGCGAATTGGATGCCGAGCAGCGTAACGGGCGGGATCAGCGCGTTGCGCAGCGCGTGTTTGAGCACGACTTTGCGGCGCGGCAGGCCCTTGGCGCGCGCCGTGCGCACATAATCCTGCCCCATCGCCTCGACGATAGACGAACGCACAAGCCGCGCAAAACCGCCGGCGATAAAGAGGCCGACCGTAATCGACGGCAAGACCAGCGCATCGAACCCGCGCCCCGTGATAGGCACCCACATCAGCACCGTGCCGAACACATAGATCAGCATCATGCCGATCCAGAAGCTCGGAAGCGATACCCCAACCATGGCGAGCGCCATGCAGCTGCTGTCGACCCAACCATTCGGCCTTATGCCCGCAAGCACGCCCAAAACGATGCCGAGTGAAAGTCCCACCGCAAGGCCGCCGAGGGCGAGCTCGATCGTCGGCCACATCTGCTCGGCGATCATGTCGGTCACGGGCCGGCGCGAGCGGAAACTGTCGCCGAGATCGCCTTGCGCCGCGCGCGCAAGAAACGAGAAATAGCGTTCGACGACCGGCTTGTTGAGTCCCAGCCGCTCGCGTTCGCGCGCACGCACCTCTTCGGATGCAGGCACGCCGGCCAGCATCAGATTGACGGGATCGCCCGGGATGATCTGCAGCACGACAAACACGAGCGTCCAGGTGACCATGATCACCGGAATGACGCCCAATATCCGCCGCCCGAAATACCCCATCTCAGCGCCTCATGAAGAAGCGCAGGCGGGCCGACCGCAGCCGACCCGCCTGCCGATTTACGCCGTCGCCAACCGCGCTTCGTGGAAGCGCATCTGCCAATTGCCGCGCGCGTAGCGCAGGCCCGAAACGCGGGCCGAGTGCGCGACCGTCTGCACCTGGTCGTGGATCGGAAAGAAGATCGCCCGGTCCATGATGTCTTTCTGCAGGGCCGCAAACAGCGACGTACGCTCGGCCGCCGTGCGTGCCTGGGCTGCCTTGGCAATCAGATCGTCCATAGCCGGATCGTTGACCCGCGCCCAGTTGAACTTGAACTTGCCGGGCTCGGGGATGTTCGAGGAATGGAACGGGATGCGCAGCACGCCCGGGTCGTTCGAGACCCAGCGGATCACAGCCATCTCGTACTGATTGGTCATCAGCAGTTCGTCCTGACGCTGCTTAAGCACGTTCTCGACCGCGATGTCGAAGCCCACGCGCCGCGCTTCGGACTGCAACGCGACCGCGACGTCGGGCAGCAACAGCGACGGGAAGAAGACGCGCAGCGGCTGGCCGTTTTTCACGCGGATCCCGTTGGGCCCCATCGTCCAGCCCGCTTCGTCGAGCAGCCGGTTCGCCAACGCGCGGTCGAACGGGAAATACTGCTCGCCCCCCGCCCAATAGCCCGGCGTGGACGGTGCGAGCGGACCGAACGCAGCTTTGATGATGCCGAAATAGAGATTCTGCGCCAGACGCGGCCGGTCGATCGAATGCATGAAGGCGCGGCGCACGCGGATGTCGTCGAACGGCCCGCGCGACGTGTTGAGCAAGGCGCCGAACGACAGGCCCGCCGCCACGCCGATCATCGCCTTGAATTTGCCGGAATCGGCAAGTCGCTTGGTGTCGAGGGCCGGCAGAATGTCGCCGATATGGACCTCGCCCGCTTCGAGGGCCGCAACGCGCGTGGCGTTGTTCGGAATAAAGCGGTGCACGATGCGTTGGACGTTCGAAGGGCCCTGAACCGTCGACCAGGTCGGTGCCCATGCATAGTCGGGGTTGCGGTCGAGCACGACCTCGCGGCCGCGTTCCCACGACACGAAGCGGAACGGCCCCGTGCCAACGGGCGCTTGCGCGAAGCCCGTATTGCCAAGGCGCTGCACGGCGGCGGGGCTCACGATCGATAGCTCGTTTTCCGTGAGCGTGTCGAGAATGCCCGCATTCGGCGCCTTGAAATTGATGCGCACCTCGTGCGAACCCAAAATCTCGGTCTTGTCGTAGGGCCCCAACATATCGACCGCACCTTGCGAGCCCGTGGCGGGATCGGCGATCGTGTCCATCGTGAATTTGACGGCTTCGGCGTTGAACGGCGTGCCATCGTGGAATTTGACGTCGTTGCGCAGACTGAGACGCACCGAGGTTGCGTCCGGCGACATTTCCCAGGCTGTGGCGAGACCCGGCGACAGCTTGCCCGTCTCGTCGGACATGATGAGCTGGTCGAAAACCTGGACGATTACCTGTTCTTCGTGGCGCGACTGCGTAACGCGCGGATCGTAGGTCACGTCGCTGTTGGAATCGTCGGCCCAAATCAGCGTATTTGCTGCAGTGGCTTGGGCACGCGCGATTGTGGGGGCGGCAAGAAGGGCAAGCGAGGCTGCACCGGTCTTGAGCACGGTGCGACGGCTGGACGACATGGCGGAGCTCCTATGGTTTGAAATGAACGCGTCGAAGCTTTGCAAAACTTGGTCCGCACCCGCGGCGTATCAGGCGGCCTTCCCTGCGCGCAGTTCCTGCACGAGGTCCCAGGCGCGCACATAGCGGTCATTGAGGCCGGAGGCATCCTGCAATGCGAGATGGACGAAGGCGGGCGCAATCTCTGCCGGATCCTTCCAGATTTGCCGCTGTTCTTCGGTATAGGTCGTCTCGCTCATCGCCGTATGCACGGGATGGCCCGGCGTGATCGTGTTGACCGAAACATTGTAGGTCGCCATTTCGATGGCGAGTGCGCGCGACAGGCCTTCGATGCCGAATTTCGATGCGCAATAGGTTGTCTCGTTGTTGCCGCCGCGCACGCCAGCATTCGACGAGACGTTGATGATCGCACCCGCCCGCCGCGCCTTCATGCCCGGCGCCACGGCGCGCGCGCACAAAAACGGCCCGCGCAGATTGACGGCCATCAGATTGTCCCAGTCCTCGACCGACACGGCCTCGATGGGCTTGAAGAAGATCACGCCGGCATTGTTGACGAGCACGTCGATGCGTCCGGCTTCCGCTTCGATTGCGGCAAATGTAGCCGCGACTGAAGCCGCATCACGCAAATCAAGCGTGCGTGCTCGAACAGACCCGCCCGCAGCGCGGCCCGCCGCCGCAACCGCTTCAACCTCGTCGCCGAAACGGTCGAGCGCGTGGACGATGGCACCCTCGGTCGCAAAAGCGCCGACGACGGCGCGGCCAATGCCGCGCGCACCGCCGGTGACGACCGCGACTTTGCCCGCAAGCCGCCCGCTCACGTGGCGACCCTGCCGCCGTCAATCAGCAAACCGATGCCCGTGACGAAGGAGGACTGGTCGGAGGCGAGATAGAGCACCGTTTCGGCGATCTCGATACCGCTCCCCATGCGCCCCATCGGCGTCACGGCAAGCGAGCGCTTCGTCCACGCCTCGGCATCAGCCGCGCGAGCCTTGTTACGCACATTCATTTCGGTATCAATGACGCCCGGATTGATCGCGTTCACGCGGATGCCGCGCGTCGCGTATTCGATCGCCAGCACGCGCGTCATCGACATGACCGCGCCCTTCGAAGCGGCATACGAGATGTTGCAGCCGACATTGGCAAAAGCCGAGACCGACGAATTGTTCACGATCGTCCCGCCGCCGTTGCGCAGCAAGGCGGGGATGGCGTGTTTGCAGCCGAAGAAGGTGCCTTTGAGATTGATGCCGATCACGCGCTCGAAGAGTTCTTCGCTGACGTCGGTCGACGGCGTGACGGGCTGTTCGATGCCGGCATTGTTGAAAATCGTGTCGAGCTTGCCGAACGTTGCTTCCGCGTGCGCGACGAGGCCGGCCACGTCGGCTTCCTTCGCCACGTCACAATGGCGATAGACGAGTTCGCCGCCTGCCGCTTTCGCCTCGGCAACAGCCGATGCCCCCGCCGCCGCATCGACGTCGCCGACGACAACTTTGGCGCCCTCGCGGGCGAAAAGAAGAGCGGTTGCGCGGCCCATGCCGTTGGCGCCGCCGGTGACGATAGCAACCTTGCCGAACAACCGAGGCACTGCCCCTCCGCGATCTCAAAATCAACAACGACGGGGATGCTAGCTATTGTCTACTTGTATTACAAGATCGTTGTCGCCAAGATATTCGGAGAATTTGCCGCGACTGGAGCGCCATGGGGTCCCTGCCCGATGATACCGTTTTGTCCGTCACCGGACTGACGACCCATTTCCCAACCGAGGGCGGAATCGTGCGTTCGGTCGAATCCGTCGATGTCGATTTGCGGCGCGGCGAGACCGTCGCGATCGTGGGCGAGTCCGGTTCGGGCAAATCCGTGATGTGCCTTTCGGTGATGGGATTGGTCGACCGACCGGGCCGCGTCGTGGACGGCCAAATTCTCTTCCGTCGCCGCACGGGCGAGATCGTCGATCTCGGAAAGCTTTCCGAAGATGCGATGCAGCGCCTGCGCGGCGACGAGATCGCGATGATCTTCCAAGAGCCAATGACGAGCCTCAATCCGCTCTACACGGTCGGCGACCAGATCGCCGAGGCGATCGTCGAGCATCGCGGCGTTGCGCGCAAAGCGGCATGGGATGCGGCGATCGATCTGCTGCGCGAAGTCGGCATTGCCGATCCCGCGCGCCGGGCGGACGACTATCCGCACACGATGTCGGGCGGTATGCGCCAGCGCGTGATGATCGCAATGGCGCTCGCATGCAGCCCTGCCGTGCTGATCGCCGACGAACCGACGACAGCGCTCGACGTGACGATCCAAGCGCAGATCCTCGAATTGCTGCGCGGCCTCAAAGCGTCAGCGGCGAATATGGGCATTCTGTTCGTCACGCATAATATGGGCGTGGTGGCCGAAATGGCGGACCGCGTCGTCGTCATGTATGCGGGCCGCGTCGTCGAAAGCGGTGCGGTACGCGACGTTTTCGCCAAACCGCTGCATCCCTACACGCGTGGCCTGCTCGCCTCGATGGCCGTCGCGGGCCGGCGTCGCGACGCGCAAGGACGCCGCATCCCGCTCGCGGCCATTCCCGGCAACGTGCCCAACCCGCTCGAACTGCCGGCGGGCTGCGCCTTCGCGCCGCGCTGCGCCATGGCGCGCGCCGAATGCAATGCAGCCATGCCGCCGCTCATCGAGGCCGGTGTCGGCCGCGCGTCGCGCTGTTTCCTGTGGAGCGAAATGTGAGGCCGCCCCTGCTCGAAGTCGTGGGGCTCGTCAAAGCGTTTGGCGGTGCCAAAAGGCTTTTCGGCAAGCCACAGCCGGCAATCCGCGCGGTCGACGATGTTTCGTTCCGCATCATGCCCGGCGAAGTCGTGGGGCTCGTCGGCGAGTCCGGCTCAGGCAAGACGACCGTCGGGCGCACGGTGCTGCGCCTCACAGATCCCACGGCCGGCAATATCCGCTTTCGCGGGCAAGACATCACCAGGCTGGACCGCACGGCGTTGCGGCCCTTCCGCCGCCAGATGCAGATCATCTTCCAAGACCCGTATGCGAGCCTCGATCCGCGCATGACGGTCAAGAACATCGTCGGCGAAGCACTCGACATCCACGGAATCGGCGACGCGGACTCGCGCCAAAGCCGCATCTTGGCATTGCTCGAACGCGTCGGGCTTGGGGCGGCGCATCTCGATCGCTATCCGCACGAATTCTCGGGCGGCCAGCGCCAGCGCATCGTCATCGCGCGGGCACTTGCGGTCGAACCCGATTTCATCGTCGCCGACGAGCCCGTTTCGGCCCTGGACGTGTCGATCCAGGCCCAGATCGTCAATCTGCTCGCAGGACTCCAGCGCGATCTCGGCCTTGCGATGCTGTTCATCTCGCACGACCTCAATGTCGTCGAGCATATCAGCGACCGCGTCGTCGTCATGTATCTCGGGCGCGTGATGGAAGAAGGGCCGGTCGACAGCATCTTCGCGCAGCCGCGCCATCCCTATACGGAAGCGCTGCTGGCAGCAGCCCCCGTGCCCGATCCTGCGCGGGCACGCCGCAAGGTCGTGTTGACCGGCGACATTCCGAGTCCCGCCAATCCGCCGTCGGGCTGCGTGTTCCGCACGCGCTGCCGCTACGCTCTGCCGGCCTGCGCCGACGCCCGCCCAAAGCTGCGCGCGCGCGCCGGCGGCGGGGCGGTTGCCTGCATCCGCGAGGATATTCTTTGACGGCGCATGCACCCAACCTAGTGGCGACGGGCGAGCATATGGTCGGCGGCCCGCAGCGCCAGGGCTTGCGCAGTCAAGGTCGGATTGGCGACGGACGCCGTCACGAAAACGCTGGCGTCGAGCACCCACAAATTCGCCACGTCGTGGCAGCGCCCGAACGCATCGACGACCGAATGCGACGGATCGCCGCCCATGCGCGCCGTGCCCATGATGTGGAAGCCCGCCTGATCGCGCAGATCGGTGCGGAAGAACGTATGCCCGCCCGCTTCGCGCAGCACGTCCTGCGCGCGCGCGAGGCCGAAATCGAGCGCGCGCCGCGCGTTCGGCGCAACGCGATAGATCCATTTGGCCGCCGGCAAACCGTCGCGGTCGACCCTGCTGTCGGACAACACGATACGATTTGCATCCTCCGGCAAATCCTCCGCACACACCGTAAACCCGCAGATGCGATCGAAGCGCGCTTCGAAGGCGGCGTGATGACTCGCCCCCCATGGCAAGCGCCGGCCGACGACCGCCCCTTCGGCAAGGGCAACAGGCGGCGGCCCTGCGACAAGCTGCAGCTTCACGCCGCGCACGAACCCGCGCTCTTGCTTGGTCTGCAGGAACTCGAACGAGACCAGCCCTGCCTTCTCGCCGGAAACCCATGCGCCGATCGGCTCGTCGAACAGCGCATCCATTTTGGCGTAGGGGTGCAGCATGAGGCCGCGCCCGACGAGGCCCGAACTGTTGGCCAGTCCGTTCGGCGACCGGCCAGTCTGCGACAGCAGCAGCAAGCGCGCCGTCGCCGATGCGTTGCCGGCCAGCGCCACATGCTTGGCACGAATGCGAAAGGTACCGGCATCGTCGCGGCACACGAGAGCTCGCACAAGGCCGTCGGCTCCCGTCTCGATCGAAATTGCGCGGGTACCGGTCAGCACCCGCGTCCCGTCAGCGCGCGCTGCATCGAGGAAGGCCGGCTCCGCACTCGAGCGCACGCGGCTCGGGCACCCCAGATCGCATGGCCCGATATGCGTGCAATGCTGGGTCTCGGAGTTGTCGGCATCGCGCCCGACCACAAGATCGACCGGCCACCAATGCCAGCCAAGCGCATCGAAGGCGCGCGCAAAACGCCGCCCATGCGCTCCGATCGTCGGCAGCTTCTGCGGCCGACCCTGGCGCGGTGCAGCCGACGGATCGCCGGCCACGAACGCCGTGCCCCAGCGCGCTTCGGCGAGCGAATAATAGGGCTCGAGATCGTCGTAGCTGATCGGCCAGTCGCTGGCCACACCGTCCAGCGTCTTCACGCGGAAATCTTCGGGCCGGAATCGCGGCACATGTGCCGACCAGTGCGTGGAGGTGCCGCCAGTGCCGTAGGCGAACATCGGTTTGATGTCGCTCTCGGCATCGTCGACAGGATCGTCGTCGGGCGCTTTGCGGATGTTGGGGTTGGACGACAGCACGCTGGCGCGGCGCAGTTCCCAATCGGCATTGGTCCGGTCGAGGGAAGCCGGATCGAACGGCTTGCCTTTGTCGACGACGATGACGCGAACGCCGACCGCCGCGAGGCGCCACGCGGCCGCACTTCCCGTGGGCCCCGCCCCCACAATCACAACATCGGTCTCAAGATCGCGTCGGGTCATGTCAAAACCTATATCGGACGCAATCGCCATGTCGAGTGACCCGCACGCGAACGGCGGCGCCGTGCTCGATGCCTTGATCCCGGGCGACGGCAATCGCTGGCCTCCTTTCTCGGCTGCCGTCGACGCAACGAACTTCTTTGAGAATTGCGCGCCCGACCTGCGGCACACGCTTTCAGCGCTTTGCGAAGCGACAGAAGGCCTTGAACCGACCGACCGCACACCCGCGATCGCGGCATGGGAAAAGGCGGCACCGATGGCGTTTGCCGAGCTGCTGCACGCGGCACACCGAGCCTACTACACGGCACCGCGCGTACTCGCCGCTGTTGCGGCCCTTGCCGATAGCGCCCCGCGCGAACCCTCGCCCGTGTTCGATGCCGAACTTGTCGCGCGTGTGATCAACACCAATGCAGGCAGAAGGAGACTCTAGTCATGGCCGAGACGCAGAAAAGCTTCGAGTTGATCGACCCGCCCGGTGTGGCGCCGGCAACCACCTACAGCCATGTCAGTCGTGCGGGCGATTTCGTTTTCGTCGCAGGCCAAATCGCGAAAGATGCGGCGGGCAACTGGGTCGGTCTCGGCGACGCCGGCGCCCAAGCCCGCCAAGTCTACGTCAATATCGGAAAATGCCTTGCGAGTGTGGGGGCCACCGCGCGCGACGTCGTCAAGATCAACACCATCCTCGTCGATCGCGCGGACCGCGATGCGGTGACGGCCGAACGCCTCGCCTTCTTCGGCGACCATCGCCCGCCGCATACCGGCATCGTGATCGCCGGGCTCGGCTCGCCCGAAGTGCGCATCGAGGTCGAAGTTATCGCCTATGTGCCGAAAGGATCGCGCTGATGGCGGTCGCGTTCTACAACCACGCGCGCATCTACCAGCGGCGCAAAGCCGAGATCGATGCGGCAATCTTCGGCGTGCTGGAAAGTGGTCGCCTCGATTGGGGCGACAACGTGCCCGCCTTCGAGGCGGAATTCGCGGCCTATGTCGGCGGGGCGCATGCCGTCACCGTCAATTCGGGAACGGCAGCGCTGAAGATAGCACTGCTGGCCTTGGGTATTGGCCCCGGCGACGAGGTGATCACGGTTTCGAACACCGATATCGGCACGATCTCGGCCATCCATTTCACGGGCGCCACAAGCGTGTGGGTCGATATCGATCCACAAACGCTGTGCATGAACGTGGACCAAGCCGAAGCCGCTATCACGCCGCGTACGCGCGCCATCTTGCCGGTCGACATGTTCGGCCATCCGGCTTCGTTGGTCGAACTGACCGCCCTTGCGCGCGCCAAAGGCCTAGCGATCGTCGAAGACGCATGCCTTGCCTTGGGGGCGGAGATCGACGGCCGCAAGATTGGCACCTTCGCCGACGTGACCTGTTTCAGCTTCGCGCCGACCAAACACCTTGGTTCGATTGGATCGGGCGGTGCGTGCGTGGTCGGCGACGCTTCACTCGCCGATCGCATCCGCAAAATCTCATCCTACGGACAAGATCGCGCGCGACATCGCGCGATCGGCGCCACCCCGCCCCCGCTCCATCACGAGACCGAAGGCCTCAACGAGCGCATGGACGAAATTCAAGCCGCCGTGCTGCGCGTCAAACTCACCGATGTGCCCGCAAGCCTTGATGCGCGCAATCGACAAGCGGCACTGTACGCGGCGGCGTTCGGCGACGTGACCAAAGTGCCCACCGTGCGCCCAGGCATGCGCCATGCCTTTCGCAACTACGTGATCCACCACGATGCGCGCGACGAGCTGCGCGAAGGCCTCAGGCGCCGCGGTATCGGCACCGCTTTGTCCTATGCGCCGCCGATGCATCTACAGCCGATCTACGCCGACAAGGATCTTCGCGAAGGCGCGCTCCTAGTCACAGAGCGTTCCTGCAGTCGCCTGCTCGGTTTGCCGATCGGGCCGCATCTCGACGACAGCGAGATCGCCGAAGTCGCCGATGCGGTCCGTGCTGAGGCTATGTCGCTGCGGTAGGCGAGCGGTCCCGCGCGAGCTTGGCTTCGTGGCGCGAGATATAGAGTGCGCTCACCGTCACCGTCGCTGCACCCAAGACGGTCAGCAGGTCGATCGTCTCGGAAAACGCGACATAGCCGATCGCGCTCGCTACGACGATGCGCATATAGAGGACAGGTGCGATCGCCGAAACATCCGCGAGTCGGTAAGCCGAGATCACACCGTACTGGCCGATCGTGCCGGCAAGGCCGATGCCGACCATCAACGCCAGATCGCGCGCGGTCGGCGGCGTGAAGGTCGCGACGGCGACCGGCAGGGCGACAGCAAGCGTGGTCAACGAAATCCACGCCATGATCGTCTGCGTTGGCTCGGTGCGCGTGAGACCTTTGGTCGCAAGATTGATGGCGGCACCGTTCGCGGCCATATAGATGCCGGCAAGCAGCACGAAGTCGAAAGGTGTGGCCCCAGCACGCAGCACGACGAGAACGCCGGCGAACCCTGCTATCGTCGCCGACCAGCGCCGCCACCCCACCGCTTCGCGCAGAACGATCTGTGCCGCGACCGTCGTCACAAGCACGCCCGCAAAGGACAATACGGTCGCGTTCGCCATCGGCATATTTGCGAAGACGTAGAAATAAGCGGCAAGGCCCGCAACGCTGAGAAGTCCGCGCCCGACATGCATGCGCGCGCGTTGCGTGGCGAATGCCGTGCCGAGGTGCCGCCCCAGCCATAGCCAAAGAAACGCAAGCTGGACGAAGGCGCGCACGACGCCGACTTGAGCCAAATCGATGCCCGGTCCGATCGCGCGCGCGAAGGCAGCCTCGAGCGAAAACAGCGTGATGGCGGCAAATGCGAGGAAGAAGGCCTTCGGACGCGTTCCCGGGTTCACGTCGCTGCCATTGCTACCGATTAGGCCTTCGCGCCGCTCTTCTTGAGGCGCTTGGCGCGCGCTACGAGCAGGATATGGTCTTCGAGCGCCAAACGGCAATCTTCGACCGTAAGCGCCTTGCGCATCGTCAGGGTCGAGGCGATGAAATCTCGGAACGCGCGATGCTGGTCGGCGATCGCGAAAAGATTGCTGTCGCGATAGGCCTCAAGGCTGAAAATGATCAGCACATGCCGCGCGATGGCTTCCCACAGCGTCGATGAAATAAGATTTCCCGAAGCGCGGCAGATCGTGCGGTGGAACTCGACGTCGGCGCGCAGCGAAGCGCGACGGTCGTCGGCGCGCGCGGCCGCATCCATGTGTTTGATCGCCGCATCGAGTTCGGCAATGTTCGCCTCGCCGCTGCGCCAGCGCTCGACAGCGTCGCGCAGCAAGAACGCTTCCAGCGCCAGCCGCACCTCGAAGACCTTGTCGATCGTCTTGAGATCGAACGCGGCCACGCGATAGCCGCGATGCCCGCCGCCCGAAAGAATACCCTGCGCATGCAGAACCTTCAGCGCCTCGCGGATCGGCACGCGGCTGACGCCGAAACGCTCGGCAAGTGCGGTTTCGATCACGCGTTCGCCAGGTTCAAGATGGCCGGTTGCGATGGCCTCGGCCACCGAGTCCGCGATTGCGGTCGCGAGCGACGCGCGCTGGGGAAGCGGGAAATCGTCGAAAGCGTCTTGGACCTGCACGCGCGCCGTCGTCATACGGGGATTCTCTCGTCGTCGTCCTCAAAGCGCGCGGCGATGTCCAAGAAAGCCGCAGCTTGGAACCATTCGAAGCGCGCATGAAATTCGCAGTCGCAGAGTGGAATTTGTATATTTGAATGCATTGACCTTGTCCATAGATCGGGCAGCGCGAATCGTTCGCATGCGCGCGTGCCGGCTTCTCACGCAATGCACGAAATGCTTCAGAACAGCTATCGACATGGGTTCCCGATGGCGAAGTCTGTCGCGATCGAAGGCAAAGATGTCGGCCCGATACGGCCCCCAGGTGCCGGCACCACCGTCATCCGTCCGGGTGTGCCTTGGAGTCGCAGCGGCGCGTCTACTGCCAGCGAACCGCTCGCGGTCGGATCCGACAACACAAGAATGTCGAACGCAAGCCGCACCGGATCGAAGGAACCGTCGGCCGCAAATCGTCCTTCTGCTGCACGCAGCCGCACCGGAGCAAGTGCGCCGACGCCGTCCTTCAACGTCGCAACGCCAAAAAGACACTCGAGCGCCATCGTCGAATCGGGTCCGCGGAAGAACGCCCGCAGATCCGTCGATGCCGCCTCGACGAGTTTCCGGTCGATAGTGCCGCTCTTCAAGGCGACGGCCATTTCCATTTGGCTGCGCCGCAGCAACGCATCGATGTTCGCTCCGGACATCTGCAGATCCAGAGCGGCATCGAGAAGGCCACGTATCGGCGGTGGCCCAATATCCCCGCTGCCGACGGCAAGGGCTGCCAGCCGCTCCGCCAGCGCGCCCTTCAGTCGTGCCTGCAAACGAACATTGCTGTCGCGCTCGCCCGTCGCCTGCACTCTACCGCCGAACGTCAAAGCGCCACCTCCGAAGGAGGCGGCGCCCTCGCGGAGTGCAAGAATGCCGGGGCCACCGATGGTTCTCAGCCGCACGTCGCGCAGCAATTCGACCTTGTCGTAGCGCAGCAATCCAATGACAAAGCGAAGATCGGTTCGAATCGCATCGGTGGCCCTGTCGGGCCGAAAGCCCATAGAATCGCGGCCGGTCCGCAAAAAGAGCGTGTCCAAATCGAGTTCGTCGAACGCGACATCGGCCGTCACCGTATCGCTGCCGCCGCGCGGTCCTTCAAGGAGCGTCAGGTACTTTGCTTGGACGCGCGTGCCAGCGACGTGGCCCTGCACCGCCTCAAGGCTCCAGACGTCGCCATGCCGGTTCGCCCGAGCCTCGATTTGCAATGCGGCGGCGAGCGTTGCATCGACATCGACAAAGGCTTGCAGTGCGGCGAGATGTTCGGCCGCAAAAGTCAAATGGCCGACCGCGCCGTCGAGATCGAGCGGATCGACAAGCGTGCCGTCGAACGCGAGGCGAAGCTGCGGCGCAGTCAGTTGCAGCGACATCGCATAGGGGCGCGCCGCATCGCGCAAAGCATCGAACGAACCTGCAGAGGCCGCGAGTATCGCCTTGTGCCCCTGATAGCTGCCAGCAAGCGCGATCTCGACGGGCCCAGTCGAACCCTCGGCGCTCAGGCGCATTGCGTCCAATGCAACGACGAGCAAGGGGCCGCTGCTCGTGCGGTAGCGCACGGTACTGTCGGCCAGCGTGAATTCGCCGAGATCGGGTATCTGCGCGCGACCGTTCGCCGCTGGCAAAATCGCACGCGGTGCAAATCGCCAGTTGCCGAGTCCCTGGCTGTCGCGCGCGAGCGCAAGCACTGCCTTGTCGATGGCGAGACCGCGGAACGCCAGCGTGCCGCGAAGCAACTGCGCGCCGTCGATCCGCGCATCGATGGCACCGACCGACAGAAGCGCCTCCAAAGGAAGATCGGCACTGCTTGCGATCATAAGCGCTTGCAGGCGAACTGCAATGGTCGAACCCAACTCGATCTCCAATGCGCCGATCGACACCGATCGCCCGAGCGATCGAGCAAGCACCGTCTCGACAACCGCACGCGGATAGACGAAAGCAAGAGCCGCCAGCAGCACGACGACAAAAACGACGGCCACAAGGCCACGGAGCAAAACCCATCGCAAGACACGTCTCGACATTCAAGTCCCTTCAAACACGCAAAACGCGATGCTCGTCGTTGTGCCTCTGTAGCGGGAGAGCCGGAAACTACGCAGCCGCCGTCGTTTACCCGCCACGCGCGGGAATGCTACTGATTGTTCTCTTCGCCCCCTCGACGCAGGATCCGATGCCCTACGCCCGCAGCTTTTCGACCGCCTTGGCCGCAACCGACCTCGTCGAACTCTTCACGCGCCAATTCGATTCTTGCCGCCTCAAACAAGGCGAGTTTTGCGCGCTGATCACGGATACGGCCTGGAACCCCGTCTACGCCGCCGCGGCGATGGGCGCATGCCGCGCGCTCGGTGCGGAAACGAGCCTGACGACGTTCGCCGCAAGCGCACCGGTGCCGGCAAAAGCACTCTCGGCCGTTTGCGCGCGAGCCGATCTCATCGTCTATATGACCGCCTTCACGCTCCATTATCGCCCCGAGATCAAAGCTGCCCTCAATGCCGGCGCGCGGGTCTTATGCGTCATGCAGCCCATCCATGTGCTGCAGCGCCTCAATGCAGAAGCCGAGGTGCGCCGCCGCGCGCTTGCCGGTGCAGCACGCCTCGATCGCGCAAAGATCATCCGAATCACGTCGCGCGCCGGAACGGACCTCACGTTGAACAAGGAAGGCAGGCGCGGCCTCGCCACCTACGGTGCCGCCGATCACCCGGGCCATCTCGATTTCTGGGGCGGCGGCATGGTCCAAGCGGCTTTGCGCGAAGGAACGACGCACGGGCGGCTCGTGCTCGATGTGGGCGACGTATGCTTCATGCTTGCCCGCTTTGTCGAAAGCCCGGTTGCGATCACGTTCAAGGAGGGTCGCGTATGCGCGATCGAAGGCGGGCTCGATGCGCGCCTGCTGCGCCACGCGATCGAAGCCGCGGGCGAGCCATCGGCTTACATGGCGGGCCACATGGCCTGGGGCGTCGATCCGCGCGCCAAGTGGCTCGCCCCGATCCTCGACACGCCTGACCAAGGCGGCGGCGGTGCCGACAACGAAGCCTTTCTAGGCAGCGTGCAAGTCGAGATCGGCTCAAACGACGACGTGCTTTTCGGCGGGCAGAACCGCTCAAACCTTCATATGGGGCTCTGCCTGCTCGGCGCCGATCTGGCACTCGACGGCACACCGATCATCGAAAACGGCCGCATCATGGCCCCAGACCTTGCGTGATCGCCGATGCGGCGGCCGCGCTGCATCAATGGACTTGCGGCGTATTGACCCAGAGTACCCGCGCCGTCGTCGCGCCCGGGTTGCGATAGCGGCTCGTCAGATGGTTCTTGTATGAGAACGAGTCACCCGCCGTGAGCAGATAGGGCGTTTCTTCGATCGTCAATTCGATCGATCCTTCGATCACGTAGCCAAGCGTTTCGCCCTGATGAGTGACGCGATCAACTCGCCCGCCGCCCGGCTCGACGACATGGATGTTCGCCTCGAGCAGATTGCCGTGGCCGAACGACACCATCCGTTCGTAGCTGATGCCCTTACCGTCGCGGATCGGATCGGTTTTGGTCACCACGCGTTGCCCTGCGCGCTGGATAATGCCCGGGGCCGTCAAATCGGCCCCGAAAAAGGAAGAAAGATCGCGGCCTAGCGCCTCGACGATGCGCTGCAGCATCGGCACGGACGGCACCACACGCCCACTTTCGATCTTCGAAATCGAACTTTCCGCGCAGCCGATCTTCTCCGCCAGCTCTCGCATGCGGATCCCGGCAAGAATGCGCGCATGCCGAACGCGTGCGCCGATCTGCAGATCGCGACTGGTGCCGTTTGGCGCTTCTTTCGGCGGCTTCGTGTTCTTCGTCATGCGGATTGCTGTTCGATCCCAAACGCCGACGCGGCGTCGGCCCTCGCTGCAATTAAAGGCACCCGATGCGCCCATGGCAAGACGCTCTCGTAGGCCGCGCACGCAGTCAAAACGCGCGCATCGGCCAAATGCCGACCGACGATCTGCAGGCCCACGGGTCGACCGTCCTGCGTGACGCCGGCAGGCAATGCGGCGGCCGGCTGACCCGTGAGATTCGCAAGAGCGGTGAACGGCGTCCAGTCCCCAGGCGAAATCGGCGTTCCATTGATCGCATTGGGCCCTTCGCTGTCGACCGGGAATGCGGCGCTCGCGGTCGCAGGCGTCAGCAGAAACTCGTGAATGCCCATGAAACGCGCCATCGCATTGGCAATGCGCTTGCGTGCCAGGATCGCCGCCGTAAAATCTTCGGCCGTCCATTCTTGTTCGAGCAACCTTTGAAGCGGTCCCGCAAAACGATGCTGCCTTGCCGCCGCAAGCAGAAGCAAACCCGCACGATCCGTATCGAGTGCGACGAGCGCTTCGAAGCAGATCTGCGGGTCTTCGATCGACGGATCGCCTTCGGTATAATCGAGGTCGAGTGCCGCCGCAAAGCGCCGTGCCGCCTGTGCGGCAATTTCGGCCACCTCGCGATCAACCGCGGCAAAGCCGAGCGTGCGGCTGAAAACGGCACGGGTGCGCCGTAACGTCTCGGGGGCTGCGACAGCGAATGCGCCCGGCTCGGCAGGTAACGAATGGCGATCGCGCGGATCAGGGCCCGCGAGGACCGTGAGTGCCAGCGCCACGTCGGCGACATTGGCGGCGAGCGGCCCGATATGCTCAAGCGACTCCCAGCCCGAAGCGCCCGGCAGGCGCGCATCGCGGCAGCCCGGATAGAGCGGCACGCGGCCCCACGAAGCCTTCATGCCAATGAGGCCGCACAAGGCGGCTGGAATGCGGATCGAACCGCCGCCGTCGCTGCCAAGCCCCAGCGGCACCATGCGTGCAGCGACGGCTGCAGCCGTGCCGGCACTTGATCCGCCCGGTGTAAGAGCGGCATTCCAAGGATTGCGTGTTGTCGCGAACAGCGCGTTGTGCCCGACAGCGCCATAGCCGAATTCGGAACTGTTGGTCTTGCCGACAACGATAGCGCCCGCCGCCTTCAGGCGTTCAACGACGATGTCGTCCTCATCGGGTACGAAATCGGCATAGAGCGGCGAACCGAAGGTCGTGCGCAGGCCGCGTGTGGCGATTAGATCTTTGATCGCGACCGGCACGCCGGCGAGCGGCCCAAGCGTATCTCCGGCCGCCCGGCGCGCGTCGAGGGCTTGCGCTTGTACAAGTGCGCCGTCCTCGTCGAGCGTGCAGAACGCATGCAGCATGCCGTCGGTCGCCGCGATACGCGATAATGCATCGTTCACCAGTTCGACGGCGGATATCTCGCGGCGCCGAAATGCTCCCGTAAGGGCCGTTGCGGTAAAATCACCTGCGCTGTCGGTGCGCTTCGCTTCAGCCACGAACCTTGTCCGGATGTGAGCCGCGCACGATGCCCGTGTCTTCGGCACCCATCGGCACGAATCCTTCGAACATGTCGGCACCTTCAATGGCAGCGGCGCCGGCGCGTACGACAGCAAGATCCTGCGTGCCATTGCCCGAACCTGCTGCAACGGCGCCGACAATGGCGCCACCGACGCGGATCGGCAGCCCGCCAATCAGATTGGTCCAGCGCCCTTCCGAGGCGAGTGCGATCTGAATCTCGACATCGGCATGCGCCCCACCAGTGGGCTCGCCGGACAAAGCCGCCGTACGCGCCTTGTTGGCAGCCGAGATCACGCTCAGCGCCTTCGAGCCGTCCATGCGCGCGGACGCGATCATGTTGCCGCCGCGATCGACGACTGCGATACACATGGGCTGGCCGATCCGCTCGGCCGCCGCGATCGCCGCATGCAGCACTTTGAGTCCGCCCGCGAGCGTCAAGTCGCGCGTGCTTTTGACGTCTTCCATTGGCATCTCCCGCCTTTCGGCGTCCGGTCAAACGCGGTGCAGATCGAGCGGCGTGTGGCGCGTGAGGTTCTCGAATCCGGTCTCGGTCACAGCATAGAGGTCGCCCACATTGCAGCCCGCCACGAGCGGCTCGACCCATTGCGTATGCAGCACGAAGACCATGCCGGGCTCGAGCCGGTCGTAATTGTGGGACGACACGTTGAAGCTGTTCGGCCCGCCCGCCATGCCGATCGAATGGCCGAGATTGGGATTGTGCGGCCCGTATTGCGCCGGGTAGACATGCATGAGCTTGCGCCCCTGCGCCTCCCAATCGATGTCCTTCACATATTGCTGCTTTACGCGGCGCGGGCTGCCGTCGGGCATCGGCTCCCAGATATAGGGCATCGTGCGCGCCTCGGGCGACTTCAAGAGACCGGCCTCGATATAGGGCTCGAACGCCGCATTGTTGACGTCGCGGAACAAGGCGCCCGGCTTGATCAGTTTTTCCGCGCGCTTGACGCCCTCGACGCACGCGGAAATGACCTTCTCCTGGTGTTTGGTGATGTCGCCGACAGAGATCATACGCGCGGTTTGGCCGGTATAGCCACGGAAGGTGACATTCGAGACGTAAATGTTGATGAGATCGCCCGGCCGCACGACATGCCCATAGGGTTTCCCGCAATGCGTGCCGAATTCGTTGATGCCGATCTGGTAGCCGTCGCCGGTTTCGCCGCCGCGCGCCATCTGGGCGAAGGTGAAGGCTGCGTAGATCTCGGCGTCGGTCACGCCAGGGCGCGTCACGTGGTAGGCGGCTTGCGTCGCAATATCGATGAGCTGGCCTGCCGCGCGGAACATGTCGATCTCGGCGGCCGAACGCACGCGCTGCATGCGGTCGATGATGCCGTTTTCGTCGACGAATTTGGTCTTGGGCATCATCTCGACGATCTGCGCCCAGAATTTCGCCGATTTGCCGTCGCCAATGCGGCCGATCTGGGCGCGCGGGCCGAACAGCTTCAGCAGCATGTCGCCGCACGCATCGGCCGCTTTGCTGGAAGACGTGCCGGGACGGTCGGCATATTCGCGGCCGATGGCGCCGACCTGCCAGATTTCGTCGACCAGCACAGGCTCGCCGCCCGGCGGCAGAATCACGGACTCGGTGAAAAAGGTCAGCAGAACGAGCGGCTTGTCGCTGTCGGTCGGGATGATGAGGGCACCCTCGCGCATCCAATCGATCATGTAGCGCAGATAGGCGTTGGAGGCGTGGAACCAGCCGACCATGTCGGTGTGGATCACGATCGCGTCGTGCCCGGCAACGACCGCCTCGCGGCGCACGCGGCGCAGGCGCTCCTCGTATTCCTCGAGCGGCAACGGGGGCGGTGCGACAAAATCGAAATTCGGCTTGAAATCGCCCATCAGCGCTTCGATGGTCGGCCGAGCTTGCGTGGCGGTGGCTTTCATGTTCGATCCCTTTTTTTCACGCAGGTGAATTCGATTCAGCTCGTTTGCGACGGTTCCAGCACGCGGCGCGCGAAGAAGAGGCCCAAGAAAACGATCGCGATGAGGAGGCCGGAGATGGCGGCGACGCGCACGTCGAGCGACTCTTCGATCATCTGGAACATGCGCAGCGGCAGCACCGAGGTGCGCGCGTCGGCCAGGAACAGCGAAACGGACACATTGTCGAGCGACTGCATGAAGACGAGGAAGGTGCCGGCGAGAATGCCCGGTACCATCAGCGGCAAGGTCACGCGCACGAAAGTGAGGAACGCGCCGACCCCGAGCAGGGTCGATGCTTCCTCGAGGCTGGGGTCGAGGCGCGACGCGATGGCAACGCACGCCCGGTACATCAGCGGCCCGAATACCACCACGTGCCCGATCACGACCATCGGCAGCGACGGATATAGCCCGATGCTCGTGAAGGCGATCAGGGCCGCGAGCCCGTAGACCAGCGTCGGCAGCACCAGCGGTGCGAGCATCAGCGGTTCGACAAAAGCCGACGCGCGCGGCTTCAAGCGGGTCGCCCCGTAGGCGGCCGGCATCGCAAACAGCAGCGTGCCCGCAACCGCCAGCAACGCGATCTTCAACGAATTCCAAATTGCCGCATGGATGGGTGCCGAAAGTGCGGGGTCGAACAAGGCGCGGTACCAGCGCAGCGAGAAGCCGTCCGGCGGGAATTTAAGCGTCTGCCCGGCCGTGAACGACATGGCGAGGCCGACAAAAACGGGGGCAACCATGAAAGCGATCGCGAGCCAGCCGAGGCCGCGCACGACGATCGAATAGACGCGGTCTTGGCTAGCCATGGGCGGCAAGCCTCGGATGGCGCGCAAGGGCCGCCAATGCCGCCATCACGACGCCGGTCGACGCCAACAGCACCATCGCGATCGCCGCCGCCGACGGCCATTGGAACAGCACGCCGACCTCGCGATAGATGTATTGCGGAAGATAGATGTGGCGCGCCCCGCCGATTACGGCCTGTGTCACGTACGAGGTGGTCGCACTGGCGAAGACCAGGACCCAGCCCGCGAGAATGCCCGGTGCCGCAAGCGGCAGCAGCACGCTCCAGGCAATGCGCCACGGCCCCGCCCCCAGCGTCTGCGCTGCGGAAACGAGATTGCGGTCGGCGCGCGACATCACCGCCATGATCGGCAGCAGCAGCAGCGGCAATTCGATCTGGCTCAGCACGACGACGACGGCCGTTTCGTTGAACAGAAAGCTGCGCGGGAACGGAATGATGCCGAGTTGGAGGAGCATCTGGCTCACCGGCCCCTGGCGCCCTAGAATGACGATCCACGCGAAGGTACGCACGACGTTGCTGGTCAGCATCGGCAGCAGCGTCAGGAACACAATCAGACTGCGCTGGCGGGGTCCCGCGTGCCAGTAGAGCAGCGCGATCGGCAAGCCCAAGAGCGTGGTCAGTGTCACGACCTTGGCGCCGAGGAACAGGGTGTCGAACAGCACTTCGAGCGCCAGCGGATCGGCGAGCAGCTTGGCGTAGTTGCCCACGCCGAAGCCGCCCGCCGGATCGCGGAAGCTGAACGCCGCCAGGACGGCAAGAGGCATCAGGAATCCGGCAACCGACAGCGCCACCATCGGTGCGACGAACGGGATTCCGCTGCGGACCATCGCGATGCCCCTTGCCCGCGGTAACTACTTCTTCACCACACGGTCGAATTCGGCCGACCACGCCGCACGGTTGGGATTGATCTTGGCCCAGTTGGGATAGATGAGGTTCTTGATGTCCGCATCAGAGATAAAGGATTTGAGGCTGTCAGTGAGCGGCACGTCGGTGTTGGTCGGCAGGATCTCGGTGGGGGGCAGCGCCAGCTTGCGCTGCACGTCGGCCGAGATGGCGGCATCCATATACTGGTAGACGCCTTCGGCATTCGTCGAACCTTTCACGAGATGCAAAGCCACTGGCAGTGCGGGCGACCCGGTTGTCGGGTGCGCGAACTCGCACGACACGCCGCGCGCTTTGAGATTCGCAACATTGCCCACGCTTGACATGAACACCGCGATTTCGTTCTGCTGGTAAAGCGCCATCTGCTGGTTGCCGCTGTTGGCGATCACGGCCCCCTTGTTCAGATGCTCGGCCAGCATCTTGAACGCGGGCGACATGTCGTCTTCGCTGCCGCCGAAAGCCTTCGCGATTTCGACCCAGGCGAGCGTGGCGGTGTTGGAGCCGAAGCCGATCCAGCCGACCTTGCCGTGATAGACCGGATTGTCGAACAGATCGCGATAGGTGCGCGGCTTAGGCACCAGCCGCGGATTGTAAGCAAATCCGGTGATCTCCACCGTCACGTTGGGCCCCCATTCGGTCTGTGCGGCCGGCAGGAGTTTGCTCCAGTTCTTGAGTCGGCTCGGATCGATCTTCTCGATCAGCCCGCGCGAGATCGCTTCGGTGGTCTGGCCCGGCGAGACCATCATTGCGTCGAACGCCGGACGGCCTTGCGTGGCCAAGAGGCGTGCAAGCTGGTCTTGCGCAAGAGCCGGCGCAAGCACGAGGTCGGTGCCGGCCGCTTTGACGACGGGGGCAACGGTCGCGCGATAGGCGTCTTCCCACGAACCCGGGAAGGCAGCGGCGACGATCGAGCCCGCCGCACGCGCGGAGCGGCTGGCGACGAACGGGGCAGCGGCAAGGCCGGCGAGGCCGGCAACGACGCTACGACGCGTGGGACGAAGACTCATGGAACGGATCCTTTCAGGAAGTGGTTGAAGGGGCGGGAAAAACGCGGCAACGTTCGGTGAGAAAAACGACGAAAAACTCCGCGGGCAGATCGGCGGATGCGACATCTGGCGTACGCGGTGCAACGGCTTTCACCGGCGTTCCGTCCGCGAGCACAAGGTCGTGCACAAGCAGCGGCCCATGCGGCACCGACAGGATGCGTCGGGCCCGCACGGCGCCCGGCATGGGTGCTGCGTGCAGCATCACATGCTCGGGCCGCGCGGCCAGTGCGACGCGCGTGCCGTGCAGAAATCCGACGTCGCGCGCAAACGCGATCGTGTCGCCGGTATCGAGAAGCAAGCGCGACGCGGCACCGCCATCGGACAGAACCGTCGCCCCCAATACCGAGGCGTGGCCCACGAACGTGTTCACGAACAGGCTGCTCGGCCGATCGTAGAGATCGGCCGGACTGCCAATCTGCTCGACCCTTCCGGCGTTCATGACGATAAGTGTGTCGGCGACGGCTTGCGCTTCTTCCTGGTCGTGTGTGACGAGGATCGTCGTGATTCCGAGTTCGCGCTGCAGGCGCACGAATTCGAACTGCATGTCGGCGCGCAGCGCCCGGTCGAGGGCCGCAAACGGCTCATCGAGCAGCAGCAGAACCGGGCGCGGTGCAAGCGCGCGCGCAACCGCCACGCGCTGCTGCTGACCGCCCGACAATTGGCGCGGCAGCCGGTCGGCAAAAGCCTCGAGCCGAACCAGCGCCAGAAGCTGCTCGACGCGCGCGCGCTTCGCGCTGCGCGACAGTCCCGATAGGCCGTAGCCGATATTCTCGCGCACGGTCATGTGCGGAAACAGCGCGTAATTCTGGAAGACCATGCCGATGCGACGTGCGCGCGCCGATACGGCCGTCACGTCGCGCGTCCCGAGATTGACTGTGCCGGCCGTCGGTCGGATCAGACCCGCGATTATGCGCAGCATCGTCGATTTGCCGCAGCCGCTCGGGCCCAATATCGCCGCGATACTGCCGGCCGCCACTGCGAAGTCGACTTCCGAAACCGCCGGCGCAGCGTCATAGGCATGGCTTACATGGCGAACCGCTAGGCTCTCGCCGATGCGCACAGAGACGTTGCTTTGCACGGCAATACTCACGGGCGAAACATGGGTAGATGCGATCTCCCGCCACGACATGATCGAACCCAAATTGGGCACTCGGCCGCCTCAACGCGTGAAACAGCGAAGTTACTTGCTTGCTAATCAAGTATTGTGCCAGCTCGATTTAGTTCTAATTAATATATTAAATTCAATATCTTAGTATAAACTTACTCAAGATTATGAATAGGCTCGACCCAACAAAAACTTGATTATGCATCAAACACATGCGGCCGCTGCCCAGTGGCTGAGCAACGGGGAAATCCGCGACGCCCAAACATCAGGTGCGACGATAGCAGGCGACCCGACCCGCTGGGCCGTCGATTTCGGGAGGATTATCGGTACTGCATATATCGGCCGCCTCGCCGCAGCGCGCGCGAAAGCGACACCCAACCGGATCGTCCGAAGCATCGGTCGAATCGTCGACAGTCGCTAGTCGGCGCACAGAAGCGCGGGCAGTGCCGCCGATACGGGGGATCGCGTCAAGCAACTGGCGCGTATAGGGATGGCGCGGAGCAGCGAACAGCGTCGCTGACTTCGCGACTTCGACAAGGCGGCCCCGATACATGACCCCGACTGTGTCGGCAATCTGACTCACGACGGCCAGATTATGGCTGATGAAAAGATAGGTGAGCTGCCGTTCGCGCTGGATATCCTGCATCAGATTCAAGATCTGCGCCTGCACCGACACGTCGAGCGCCGAGGTTGGCTCGTCGCAGACCAAGAATTCGGGCTCGCACGCAAGCGCCCGCGCAATCGAAATGCGCTGGCGCTGCCCGCCCGAAAATTCGTGAGTCCAGCGGTCGCCGTCGGCTGCGGCAAGGCCGACGCGTTCGAGCAATTCGTCGGTTCGCCGCCGAGCGTCGCGATAGAGGATAGGCCCGCGCGCGCGCAACGGTTCGCCGATCACGTCGCACACGCGCCAACGCGGATCGAGGCTTGAGCCCGGATCCTGAAAAACCATTTGCAGGCGGCCGCTGCGTTCGACAGTGCGCATGTCGGCGCCGCCGTAGAGAACGGCCCCTGCCGTCGGTGCAAGCAGCCCGACGCAGAGTTTGGCGACGGTCGATTTGCCGCTGCCGCTTTCGCCGACCAGCGCAAAGGTAGAACCGCGCGGGATCGCAAAATCGACGCCGTCGACGGCCCGCACGATTTGGCTGCGCTCGCGGCCGAAATGCCTTTCAAGCCAGTTGGGATCGCGACGGAAATGCTTGGTGAGGCCCACGGCAGCGACGAGCGGCATCCCCTCGTCGCGAGACGACGCGACGATGTTCGGCCGTTGCAGACCAGATGCCGGCGGTTCCGCGCGCGAAAGCGCCGTCGCCGGATGCCAACACGCGACGATGCCGGTTGCCTCGGCATCCGGCACTGTCGGTGGTTCGACACTTGCGCACTGCGCGTCGGCCTGCGCGCATCGCGGGTGGAATGCGCAGCCCGACGGAATCGCTCCCAAACGCGGCATTGCGCCTTCGATCTGCGCCAGGCGCATACGCCGTACGCCGAGATCCGGAATGGCACCCATCAAGCCTGCCGTGTAGGGATGGGCGGGCGCTTGCACGACGCGGCCCACGCGGCCGAGTTCGGCAATACGCCCGGCATACATGACGGCGACGCGGTCGGCGATCTCGGCGATCACGCCCATGTCGTGCGTAATCAGCAGGATCGCCATGCCCATGTCGCGGCACAGCGATTTCAGCAGATCTACGATTTGCGCTTGGATCGACACGTCGAGGGCGGTGGTCGGCTCGTCCGCTACAAGCAGGCGCGGCTCGCCAGCGATCGCGAGTGCGATCACCACGCGCTGGCGCATACCACCGGACAGCTCGTGCGGCAAACGGTCGAACCAGCGAGTCGGCGATGCGATACCGACACGATCCAACAGCGACAACGCCCTGTCGCGCGCCGCCACGGCCCCGAGCGGCAAATGGCAACGAATGGTTTCGACGACTTGGCTGCCGATCGAGAACAGCGGATCGAGGGCTGTCAGCGGATCCTGGTAGATGGCGCCGATGCGCCGCCCGCGCACGCGGCGCATGTCGGACGGCGTCAAATTGTCGATGCGCTGGCCGTCGAGCAAAATCGTGCCGGCCGCGCGCCGTGCGGGCTTCTCCAACAGCCCAACGATCGCCGACCCCAGCATGGATTTTCCGGCACCGCTCTCGCCCACGACGCCGAGCACTTCGCCGGGTGCGATCGCCAGCGACACGTCGCGCACCGGCACGAGGACGCCGCGCCGGGTCGGGATCTCCACCGTGAGACCACGCAGATCGAGAACCGGCATGCCCGTCGCACGCGCGTCGGCCGAATTCGACGTCACTGCGCGCGGCGGCACTGTCGTGGCAGCGAAACTGTCCATGCCCATAAACTGTGCAATGGATATGCCATGCGCGACGTGCCTTCTGGCTTGGCGATTGCATAAAACAAAGGACTCGCGAAGGCGATATCCCGTTCGGCGGAGACGCGTTCGACATGTTTTCGGTGCTGACACGCTTGTTTCACGCGCTCGCAACGATGGCGGCGATGGCCTTGATTGCGTTCAGCCTTCTGCATCTGCTGGGCGATCCAGTCGAGAATATGGCGGGCCAAGAGGTCTCCGTCGAAGACAAAGAGCGCCTGCGCGAGGCCTTTGGCCTCAACGCCTCGGTGCCCGAACGCTTCGCGAGCTTTGTATTGGCGCTCGTACAAGGCGATCTCGGCCGCTCGCTGCAGTACCGTCGGCCGATCGCCGATCTGTTCGCCGAGCGCGTGCCGGCGACAGTCGAGCTGGTGCTCGTCGCGGCGATCGTTTCGATCGTTGTTGGCACGCTGCTGGGGGTTTGGGCTGCGGCCAAGCCCGACAATTTCCTGTCGCGCCTTGTGCTGACCGGCTCGGTCGTCGGCGTCTCGCTCCCCACTTTTGCGACCGGCACCTTGCTAATCTATCTTTTTGCCGTCGCCGTGCCGATCTTCCCGGCCTTCGGGCGCGGCGAGACGGTCGATATTTGGGGCTGGCAGACGGGCTTGCTGACGCGGTCGGGCCTGATGGCGCTGGTGCTGCCCGGTGCGACCTTGGGCCTGTTCCAGCTCGGCATCGTGCTGCGGCTGATGCGCGCGGAAATGCTGGACGTGCTGCGCGCCAATTTCGTGCTGTTCGCGCGCGCGCGCGGCCTGCCGGAACGGTCGGTCGTACTCGTGCACGCGTTGCGCAGCGCCATGCTCCCCGTCGTCACCGTCGCTGGGATCAATCTTGCGGGCCTCGTCGCCTACTCGCTCATCACCGAGACGGTATTCCAGTGGCCAGGGCTCGGGCTGCTGTTCATCGATGCCGTGCAGTTCGCCGACGTGCCGCTGCTCGCCGCCTACATGGTGTTCGTCGCCTTCGTCTTCGTGACGATCAATCTGGCCGTCGATCTTGCCTATCGTTTCATCGATCCGCGCATCCGCGCGGGCCAAACGATGCAGCCGGGCTAAGGGGGACGCGCTCCATGGAGACCGCTGCCGCCGCAAGCCGCACGCCCGTCGCCGCCTGGCTGCGGCGCATTGCGGCCTCAGACCTGCTTTACAATCTGCGCCAAACGCCGACTGCGCTCGCCGCAGCGTTGGTGATGTCGGCCATCTTCCTCGGTGCCGTTTTTGCCCCGTGGCTTGCCCCACACACGCCTTTCGATCCCGCCACCGTCAGCCTCGTCAATGCGTTGAATCCGCCCGCATGGCTCGCAGGCGGCGACTGGCGCTTCGTCCTCGGCACGGACGACCAGGGCCGCGACATCGTTTCGACCATTCTCTACGGCAGTCGCATTTCGCTGTTCGTCGGCGTTGCGAGCGTGGCACTCGGCGCCTTTGTCGGCATTGCGGTCGGGCTCGCCTGCGGCTGGATCGGCGGCCCGCTCGACAGCGCCATGATGCGGCTCGCCGACATCCAGATGTCGCTGCCCGACATCATGCTCGCCCTGCTCTTCAGCGGCATCGCGCGCGCCGCCTTGCCACGCGAGTACCACGTCGATATCGCGGTCTGGGTGCTGATCTTCGCGATCGCCGCGTCGAACTGGCCGCAATATGCGCGCGTCGTGCGCGCGGCAACGCTCGTCGCGCGCGACAAGGAATACGTCCAGGCGGCGCAAGTCATGGATGTGCGCCCCTGGCGCATCCTGGTGGGCCATGTGCTGCCCAATGTCGTGAGCCCGCTGCTGGTGATCTCCACCGTCGGCCTCGCCTTCGCGATTCTGGCCGAAGCAGCTTTGTCGTTCGTCGGCATCGGCATGCCGCCGACGCAGCCCACGCTGGGCGCACTCATCCGCATCGGCAACAATTTCCTGTTTTCGGGCGAATGGTGGATCAGCCTTGTGCCGTCCGCCACGCTGCTCGCCCTGGCGCTGTCGGTCAACGTATTCGGCGACTGGCTGCGCGACGCGCTCAACCCCAAAGGACGCTGACTTGCCGGCCCGATACAAATCTTGGAGATGCCCGATGAAGAAACGTCTTTCCGCAGCCCTTCTGGCCCTGGCTCTGGCTGCCGCCGGTGCCGCACCGGCGCAAGCCGAAACTTTCCGCTGGGCCTTCCAGTCGAATGTCGGCGGCCTCGACAGCATGTCGACCGGCGACAGTTCGACCCGCAACTTCCTACGCAACATCTATGACGGGCTCACGCGTTTCGGACCCGACCTTGCCGTCGAGCCGGCATTGGCCGAAAGCTGGACGCGCAAGTCGGACACGCTGTGGACCTTCAAGCTGCGCCCGAATGTCGTGTTCCACGACGGTGCAGCCTTCACGGCCGACGACGTCGTGTTTTCCTACACGCGCGCCATGTCGGGCGCTTCCGACGTGAAGCCGCGCCTTGCCACCGTCAAGGGCATGCGCAAGACCGGGCCCCTCGAGATCGAGATCGAAACCGTGGGCCCAAGCCCGACGCTGCTCAACGACCTCACCTACATGGACGTGTTCAGCGCCGATTGGGCCACCAAGAACAACGCGGCCGAGCCGATCGCAGCCTCCACGCGCGGCGAGAATTTCGCGAGCCGCAACGCCAACGGTACTGGCCCCTTCAAAGTAGTGAAGTTCGACGTCGCAACCGGCGTCGAGCTGCTGCCGCACGACAAATGGTGGGGCAAAAAGGAGCACGGCATCACGCGCGCGATCTTCACGCCGATCTCGAACGATTCGACGCGCGTTGCGGCCTTGCTCTCGGGCCAGGTCGACATGGTGTTCCCGTTGCCCGAACAAGATGCCGCCCGCGTGCGCGCGTCGTCGAACCACCAGGTGCTGACCACGCCCGAAGACCGCGTGATCTTCCTGGGCATGGACCAGGGCCGCGACGAGCTTCTCTACTCGAACATCAAAGGCAAGAACCCGTTCAAGGACCAGCGCGTGCGCCTCGCTGTGATGCAGGCGATCGACACCGACTTGATCCGCGAGAAAGTCATGCGCGGGGCCGCCTTCAAGGTCGGCGCCTTGATGACGTCGGCCGCCTTCGGCTGGGACAAGTCGATGGACGAGCGCCCGCCCTACGACGTCAATGCCGCCAAGAAGCTTTTGGCCGACGCGGGCTACCCGAACGGCTTCACGGTGACGCTCGATTGCCCGACCGACCGCTACACCAACGACCAGCAGATCTGCGTCGCCATCGTCGGCATGCTGGCGCAGATCGGCGTCAAGGTCGATCTCTTGGCGCAAACGCGCAATCTCTATTTCGCCAAGATCGGCAAGCGCGACACGAGCTTCTATCTGCATGGCTGGGGCGTGGGCACCGACGGCCAGTCGATCATGCAGTTGCTGATGCACACGCCCGGCCAAGGCATCGGCTCGTGGAACGTGGGCAACTACAGCAATGCGCGCGTCGACAGCCTGATCAAGGAGATCGGCGCCGAAATGGACGAGAAGAAGCGCTTGGCGCTGTTCAAGGAGGCGTTCGACATCCACCGCGCTGAAGTCGGCGTCATTCCCGTGCACGGGCAGATGCTGACCTGGGCCGTGTCGAAAAAAGTAACCTTGCGCCAGCGCGCCGACGACTATCTCGATCTGCGCTACGTCACCTTCGCGCGCTAGGCCCAAAAACGGAGGCTCAACGATGTCCGCTTTGGCAAAAACAAATGAGCTGCCCTTCGCACCGTCGCCGCTCTCGCCCGTGCTCGGCGCCGAGGTCCGCGGCTACGACGTCAAGACGCTGACCGCGCGAGACGTGCCGGCACTGAAAGTGTGCGTTCGCGACGCCCAGGTTCTGGTCTTTCGCGACCAGAATCTGACGCCGCAGGAAATGGTCGGATTTCTGCGCATGATCGGCGAGCCGCAATACCACGTGCTCAAGCGCTTCTTGATGTCGGAAGCGCCCGAGCTCTACGTGCTGTCCAACGTCAAGGAAGAGGGCCAGCCGGTCGGCAATGCCTACGAAGGTATGGGCTGGCACACCGATCTCAAAGGCCAGGACAAACGCACGGCCTTCACGGTTCTCTACGGGCGCGAAATTCCGCCCGAAGGCGGCCATACATGTTTTGCCAGCATGTATCGCGCCTACGAAGCCTTGCCGGCCGAGCGGCGGCGCGAGCTCGACGGCATGAAGTTCATCTACACCTACGAGACTCAGTACTACAACCGGCTCAAACTGCTGGCCGACAAGGGCATTACCGACCATTCCTATTCGACGTCGCTTTCGCCCGAGCAGATGGAATACGCCAAGCGGCGGCACGTCAATCCGATCGTCGATGTGAACCCCTACAACGGGCGCAAATGGCTGCACATGGCGACGGGCGGATGTGCCGGCGTCGAAGGCATGGAAGACGAAGCGGGCGTCAAGCTCGTGCTCGATCTTGCCGACTTCGCGACATCCGCCCCGTTCCGCTACGACCATGCTTGGCGCGTCAACGATCTTGTGATGTGGGACAACTACGGGCTCTTCCATGTCGCGGGCGAGTACGACAAACAGAAGCATCGCCGCCTGATCTGGCGTGGCTCGATCGCGGACGAACGCTGAGCACGAAGCGCCGTCAATCTAAGCCTGCGTCCGGCCACTCGACCGCACCGGACCATCGCTTTGGGCCGCGCCTGAAGGGATTTAGTTCGACGCGCGCGTTGGCTTTTGTTGCCGCCGCGCGCGCCGCCGCAAGGATCGCGTGCCGATCCACGCGCTGCGGCGTGCGGTCGCGGAGCAGCCATTCGCCCTTGGCCACGACTTCGCGCACGTCGGCGGCCGTCGCGTAGAACGCCAGGCTCTGCGCGATGTCTTCGATCGGCCCGAAATGGGCGGCACCGAGATCGACGACCACGAGATCGGCGTCCTTTCCCGCTTCGAGCGAGCCGATGCGCGCCGCCATGCCCAATGCGCGCGCGGCGTCGATCGTGACCATGCGCAGCAGCGTCTCCGGCGGCATCAAGGCTTGCATGCCGCGCGCCGTCCACTGGTTCCAAGCGGCACGGGTGAGTTCGCGCCACGGATCGAGCGAAGTATAGGGTGCGGCCCCGTCCGTCGTGATCGCAACGGCGCAACCGGCTCGCACGAGGGCGGGGATCGGGGCTACACCGTACCAAAGATTTTCGTGCGTAAAGGCAACCGTCGCAATACCGCAGCGTGCCGCACCCAGCGTTTCGATCTCGTCGTCGGCCAGTCCATTGGCATGCGATACAAGAACGTCGCCATTGCCCAATAGCCGGATCGTTTCGGCCTTGCCGAAATGGCGGAGCGCATAGGCGACGGAGCCTGCGAACATATGCGTTTGGATGCGAACACCGCACGCATCGGCGACCGCACGCATTTCCTGCGCATGGGCGAGGATGGCGGGCGCGTCCGCTGCATCGGGCAGGCGATGCGGGTTGCGCCGATGCTCGACATGCCGCCCGAACAGATAGGGCGATGCGAGGGCGACCGTGAGCCGCCCCTCGGCCGCCCCGTGCCAGCGCGCGATTACCTCGCGCGTGTTGCGCATCGCATCGGCCGCCGTGAAGCGGCGCGAAACCCACGCCCCGTCGCGGAAATGCGTGCCCTCGAACGGCTCGGCGAGATGCGGAAAAATCGGATCCGGCGGGCCGACAGCGATCGCGAGCGAGAGGCCGGCCGCTTCGTAGGCCTGCGCGTTCGCGTCGGCGAAGGCGGTGTCGTCGAGACGCGCCGGGGTCGCCCCAATCACAGAAAGGCCGGTCGTCACTCCCGCCTGAAGCCGCTCGAGCGCCGACAGATCCGCCTCGGCGCGCCACCATTCGGGCGTCGTTGCCGTCCAATACATGGCGGCGGGCCACCCTGCGCGCGGATGCATGAGCCCGCGGATCATGCCGTGCCCGGCATGCGCATAGGCATCGACGAGCCCCGGCATGACGGCGCAGCCGGTCGTATCGACGACGCGGCGTGCCGTGAAGCGCATGACGATGTCCCGACGCGCGCCCACCGCCACGATCCGGCCGGCATCGACCGCGACAGCGCCGTCGGCGATTTCGGGAAGTGCTGGATCCATCGTCAGCACGTGCCCGCCGGTCACGAGCAGATCGACGGTTTGCGGCGGCGACGCGGGGCTATCGGTCGGCATCGAGATCTCCTGAATCGAGGCTGCAAAACTGGCACCAGCCTATCGCCGGACCGCGTTTTGATGCACGATCTTCAAAACGACGACGGGAGGAACGTGTGGGCCGCAAAGTCATCATCACCTGCGCTGTCACCGGTGCAATCCATACGCCATCGATGTCGGCGGCCCTGCCCGTCACGCCCGCGGAAATCGCCGAAGCGGCGATCGGCGCGGCAGAAGCCGGTGCCGCCATCGTCCATCTGCATGCGCGCAACCCGGTCACCGGACAGCCGGACCAGACACCCGAAGCCTTCCTGCCCTTCCTCAAAGTCATCAAACAGCGCTCGAACTGCGTGGTGAACCTCACCACGGGCGGGGCGCCGACGATGCAGGTAGCCGAGCGCGTGCGTCCGGCCGCGACCTTCAAGCCCGAAGTCGCGTCGCTGAACATGGGTTCGATGAATTTCGGCCTGTTCGGCATGCTGAACCGCTTCAAGGATTTCAAGCATCCGTGGGAGCAGGCCTATCTCGCCAACAAGGACATCCTGTTCCGCAACACCTTTGCCGACATCGAATACGTGATCTCAACGCTGTCGGCCGTCGGCACGCGCTTCGAGTTCGAATGCTACGACACCGCACATCTCTACAATCTCGCGCATTTTCTCGAGCGCGGCCTCGTGAAGGCGCCGCTGTTCGTGCAGACGGTGTTCGGGCTGCTGGGCGGGATTGGCGCGCACCCCGACGACGTCATGCATATGAAGCGCACCGCCGACCGGCTGTTCGGCGACGCTTATGTGTGGTCGGTGCTGGGGGCGGGCCGCAACCAACTGCCGATCGCGGCCATGTCGGCGGCCATGGGCGGCAATGTACGCGTCGGCCTCGAGGACTCGCTGTGGGCCGGTCCCGGCCGCTTGGCGGAATCCAATGCCCAACAAGTGCGCCTTGCGCGCCAGATCATCGAAGGCCTCGGCCTTGCGGTCGCATCGCCGGACGAGGCGCGCCAGATGCTGGCTCTCAAAGGCGGCGACACGCTCGCCGTCTAGCCCCTAGCCTTTGAGTTCGGCGCGGCACACTTCGGCGACTTGCGCATGCGTCGCAAACCAGCAGCCGCCCTTGGCCTTGGCGTGCGCAATCAGGTCTTCAAGGATGAACATGCGCGACCGGTAGCCGGTGACATGCGGATGCATGGTCAGCAGGAACAGGCCACCCTCTTCCCAAGCGCGGTCGAATTCGCGCCGGAAAATGTCGAACACCGCCGGCGGCGGCGTGTAGGGGCGCAAAGCCGCGTGGCGGTTCATGTTGAAATAGGGCGCGTCGTCGCGGATCCATTCGACCGGCAGTTCGACGATGCCCGTACGTTCGCCGTCTTCGAGCAACTCGTAGGGATCGTCGTCGGCCATCAGCGAAGAGTCGTAGAGCAGACCCATCTCGCGCTGGATCTTCAGCGTCGCGGGCGAAAAGTCCCAGGATGGTGTGCGCATGCCGACCGGGCGAACGCCGGCGACTTTTTCGAGCGCGTCGCGCGCGCGTAGATGTAGCTCGCGCTCCGCCGCTTCCGGCAGCACCGAATTGAGTTCGTGGATCCACCCGTGCAGGCCGATCTCGTGGCCTTCGGCAACTACGCGCCGCTGCTCTTCGGGGTGCAGCAACGCCGCGACAGCTGGCACGAAAAACGTCGCGGGCACGCTCTGCTTCGCAAGTGCCGCAAGAATGCGCGGCACGCCCTGGCGCACGCCGAATTCGCCCCACGACATGCGGCCGATCGATTTTCCGCCGTCGCGCAATTCGTTGGTTTCGTGGTCGCTGTCGAACGACAGGGCTACTGCACAGCGCGCCCCGCCCGGCCATGCTTTCGGCTTCAGATTGCGGCCCGCGCGCACCTGCCCCACGCGACTACGCCATTCGGCTTCAGGCCACTGCCAAGGTTCGAGATCGGGTTTCGACATGTTCAGCCTCCAACCAGCGGATAGTGGCAAGCGAGCTCGCGGCCGTCCACAGACCGGATCAGCTCGGGCACCGCCGTTCGGCACGCGGGGCGCATGCCAGGACAGCGCAGATGGAAATGGCAACCCGGCGGCGGGGCGAGCGGCGACGGCAATTCGCCGTCGATGGGTTTGAAGTCGACGTCCGCATCGTCGAGCCGCAGCTTGGGCATGCTATCGAGCAAAGCGCGCGTGTAGGGATGGCGCGGATTTTCGAACACGGCTTGCGTGGCGCCCGTCTCGACGAGTTTGCCCAGATACATTATCGCAACGCGGTCGGAGATGTGGCGCACGAGGCCGAGATCGTGGCTGATGAACAGCATCGTGAGACCGAGATCGCGTTTCAGCTTCAAGAACAGATTGATGATCTGTGCTTGGATCGACACGTCGAGCGAAGCCACCGGCTCGTCGCACACCAGAATGTCGGGCCGCATCGCGAGCGCACGCGCGATCGCCACACGCTGGCGCTGGCCGCCCGAGAATTGGTGCGGATAGCGCTGGGCGGCTGTCGGATCGAGGCCGACGGCTGCAAGCCACTTCGCCGTATCGGCAGCCGCTTCCGCGCGCGACACGAGACCGTTGGCGATCGGCCCTTCGGCGACGATGTCGCCGATGCGCATGCGCGGATCGAGCGAGGCGAACGGATCCTGGAAGATCATCTGCACGCGCGTCGTGGTCTTGACCGGACTGCGCCCGCCGCCCATCACGGGCACGCCGTCCAGCAGCGCGAGCCCGGCACTCGGTGGCTGGATGCCGGCGATCATGCGGCCGAGCGTGGATTTGCCGCAGCCGGATTCGCCGACCAAGCCCAGCACTTCGCCCTCGGCGATCTCGAGCGACACGTCGTCGACCGCATAGACGGTGCGCGGGCGAACGGGCCGGCCGAGCAGACGCGCAAGGCGGTCGCCGAGCTGCGGCGGGCTCGAAAAGCGCTTCACGAGATTCTGGCAGGCGATCAAAGCGGCCATGCGACCTCGCCCAGCGGATGGTGGCAGCGCACGGCGCGCGTTGCCGTTCGGCGCGTTGCGGGTGCGCTCTTGCAGGCAGCATCGGCGAAGGCGCAGCGCGGCGCAAAGGCGCAGCCTTCCGGCAGATTGGCCAAAGACGGCGTGCTGCCCGGGATCTGGCGCAGATCTTCGCCTGGTGCCGCGATTGAGGGCAACGAGTCGAGCAGCCCTTGCGTATAAGGGTGCGCGGGTTTGCGCAGCACCTCGCCGGTCGGCCCTTCTTCGACGATGCGCCCGGCATACATCACGAGGATACGGCTTGCGAGCGCCGACACGGTCGCAAGATCGTGGCTGATCCAGATGAGCGCCGTGCCGAAATCGGCGGCGAGCGCTTTCATCTGCGCCAGGATCTGCGCTTGGATCGACACGTCGAGTGCTGTCGTCGGCTCGTCACACACGATCAGCGACGGCCGATTGAGCAAGGCGATGGCGATGGCAACGCGCTGGCGCATGCCGCCCGACAATTGGTGCGGATAGGTTTCGAGCCGCCGACGCGCATCGGGAATACCCACCCGTGTCAAAAGATCGGCCGAGCGATCGCGTGCGGCCGCAGCCCCCACCCGTTCGTGCGCTTCGAGCGCAAGACGCATCTGGGTTTCGATGGTCAGCACCGGATTGAGGGTGGCGGACGGATCCTGGAACACCATCGCGACGCGCCGGCCGCGCAGCTTTCGCAATTCGGCCTGTGGCAACCCGACAAGCTCGCGGCCCTCGAGCTTGATCGAACCGCCGACGATGCGCCCCGGCGCATCGACAAGCCCCAGCAGCGAGAAACCGGTCACGGTTTTGCCGGATCCGGATTCGCCGACAAGGCCGACGATCTCGCCCGCGTCGAGATGGAACGACACGCCGTCGACGGCCTTCACGAGCCCGTTACGGGTCGCAAAATGCGTCGCGAGATTTTCGACGGCGAGGAGCGCGTTCATCGCTTGAGCCTCGGGTTCAACTGATCGCGCACTTGGTCGCCGACGAGATTGATCGCGACAATCAGCAGAATGAGCGCTACGCCGGGATAGATCGAAATCCAATAGCGGCCCGAGAGCATGTATTGGAAGCCGTTGGCGATGAGCATACCGAGCGAGGGTTCGGTAACCGGCAGCCCGAGGCCCAGGAACGACAAGGTGGCCTCAAGCGCGATCGAATTGGCGACCTGCAATGTGGCCACGACGATCAGCGGCGGCAGGCAGTTCGGCAGAATATGGCGGAACACGACTTGCCACGCCGGGATCGGCGTCGACAAAGCGGCCGACACATAGTCTTTAGCGCGCTCGGCGGCGGCGGCCCCATGCGCCGTGCGTGCGAAGTACGCGTATTGGGCCGCGACAAGGGCGGCGATCAACTGGCCCCTGCCCGGCCCAAGTACGGCCACGAGTACCAAGGCCAGCAAGATCGCCGGAAACGACAATTGCAGATCGACGAAGCGCATGAGTGCGGTCTCGACTCGCCCGCCCACGAAGGCTGCGACCGCACCGAGCGTGGCGCCGATCGCAAAGGCCAGCGCGCCGGCGGCAAGGCCGACCTGCAGCGATATCCGCAGCCCATAGAGAATCGCCGAGAGAAGATCGCGGCCTTGCGCATCCGTACCGAGCCAGTGCACAAAACCGCTGCGCCCCACATAGCCGGGCGGGCGCCGCGCATCGATCAGCGCAAGGCTCGCAAGATCGTATGGGTTCTGCGGCACGACGAAGGGTGCGAGGATCGCGAGCAGGATCGTCGCCGCAACGACGACGAGGGCCGCGAGCGCTACGCGGTTCTCGCAGAACTCGCGCCAGAAGCGGCCGACAGGACTCGTCGCGTTCATGCAGCCCCCTTCACGCGCAAGCGCGGATCGAGGGCGGCGTAGGCGATATCGACCGTGAAATTGATGCAGATGAAAAGGAACGCGACCAACATCAGGTAGGCCACCATGACGGGCCGGTCGAGCGAGGAAATGCTGTCGATGATGAGCTTGCCCACGCCGGGCCACGAAAAAATCGTCTCGGTCACCACAGCGAACGCGAGCGTGGAACCGAACTCGAGACCGAACACGGTAACGATCGGGATCGCGATCAGCCGCAGCACGTGGCGGCGCAGGATGACCGCATCGCTCTCGCCGGCCGCACGCGCGAACTTTACCGTGTCGCTCAGCATCGCTTCGCGCGTACCTGCGCGCGCCAAGCGGACCATCATCGCGAATTTGAACAGCGACAGATTGACGGCCGGCAGCAAGAGATGGCTCCAGCCATCGAGCGTAAGAAAGCTCCACGCCGTGCCGAACAGCATCGCCGTTTCGCCGCGCCCGCCCGCCGGCAGCCAGCCCAGCGACACGGCGAAGGTCAAAATCAGCACGAGCCCGATCCAGAAGGTCGGCACAGAGAAGCCGATCACCGACAGCGCCATCACGAGGCGTGCAGCAATGCTGTCCGGCCGGTAGCCCGCATACATACCGAGCGGCACGCCGATCGCGGTCGCACCGAGCACGGCCACAAGCGTAAGTTCCAACGTGGCCGGCAGCCGCGACAGGATCAAATCGAGCACCGGCATATTGAACACGAACGAGCGGCCGAAGTCGCCGGCCAGCAGGCGCAGCAGAAAGTCGCGATACTGAATATGGAGCGGCTGGTCGAGCCCATAGGCCGCGATCGTCGCAAGCCGAATCGCTTGCGTGGCATCCGGCGAGATAAGCACGTCGATGGGGTTGCCGATACCGTACACCCCCGCAAACACGAGCGCCGAGATCGCCAGCATAACGACCAGCGCTTGCAGCAGACGTTGGAGGACGAAGCCGAGCATCGCCCGGTCAGCCTTGCCCCGCGTTCATGCCCAGCCCTCGAGCAAGGCCGTACGCGTTTCTTCGACGCCGATTTCCCACAATGCCGTCATCTCCTCGTCGCTGCGGCGGTAAAAGCCGCCGAAATTGCCGTCGCCCAGAACCTCCTTCTTGCGGCCGGGATCGAGCTGCGGCAGCAGCTGCAGATCAACCATCGGCTTCTGGGTATCGGGCATCGCAACATTGCCGATGCGCGTCCACGGGAAATTTTCCATCCAGGAGGCGTGCGAGGCGGCCTTGTCGATCTCCTGGACCTTTGCCCAAGTCTTGGGCGCATTCCACCAATTGTGCCACTTCACTTGGCAGCCGCGATGGCGGTCGAGCCATTCGAGTACGGCGCCGTGCGCGGGATTGTTGCCGCCATGGCCGTTGACGATCGCGATGCGCTTGAAGCCCGCCCGCGCAATGCCGTCGAGCACGTCCGTCAGCACGGCGATCAGCGTCGTGAGGCGCAGCGTAACCGTGCCCGGATAATCGACGAAATTCGGCGTAAGTCCGTAACTTAGCGTGGGATAGACCGGAATGCCGAGCGGGGCTGCCGCCTCCGTCGCCACGCGCTCGGCAAGGATCGCGTCGACACCGAGGCTCAAATACGCGTGCTGCTCGATCGAACCGATGGGCAGCACGGCCCGGTCGTCGGCGGCCGCGCGGTCGCGCAGCTGCATCCAGTTCATGTCCACGACGCGCATGGTTTCCGTCTCCGGGAAAGTTAGTTCCATATAGAACTGCATCTTGACGGCCGCGCGCGAGATGCGTCAAGGTCCTTCGACACCGAGAGCGGAGCCTTTGTGCAAAAAGCCAGGTCGAGAGACGCGAAACCGGCGCCCAAAGAAAAGGCCAAAGCCCCAGGGAAACTCGGGCAGGGCCTGCATCCGATGCTGGCTGCCAAGCTCTGGGCCAATCCGTGCTGGCTCTCCTTTCGCGCCAATTTCGTGGCGCACCATTTCAACCAGCCCGTCTACGACTGGATCTGGCGCGAATTCCGCCTCACGGCACCCGAGCACATCGTGCTCTACGCGCTGAACCTCAAGGACGGCATCACGGCCGACGACATCGTCGCCTCGACGGCTCGCCCCAAAAACACGCTGAGCCGCGGCGTCAACGCGCTCCTGCGCAAGAAACTTATTGTACGCACGCCCGACGCCAAGGATCGCCGCCGCCTGTTCCTCAATCTCACCGCACGCGGTCGGCGCATCGTTGAAAAGACGGTGCCCATGCTGGTCGCGCACGAGAGTGCAATGGCGCGCGCTTTGTCGCTGGCCGAGCGCAAACTTCTTTCGGCTCTTTTCGACAAGATCTTCGTCGACAAGGGCAACTGGCCTACTCAAATCCAAGGGAGAGCGTGACATGAAGCACATCGCGAAATGGACAAGGGCATCGGTCCTCGGCGGGCTGATGGCCGCCGCACTGGCCGGCGCCGTCTCGGCGCAGACGCTGACGATCGGCGTCCGCGGCGGACCTGATTCGATCGACCCGCACTTCACGGCGAGCGGCACGCATGCCGAATCGCTGAAGCACGTGTTCGACACGCTGACCTGGTCGGGCGACGGTCTCGAGATCGAGCCGCGTCTGGCGGAAAGCTGGCGGGTGGTCGATCCGACGACGTGGGAGTTTAAACTGCGCCGCGGCGTCAAGTTCCACGACGGCTCGGACTTCACGGCCGAAGACGTCAAGTTCTCGGTCGAGCGCATCCCGGTCGTGTCGGGCCCGAACCCGACCACGATCTATGTGCGCCGCGTGAAGGAAACCAAGATCGTCGATCCGTACACGGTGCATTTCATCACCGACGGTCCTGCACCCATCCTGCCGAACGACTTCATCCGCCTCTTCATCGTGTCGCATAAGGCCGCCGCCGGCCTCACCAAGGAAACGGCCAACGAAGCCTTCAACTCCGGCAAAGCCGCGATCGGCACAGGCCCCTACAAATTCGTGTCGTGGCAGCCCAAGGGCGACCTCGTGCTGGATCGTTTCGACGGATTCTGGGGTCCCAAGGAACCGTGGGCACGCCATGTGCGCCGCGAAGTGCCCAACGACGCCGCACGCGTGGCCCAGCTTAAGGCGGGCCAGCTCGATCTGATCACGCGTGTACCCGCAACCGACGTCGCCGCTCTCAAGCGCGATTCCAAGATCGAAGTCTCAACGGTCGACACGGTCTATGTGTTCAACGTCGAACTCGACATGCGCGACAACCCGCCCGCTGGCCAGATCCTGGCCAAGGACGGTTCGGTGCTGCCGAAGAATCCGCTCGCCGATCCGCGCGTGCGCGAAGCGATCGATCTTGCGATCGACCGCAACGTGCTCGCCGAAGTGTCGATGGAAGGCCTCGGCAAGCCCGTGAACCAGCTCGTGACGGAGTCGATCTTCGGCTACAACAAGAGCCTGCCGCCGCGCCGCTACGACGTGGCTGGCGCACGCCGTCTGTTGGCCGAAGCCGGCTACCCGAACGGTTTCCGCGTGCGCTTTGCCTTCACACAAGACCGTCTGCCCGGCGACTCGCTTGTCGGCACCTCGATCGCGCAGATGCTGGCGTCCGTCGGCATCGACGTGACGGCGGCGGCAACGCCCGCGGCCGTGTTCTTCCCCGCGCGCACGCGCGGCGAATACTCGATGTCGATGTCGGGCTGGGGCACGCTGACGGGCGAGGCGCACTACACGCTGTCCTCGATCGCGCATTCGAACGACCCCGTGGCCAAGATGGGGGCGTTCAACGTGCTCGGCTACAAGAACCCGGTCATGGACAAGTTGCTGCAGGACGCCGCCGTCGAACTCGACGAAGGCAAGCGCCGGTCGCTGCTCGAGCAGGCCAACGCGCTCGTGCTGACGGACCGCCCGCGTCTGCCGATCGTCGCGGTCGGCTCGGCCTGGGCCATGCAGAAGGACAAGGTGCGCATCAAGCCGCGTGTGGACGAAGACACGCTCGCGATGAACATCAAGCCGACCCGCTAGACGGTCCGAACGACGAAACGGCCGGGTCCGCGCAAGCTTGCGGGCCCGGCTTTTCGGCTCCCGGACGACACCCGAACCAAAAGGAATACGCGATGACCGGCCCCATCGGCATTTGCATCCATGGCGGCTGCGGCACACTCGACCGCAGCCTGCAGAGCGAGGCGCAATGGGCCGAATCGCGCGACCATTTGGCGCAGTCGCTCACCGCCGGCTGGCGTGTGCTGAAAGCAGGCGGCGGCGCCCTCGATGCGGTCGAAGCTGCCGTGCGCGTGATGGAAGACAGCGCGCATTTCAACGCGGGCTACGGGGCCGCACTCAACGAGGCGAGCTTCCACGAACTCGACGCCTCGATCATGAACGGGGCCGATCTTTCCGCGGGCGCCGTGTGTGCGGCACGCCGCATCCGCAATCCGATCACGGCCGCACGCGCCGTCATGGAAAAATCGAGCTGCGTGCTGTTGGCCGCCGAAGCCGCCGACGCGTTTGCCGAACGCCAGGGCCTCGCCATGGTCGCGAACAGCTATTTCACGACGCAGCAGCGTGTGGATGCGCTCGCCTCGCTCAAGCAACGCGCCGAGCGCGGCACGCTCGCCGCCGCGAGCGAAGCCGAAAAGCACGGCACGGTCGGTGCCGTCGCCCTCGACGCCCACGGCAATCTTGCCGCGGGCACTTCGACCGGCGGCTTCAACAACAAGCCGGTCGGCCGCATTGGCGACACGCCCATCGTGGGTGCGGGTACCTACGCGCGCAACGGCGTGTGCGCCGTTTCGGGCACGGGCCAAGGCGAGTTTTTCATCCGCAGCTCGGCCGCCTACGACATTGCCGCGCGCATGATGTATGCCGGCAACTCGCTCGAAGAAGCGACCGACGCGCTCGTGTTCCAGACGCTGAAAGGCTACGGCATCGGCGCCGGGTTCGCTTCGATCGACGCCAGCGGCAAGGTGCGGGCCCCCTTCAACACGCTCGGCATGTATCGCGGCTGGATCGGTGCGGACGGCAAGATGACCGTCGCAACCCATCTCGAAGAGCACCATTTGGGAGCCATGGCATGAGCAGCGAACCGATCCTGATCTGGGGTGCGGGTGCCATCGGTGGCACGCTCGGCGCCTATTGGGCGCGCGCAGGCGTGCCGGTCAAACTCGTCGATATCGAGGCCGCCCATGTCGAGGCGTGCCGCACGCGGGGCTTGCACGTTTTCGGCCCCGTCGAGGAATTCACGCAGTTCGTGCCGGCCGCGACGCCTGCCGAACTGACCGGCACCTATTCGCGCATCGTGCTGGCAGTGAAGGCGCAGGCGACCGAAGCCGCCCTCGCCCAGCTGCTGCCGCACCTCGCACCCGACGGCTTCATCCTGTCGGCACAGAACGGGCTCAATGAAATCGCGATCGCCAAGCACGCAGGTGCCGCACGCACGATGGGCTGCTTCGTGAACTTCGGTGCGGATTGGCACGGGCCCGGCGAGATCCTATTCGGCAACCGCGCGGCTGTCGTGGTCGGCGAGATCGACGGCACGATCCAGCCGCGCACACGCGAGATGTTCGAGCTGCTGAAGATCTTCGAACCCAAAGCCGTGCTAACCGACAATATCTGGGGCTATCTGTGGGGCAAACTTGCCTACGGCGCCATGCTGTTTGCGACCGCCCTCACGACCGACAGCATGACGGCCAATTTCGAAGATCCGCGGCGCACCGCTGCGTTCGTTGCGCTGGGCCGTGAAGTGATGGCGGCGGCACGCGCGCGCAAAATCGTGCCGATCGGCTTCAACGGCTTCGACCCCGAATGTTTCATGCCAGAGGCCCCGCTTGTCAAAGCGCAGGCATCGGTCGCGGCGCTTGCCGAATTCAACCGCTACACGGCCAAGACCCATACCGGCATCTATCGCGATCTTGCGGTGCGCAAGCGCAAGACCGAGATCGATCCGCAGATCGGCATCATCGTCGAACTCGCGCGCGAGGCTGGCGTGCCGACGCCGGCACTCGCAACGCTTGTCGCCCTGATCCACGACATCGAAGACGGGAAGCGCCCAATGGCCTTCGAAACCTTCCAAGCGCTGCTCGACAAATGCGCCTAGATTTTGCAGGCCGTACGGCCCTCGTGACGGGTGCTGCCCAGGGGATCGGCCGCGCTATCGCGGAGTCCCTGCTGGCGGCAGGTGCAAAGGTGCATCTCGCCGACATCGCACCGATCGCGTGGAACGCGGACGGCGTCTACGTCACGCATCAAGTCGATCTCGGCGAGCGCGCTGCCGTGCAGCGGCTGATCGCAGATGTCGGTGCGTTGGATATTCTGGTCAATGCCGCAGGCGGCGTGCGCGGCCAGGTCGGCGGGCCCATCGAGAACGTCGACGAAGCTTCCTGGCGCGCGATCTTCGCAGCGAACGTCGACAGCGCCTTCTGGCTTGGGCAAGCGGCAAGCACGCCGATGCGCAAAGCAGGCTACGGACGCATCGTGACGATCTCGTCCGGTGCGGGCCTGCGCCCAAGCCTCACCGGCATCCAGGCCTACACGGCCGCCAAACATGCACTCGTCGGGCTCACCAAACAGCTGAGCCAGGATCTGGGTCCGTTCGGCATCACCTGCAATTCGGTCGCCCCCGGTTTCGTGCGCTCGAATCCGACGACCGAACGGCAATGGCTGACCTATTCGCCCGGCAAACAGGCTCAGCTCGTCGAAAGCATCCACACACGGCGGTTGGGCACGGCCCAGGACATCGCCAATGCGGTCCTGTTCCTGGCAAGCGAACAGGCCGGGTGGATCAGCGGCCAGATCCTGTCGGTGGACGGCGGGCGCTCTTGAACGACGCAAACGCCTAGTAGCGCCCGCTCGGCCGGTAGAAGGGTTCGTCGCCCATCCCGTCGAGATAGCCGTCGTAGAATCGGCGCACATGCGGGAACACGTCTCGCGCCAACTGGCGACGCTCTTTTTCGGCCTCGGTCAAGGGGAGCGCGAAGCGCGCGGCGATCTCGGCCAAAACGGCCTGTTTGTCGACGTGCACGAAGCGCCCCTCGCGATACACGGCGTCGCCTGCAACAAAAACCGTTTTCACCGCGGCCGACTTGGCGCGCTGAACGAGCACGTCAACAGGCGGAATATCCGAGCTCTGGTAAGGATAGGTGACGGCGTCCCAATCGAAGAGCACGACGTCGGCGTCGTGGCCCGCCGACAGGCGGCCGATGCGGCCGGCAAACGGCGTGGTGTCGGCCCCGCGTTCGGTCGCCATGCGCAGGATCTGGGCCGGTGTGGGATGGGGTGCCTCGATGCCGGGCTCGCGATGCACGCGCAGCGCCATACGCATCTCCTGCAGCATGTCGCGGTCGTCGTTGATGCCGGCCTCGTCCATGCCGAGCGCGACCGGGATGCCGCGTGCGAGGAAACGGTTGACTGGTGCGATACCGCTCTTGAGTCGGAAATTCGAGCTGCAATTGTGGCAAATATGCGTGCCGCGTTGCGCACAGAGCTCGATGTCGCTCTCGGTCATCCACACGCCGTGGCCGATGGTGAGGCGCCGCCCCAACAGGCCGAAGCGGTCGATATGCGCAAGCGCCGAGCCGCCGGTGCGTTTGGCGGCATAGGCTTTCTGGTAGGGCGTTTCGAGCAGATGCATGTGCATCGGCAAGTCGTGACGCGTCGAAAGCTCGCCTGCGAGTCCAAGGGCGGCGTCCGACAGCCAGTGCAGATTCGCGGGTGCGACCTGCACCGCCAGGCGTCGCTCGCCCGCAACGGCGGCAAGCAGTGCCTCGAACACCGCGCGCTGTTCGGGCAATGGCAGCGTGAAGCGTTCGAAATAGACGCGCATGGGCGCCTTCAGCGCGTCGGGCAGACGCTCGACGAACAGCGCGTCGTCTTCGTAGACGAGGCGGTTCTGGTCGCGCAGCGCCATCGAATACGAGGCGCGCATGCCGATCGCGCGATACGCATCGAGCACCTGCTTGCCCGTCACGACGATCTGTTCGGGCGTGCCGGGGGCGCGGCTGTGCAGATGCTGCACAGTCGTCACCCCGCTCTCGATCATCTCGAAGGCCGCGTACAACGTGTCGAGGCGCGGATCGACGTCGCGCAGCGCCAAGCGGCTCGCGAACCACAGCTCGAGCGGATGGTCGGGCGAGCCGAGTTGCAGCGGCGTGGTGCCGACATGATGGTGCGCATTCACAAGGCCGGGGATCGCCACACGCCCCTTGCCGCCCTCACGCCGCGCGGACGGATAGCGGATGCGGGCTTCGGCCTGCGACAGGATCGCGGAAACGCGGCCGTCGACGACGACCAGTGCCGCATCGTTGTGCAGCAGCGGCGCATCGTCGGCAGCGAAGCCTTCGAGAATCCAGTCGGCATCGATAATCGTCGCTTCCACGGCGCCTGCCTTGTTTGCCTTAGGCGCGGGCAGCGCTGCCTATTTTTTGCAGCTTGCGCGGCGCCCGGTTGCTGTGAGATGAATCTTTTATGTCTTATGTCTCGCACATGTCGAGCCGAAACGTCCGCGGCAAATCGCGCGCGCGGATCCGGCTTGGCTGGCGCAGTGCTTCGCGCTCGGCGCGCGCCTTTGTCGCCTTCATCGCGGCGGGGCGAAGTCCGCGCATCTGATCCCTCGGCGGTCCTGAACCAGGACCGTGCTGCAGCCGGAGCCATGCGCTTCGGCGGATCGTTCCACCGCCCCTGCTGAATTTTCTTCGAGCCAAGCCGTGCGACGTGCGTCTGCATTTCCCGCAGCGCACCGGTTCAAGCGTCGATTTCCATTTTCCGCATTCCAGCCCAGGAGGACTCCATGATCCGCATTTCACGTCGTGCTGCCATCGGCGGTCTTGCCGCCGGTACCGGGCTTCTCGCTGCCCCAACCCTGATCCGCGCACAAGCCGCCCGCGAACTCGTCATCGTGACCTATCCCGGCCGGCTCTCGGAGCCGCATCGCTGGCTCGGCGACCAGATGGAGCGCCGCCATGCAGGATTGCGCGTGCGGCTGGTACCGTCGGACAGCCAGGACATCGTCGCCCAGATCAAGGCGGGCCAAGGCCAATCGGCGTTCGACGCGATGCCCAACGACGAGCCGCCGCACATCACGGCCATGTCCGAGGGCTACATCGCGCGGCGCAACGATACGGCCCTCAAGAACCTGCCGGGCGTCTTTCCCGACCTGCTCGCCAAGAGCCAAGGCTTCGGCGTGCCGGCCACCTATTCGCTGGTCGGTATTGCCTACAATTCCTCGCTTGTGCGCAATCCGCCGGAGTCCTGGGCCGACATGTGGAAGCCCGAGTTCCGCGGCAAGATCGGCATCGCGCGCACCTCGTCCAATCTCGGGCTCGCCACGCTTGCCATCGCGGCCAAGAGCTTCGGCGGTTCCGAAACGGCACTCGATGTGGGCTGGGAAAAGCTGCGCGAACTCGAGCCCAAGGCCGCGCGTTCGCCCGCCATCCTCACGCAGATGCTCGAGCGCGAGGAAATCGCGATTGCGCCGCTGTGGAACAACAACACGGCTTCGGCGGCAGAAAAGGGCCTGCCGGTCCGCTTCATGATGCCCAAGCCCGGTGCCATCGCGATCATCTCCTTCATGTCGGGCATCACGAACTCGCGCAATCCCGAACTCGTCAACGAATGGCTCGACGGCATCCTTTCGGCCGAATACCAGGCGCGCGCCGCCGCATCGCCCTACTTCTTCGGCCCCACGGTGCGCGGCGTGACGGTGCCCGAGGCGGCCCGCCCCTACACGCCATCGACGCCGGCCGAAGTGCTCGCCCTGCAGACGATCAATTGGCCCGCGATCGCGCCGCAGCGCGGACCGCTCGTCGAGCGGTTCGACCGCGTTTTCGCCCTCTGAAGTTCCCCCCGCAATCCAGGAGATCCAGCATGACAATCCGCAAAATTGGCCGTCGCGATTTCGCGCGCGGCCTTGCCGCCGGCAGCGCCCTGCTCGCCGCCCCGTCCCTCGCGCGGGCGCAGACCGCGCGCGAGCTCGTGATCGTGAGCTTCGCAGGCCAGCTTCAGGAACCGCACCAGTGGCTCGCGCGCCGCATGGAGCAGGCCACACCGGGCCTTCGCATCCGCCTTGTGCCGAGCGAAAGCCAGGACATCGTGGCCTCGATCAAGGCCGCCCAGGGCTTCTCGCCGTTCGACGCGATGCCCAACGGCGAACCGCCGCATCTGATTGCGCAGCGCGACGGCTACATCAAACGCATCGAACCTGCGCGCCTGCGCAACTACGCCAATCTCATTCCCGAACTGAACGCGAAGTCGGGCGGCTTCGGCGTGCCGGCGAGCTATTCGCTGATCGGCATCGCGTACAACGAAAAAGTCGTGCGCAACGCGCCGACGAGCTGGGCCGACATGTGGAAGCCCGAATATGCCGGCAAGATTGGCATCCCGCGCGCCTCGTCCAATCTCGGCCTTGGCGTGCTTGCGATCGTCGCCAAGATTTTCGGCGGTGCGGAAGACAATCTCGAACCGGCCTGGACCAAGCTGCAGGAGCTGAAGCCGCAGGTTGGCCGCACGCCCACGCAGCTCATCCAGATGCTGGAACGCGAAGAAATCGGCTTGGCGCCGATCTGGAACAACGACGCCGCGGCTTCGGCCGCGAAGGGCCTGCCGATCAAGTTCGTGCAGCCCGCCCCCGGCCCCGTCGCGATCGTCTCGTTCATGTCCGAGATCGCCAATACGCGCCATTCCGATCTCGTCTACCAGTGGATCGACGGCATCCTGTCGCCGGAATACCAGCAGTTCGCCGCCAACACGCCGTATTTCTTCGGGCCGACCGTGCGCGGCGTGACAATCCCCGAGGCCGCACGCCCCTACACGCCGTCGACGCCGGCGGAAGTGGCGCGTCTGCAGTCTGTCGATTGGGGCAAGATCGCCCCGGTGCGCGGCCAGATCGTCGAGCGCTTCGACCGTGTCTTCGCGAGCTGAACGATGACCACGCCGTCGCCCATGCTTGTCGACATCGCACGCCAACCCGGCGTGCTGACGGCGTTCGCCGCGCGCGCCGAGAGCTTTGCAGCCCTCGGCCGCACGGTGCTGGCACCGGGCGACGGCGGACGTCTTTGGGTCACCGGTTGCGGCGACGGCTTGTTTGCCGCAATCGCCGCAAGCCGCTGGGCCGCCGAATGCGGACTCGATTGGCGCCCCATCGGCGCCATGGACATGGTGCTGGGTGCGGATCGTCTCCGCTGCACCGACCGCGTCATTGCGATCTCGATGTCCGGCAACGTAGACCGCACGTTCGAGGCCGCACGCGCGGTCGCTTCTGCTGGCGTGCCGATGCTGGCCCTCGTGAACGGCAATGGCGGGCGCCTCGGCGAGATTGCCGGCACCAAGATCTCGCTCGATCTTGCCGACATTGCCCCCTTCCTGTGCGGTACCGCGAGCTATACGGCCACGCTCGCCGCGTTGATGGCACTTGCCGCCGGTGCCGCTGGCCGCGAGCCGCCGGACCTCGGCGCTGCAATTGCAGCACAGAATGCAGCCCTGGCCGCAAGCGACGGCGCATTCGCAGGACTTGCCGTTCCAACCGGCGTGCGTCTCCTGTCGGCCAGCAACGACATCGGCACAGCACAATACGGTGCTGCAAAATTCGTCGAGCTCACGCGCATTCCGGCATGGTCGGGCGAACTCGAAGAATTCGCGCACAGCCAATATTGGGCGATGCCAACGCAAGACCTCGTCGTCGTCTTGGCAGGCGATGCCGCCCTTGCCGCCTATGCCGACGAGAGCTGTGCGGCCTTGCGCGAACTTGGCGTCGCCACGCTTGCGATCGACACCACATCCACGCCCGTCGCGCGTGCTGCGCGGCGTATCACGCTGCCCGACATGCCGCCGGCTTTGTTCGCGCTTGCGGCATGCGTGCCGCTGCAGATCCTCGCGGCAACGCTGGCGCGCGCAAGCGGGCTCGATCCCGACACGCGCGCGCATCTCAAGTCCGATGCGCTGCGCTTCAAGGTAAGTCGTATGCTCACGCGGCGCAGCCTGCTCGGCACCGGCGCATGAGCGGAACCGTGCATGTCGTCGGCTATCTTTCGATCGATAGGATCGAAACCGGCAGCGCTGCGGGCGACGACGTGCCGGGCGGAGCCGCCTTGTACGCGGCGTTGGGAGCGCGTGCCGCCGGTGCTGCCGTCGTGCTGCACGCGATGGCGGGCATCGATTTTCGCGCCGAATGGCTGCAGCAAACAGCCGATCTCGGCATCGATCTTGCCGGCGTCGTGCAGCGGCCAAGCCCCACGCGCCGCGCGCGCCTTGCCTATCGCACCGACGAAAGCCGCGACAATGCGCATCACGGGCAAGAAATTTGGTGGGAACGCACCCAGGCCCTTGCACCCGCCGTGCCTACCACACTCGCAGCCGGCAACACGGTGGCGTTGATGGCCGTACCCAGCGACATAGCGGCACGAACCTTGGCCGCAGCCACAAATGCCGGTGCACGCGTCGTCATGGATACGAGTGCGGCCTTTGCGACGCGCGAACGTGATGCAGTCAGCGCCAATGCCGCCAAGGCCCACATCTTCGCACCAAGCGCGGAAGAAACGCGGCACCTCTGCCCCGACCGCAACGACGACGACGCAGCATTTGCACTTGCTGCATTGGGCTGCAACGTGCTGCACAAACGCGGCGCAGCAGGTGCTTTCGTCGTCGCCGCGCGTGCCGCAACGGGCCTGCGACTTGCCGCACCGCCCGCGATGTTGCGCGACCCGACAGGCGCCGGCGATGCGGTTGCCGGTGCGTTGGCGGCCGGGACTGCCGCCGGTCTCGATTTCATCGCGGCTGCGCGCGCGGCCTTGCAGATCGGTGCACGCTGCGTGAGCGGCTGGGGACCTGCCGCCCTGGGGCTTCACTTCGAAGGATCGGCCGCATCATGAGCCATATTGCACTTCAGGATATCGCAAAAAGCTTCGGTCCCGTGCGCGTGCTCGACGGCTGCTCGGTCGCCGTCAATAAGGGCACGGTCATGACGCTGCTGGGCCCCTCGGGCTGCGGGAAGACGACCCTGCTGCGCACACTTGCGGGTTTCGTCGAACCAGACGGCGGCCGCGTGGTCGTTGGCGGGCGCGACATTACCGACCTGCCGCCGAACCGGCGCCAAGTCGGCTACGTGTTCCAGTCCTACGCGCTGTTTCCACATCTCGACGTGGCCGCCAACGTCGCCTACGGGCTGCGTGTGCGGCGCGTGGGCCAAGCCGAAACGCAAGCGCGCGTGCGCAAGGCGCTCGATCTCGTTTCGCTTTCGGCCTTTGCCGACCGCTATCCCGCACGCCTGTCGGGCGGCCAGCAGCAGCGCGTGGCGATCGCGCGCGCACTCGTGCTCGAGCCCGAAGTGCTGCTGCTCGACGAACCGTTCAACGCGCTCGACGCCAAGCTGCGCCTGTCGATGCAGATCGAACTTCGCAAGCTCATCGAGCGTGTGGGCATCACGTCGATCTTCGTCACGCACGACCAGCAGGAAGCCATGACGCTGTCGGATCGCGTGGCGGTGATGCGCGCAGGCCGCATCGAGCAGGTCGGTGCGCCCATCGACATCTACGACCGGCCGCGCACCGCCTATGTCGCGGCCTTCATCGGCCGAGCCAACGTGCTGCCGATCGACATACGTGGCGGTCGCGTCGCAATCGATCCAGCCATTGCGGCTGCGCGTGCCGACGGTGCCGCGTGGCTCGTCGTGCGGCCGGAGAATCTCGCGATCGAGAACGCAGGCGAAGGTCCGGGCTGGCACGGGACTGTCGCGTTCGCAACCCCGCAGGGGGCCACGATCGAATACGAGATCGCGATCAGTTTGGCCGAGCCGCTGCGCGTCGTCGCCTTACGCAAAGTCGGCGAACCGCCGGCGGCGGTGGGCTCGCCCGTGCGCGTGCGCGCGATCGATCCGGCCGCCTGCGTCGTGCTCGAAGAGGGGCCGGACGGTGTCTAGCGCCCCGCTTCTGCGACGCATCCTGCACGGGCGCGGCATCTGGCCGGCCGTGCCGGCACTTGCCTATCTGTTCGTCTTTCTGGCGTTGCCGATGCTGACACTGCTCGCCTTCGGTTTCGTCACGATCGATCGCGGACGCATCGTCGCCGATACCTGGACGCTCGGCTATCTCAAGGCCGCCCTTGCCGACGATCTCGTCTGGCGCCTGATGTGGCGCAGCTTCTGGGTCGCCGCCGTCTCCTCGGTGCTCACGCTGCTACTCGCCTATCCGGTCGCCTATCTGTTTGCCGAAGCGAAAGGCATCTGGCGCACCCTCATTCTCGTCGCGGTCGTGTCGCCTTTGCTGACGAGCGCGCTCGTGCGCGCCTATGCGTGGATCGTGATCCTCGGCGGACGGCGCGGGCTTGTGAACCAGACGCTGCTGTCGCTTGGGTTGATCGAGCAGCCCTTGCGCATCCTCAACACCGACTGGGCCGTGCTGATCGGCATGACGCAGATCCACCTGCCCTTCATGATCCTGCCCCTGCTTGCCGTACTTGCCGAGCGCGACCGTCGCCTCGAGGAAGCCTCGCTCAATCTCGGCGCGAGCCAGACGGGCACCTTCTTCCGCGTCGTCGTGCCGATGTCGGTGCCCGCGATCTTCGCCGGTTTGGCACTGGTCTTTGCGGTTTCCTACACGAACTTCATCGTGCCCCAGCTGCTGGGCGGGGGCAGCTACTCAACGCTTGCAGTGCAGGTCTACGAGCAGACGATCGTTGTGCTCGACTGGACGCGCGGCGCGGTCCTTGCCACCATCCTTCTGTCGACCTGCTTTGCCTTCGTGCTGGCGATCGTCGCCTTCGGCAACCGCCTTGCGCGCTGGAACGAGGCCGCCGCATGAAAAAGAATCTTGCCCCCATCGACCGCATCGGCCGCTTCGTGCTCGGCGCCGTCGCCGCCTTCTCGTTGCTGCTGCTCGTGGCCCCGAGCCTAATCGTGGTTGCGATCTCGTTCGAGCCGCGCGGTTTCATCGCTTTTCCGCCGTCCGGCTTATCCTTGCGCTGGTACGAGCATGTTTTCGCCAATCGGCAGCTCACGGATTCGGTCGTCGTCAGCCTTTGGGTGTCGCTTGCGGTTGCCGGCATCACGCTTGCGCTCGGGGTGCCGGCCGCTTTCGCGTCCGTGCGCGGTACCTTCGCGGGTAAAGCAGCCGCAAACGCCTTTCTGCTCGCTCCGCAGATGATGCCGGGCATGGTGATCGGCATTGCAAGCCTGTTCTTCGGCGCCTATTTCGCGTTTCGCGCGTCGAACGCGATGCTGATCCTCGCTTTGTCGGTTTTCTGCCTGCCGTTCGTAATCCGCATCGCGATGGCAAGGCTGGCCGGTCTCGATCCGCGTCTCGACGAAGCGAGCGCCAATCTCGGTGCGGGGAAGCTCGAAACCTTCGTGCGCGTCACGCTGCCGCAATTGGGGCCTGCCCTTGTCGCTGCCGCCGCCTTCACCTTTATCGAGGCGTTCGACAACGTGACGGTCGCCCTGTTCACCTCCGACGTGCGCGGCCGCCCGCTGCCGGTCGAGCTCTATTATCTCGTGCAGTACGACAGCACGCCCGCGATCGCCGCGATCTCCGCACTCGAAATCGGGCTGTCCTTCGCGATCATGCTTGTTCTCGCGCGTACGGTCGGCCTCGAGCGACTGGGACGGTAGGATTGAAGATGGACGACTCGAAAGAGCCCTATGCCGATCGCCTGCGCAGCTTACGCGCCGAACCGTCCCGCGACGTCGCGGGCGACCCTGCGCGCCTGCGCCGCATCGGCTTCACGCGCGCGGAGATGGCAGGCCAAGGTGCCGCGATCTGCACCACGCTCGACGCCGAAGCGCCCGCCTTGTCGGCGCTTGCCGCGCGCATTCGCGACCGCGGCTTCGACCATATCGCGATCGCTGGCTGCGGCGATTCCTGGTTTGTGGGCATGGGTGTGCGCCACGCGCTCGAGACGCTGACTGGGCGCCCCTGTCTTGCCGTGCAGGCGCTCGATTTCGCGGCCTACGACCATGTCGGCACGGGCCCCGGCGGGCTCGTGATAGGGCTCAGTGCGGGCGGCAATACGCCCGCCGTGATGGCCGCATTGCGCATGGCGCGCGCGCGCGGCGCCATAACGGTCGGCCTCTCGAACACGGCAGGCTCCGCGATCCTCGCCGAATTCGACGGCGGCCTGCAGGTGCATGCGACAAGGCGCGGCTGGCCCACGCAATCGAGCACGGCTGCGATGGCACTGCTCGTGAAGCTCAGCCTGGCACTCGCACCCGCTTCGCCGCAGCACGCACAAATCGCGGCGGCCCTAGCCGGGGCCCCTGCCCTTGCCGATGCGACCCTTGCACAATGCGATGTCGCAGCAGCGCAAGCGGCCCACGCCGTCGCCGATGCCACAACCGTGTTTTTCGCCGGCGCCGGTCCGCATTACGCGACGGCCTGTTTCGGTGCCGCGAAACTGCGCGAGCTTTCGCCCGTTCATGCGGCCGCCTTTCCGCTCGAAGAATTGCACCATTACCGGCTGCCCAAAGCCGGCGACGCGCTCTTCGTCGTCGCCCCCGACGCGGCAAGCCGCGAACGCGCGCTCGATACGGCCCTCGTCGGCGCGGCTGAAGGGGCGCGAACCTACGCGCTTCTGTCGGCACCCGATCGCGACATCGAAGACCGCGTCGCGGGCACGATCCGCTTGCCGCCGGTTGTAGCGGCGCTTGCGCCTATCGTACATGCGCCGGCCCTGCAGGCACTTGCCTATCATTTTGCGATGACGCGCGACGCGGCTGGCCTCGGCTATCCGGGAAGGCGCGTCGAGGTGCGGCTTTGACCATCCGCGCTTTTGCGATCGGCGGCGTGATCGTCGACTGCATCGTCGAAGCCAACGGCACGCTGCATCTCGAAACGCTTGGCGGCAACGCCCTGCATGCCGCCGCCGGCGCAAGCCTGTTCCTCGACAATGTCGGCGTCGTCGGCCGCGTGCCCGCCTCCTATCCGCACGATGCCTTGGTCAAAACGGCCGGCGGCCGGCTGGATCTGGCGGGCATCCGCGTGGAGTCGGACACATACGCCGAGCCCGAATGGTTCTTCCACAAAGCGGACGGTTCGCGCATCGACCACCTCCATGCGGCCGCCACCGAAATGGCGGCACTCGAAATTGTCGGCCCCTTGCTCGCACCGGACGACATCGACCGCTGGCGCGCGCATCTCGAGCGCACAGCGCCAGGCCGCAGTGGCTTCGGCGCGTTTCGCGCCCTGCATCCGGTACGACCGACAGACATACCGACCGCCTATTGGCAGGCGCGCGGCATACATATCGGCGCAAATGCAGTCGACCAGATGATCGCCTGTGCAGCAGCCGCGCACGCCGCAGGCCTCGTCGCGACCCTCGACCCGGGTTTCCAAGCCGCCAAGTTGGGGCGTGCCGAACTTGACGCGATCCTCGGCCATGTCGATGCGTTCTTGCCCAGCGAAAAGGAATTGGCCGTACTGCGGCCGGGTCTTGCCCCGCACGCGGCCTTAGCCAACATTGCAGGCACGTCAGACGCCCTTGTCGGCGTCAAGCGCGGTTCGGCAGGTGCGATCCTGCGCCTGACCGATGGCCACTTCGTTGAAGCGGCGGCCCTCGACGTTGTCGCCCGCGATCCGGTCGGTGCAGGCGACGCGTTCTGCGGCGGTTTCTTGAGCGCGCGCGCGGAAGGCCATGACGGCGAAATGTCGCTGCGGCGCGCGATCGTGGCCGGCGCCTTCGCGGTCGAAGCGATCGGCATCGCCCACTTGCTCGGCGCCGAGCGTAGCCTGCGCGACCGACGCCTTGCACAAGTCCAAACCACAAGGAGTCCGTTTTGACCGACCCACATCCGCTTTTTGCCACCCAACCGCGGATCATCGGCGCGCTGCATCTGCCCGATCTCGGCATTGCGCGCGAAACCTCGATGGCGTGGCTCGAGGACTACACGCTCGCCAACGCGAAAATGTTCGCCGATGCCGGCTTTCCGGCGTTGATGCTGCAGGACCAGACGCGCACGCATACCGACGCCGAGCCGGTCACGATTGCGGTCGTGAGCGCGCTCGGGCGGCTGATCCGCCAGGCGTTCCCGGCGATGCGGCTCGGCATCATCGTGCAGGCGCACGACGCGGTCGCCCCGCTTGCGATCGCGCATGCGACGGGGGCCGATTTCGTTCGGCTCAAGATCTTCGTGGGCGCTTCGATGACGCCCGAAGGGCCGCGCACGGCCTTGTGCACGACGGCGCGCACCTACCGGCACCGGATCAAGGCCGAATCGGTCGCAATCCTCGCCGACGTATTCGACCGCACCAGCGTCCCGATGGTCGATATCCCGCCCGAGCGCGCGGCCTTGTGGGCGCAGTCGATGGGTGCGGACGCGCTTGTCCTGACAGGCGATACATTTGCGGACTCGATTGCACGCATCGCGAAGGCGCGGGCGGCGGGCGTCAAAGTGCCGATCGTGCTCGGCGGGTCGGTAACGCAAGAAAACGTCGCCGTCGCCCTCGATACGGCCGACGCCGCGATCGTCTCTACGGCCTTGATGCGCAAAGGGGCGAAAGACGGCGATCTGCTGCGCTGGGATGCAGAACTGACCCGGCGTTTTGCCGATACGGCACGTGCGGTTACGGCCAAAAGAAGCACCTGAACATCGCCCACCCCGGCGCCTCGCAAATTGTCCTGCAAGAACAACGGCATCGCGGTCGCGCGCGCATACGGCGATTGAAATCCGCCGTTTTTGCAGCAGTTTACTGGTTGCGATGACATTGCCTGCTTTCCCGCCGACGCGCGCTGCAGCGCTCAACCGCCTCGAAGCTTTCGTGCCGGGTGCGGGGCCGCGTTATGCGGCAGCCCGCAACACCGATCCGGGGCTCGGGCGCGAAAGTGCGGTCTCCCGGCTTTCGCCCTATTTGCGGTACCGTCTTGTCACCGAGGCTGAAGTCGTTGGTGCGGTGCTCGCCCAGCATACGTTCGCAGCGGCCGAAAAATTCGTCCAGGAAGTGCTCTGGCGCACCTACTGGAAAGGTTGGCTCGAACTGCACCCGACAGTCTGGTCCCGCTTTCTGAGCGAACGCGATGCGCTCAAGCGCTCGGGCGACGTCGCAGCCGCCGAGCGTGGCGAGACAGGCATCGAAGGGTTCGACGATTGGGCGCGCGAACTTGTCGAAACGGGCTATCTGCACAACCATGCGCGCATGTGGTTCGCCTCGATATGGATATTCACGTTGCGCCTGCCCTGGACGCTCGGCGCCGATTTCTTCCTGCGCCATCTGATCGATGCCGATCCGGCAAGCAACACGCTGTCGTGGCGCTGGGTTGCGGGCCTGCAGACGGTGGGAAAAACCTATCTTGCGACACGCGACAACATCGCGCGCTGCACCGAGGGTCGCTTTGCGCCGCGCGGGCTCGCCACGCAGGCGACAGCGTTGACCGAAGCGCCGCTTCCGCCCGCCCGCCCGCTCGCACTCTTGCCGACGCAAGCGCTCGCGGCCCCCGCAATCCTGCTGGCGACGCCGGAGGACCTGCATCCGGAATCGCTGTTCGACGGACAGAACCGCTTTGCTGGCGCGATCGTCGCGGCCAACCCCGATCTGCTGTGGGGCAATCACGCACGAACCTTTGTGCATGCGGCAGCCGCCGACACGGCGACGCGTATCGAACGCCAATTCGGCTGTCCCGCACGGATCTCGGCAAAGCTCGATGCGGCGAGCGTCGTCGCAGCCGCGCGCCAAGCCGGGGTGGCGCACGTCGCGACAGCAGCTGCACCGGTGGGGCCGGTTGCCGATAGCTTGGCGCAGCTCAAATCGGATCTCGCCAAAGAAGGCATTGCGCTTGCAAACGTGCGCCGGCGCTGGGACGGTGCATTTTGGCCGCATGCGACGCGTGGCTTCTTCGCCCTCAAGAAACAGATACCTGTACAGCTGCGCGAATTCGGTGTCGCATGACGGAACCGGTCAACATCGTTTGGTTCAAGCGCGACCTGCGCATCGCCGACCATCGCCCCTTGGCGCTGGCCGCCGAGGCCGGGCCGGTGCTGCCGCTCTACATCGTCGAGCCGGCGCTGTGGCAGCAGCAAGACGCCTCGGCGCGGCAATGGGAGTTCGCCGCAGAGTGCCTGTCAGAACTTCAAGAAGACCTTGCCGCCGTCGGCCAACCGCTCTGGGTGATGGTCGGCGACGCGGTTGCGATATTGCAGAACTTGCACAAGCGCTTCGGCATCGCCGCTTTGTTCAGCCATGCGGAAACTGGCAATGGCTGGACCTATGCGCGCGACCGCGCCGTGGCTGCATGGTGCCGAAGCGCCGGCGTTGCATGGCGCGAAGAGCGGCAATTCGGCGTCATCCGTCGGATCAAGTCGCGCGACGGCTGGGCACAAGCCTGGGACCGCGACATGGAGAAGCCCATCGTACACCCGCCGATGGCCCTGGCACCGATCGCCGCACCGGGCCCAATGCATATTCCGACCAGCGCCGAACTCGGCCTGCCGCCCGACTTATGCCCGCATCGTCAATCAGGCGGACGAAGGGCAGCGCTCGACACGCTGGCAAGCTTTTTGGAGACGCGGGGCCGCGACTATCGCTTCGAGATGTCGAGCCCAGTAACCGCGTTCGATGCGAGCTCTCGCCTGTCGCCGCATTTGGCCTGGGGCACCATCGCGATGCGAGAGGTCGCACAAGACACTCGAAAAAGGTCGGCAGGCCTCGCCGCTGCCGACGGTCCCGACGTGCAGCGCTGGCGCGCCTCCATGCGGTCGTTCGCCGCACGACAGTATTGGCACTGCCATTTCATGCAGAAGCTCGAGGACGAGCCAGGACTTGAATTCGAAAACTTGCATCGCGCGTACGACGGCGTCCGCCCGGACATCGCCGATCCCCGGCGACTTGCCGCCTGGTGCGGCGGCAATACGGGTTTTCCGTTCGTCGACGCCTGCATGCGCGCCCTCGACCGGCACGGCTGGCTCAATTTCCGCATGCGCGCGATGCTGATGTCGTTTGCGAGCTATCATCTGTGGCTGCCATGGCGCGAAACCGGGTTGCATCTCGCGCGCAAATTCGTCGACTACGAACCTGGTATCCATTGGCCGCAGGTGCAGATGCAGTCCGGTACCACGGGCATCAACACGATGCGCATCTACAATCCGATCAAACAGGGTTTTGACCAGGATCCAACCGGTACTTTTGTGCGCACCTATGTGCCGGAGCTCAGCGGCGTACCCGACATGTTCGTGCACGAGCCGTGGCGCTGGGAAGATGCGGCGAAATTGCGCTATCCGCCGCCGATCGTCGATAATGCGGCGGCGTCGCGTGCGGCACGCGAAGCGCTCTACGGACTGCGCCGCAGTCCAAGCCACAAAGAAGCTGCCCGCCGGATCGTCGACAAACATGGCAGCCGCAAATCGGGCATCGCCCAACCGCCACGCAAACCCAAGACAGCCAAAAACAGCGCACCCAACCCGCAATTCGCTTTGGATGTCTGAACGCCGCATGCAGGTCCCACCCAAACACCCGATCCTCGGCGATCCGCGCATTGCCGGCCTCGTAGCACTGACAGCGGCTGCGCTCAAACCGCCGCGCGGACGCACCCGGATCGCGGCTGCGTTGCTGCTTGGGTTCATGTGCCACAGCCTCTTCGCGGCCGCCGTGCTTGCAATGATCGCAGCGATGTTCGTCGGGATGAGCAGAAGCTTCGGCACGCTCGCCTGGCCATGGGCGGCGATCGCCAACGCGTTTCTGATTCTGCAGTTCCCGCTTATCCATTCGCTGCTGCTAACGCGGCGCGGCGAACATACATTGGCACGCGCGGTCCCCGGCCCGCACGGGACCACGCTTGCGACTACGACCTACGCTATCGTCGCGTCGGTGCAGCTGCTGGCGCTTTTTGCTCTGTGGACGCCGTCCGGCATCGTGTGGTGGCGCGCCGAAGGCGTTGCGTTCTGGGTCGTCTCCGCCGCCTATGCCGCAAGTTGGCTGCTGCTGCTCAAAGCAAGCTTCGATGCGGGTGCGGAGGTGCAGACGGGCGCCTTGGGTTGGATGTCGTTGCTCGCACGCATTCGACCTGTCTTTCCGGATATGCCGACGCGCGGGCTCTTTCGCCTGATCCGGCAGCCGATCTACGTGGCCTTTGCGCTGACGCTGTGGACGGTGCCGGTGTGGACACCCGACCAGCTCGCCGTCGCGATCAGTTTCACGCTCTACTGCCTGCTCGCCCCGCGCCTCAAAGAAAAGCGATTTGCGAAACGTTATCGCGATCGTTTTCGGCACTATCGCGAACAGGTTCCCTATGCATTGCCACGCCTTGGCCCCGCAAAAATCCGGCCCCATATCGACGCGACGAAGTCGCATGGCGATCGCGGAGCAGCGTCGTGAAGTCTGACCAGCAGAAAACGACGGCTTACTTCGACGGCAATTGCCCGCTTTGCCGGGCCGAGATTGCCTATTACCGATGCCAGGACAAAGAAGGCTCGGTGTGTTTCGTCGATGTCGCTGCAGCCGATGCCGCGACACCCGATGGCGTCAGCCAAGCGCAGGCAATGCAGCGCTTCCATGTGCTGGGGCCGGACGGCCAAGTTCGCTCGGGCGCTGCCGCATTCGTCGCTATCTGGGCGCAATTGCCGGGTTGGCGCTGGGCTGTGCGCCTTGCAGCACTGCCGGGCGTGTTGTCGGCGCTTGAATTAGGCTATCGCTTGTTTCTGCCGATCCGGCCTTATCTTTCGCGCCTTGCCGGTCGCAAGCGCCTCTAGCGCTCCAAAGGAAATCGAGCCATGCGGATTGGAATCGTCGGTGCCGGCATGGCGGGGCTTGCCTGCGCCGAAGCACTATCGCGACAGAACTATCCGGTGCATCTTTTCGACAAGGGACGCGGCCCCGGCGGTCGCATGTCGTCGCGGCGCATTTCGACACCAATCGGCGAAGCTTCCTTCGACCATGGTGCCCCCGCTTTCACGGCCGACGATCCGGCCTTTCGGCAGCGGCTCGAGGCGTGGGTCGCTTCAGGCTTGGCAGCTCCCTGGCCAGCCGCCGGCGACGCGGCCTATGTCGGCATGCCGACGATGGGAGCACCGATTCGGCAAATGGCGGCCGGCCAGTCGGTCCGGTTTGCGACGCGCGTGACGAAGATCGAGGCGGCCGAAACGGGCTGGCGCCTTTTTCTCGACCAGGGCGCCGCGGTCGAGGTCGAGGTCGCCGTGATTGCGACACCTGCCGAGCAGGCACGCGAGCTATTGGCGCCGATTGCGCCCGACTTCGCCGCCAGTGCCGCTTCAGTGCAGAGCGCGACGTGCTGGGCATTAATGCTCGCCTTTTCCGAAAAGCTTCCGTCTGCACGCGATGTTCTGCGCGGCAATGCGGGCGATGCGATCGGATTAGCAGTGCGCAACAATGCCAAACCCGGCCGCTCAGGCCCCGAGGCTTGGGTGCTGCAAGCTGCACCCGACTGGTCGCGTACGAATATTGAAGCCGATCCCGAATGGGTCGCGAACGAACTGTCGACTGCCTTTGCCGCGCGGATCGGCGCTGCCTTGCCGCCGCCGACGGCCTGTGTGGCGCATCGCTGGCGCTACGCCAATCCAATTTCGGCAGGTCCGGGACTCATGTTCGACGCCGTACGGCGCCTCGGCGTGTGCGGCGACTGGCTCGTTGGGCCGGGGGTGGAAGCAGCGTGGCTGTCGGGAGCCTCTCTCGCCGCGCGCATCGCCGGCTGAGCGGCCAAAGACACCGGCGCGTGCTTCAACCGCTCGCGGAAAAATGCGCAATCCAGTGGCGCGCAATCTAGGCACGCCCTGCAACTCACATGCGATCGCCGAGTGCAGACAGATTTTCGAGGAAACGCGCAAGCGCCCAAATGCACGCCGGCCCGCCGATGATCCGCAGATGTGGGTCGATATTCAGCCGTCGCGTCTCGGCCTGCTCGGCTTCAGCAAGCAATGTCTCGAATGACCGGCGCAAATAACCGAGAAACCTTTCGCCCCTGCAAGACAGGTTGGTCGCCGCGTGCGAGGCACGCACGCGGGAATTCAGGCTGGCGCTCGAGTGCAGCAAGGAAAGGGCCCACGTCCACCCGCATGCCGTAGCCGAACAGGTCTTCCAGCATCATCTCGCACCGCCCAGCCGGAACCACGTTCTGGACCTCGCCGAAAGCCTCATTGTGTGCGTCGCGATCACCCACATTGAGCTCGGCCCCCTCCTCAAAACTCATATGCAAATACACAGCGAGGCCTGCCCCGCTGGGCCAGCGGGTCTTGATCCGTAGCCGAAAAGTTCGCGCGGACGCCCCGCGCCAGTGGCGTTGCCGTTCATTTGCGCTTGCAGATATCGAGGATTGCCCAAAAATGGATCCCGACCCTATCGCGGAAATCTAGAATGTTGATCCGCTCTTCGGACATCGCGTTGACTCGGCGATATCAGCGAACTTAGCGCTGCGGATCCGCATCGTCGAAACCGCCCTGGCGCGGCGTTTCGGCCCATACCTGGAAAAGCGGCGACGGTTTCACCACGCCACTTGCCATCAGATCGTGCCAAACAGCGCAGGCGTCCAGGAAATGGTTTACGCCAGCAGGCCATATGATCAAGCTCAGGGCCTCGACGAGTTTGGCCTCCGGCATCGCGTGCCGATAGGCGCCCTCCACATGAAGACGCACGCCGCGTGCGCGGCCGACCGCCGCATTTGCAGCGGCCAGCGCCATCTCGACCAATCCCGGTGCGACGTCGAGGCCATTGGACAGCGCCTCAAAACCCGTGCGATAGGCGGCATCCGCGTCGATATCCGGCAGATACTTCTGCCACTTCGCGCCGATGAAACCGAGCGTGTCGGCCGCATGGGCATATCCGACCAGCCGGCCGACGGCCTCGGCCTGGCGCTGCGTGCCGCCGGCTTTAGCGAATAGATCCAAATGGTGCGTGCCGATGCCCTCTTCGACGGCGATAAGAACGGCGAGCCAGACGAATTCCTTTTCGAACGGCGTCAGATGGCGGTCGTTCAAGGTCAGCGCGCGATACATGGCGAAATAGGCGTCGTGCAGATCCGGCACTGCAGCCGCCATCGCACCGTGATGCGGCAGCAGAAACCCGCGCGACTTGCGCAGATCGTCGATACGTTGGCGTAACGCTTCGGGTGTCGGCAAGGCAACGTCTTTCATCGTGTCCCTTCAGGCGGCCGTAACGCCGCCGTCGACGCAGAGGATTTGTCCGGTCACGAAGCTTGCCGCGTCTGACAACAGAAAACGAATCGCGGCGGCGACTTCGTCAGCTGTACCGAACCGCTTGAGTGGGATCGCATCGATGAGACGGCGGCGGCGCTTGGGATCGGCACGCGCAATCTCCGTCATCGGCGTCGCGATCGGACCAGGGGCAACCGCATTTACGCGCACACCCGCCGGGGCGAGTTCCAGCGCCAATGCTTTGGCCAGGCCGTTGAGCCCGGCCTTGGATGCCGCATAAGCCGCCGCGCGCGGATGGCCGACAATGCCGATCTGGCTCGAGACGAGCACGATCGATCCCCTGCCTTGCGGCACCATTTGGGCCGCACAGGCTTGGGCGACGAAAAAACTTGCCGTCAGATTGACTTCGAGTGTGGCAGCCCAGTCGGCTCGCGCCGTATCGAGGCCGGCCCGATGATCGAATATGCCTGCCGCACAGACCGCCGCATCAACGCCGCCGAGCCGTTCAAGTGCAGCCTTCAGTGCCGCCGTCGTCGCCTGCGCGTCCGTCAGATCAACATCGAACACATGGCTCGGCGCCAAAATTGCGCTAACCTCTGCGCGCTGCGCCGCACCGTGCACGAAGGCGGCGCACCTTGCTTTGTCGCCGAGCGCCTGTTTGAGGAACGCAAGCCCGATCCCCGATCCTGCACCGGTCACGACGATCTTTCTTGCGGCCAACGATCCGTCGATGCTCATGTGCAAACCTGTTCTCGTCTTGCTGGAGAGTTTGGAGAATGATCGAAAACGAAGCGGAATTGAAGCGGCGACTGGAAGGACTCAAAGCCAAGCGCGGCTACCTGCTGCCGCATCACGGGCTCATGGCGGTCGCGGCCCCGCGCCTTCTCGAAGCCTACGACGCCGCCTACACGGCCTTGGCGCTCGACCAGCGTACGCTCGACCCGCACGACCGCGAATTCGTCTGGCTCGCCATTCTGATTGCGACCGACGAAGCGCTGGCCACACACCATATCGCCAAGTTTCGCGCCGCTGGCGGCACGGACGACGAGATCGGCGCGATCCTGGCCCTCTCCGCGCTTGCCTGCGGTTTTCGTGCCTATCGCTTCGTCGCGGACAGCTGGGCTCCACATCTGCCAACGCTCGATCCGCGTGCGCGCTATCTGGCCGCAAGCCGCGCGTGCGCGCAGGGTGCCGATCCGCGTCTGGCACGGCTTGCACTTGCGGCTTTGCATGCCTGCAATGGGGCTTGGGATGCATTGCACTGGGAAATTGCCGCCGCCTATGCGCATGGGGTGCCGGAGCTCGAACTTGCCGAAGCGCTGTCCTTGGTCATGTTCCCCGGCAGCGTTCCGAACTTCGTCGAGGCCTGTGGCGTGTGGCGCAAACTTATCGCCGACGGCGAAGTTGCGGCAACCGCACCTTTCCGCATTTGGGCCGCCATGTCGGGACAAGGCGGTTACGACGAAGTGCACAAAGGTTCGAAACACGATTAGCCGACCGCCGCCATGTGGCCCCGCAGAAAATCCGCGGCTTTTTCCGCGATCATCACTGTCGGCGCATGGGTGTTCGAACTCGGCATGCGCGGCATGACCGACGCGTCGGCCACTCGAAGCCCCTCGACGCCACGCACGCGCAACTCGGCATCGACGACAGCGCGTGCGTCCGCCCCCATCCGGGCCGTGCCGATCGGATGGAAGACGGTGTCGGCATTGGCAGAAAGCCATGCATCAAGTTCCCCGTCGCTCGCAACGTCGGGCCCCGGCGACAATTCCGGCCCGCGAAAAGCGTCGAACGCAGGCTGTGCAAACACCTCACGCAGCAAGCGTACGCCCGCGCGCAGAACACGCCGGTCGTTGTCGGTCGAAAGATAGTTGGGTCGGATGACCGGATCGGCCAACGGATCGGCCGAACGGATCGAAACGGTGCCCCGGCTCTCGGGGCGCAATTGGTAGATATTGGCAAAGAAGCCGTGCCCGTCATGCCGCGTTTTGGCGCCGCGGAAGAACGGCAAACGCAACGCCGCCGTCGACAGGCCCGGCAGGAAGTGGGACTGCAGATCCGGTGCATCGAGCGCCTTGTGAGAGCGCGCGAAAGCGCCGACCTCGAGCGGAAACGTCGCGGCAGGACCCGTTCCGAACAGCAAGGCTTGCACCAAGGCTGCGATCGCCCGATCGCCGCGCAGCGTCGAATAGAGCGTTACCGGCTGCCTGCAAACATGCTCGACGCGCGCCAACACATGATCCTGTAGGTTCTGCCCGACATCGGGCGAGTCTGCGACGATATCGATGCCGTGCGCTCGCAGCGCATCGGGATCGCCAATGCCCGAGCGCATCAGTGCGCACGGCGTGCCGACGGTGCCCAGGCTCAGCGCGATCTCGCGCCACGCACGGTAGCGCTGGCTGCCGCCTTCGGCGCGGACATCGAGTGCGACCGCACGACCCTTCTCGAATACGACCTTGTCCACGTGGCTGCGCGTGACAATCGTCAAGTTCGCACGGCCGCGCACGGGATGCAGAAAGGCTTGGGCCGAACTCCAGCGTCGGCCGGCAAACGTCGTGAAATCGTAGCGGCCGAATCCTTCCGGCGAAGGGCCGTTGAAATCGGTGCTGACCGGGTGGCCTGCCTGGCGGCCCGCTTCGATGAACGCATCGAACAGCGGATTGGCCGACCCAGGCCGCGAAACCGGCAGCGGGCCTTCGGCGCCGTGCCGCTCGCTCGCCCCGCCATGGTAGGCTTCCGAACGCTTGAAATAGGGCAGCACGTCCGCGAACGACCACCCTGGCAGGCCCATCTGGGCCCAGGTGTCGTAGTCCATCGGCAAGCCGCGCGTATAGACCATGCCATTGATTGCCGACGAACCGCCCAGCACCTTGCCGCGCGGCCAGAAGATCCGCCGACCCGCGAGATTGGGTTCGGGCTCAGTATGGTAGAACCAGTTCGCAAAACGATTGCGCAGCAAGAGCCCCGTCATCATCGGCACGCGCAGCAGCGGGTTCCAATCGCGCCCGCCCGCCTCGACCAGCAGCACAGAAACGTGTGGGTCGTCCGACAGACGGCGCGCGAGCGCACAGCCCGCCGATCCGGCCCCCGCCACAATGAAATCGTACGCGTTGCTCGCGGCCACCTGATTTTCCGTTCTTGCTGACTATGACCTATTCATATAACTATTATAGTAACGTCGATCGCAAGCGCATACCGATCCGCGACGGCCGATCGAGACAGACGACAAAAACAGCAAACAGGAGAGGCGAATGACGTCAATGATCCGTCCGCTTTCGCGCCGTCGGGCACTTGCGGCAGGTGCGGCACTTGCGGGTGCGGCCGCCCTGCCGCGTGCCCTCAACGCGCAGGCCCCGATGCCAACGATCGTCACGATGCGGTCGACCGCTAAATCCTGGCTTTGGGCCGCCGAAGACTACGCAAACGCCGCCGGATTTTTCGAGCGCGCGCGGGTGCGCGTCGAATCCAATGCCTCGAACCGCGGCACGAACATCGCCGCCTTGGCCGGCTCCGGCGTCGATGTGGTGCTCGGCGACCCGGGCGAGGCGATGCGCGGCCGTGGGAGCGGGCTTGCGATCAAGACCTTCATCCAGACGGTCAACAAATACGCCTCGAACGTCGTGGTGAAACGCGACGTCCTCGAGCGCCTCGGCGTCGACGAACGGTCCCCGTTCGAGCGCAAACTCGCGGCCCTCAAGGGCCTGCGCCTCGGCACAACCGGCCCGGGTGCGGCCCCCGACTCGCTTTTCCGCTGGCTCGCCCTCCAGGGCAAGATGGACCCGAACACGGATCTGCGCCTTGTCACGATCCAAGGCGGCGGCCCCGGCATGATCGCGGGCCTGCAGCAGAACGTGATCGACGGGTTCTGCCTCTCTTCGCCCACGTCCGATCTCGCCGTGCAGGACCGCGATTGCCGCTATCTCTTCAACATGGCGACGAACCCGCCGACCTTCTTCCAGGACTATCTCTATATCTGCGCGTCCACCTCGGAAGCGACGATGCGCAATCCGGACAAGCGCGAAGGCCTCGTGCGCTACTGCCACGGCATCCAGGCGGCCCTCAAGTCGATCAACGACCCGGGCCAGCGTCCGCGCCTCAAGGAATGGTCGGACAAATGGTTCGAAGGTCTGCCGCAGCAGATCGCCGACGTTTCGTTCGACATCAACTCGAAGATCTTCTTCGCCGACTGCGTGCCGCGCGACGAGTTGTTCTCGAAATGCGTCGATTTCATCAGCAGCGTGAACCGCACGATGAACGCCGATCCCCTGCCCGCCGGGCTCACCTTCGCCCAGCAATTCGACACGAGCTTGGCGCGCGAAGGCGCGTCGCGGGCCTGACGATGGGCATTTCGGTTCGCGGGGTCGAGAAACGCTACGTTTCGCGCGGCAAAGAGACGTCTGCCCTCCAGCATGTCGATCTCGAGATCGCATCGGGCGAGTTCGTCGCGTTTGTCGGCCCCTCGGGCTGCGGCAAATCCACACTGCTCAACATGATCGCCGGGATCGTACCGGCAAGTACGGGCCAGATCCTGCACGACGGGCGCATCGTCGCCGACGCCAACCGCAATGTCGGCTACATGACGCAAGGCGACAGCGTGCTGCCCTGGTACACGGTCGCGCGCAATGTCGATCTGCCGCTGAAGATCCAGAATGTCGGAGCCGACGAACGCAAGCGGCGCGTCGCCGACTGGCTCGGTCGGGTCGGTCTTTTGGGCTTCGAGGCGAGCTATCCGGCAGAATTGTCAGGCGGCATGCGCAAGCGCGTCGCACTGGCCCAGGTGCTAGTCTACGACCCCAGCACGCTGCTGATGGACGAGCCCTTCGGCGCGCTCGACGCGCAGCTCAAACTGCTGATGCAGGCCGAGCTGCTGAAAATCTGGGAAACGACGCGCAAGACCGTCGTGTTCGTGACCCACGACCTCGCCGAGGCGGTCACGCTTGCCAACCGGGTCGTGGTTTTCTCCGGGCGGCCCGGACGCATCAAGCTCGTCGAAGACATTCCCCTTGCCTATCCGCGCGATCCATTCCGCGTGCGCTTTCGCCCCGAATTCGAAGCCATCTATGCGCGGCTTTGGGACGCGTTGGCGCCGGAAATCGCCAAGGGCGAAGCGATCTAGGAAAGGCAAAACCATGAGCGCGCGCATCGAAGAAGCCGCCGCCATCGGGTCGGTCGCAACGCCGTCCGCCGCCGTCGCCGCCTGGCATGCCGAACAAGGCCGCCGACGCATGGCGGTGCTGGTGGGGCGCATTCTCGTCGGCATTGCGATCATCACAATCTGGGAATACGCGTCGGGCCGCTGGATCGAACCGCTCTTCATTTCGTCGCCCTCGCGGGTCGGCACGCGGCTCTGGCGATGGACGGTCACCGGCCAACTTTGGAACCATCTCTCGATCACGCTCTATGCGACGGCGATCGGCTTTGCGATCGGCTCGAGCGTGGGCTTCGTTTTCGGCATCCTGTTCGGCCGCTTCAAAACGATCGCCGACGTCTTCGATCCCTATATCACCGCGATCTATTCGATCCCGAAGATCGCGCTCGCCCCGCTTTTCATCATCTGGTTCGGGATCGGCATCGAATCGAAAGTCGCCGTCTCGGCTTCGATCGTGTTCTTCGTCGTGTTCCTCAACACCTATGCCGGCACGCGCGACGTCAATCAGCTCTACGTGCATTCGACGCGGATCATGGGCGGCTCGGAACTCGACATTCTGCGCTACGTGGTGGTTCCGTCGGCGGCCTCGTGGGTGATCACGGGGCTCAAAGTGTCGGTCCCCTATGCGCTCGTCGGCACCGTCATCGGCGAGTTCATGTCGGCCAATCGCGGGATCGGTTTCGTCATCGCGCAAGCGACCGGCCTTTTCGACACGACGTCGGTGTTTGCAGGCTTGGTCACGCTGGGCGTTGTCGGTGCCATCATCAACGTCGCCTTGAAGCATGTCGAGATCCGGCTGCTGCGCTGGAAGGGCTAGACCACGCTTTCAGCGGCCGGAGTCCGAAAGTCCCGCCGCGACGAGGGCCGCGCGCAAACGCGCGTCGCGGCCAAAAACCGGTTCGAACGCCAGAAAATCGTCGACCGTGCGGAGCAGACCCAATGCCTCCGCCAAGGGATCGGCGAGCTTGTCCCTTTCGCGGCGCACATGCGCGATCCAAGCGGCGACAGCCTTGATCGCTTCAGGCGCCGTGCGGCCAGCGGCATGCGCGTCGGCGATCGTGCCGAGCAGCCGCTGCGGCAGCTTCTGCGATCCGTCCATGGCGATCTGGGACAGGCGATGCCGGATGCCGGCATTCGCAAAACGCGCGCAGAGCTGCGCGCTGTAGGCAGCCAGATCGAGCCCCGGGACGGGTGCGAGCGTGGCAGCGGCTTCTTCCATCAGCGTGCGGGTCGCGGCGGCAAGTTCGGGATCCGCCATCGCTTCGGCCACGGTTGCGTGGCCCTTGGCGAGACCGCGATAGGCCAAGGCCGAGTGCGCCCCATTGAGCAGCCGCAATTTGGCGCGCTCGAAAGGAGCGACATCGGGAACAATCTGAACGCCGACGCGTTCCCACGCCGGGCGTGCAGCCGAAAATCGGTCCTCGATCACCCATTGGCTGAAAGGCTCGGCGACCACGACGGCTTCGTCGGCATACCCGAGCAGCGTGCCCACGGCCGAGCGGTCCTCGTCGGTCGTCGCGGGCACGATACGATCGACCATCGTGCACGGGAATTTTGCTTCATCGGCAATCCAAGCGGCCAAGCCCGGATCGCGCAAGGACGCGAACTGCGCCACGAGTTTCGCAAGCACGCGGCCGTTGGATGGCAGATTGTCGCACGACAGGATCGTCGGCGGCGTCTGGCGTCGCGCACGAACGGCCGCAAGTCCCGCCACCAGAAAGCCGACAGCGGAGCGCGGCGCCTCGGGATTTGCGAGATCGGCGCGAATATCCGGATGTGCTTCGTCGAGATCGCCGGTGGCGGGCACATGGCAATAGCCCTTCTCGGTCACCGTGAGCGTGACGACGCGCGTGGCTGGATCGGCAAGGCGTGCCACCACAGCCGCCGGGTCGACAGGCGCGTACAGGGCTTCGACGATCACGCCGACAATCTCGGCATCCAGGCGCTCCGGCCCGCGGGTCAGGATCGAATAGAGGCAATCCTGCGCGTTCAGCGCATCGGGCACCGTGCTGCCGCGCAGATTGACCGCAACAACACCCCACGGGCCCGGTGTCGCTTCGATGGCACGCTGCGTGTACCAGAACGCGTGCGCACGCGCGAACGCACCGCATCCCAAATGCACGATCCCAAGTGCGAGCGATGCCGGCGCAAAACCGGGGCCGCGCACGGTCGCGGGCAAATGCGCCAGGCTTGCGCGGCCGAGTTTCATGCGAGCGCGATGGGATTGCCCGAAGCGGCCGAAGCGATCATGGCATCGAGCAGCGTCATCGCGGCGACACCCGCCCCGATCTCGGGTGCAGCCGAAGTCTGGCCGCGCACGCGCGCAAAAAAGTCGCCGAGCAGCGCATGGTAGCCCTTGTGGTCTTCGTTTGCGGCCACGGTCAGATTCGGCTCCCACACCAGCGTATCCACGGCATCGTTCAAGGTCGCATCCGCCTTCCCGACCTTGAACTCGGGTGCGCGGAAATAGCGCACCTCGTGCACGTTGCGCACCTCGACCCGTTTATGGTCGCCCATCACCTGCCACCATTCCATCGGCGTGGCGCGCGACTGGTGCGTGCCCATGACAAGCGTGGCAAGACCGCCGCCTTCGAAGCGGAAATCGACATGCAAAAGCAGCTTGCCGGGGGCGATCTCGTGGCGGCGCGCATGCAGCGCAACGGGTTTGCCCATCAAATGCGGCACCAGATCCATGTAGTGGACGCAGTGATGGAGATAGAAGCCGGTATAGTCGGGATCGCGCGTGAAATAAGTGGGTGCCGTCATGTACTGGCCCATGAAACTTGCCGGCGCGCCGAACTCGGCCGCGTGGACCAGATTGATCGCGATCCGGTTGGCGGTCGAATAGCGCTTCATGAATCCGAGCACCAGCGGCTTGCCTGCGCGCGCGGCGGCATCGGCCAAGCGGCGCGCATCGGCCGCATTGGCGCCCGGCGGCTTTTCCATGAATACCGGCAGGCCGCGTGCCAAGGCGGCCACACCAAGCTCGAGATGCGCCGCAGGCCCGATCGCCATGCCGACCGCGTCGATATCCGTGCGCGCAAGTAGTGCGTGCGCATCGCTGGTGCGGTCGGCCTCGGCAACGCCGTAGCTGCGGCCGATCAGGCCGAGGCGATCCGGGTTTTTGTCGCAGAGTGCCGCAATCACGGCGTCGTGGCGCACCAGATGCGGCAGCAGCATTTCGCCGGCATGCGTGCCGCAGCCGATCCAACCGATCCGAAGCGTCTTCATTTTGCCCTCCCGGCGGCGTCGAGTGCTGCGCGCAGATATGCCGCACTCGCGGCAAGTTCCGCATCCTCGTTGCGCGTTGGCGCACGCCATTGCGCGACGCAAGTGCCGACCGGCACGTCGTCGCGCCGGAACGGCTCAAGCGTGATCGGACCGCGATAGCCGACGGCGACCAACGCCCGCGCGACCGACGGCCAATCGACATGCCCGTCGCCGAGGAAACCGCGATGATTCTCGTTCGCCTGAAAATGGACCATGCGCGAGCCGGCCTTGCGGATCGCGGCCGCGATATCGCGATCCTCCATGCTCATATGGAACGTGTCGAGCATGGCGCCCAAAGCCGGTGAGCCGACCGAATCGACGATCGCCAGCGCATGCTCGGTCGTGTTGGCAAAGTCCGTCTCGAACCGGTTGAGCGGCTCCAGTGCCAGCACCACGCCATTGTCGGCCGCGCGCGCCGCCGCCTTGCGGAGGGCCTCGGTGACCTGGTCGACACGGGCACGGCGCGTCGCCTCGTCGACCGGTGCCGGGGCACGGCCCGCGAATACAAGCGGAGCGCCATAAAGCGGGCCGCCGACGATCTTGGCGCCGAAGGCAACGGCGGTCGCAACGCAGCTCTCGAGATAGGCAAGGCCTGCTGCACGCGCCGCCGGATCGGGGCTTGCCAGATCGCGCTGCAGATTGACGCGGGCGGCGAACAAGATCTCGAGACCGTTTGCGGCGGCGGCGGCCTTGGTTTCGCGTGCATCGAGTTCGCCCGGTTCCGGCACCAGCAATTCGACAAACTGCATGCCGGCGCGCGCCGCCCGGGCAAAACAATCGAAATGCTCTCGACCGAAGGGCCGTGCATAAAACATCGAGATGACGCCGATGGGATTGGATTTCATGATTTTACGGCTCCGGCGGTTAGTCCACCAACCAAATGGCGTTGGACGAAGAGAAACAGGATAGTTACCGGCAATGCGACAAGCGTGCCGCCGGCCGTCAGCAATCCCCATTGGATCGTGTATTCGCCGATGAAAAGCTGCAGGGCGACCGTTACGGTGCGCACATTCTGGCCCGACAGCATCATCGCAAACAGATACTCGTTCCACGAGGCGACGAAGACGTAGATCCCGGTCGAGGCAATCCCTGGTGCGGCCAGCGGCAGCAGGATGCGCGTGATCGTCTGCAGACGCGTCGCACCATCGACCATCGCGGCTTCGTCGAGCTCTTTGGGAATGCCGTTGAGATAGCTCGTGAGCATCCAGATCGCGAACGGGATGGCGAAGGTGGCGTGGCCGAGCACGACGCCCAGCACCGTATCGAGCAGGCCCAAGGCGCGCATCGCCACGAACAGCGGGATGATCATCAGCACGATCGGGAACATGTTGATGGTCAGAAACTGCGTCATCAGGAAGCGGCGCCCGACAAAGCCGAAGCGCGAGAAGGCATAGGCCGCCGGCACGCTGAGGCCGAGGCCGAGAAGGCTCGCGCATGTCGCCACGATCAGGGAGTCGAGCAGGTTCTTAGGAAAACTCGTGCGCGCGAGAAGATCGGCATAGTGCCCCAAAGTCGGCATTTCGGGCCAATAGACCACGGGGAAACGCGCAATGTCGCTGTCCGGCTTGATCGAAGTGATCGCCATCCACACGTAGGGCGCCACGGCGACCACGACCAGCAGCAATGCCGGCAGTTCGATCTCCAGCAGGCGGCGCAAACGCGAGCGACGTTCGATCATCGGAAGGCCTCGCGCATCGTGCGCCGGACATAGACCGTCGCAAGCGCCATCAAAAAGAGCGTGAGAACGACGGCAAGCGCCGAGCCGTAGCCGAATTCCATGCCGCTATAGGCGCGCAGGAAGGCATAGAGCGGCAAAGTGTGCGTGGCATAGCCGGGCCCGCCGCCCGTCATCACAAGAATGACGTCGAGCGAATTGGCGACCCAGATCGTGCGCAGCAGCAAGGCCGTGAGGATGACCCCTTTGAGCCCCGGCCACACGACATGGCGCAGGCGCTGCAGGCGCGACGCGCCGTCGATCTCGGCGGCTTCGTGCAATTCGCTCGGGATCGCCTGCAGCCCCGCCAGAATCACAACGGCGAAAAACGGAAACCCTTGCCATACAAGGGCGGCAACGACCGCCAGCAAGGCCGTATCCGCGCGCGCGAGCCAGGCGACGGGTCCGTCCAGCACGCCGATGCGCAGCAGGAGATCGTTGAGAAGGCCGAGATTGTAGTCGTAGATCCAGGTGAACATCAGACCGATGATCACCGACGGCAGCGCCCACGGAATGATGATCAAGGCGCGCGCCGCACTGCGCCAGAAAAAGCTTTCGTTGAGCACAAGTGCTGCACCAAAGCCGAGGGCGAACTGCAAGCCGACGGCAAGCCCGACCCAGACGAAGGAGTTCCACAGCGAAATCCAGAACGCTTCGTCGGCGAGCAGACGGGCATAGTTGCCGAAGCCGACAAACGGCACGCTGTGCGGCCTGAACAGCACAAAATCGTGCAGGCTCATCCACAGCGTCGAAGCGACCGGATAGAGCACGATCGCTGCGGTCGCCAGCAGGGCGGGCGCCAGAAACAGATAGGGCGTGAAACGATTTCCAACCATTGCAGGAAAGCGGGGCGGCACCCAAGCGCCGCCCCTGCTGCCTCAGCCGTGATACTGGCGTTCGATCGCCCGCATCATCTCGTCCGGCTCGATCTGGCCCAGCAAAGCGCGCTGCATGTTGGTGGGCCACACGGTGCGCACGAAGTCCGCCGTCTGCGTGACGTTGGGCAACGCATCGGCGATCGGCACCGACTGCGCCGTCGCATCGACGAAGCGCTTCGGGTGCAGCGTCCAGTTTGCGGCACCCGACTGCGTCACCGTGAGCTGGCCGGTGAATTTGTTAAACTCGACATTCGCATCGCCGGTCGAGAGATACGAAATCCAGCGGAATGCGGCCGCCTTGTTGCGGCTCGCGGCAAACACGGCGTTCGACTCGTCGCCGAACGACGTCCAGCCCTTGCCGTCGGGCCCGCGCGGAACCGGAACAGCCGAGACCCGGTCGCCCAGAGCTTGGACCATTTCGTTGGCCGAGCCGATATGGTGGATCGTCATGGCCGTGCGGCCGGCCTTGAAATTGTCGACGATCTGCCGGAACCCGTCGTTCGGCGCCGACGGCGGGAACACGCCGTGCTGGCGACCGAGTGCGACGAACCAGCGATTGGCGGCCAAAGCGCGCGGGCTCACCATGCCGCCGCGCTCGAAATTGGCGCCGCCGCCGAGCACAAACGTGCCCCAATGGTCGTGCCCGCCCGCACCGCCGCGCATGCCGAAGCCGTGCACGTCGCCCTTGGTCGTCGCACGGGCGGCGGCAAGGAACTCGTCGAACGTCTTGGGCGGTGCCATGCCCGCCTGCTGGAACAGATCGACGCGGTAGTAGAGATAGAGCACGACATATTGGAGCGGCAGATAGTAGCGCTTGCCGTCGGGCGCCTTGTGCAGGGTCCACAGGCTGTCCGCGATGTCTTTGGCGCCAGCCCAGGAATCGACCATGGCGTCGAGCGGTTCGAGGGCGCGCATTTCGAGCAGGCGCGACATGTTGCCGAGCTTCACCATCCCGCAATCGGGCGCGTTGTTCGCGACAAGGGCGGCGTAGAGCCGCGTGTAGTAGTCGTTGCCCCCGCCCCACGGGATGCTCTCGGCCTGGATTTTGATGCCGGGATTCGCGCGCTCGAAAGCAGCGACCAGGTCGGCCGGCGAATGCTGCGGATTGTCGAAATGGTACCACCAGCGCACGGTCGCGGTCGCCTGGGCGCGCGCGATCGAAGGCGCTGCAATTGCGGCCGCACCGGCAGCCAGGAAGTTTCTGCGTTTCATCGACGTTTCTCCCGTTTTTTTGGTTATTGAAGTCTTTCGGCAAAGAAGCGGCCGGCCGCACGATGCGCTGTGCGAGCCGGTTCGAGTTTTGCGGACATCTGCATGAAGCCGTGGCAGACGCCCGCAAATAGATCCAAACGTACGTCGTTGCCCGCCTCGCCGAGCGCGCGGGCAAAATCGAGGCTCTCGTCGCGCAACGGATCGAGCCCGGCGGCGTTCAGATAGAGCGGCGGCAATCCGGCGAGATCGGGCAAGCGCGCGGGCCCGCGCCAATTGCCCCAGTACCAGCGCATGCGCGCGGTTGTGAGCAGATAAGCGCCGCCGCCGAATGCGGCATGGCTCGGCGTGTCGAAAATCGGCGCATAGCAGCCGTAGAAAAGTGCGGCCGCACGCACGCGATTGCGCCCGCGCAACGCGGTCAGCACGCCGAGCGATATCCCCGCCCCGGCCGAATCGCCGGCCAGCCCGACACGCGACGGATCGACCACATCGCCGAGCAGGCCTGCACGCACGGCATCGAGCGTATTCAGCGTATCGTCGATCGCGGCCGGGCACGGATGCTCGGGCGCCAAACGATAATCGATGCCGAGCACGCACGCCCCCGATTCGATCGCCAACCGCGCCATCGCGCCGCGATGCGTGTCGATCGAGCCGAATGTCCAGCCGCCGCCATGAACGAAGACGATGACTGGACGGTTGCGCTCGAGCGTGGGCCGCAGCAGCCGCGCACGGATGGCACCGCCCGCAGAAGGTATTTCGAGATCCCGGCTCTCGGCCAGCGCCGGGATTGCCGCGTTCCAGCTCGACGCAAGTCGTTCGAATGTGATGCGCGATTCGGCGAGCGGCATGTTCGGATAATCTGGCGCGGGACCGCCGCCCGCGAGAATCGCGGCCATTTCGGGATGCATATACACGTCGCTCATGCTGCCCGCCCTTTGCGCGCGCGCGGCGGCGCCAGTTCGACGATCGTGTCGAGATGGTGTGCTATTTCTTTTGCAAGGCGCGCCCCGTCGCCGGAATCGAGGGCCGCGATCAGCACGTCGTGCCGCTCGGCGGTGCGCGCGAGACTGCGCCGGTGCCCCGGCGCCCAAAGCTTTTGGCGGTGCGAATGGAGCATGCAGCGGATCAGAATCTGCTCGAGCACAGGCGGGCTCGCGAGCCGGAAAATCGCTGCATGGAAACGCATGTCGAGCTCGATCAAGGCATATTCGTCGTTGCGGCGTGCGGCACGCGCCATGCCGTCGCGCAAGGCGACCAGAGCCGCACGGGCTTCCGGCCCGTAGGCGGCAACGGCGCGTAGCGCGCCGCGCATCTCCAGCCGTTTGCGCAGATCAAGCACTTCTTCGGCCGCCGCTGGATCGAGCGGCGTCACGCTCGTGCCGCGATGGCCCGAGCGCACGACAAGCCCGTCCTCCTGCAGCCGCAGCAGCGCCTCGCGCACGGTGCCTTGGCTGCAGCCGAGATCGCGCGCGAGACCAAGCTCGGTCAAGGGTTCGCCGGGGCTGATCTCGTTCAGCACGATGCGTTGCTTCAAAGTCGAATAGACGACTTCGCGCGGTCGCGCGGCCTTCGCCATGAGGCTCCCCCCTTCCCGTCTTGTTGCCTCAACATTATTGATATCGATAATAGAGAGCAAGCGAAACCACGCGCGCGTGTTAAAGCGGCCGGCCGGGGAGCGCTATGGCACCGTGACGTACCTCCCAGGCGTCCTGGGCTTGCTGCAGCAGGCGCATCACCGGCAGCACCGAGGGGCCAGAGGTCAGCGGTGCCCGGCCGCTCTGCACCGCGGCCAGAAAATCGTCGATCACCCGGACACAGTTTGTCTGTTCGTCCTCGATGGTGACCATGCCTGCCTCGGTGCGCAGCGTGTTGCCGAGAATGTCGTAGAGATAGGTTTCGCGGTCGGTGACGATGAGCTTGTCGTAGAGACGGAACGTCGCATGGTACGAGCCATGCACCATCACCGATGCCCCGCCAGCCGTCTCGCCGAGAAATACGCATTCCATCGGGATGCCGGTGGCCGGATGGCAGGGCCCCATCTGACTTTGCACGCGCACGATCGGATCTTCGGCCAGCAGATACGTCGCCAGATCGACGAAATGGCAAAAATGGTGCCACAGAATATTGTCGATCCAGCTGCGCCGATAGCCGGTCGCCCCGACATTGACGAGCCTTTTGATGAAAAATCGTCCGGCAATGTGGCGGATCTTCTCCTCGCCGGCCGCGAGCCGCGCACGCAAGGCAACCCGCTCGCGCCGATAGCGCATCGGATGGCAAACGCCGTAGACGCACCCGCTGCGTTCGCCTGCCGCCACCACGCGCTCGGCGCCGGTAAGGCTCATCGCGATCGGGATTTCGATCAGCGTGTGCTTGCCCGCCTCCAGACTCGCGATCGCCTGCGCCTCGTGCAGCTCGCTGGGCGAGCCCAGCACGACAATGTCGATCGCCGGATCGGCCAACGCTTGCGCAAGATCGCCCGCGACATGGCGATAGCCATAGCGCGCGGCGAATTCCTGTGCCGCCTCGGGTCGACGGCCGACGAGCGTATGCAGCACGACATCCGCCCGCTGCAAAGCGGCCGAATGCCAGGCCCCCATCATGCCGTAGCCGACCATGCATATATTGAGAGGGCGCATCACGACCTCGGCACCAAAGCGACGCCAACGCGCGTGAGCCCCAGCCACAGGCCGGTGCCCAGGGCCTTTGGTTCGGCCACGTTCTTGTCGACGACGAACAGAGCGCCTGCTGCTGTCGCCACCGTGTATTCCATATGCGTGCCGAGATAGGCTGCCTTAGCGACGGTTCCGGCAATGCTCGGCATTTCGGGTTTGACCAAGCATACGGCCAGCGCCTCGGGCCGAATTGCGATCTTGACCGGCCCGGGCGCAAGCCCGCGTGCGGGCAACTCGAGCACGATGTCGGCAAGCCGCGTGCGCGCCGAACCTTCGGCGACCGACACGATCTCGGCTTCGACGATGTTGGAATCACCCATGAAGTCTGCGACGAACAGACTGGCGGGAGACTCGTAAAGATCGCGTGGACTGCCGGCTTGCGCGATGCGCGCATTCGACATTACGATCACGCGGTCCGATACAGCCAACGCCTCCTGCTGGTCATGCGTCACGTAGACGACGGTGAGGTTCAGACTCTGCTGCAGGTCGCGAATGTCCTCGCGCACGCGGCGACGCAGCTTGGCGTCGAGATTGGACAATGGCTCGTCGAAGAGCAGTACCTGCGGCTCGAGCGTAAGTGCGCGCGCCACGGCCACGCGCTGCTGCTGGCCGCCCGACAGCTCCGACGGCAGGCGCAGATCGTAGTCCGCAAGCCCGACAAGACGCAGCTTCTCGCGCGCCATCTCGTGCGCCTGAGCCTTCGGAACGCCCTGAACGCTCGGCCCGTAGGCGACATTGTCGAGCACGTTCATGTGCGGGAACAGCGCGTAGGACTGGAACACCATCGACACGTCGCGGTCGGCCGCCGACAGGCGCGTGACATCCGCCCCGCCGATCAGGATCTGGCCGGATGTCGCGATTTCGAGTCCGGCGACGAGGCGCAGCGTCGTCGTCTTGCCGCAGCCCGAAGGCCCCAGCAGCGTGACCAACGTGCCGGGTTCCACCGTGAACGACACGCCATCGACGGCCGCGATCGTGCCGTATTTCTTGACGACATTCCGGAACTCGACCGATGCCGGTCCTTTTTTCAGCGTTTTTGCCACGTTGTCTCTCAATGTCCGCCCAAAGCTGCCGCCTGCTGCCCGCGCCGACCCAGTTCGCGTCGGCCAACGGCAAACTGGATAAGCAGAATCGCCAAAGCCATGATTGCGATCAATACGGTCGAATAGGCGATCGCAAGTGCGATTTCGCCCGCCTCAACGCGCCCGACGATATAGGCCGTCGCCATATTGTGGCGCGCACTCGTGAGAAAGACGACGGCCGAGACCGCCGTCATTGCGTGCACGAAACTGAACACGAGCGTTGCCACGATCGCCGGGCGCAGCAGCGGCATCACGACACGCTGGACCGTCTGCCCGGTGCGCGCGCCGAGCGTCATCGATGCCTCGTCGAGGCTCTTGTCGATCTGCGCGAGTGCGGCCATGCCCGCGCGTACGCCGACCGGCATGTTGCGGAACACAAAGCAGATCACAAGAATGAGGCCCGTGCCCGTCAATTCGAGCGGCGGCACATTGAACGCAAGAATGTAGGAAACGCCGACGACCGTGCCCGGAATTGCAAAAGACAGCATCGTCATGAATTCGAAGGTGCGGCTGCCCGCAAAACGCTGGCGCGCCAGTAGATACGCCACGAGCAGCCCTAAGGCGGCCGTGAGCGGGGCCGAGATTGCCGAAACTTCGAGGGTCGTCGCGAGCGAGTCCCAGGCCGAGCCCGAGAAGAACCAGCCGCGCTCCGTGTTTTCGACGCGGAACGCATCGAGATAGTGGCGCCACGTGAATTCGAGATCGAAGCGGCCGATATCGCGCACGAAACCGCCGAAGACGACGATGGCGTAGGTCACAGCCGTGAACACCGCCCACGGTATCGTCGTCCAATAAAGGACGCGCCGCAGCGTTTTGGGCAGTTCGGCCGAGAGGCCTGCGTCACCCTTCCCGGTCACGGTCACGTAGCTCTGGCGACCGAGCCAGCGCGTCTGCAGCCAGAAGGCGCCGAGCGTGAGCGACAGCAGCAATAGGGCCAGTACGGCGGCACGGCCCGGATCGTGCTGGGCGCCGACGATCGCGAAAAAGATCTTCGTCGAGAGCACGTCGAAATTGCCGCCCAGCACAAGCGGGTTTCCGAAATCCGACAGGCTTTCGACGAAGCCCAAAAGGAAAGCCGCCGCAAGCCCCGGCCGCAGCAAAGGCCAAGTGACGGTGCGGAACGTCTGCCAGCGCGAGGCACCCAGCGTCTGCGAGGCTTCCTCGAGGGACGGGCTGATCGCCTCGACCACGCCGATCATGACGAGGAAGGCGACTGGGATCTGCGAGAGAAGCTGCGAGATCGCGACCCCCGGCAGGCCGTAGATCCAGCGCGTGGGCGGAATGCCGAAGGCCGCGTCGAGAAACGAGGTGACGATGCCCGTGCGTCCGAATAGGACGACGATGGCGAGCGAAATCACGAAAGGCGGCGTGATGATCGGCAGTATCGTCAGTGCCCGCAGCGCGCGCCGATACGGAAACTGCGTGCGCACCACGACGAGAGCGAAGCCAAGCCCCATCAAAGTGGAAACCGTGCCGGTAATGAGGCCCAGCAGCACTGTGTTGAACATCACGCCGCATGGGCGCGCACTGTAGAAACAGGCGAGACCCCATACGTCGTCGGCAAACAGGCGGCGGAAGAACAGCGCCAGCGCTATCTCGCCCGCCTCGTCGGTCATCGCACCCGCCAGCATCGTAGCAATTGGGAAGAACACGAAGGCGAGAATCAAAGCGCTCGAAATGACGACGCCGCCCGCCACAAACGCGTCGCCGCGGAACATGCCCAAAGCCGCAATTCCGAGCGAAATCCAAACGACAAAGGCCGCAAGAACGCCGACCGCCCCCCAGCCGAACCCGAATTGCTGGGTGTCGATGGGCCCGACGAGGGCCGCAAGCCATTCCCATTTGAGTCCGACAATGCCGATCGCGAACCCTTGCGCCAGCGTGTAGCCGAGGCCAAGTACGCCTGCCGCAATCAGCGTACGGCCGAAGCGCTTGTCAGCACGCTCGAACGCGAGTGTCGCAAAGCCGAGAAGGATCGGCGGCACCACGCCCCACAGCCACGGCCGTTCGCCGAGCGCGTAGAAAAGCCCGGGCGACGCGGTGTCGCCCGGGTATTGGGCAAGCCATTCGAAGGCGAAGAATCCGTCCTCCTGCAGCTGCCAGGGGACGAGCGCAAAAGCGACCGCCGCCGCGCACGCCCAAGTCAGAACAAGACGACGCATCAGTGCCTAAACCTCAAGAACCGCCACGTACTTCGCGCGTCCAACGCTGCAGCAGCCGATCGCGTTCCGCGGCCGAACCGAAGCGCTGGAAGTCGTACTGGATCAGCGTGATGTCCTGCATGCGCGGGGCAGCCTCGGGGATCTTGGACGCCTTGTTGGACGGGATCTGGAACGATTTGGCTTCTTCAGCGAGGTTCTGAGCCGCTGGCGTGAGCGCCCAGTCGTAGAATTTGCGCGCGTTGGCCATGTTGCGCGCCCCGCGCACGATCGACATCGAGCCGATCTCGAAGCCTGTCCCTTCGCACGGTGCGACGAGCTTGACGGGTGCCCCCGTCAGCGCTTGCGTGACTGCGTCGTGCAGGAAGGTGATGCCGATCAGCGTTTCGCCGGTCGCTGCCGCGCGTGCGGGAGCAGCACCGGAACGCGTGTACTGGTTCACGTTCGGATGCAGCGCCTTCATGAAGGTGAAGGCCTGCTCTTCGCCGAAGATCTGCACGAGCGATGCGAGCATCGTGTAGGCCGTGCCCGACGAATTCGGATCGGCGACCTGCACTTCGCCGCGATATTCCGGCTTGGCGAGATCGCGCCAGCATTTGGGCTCGGGCAGATTGCGCTGGGCCAGCGTGCGCGTGTTGTAGGAGTAGCCGAGCGCGCCCGAATAGATGCCGACCGTGCGATATTTCGAAAGCTCGGCCTGGCGCGTCGCCCAGTCGTAAAGATCTTTGAGCATCGGCGACTTGTATTCGGCCGTGAGGTTTTCCTCGGCGGCCTGCAGATGCGGGTCTCCCGTTCCGCCCCACCAGACGTCGCCGCGTGGGTTCTGGCGTTCCGCCTTGAGCTGGGCATAGGTTTCGCCCGACGATTTGCGGGTCATGTTGACCTTGATGCCGGTTTCGCGCTCGAACGCGGCCGCCATCGGACGGCACCATTCTTCCTGCACCGAGCAGTAGAGCGAAAGCTGGCCTTGGGCAGCGGCCGGCTGGACTGCGGCAAACGTGCCGAAAGCCACGGCCAAGGCCGCCAAACGATGCGTTTTCATGGTTCGGTATCTCCCTTTATTGCAGTCTTTTTTGCGGATCAGTCGTAGGCACCCATCACGTTCTGGTCGAAATCGATGACTGAGCCGGTCATCATCTCGCCGGCCGGCGACAAGAGATGGAGAACGAGAGCAGAAACGTCGCCGGGCTTCAGGATGCGCCCGAACGGCTGGTTCGGCTCGGCCTTGGCGAGCCAATCGGCCGAATTGCCGTCGCGGGCCTGGATCGCGTGCTCTCCCGGCGTTTCCATCCAGCCGATATTGAGGCCATTCACGCGGATGCGATCACCCCGTACGGCGTTGGCGACGTTCTTTGTCAGCGTGGCAAGAGCCCCCTTCGAGGCCGAATAAGCAGTCAGGAACGGCTGGCCGCCATGGGCCGAGCGCGTGATGATATTGACGATACACCCGCCGCCGCCGCGCGCTTTGGCATGGCGCACGAAAGCCTGCGTCAGCACGAAGGGTGCGCGCACATTGACGGCGAACAGCCGGTCCCACAATTCGATGGGCGTGTTTTCGATGGTGCCGCGATCGGTCAAGGCCGCCGAATTCACGAGCCCATCGACGCGCCCGAACCGCTTGACGGCCGCGTCGAACACAGCGCGCGTCGCCGCTTCGTCGGCAAGATCGGCTGCCGCGAACTGGGCCGGGCAACCGGCGGCCGTAAGCGATTCGGCCACGCGCTTGCCGCGTGCTTCGTTGCGCCCGGTGATGCAAAGGCCCGCCGCCCCCAGGGCTGCGGCCTCGCGCGCGATCGCCTCGCCGAGGCCTTGCGTGGCGCCGGTGATCAGCAGAATTTGGCCGTCGATGCGCCGATTCTTCATCCCAGCACCTTGACGGCGCGGCCGCGGCGACACGATTCGAGTGCAGCTTCGGCGAGCGCAAGGGCGCGCCTGCCGTCATTCGCATCGACCGGCATTTTCTTCTTTTTGGCGAGTGCGGTCACGAACGCTGCAAGTTCGTTGCGATAGGCCTCGGCATAGCGTTCGAGGAAGAAGTAAAGCGGCTTGTCGGCACTGACGGCGGTCGCATCGGCTTTTTCCACACTGGTCGGCGTCAGATTCCCGGCGATCATGCGGCCCTTGGCGCCGTGCACTTCGATGCGCTGGTCGTAGCCGTAGCTGGCACGGCGGCTGTTGTTGATATGCGCAAGACGCCCGGATTTGGTGCGCAGCAGCACCATTACGCTGTCGGTGTCGCCGACCTTGGCCACCGCCGGATCGACGAGGGCCGAGCCCATCGCCATCACCTCGACCGGCTCCTCGCCCAGCAGCCAGCGCGCCATGTCGAAATCGTGGATGGTCATGTCACGGAACTGTCCGCCCGAAACCTTCAGATAGCCGAGCGGCGGCAGGCCGGGATCGCGGCTCGAAATCACGACCTGCTCGACCGCACCGATCTCGCCCGCATCGATGCGCGCTTTCAGCGACGCAAAGGACGGATCGAACCGGCGATTGAAGCCGACGAACATCGGCACCTTGGCCGCCGCAACGGCCTTCAGGCACGCATCGACGCGCTTCAAAGACAGGTCGATCGGTTTCTCGCAGAAGATCGCCTTGCCGGCCTTCGCGGCAGCGATGCAATAGTCGGCATGCGTATCCGTCGAAGACGCGATCAGCACCGCCCCGACCTTGGGATCGGCAAGTGCCGTTTTGGCATCGACCGCCGTAGCACCGTAGCGCTTTGCGAGGTCGGTGGCGGCGGCCGCATCGACATCGACCACATATCGCAGACGCGCCGAATCGCCAGCCGCGAGATTGGCGGCGTGAATACGACCGATGCGACCGGCTCCGAATTGCGCGATATGGATCATTGGGCTCCCCTCAAGACGACACTTGTTCTTGTTGCCGGAAGTTTATGACACTAATGTTACAAAAATAAATCAAGAAAGCGGTACTGTCGGCGTATCGCTTGCGAAAATAATTCGAAGATGCGTTTTTGCGTCTGCGAAGGGGGAAATCAAATGCGTCTGCGGCTCACTCTGGCAAAAGCATTGGTTCGGTTCTTGACCGCCCAGTCAATCGAAACGCCGACCGGGCCGTTGCCGCTGTTCGGTGGCGTCTTCGCGATTCTCGGCCACGGCAATGTGGCAGGCGTTGGACCGGCCTTCCACGCCTATCGCCGCGAATTGCCGGTCTTTCGCGCCCACAACGAACAAGCGATGGCACTCGCCGCAATCGCCTACGCCAAGACGCATGCACGCCGCCGTATGATGGCCTGCACGAGTTCGATCGGGCCGGGCGCCACGAATATGGTGACGGCCGCCGCCCTTGCCCACGTGAACCGCCTGCCGGTGCTGCTGCTGCCCGGCGACATATTCGCGGATCGGCGCCCCGATCCGGTTCTGCAGCAGATCGAGAATTTCGGCGACCCGACGATCTCGGCCAACGACACGTTCCGCCCTGTCTCGCGCTATTTCGATCGGCTGACGCGCCCCGAACAGCTGCTGACCAGCTTGCCCGCCGCCTTGCGCATGCTGCTCGACCCTGCCGAATGCGGACCGGCGACACTCGCCCTGCCGCAGGACGTGCAGACCCAGAGCGCGGAGTTCCCAGTAGCGTTCTTCGAACCGCGCCTTCACCGTATTTTGCGCCCGATCCCAGATCGGCGCAGCGTACAAGCGGCGGCCGCCCTGATCAAAAACGCCAAACGACCGCTCGTGCTAGTCGGCGGCGGCGTCAAATACGCGCTCGCCGAAAAGCAGCTTGCGACCTTCCTCGCCGCACGCGGGCTGCCTTGCGCGGAAACCCAAGCCGGCAAGGGTGCTATCGCAAGCGAAAATGGCACAAATCTCGGTGCGATCGGCGTTACGGGGACGGCGGCCGCAAACCAAGCTGCCGCGCGCTGCGATTTGGTGCTCGCGATCGGCACGCGCCTCGCCGATTTTCCCACCGCCTCGCGCACTATTTTCGGCGACACGAAAATCGTGCAGATCAATGTGGGCGCGTTCGACGCGCACAAGCACGGTGCCGTTCCGCTGATCGGCGACGCAGGCGAATGTTTGAGCGCCCTTGACGCCGCCCTTGGACGCTGGCGCGTACCCGAAGCTTGGACAAGCAGCAACGCGCGCAGCGCCAAAGCTTGGCATGGCCAAGTCGCAAAGATCGTGCGGCCGCGCCCCGGCCTGCCTAGCGACGCGCAGGTGCTGGGTGCGGTCAACAAATTCGTCCGCGCATTTCCGCATATCGTTGTGTGCGCGGCCGGCGGATTGCCGGGGGAGTTGCACAAGCTCTGGCAGGCAAGCGACGCGACCTCCTACCATATCGAATACGGATATTCCTGCATGGGCTACGAAATCGCGGGCGGGCTCGGCGCCAAGCTTGCGGCCCCGCGGCGCGAGGTCGTGGTGCTGGTCGGCGATGGCTCGTATCTGATGATGAATTCCGAGATCGCGACGTCGGTGGCGCTCGACGCCAAACTGATCGTCGTCGTGCTCGACAATCGAGCATTCGGTTGCATCGAACGGCTGCAGCGCACCACGGGCGGTGCCCCCTTCAACAACAGCCTCGACGACGCGCACCCGCATGTCGATTTCGCGGCCCATGCGGCAGCACTGGGGGCGAAGGCCGAAAAAGTCGCTAGCCTCGCCGCCCTGCCCACGGCCCTTGCCCGCGCGCGCGCCGCCAAGACCACCAGCGTGATCGTGATCGACACCGATCGGCGGATCAGCACGCAAGAAGGCGGCGCCTGGTGGGATGTCGCGATCGACGACATGCCGCGCGGGGTAGCCGCACGCAAACGCCGTGCCGCCTATCTGCGCAACCGAAACCGCCAAACACTGGGTGCTTGAAACATGTCTTGCCCGATCGGAATCAATCCGCTGACCTGGACCAACGACGACATGCCCGAGTTGGGTGGCGACACCCCGCTCGAAACCTGCCTCGCAGAAGCCAAGCTCGCGGGCTACGACGGCATGGAACTCGGCAACAAGTTTCCGCGCGAGCCGGCGCCCCTGCGCGAGACGATGGCGCGCCACGGGCTGCGCGTCGTCTCGGGCTGGTACAGCGCAAATCTACTCGCGCGCAGCGTCGACGACGAATGGGCGGCGATAGCGAACCATCTGTCGCTGCTCGCATCGTGCGGTGCCACCGCGATGGTGTTCGCCGAGACAACTGGCTGCGTGCATGGCGACCGAACCGCCAAGCTCGGATCGCGGCGCGTGCTTGCGGCGGCCGAAATGGAAGCGCTCGGTGCACGCATGTCGCAGCTTGGCGCACGGATGGCCGCGCGTGGCGTGCGCCTTGCCTATCACCACCATATGGGAACCGTGATCCAGACCGAGACCGAAATCGACGCGCTCATGGCCGCGACTACGCCGGACGTCGGTTTACTGCTCGATACGGGCCATCTCACCTATGCCGGCGGCGATCCGCTGCGCGTTGCAAAGCGCCATGCGGCGCGCATCGCGCATGTGCACTGCAAAGACGTGCGCAGCATCGAACTTGCCGCCGCCAAAACCGCCGATCTGAGCTTTCTTGAAGCCGTGCTGTCCGGCGTGTTCACCGTTCCCGGCGACGGTGCGGTCGACTATCCGCCGATCCTCGCCACGCTCGCGTCGGCCGACTATCGCGGCTGGCTGGTCGTTGAGGCCGAACAGGACCCGGCGCGTGCGCACCCATTGACCTATGCCCGCAAGGGGCACGACTATCTGCGCCGTACAGCCAGCGCCGCCGGACTTTGAAGACCACGTGCGACGTGCGCGGCCGGCGCGCCCTCAAGGCGATTCGAAAAGAGTTGCCCTAGATTTTTAGCAGAATCCGGTCCAGAAATTCGCGTGCGCGCGCGGTCTTCGGTGCCGCGAAGAATGCGCTCACGCCGCTATGCTCGACGATGCGGCCTTTGTCCATGAAAACGATCTCGTCGGCGACTTCGCGCGCGAAGCCCATCTCGTGGGTCACCACCAACATCGTCATGCCGTCGCGTGCGAGGTCGCGCATAACCTTCAGCACCTCGCCGATCATCTCCGGGTCCAACGCCGACGTCGGCTCGTCGAACATCATGACTTTGGGCTCGAGCGTAAGTGCCCGCGCGATCGCCGCACGCTGCTGCTGGCCGCCCGAGAGCCGTGCGGGGAATTTGTCCGCCTGGTCGAGAATTCCCACGCGGTCGAGATAGTGGCGCGCCTTTTCTTCCGCCTCGCGGCGCGACAGGCCCTTGGCCTTCATCGGCGCCAGCGTCACGTTGTCGAGCACCGACAGATGCGGATAGAGCTCGAAATGCTGGAAAACCATGCCGACGCCGAGCCGCAGCTTCGGCAAGTCCTTGCAGGTTCGCACGCCCACGCCATCGACGAAGACCTCGCCGCTCTGGAACGGCTCGAGGCCGTTCACGCAGCGCAGCAGCGTGCTCTTGCCCGACCCGCTCGGGCCGCAAATGACGATGCGGCTGCCGACATTCACGTCGAGCGACACGCCGTCGAGGGCGCGGAAGCCGCCATAGTCCAGACATACGTTCCGAATGGCGACGATCGGTTGGGTCATTCTAGGCCTGCTTCTCGAAATGGCGGGACAGGAGCGAGCCCGCATAGCACACCGCGAAATATGCGACGGCCGCGAAGCTGTAGAGTTCGACTGGGCGCACCGTGCGTTCCGCGATCATCGACGTCGTATGCATGAGTTCGTGGTAGCCGATGACATAAGCGACCGTCGTCCCTTGGAACACGACGATGCATTGCGTGGTGAGGGCCGGCCGCATCGAGCGAATGGCCTGCGGCAAAACGATGTAGCGCATCGTCTGCGCGTAGCTGAGCCCCGACGACAGCCCCGCTTGGACCTGTCTTGTGCCGACGGACTGCACCCCCGCGCGCACGATCTCGCCGAAGTAGGCCGCAAAGAACACGACGAACGCGACGATGACGGAAGCCCCGTCGTCGATCGAGCGGCCGATGATCAGCGGCACCGAGAAATAGAACCAGAACAGGATCAGAACCAGCGGATTGCTGCGCAGCGTATGCACGAACCCAGCACAGACGGCGCTCAGCCACCGCCGCCGGCTGAGGCGACCGATGGCAATCAGACAGCCGATAGGAAAGCTCAAAACGATCACTACGGCCGCAAGCTGCAGGCTCGTGCCCAAGCCGCGCATTAGGAGCGGAAAATTGGCACTGACGACGTTCCAATCCATTCAGGCGTCGCTCTTTTCGCGTTTGATGAGACCCGGGATGTAGGCCCGCTTTTCGACCCACCCCATCAGCACGATGACCGCGATCGTCGTGCAGACATAGGTCGCCGAAGCGACCGTGTAGGCCTCGATGCCCTTGAACGACCACGCCTCAATCTTGCGCGCCACGCTCGAAATCTCAGCAACGCCGATCGTCAGCGCAAGGGCGGTGTTCTTGAAGATGGTCAAGAACTCCGACGTGATGGCCGGAATGATGATGCGCACGGCATAGGGAACGATCACGTACCGGTACATCTGGAACGGCGTCAGCCCCGTCGAAAGGGCTGCTTTGAACTGGCCCGGCGGGATCGCAAGAATGGCCGAACGGATCTGCTCGGCGATACGCGCGGCCGTGAAAAGCGACAGGCCGATTACGGCCGTCCAGTACGGCGCGTCATCGAGCCGATTCCAGTATAGCTGCCAGTGTTTGGGCAGCAATTCCGGGAATACATAGAGCCACAGAAAAAGCTGTAGCAGCAGCGGTACGTTGCGGAAAATCTCGACATAGAGCGCGCCCGCAAACCGCAATGCGCGCGAAGGCGTGTTGCGCATTACCCCGACGGCGATCCCGATCGCGAGCGCCAGGATCCACGAGAGCAACGCAAGATGAAGCGTGGTGGCAATGGCATCGACGATCCAAGTGAAGTAAGGCTGTTCGAGCAGCATCCCCCATCTGAATTCGTAGCGCATCGCCTAGCGCAGCTTTCGCAGGAAGCGGCGCATCTGCGAAAGTCCGGCTTCGATCTCGGGCACCGATGCGTTGAAGACGAAGCGCATGTGCCCCTCGCCGTTCCGCCCGAACACGCTGCCCGCAATGCCCGAGACGCGCGCCTGTTCGAACATCGCCGCGCGCAAGGCAGCCGATTTCATGCGGTAGCCCTTGAACGACGGAAACGCGAAGTACGCCCCTTCCGCCCGATGGCAAGAAACACCCGGCAGATCGTTGAGCCCGTCGACGAGCGCATCGCGCTGGCGCTGGTAGTTATCGAGCATCTTCGCAAGCGGGATGTCGCCCTGGACGCGATCGCGCATCAGCGCCGCTGCCGTCCCGGCTTGCGCAAAAGACGTCACGCACGTGATCGTGTGCGAGGAGATCATCTGGATCTTTTCGCTGAGGGCCGCCGGCGCCACGATCCAGCCCACGCGCCAGCCGAACATGTTGTAGATCTTGCTGGCAGTCTGCACCGTGATCGTGCGCGCATACATGCCGGGCAACGCGGCGAGGCTCACATGCGTGCGCCCGTCATACATGAAGCGTTCGTAGGCTTCGTCCATCAGCACGATGAGATCGTGCTTGCGCGCGACGCGCGCGATCATTTCGAGATCGGCGCGGTCGAGCACACGGCCCGTCGGGTTGTGCGGATTGCACAGGATGAGAATCCGCGACTTTGCCGTAATCCGCTTCGTCAAAGCGGCTTCGGTGAGTTTGAAGCCGTCTTTTTCGTGAATCGGGATCGGAACGGGTGTTGCCCCCGACAGCCGTACCATCGGCTCGAAGCTGAGCCAACCCGGATCTTCGAGCAGCACCTCGTCGCCGCGGTCGACCAGCGCAAACAGGGCCGACAAGATCGCCTGCTTGCCGCCGACCGTCACGGTTATGTCCGTTTCGGGATCGACCGCGAGCGCGTTCTCGCGCGCAAGCTTGTGCGCGATCGCCGCGCGCAGTTCGGGAATGCCGCGCGAGTCCGCGTAGAACGACGCTTGCGGCGATTTCAGATAGGCAACCGCCGCCTTCTTGATGTGCGCGGGCGTGTCGGCCTTAGTCCCGAAATCGTGGATGCGAACGCCTTCAGCGCGCAGCTCGCGGATGCGCCGGATCGAGGCGAGCGACGAAGAGAAGGCGATCTTCGCGATCCGCTCGGCAAATTTCTGGCCCGCCATCCGTCGCTCCTTTGGTCCGCGTCACGTCTTCGGCGGCAGCCAGGCTTCGATACCGAAGGGGCACTGGTTGTCGAGCACGACGCGTAGCGCGTTCGTCATCGGCAACGGGAAACCGGCCTTCGGGTTCTTCTCGCCGAACCATTCGTCGTAGAGCTTGTCGAAATCGCCGGTGCTGATCATGTAGCAGAGGGCATGGTTGACCGTGCGCGTCCATTTCGAATCGTTCTGCGGCAGAATGATGCCGCTCGGGATGCAGAACAGTTCCGGCCCGTGCACGGTCCACTCTTCGGGATCCTTCGCCTTGACCTGGAGTGCGCGGAGCGCGGAATCGAGCGTGATGTGCACGTCCGTCCGCCCCTGGTCCAGGGCAAGGAACCCGACCGCATGGGTCGGGAAGGTCACGATGCGCGGCGGCGGCACGATCTTGCCGGTCTCGCCCATCTGCGTGAGCACCTTTTGCTCGACGCTGCCGTTGGTGACGCCGATGCGCTTGCCGCCGAGCTCGGAATAGTCGCGGATCGGCGTGCTCTTGCGATGCAGCATCTGCACGCAGGTGAGATTGTTGATCAGCGAGAAATCGACGACGTCTTCGCGCTCGATCGTCTTGCCGGTCGAGCCGAGTACCCAGTCGAGCGTGCCGTTGACGATCAAAGGAATGCGCGTTTCGGGCGTCACACGGCGGAATTCGAGTGCGATCGGCGTGCCCATCTTGCGCTGGATAAGCTGGTGCAGCGCGCGGCTGAGTTCGACCGACCAGCCGGCAACCTCGCCCTTTTCATCGACATAGCCGTAGGGCGGCGTGCCTTCCTGGGCCCCGACCACGAGGCGTTTCTCGCGCAGCACCTTGTCGTATTTGCTCTGGGCGGCGGCATCCGTGCCGAAGGCCGCGAGGGCCACAAGGCTTGCAAGGACGGCGCAGAGTGCGGAAACAGCGGGTCGAAACATCATGTGTGCTCTCCCATGCGAACCGTTTTCGCCCGCGCCAAGCAGCGCGAGGCGGCGCCCGAACGCGCCGATAGAGTGAGAATTAGGACGCAGCCGCTAAAAACCGTCCAATCCCGTGTTTGGATCATATCGATAATGAATTTTTATACCAGCTGCGGCAAATTGATCCGTACATTGATCTATCGCAGATAGGGTATTGGGTCGGATGCTGGATCTTCGCAATCTCGAGACGTTCCTTTGGGTCTCAAGGCTCGGCGGCTTCCGCGCGGCCGCCGAAAGGCTCAACACGACACAGCCCGCCATATCCGCACGCATCGCGATACTCGAACGCGATCTTGGCGCCCGCTTGTTTGACCGCCGGGCCCGACGCGTGTTGCTGACGGCCAAGGGCAGCGAACTCATCGACTACGCCGAAAGAATGCTGCAGTTGCGCGCCGACATGCTGGGCGCCATCGGCGATCCCGCCTCGCTGCGCGGCCGACTGCGGCTCGGCGTGCCCGAGACGATCGTCCACACTTGGCTTGCCGAACTCGTCGAGCAGATCAGCCGCACCTACCCGTCCGTCACGCTCGACGTGGAAGTCGATTCCACGCCTGCGCTCCGCGAGGGCTTGCTGGCCGAGAAGCTCGATCTTGCCTTCCTGCACGGCAAAACCGACGATTTAAGGCTCGCCACGGCCCCCTTGTGCGCCTACCCGCTCGGCTGGTTCGCCGGCCGCAAAGTGACGCTGCCCAAACGCGCCTTGACGTTCAAAGACATCTGCCGCTGGCCGATCGTGACGTTTCGGCGCGAGTCCGCCCCCCATATCGCGATCCGCAAAATGCTATCCGGCGCTGGCATGGCGGATGCGCGCATCTTCGGCAGCTCGTCGATCGCCGGAACGATGCGCATGGCGATCGACGGGATCGGCCCGTGCGTGCTGCCGCACGCGGTCGTTCGCGGCGAAGTGGCTGCCGGCCGGCTTCGCTCGCTCGACGTGCCCTACGCCGTCCCCCCGATCGAATTCTTCGTGAGCTACGCGGCCAAAGGCGGCAACCGGCTCGCGGAATCGGTCGCGGAGGTCGCCACGGCGATCGCCGCGCGTCACCTTGATGTGCGCGCGATCGACAAACGCGGGCGGCCATCAAAAGTTTCTATCGGTCGAATTCAAAAGAAAAATTAGACCGGTACCGCGCTTCGCGCTGTTATCGCTTCCTCGACGGGCGGGGCGACAGACGATGCAAATCGAATCGACGGCGACTTTCCGGTTAGGTATCGACATCGGCGGCACGTTCACGGACATCGTCGCGACGGATGCCAACGGCCGCGTACTGACGAAAAAAGTTTCGTCCACGCCGCGCGACTACGGCCTCGGCATCTCCGTCGGGGTCGGCGAACTGATGCGCGACTACGGCATTCGCCCCGAACAGATCGTCGAAGTCGTCCATGCAACCACCGTTGCGACCAACGCCGTGCTCGAGGGCAAAGGTGCGGCGACGGCCCTCATCACGACCGAGGGCTTCCGCGACGTGCTCGAGTTCCGCCGCGTGCGCGTGCCGGAGCTCTACAATCTCGACTACGTGAAGCCGAAGCCGCTTGTGCCGCGGCGCCTACGCTTCGAAGTGCGCGAACGGATGGGGCCGCTCGGCGAGGTGCGCATTCCGCTGGCCGATGCCTCGGCGGTACAAGCCGCCCAGCGCATCGCGGAAGAAGGCGCAAAGGCAGTCGCGATCTGCCTGCTGCATTCATACGCAAACGGCGACCATGAGCGGCGCGTACGCGACATCGCCAAGGAGATCCTCGGCCCCGACATCTTCGTCACCTGCTCGCACGAAATCCTGCCCGAGATCCGCGAATACGAACGCACCAGCACCACAGTCGTGAACGCGTTTCTGGGGCCGGTCATGGATTCGTACTTGCGCGGCCTGCGCGACCGGTTGCTCGCCCTCGAAATACGCTGCCCGCTGCATGTGCTGACCTCCGGCGGCGGCCAAATGAGCGTCGCTTCCGCCATGCGCAAGCCTGCCTATCTCGTCGAATCGGGTCCCGCCGCCGGCGTCATCGCGGTTGCGCGCATCGCCAAGCAAGCGAACCTGCCCAACGTCATCACGCTCGACATGGGCGGAACCACCGCAAAGACCGCGATCGTCGAGAATGGCGAGCCGATCAAGACGGCCGAATACGAAGTCGGTGCCGGCATCAATCTCTCGAGCAAGCTCGTCAAAGGGGCCGGCTACGCGATCAAGCTGCCCTTCATCGACGTGTCGGAGATCGGGGCCGGCGGCGGCAGCCTGATCCATTTCGACAAAGGCGGGCTCCTGAAAGTCGGCCCCGAAAGTGCGGGCTCGGAACCGGGCCCGGTCTGCTATGCGCGCGGCGGCATCCAGGCGACGCTGACCGACGCGCTGCTGGTCCTCGGCTACATCAATCCGCAAGCGCTTGTCGGCGGCAATCTCGCCCTCGATGCCGAACGGGCTTTGCGCGTATTCGAGCACGACGTCGCGGAGCGGCTCGGGCGCACGGCCGCCGAAGCCGCCCACGGCATTCTCTCGATTTCTGTCGCCAACATGGTGCGCTCGGTCAAATCGGTGTCCACATATCGCGGCCGCGATCCGCGCGGCTACACACTCGTTGCGTTCGGCGGCAACGGTCCGATCGTTGCCGCCGCAATCGCGCGCGACATCGGCATTCGCCGCGTGCTCGTTCCGCCGAGCCCGGGTGTGTTGAGCGCATTCGGGCTGCTGGTCGCCGAGAACGAATACGAGTTTGTGCGCTCCTATCCGAGCGAACTTGATGTGCTCGACGCCTCCACGCTGAAGGCAAAGATGGACGCGCTCGAGCAAGAAGCGCGCGCGGCCCTCGCCGCCGACGGCTTCGAATCCGAAACGGTCGGCGTGCAGTTCTTCGCCGATCTGCGTTATACGGGCCAAGCGTTCGAATTGACCGTTCCAGTCCCCGATGGCGCCGTGCCCGATCTCGCACGGCTAGGCACGGCCTTCCACGCCGAGCATCTGCGCACCTTTGCGCATCACGCCCCAGGCGAAGCGGTCGAGATGGTGAGTCTGCGCATCGTCGCCCGCGTGCCGCGCCCGGTGTTACGGCATTTTGCGCATGCGGCAAATTCGGAGAAACCGCTGGCGCACACGCGCGACGTCTATTTCGGGCCTGCGTTCGGCATCTGCCCGACACCCGTGCTGCGCCGGGCCGAGCTTGGCCCTGCCCCGCGCAGCGGCCCGATGATCGTCGAAGAGTACGATTCGACCTGCGTCGTGCCGCCGGATTCCAAAGCGCATGTCGATGGCGGCGGCAATCTTGTTCTGGAGGTCGGCGCATGAAGGCCGCACACGCGATCGACCCGATCACGCTCGAGGTGATCCAAAGTGCACTGAGCTCGATCGCCGACGAGTTGGCGCTTGTGATCATGCGCGCCGCCTACTCGAACATCGTGCGCGATTCGATGGACTATTCGACGGCTGTCTGCGACCACGAAGGGCGCACGGTCGCCCAAGGTCTCACCACGCCCGTGCATCTCGGATCGTTTCCCGACGCGATGCGGCATCTGGCCGACCAATATGCGGGTCAGATCGTGCCCGGCGACATTTTCATCTTCAACGACCCCTATGGTGCCGGCGGCATGCATCTGCCGGACTTCTACGTGATCAAACCCGTTTTCGCCGACGGCGAACTGGCGGGCTATGTCGCAACGCTCGCCCATCAATGCGACATTGGCGGCATTGCGCCCGGCGGCATGGCCGTGTTCGCCAAGGAGATCTATCAAGAAGGCCTGCGCATCCCGATCCTGAAGCTTTTCGAGGCCGGCAAACCCAACAACGCGATCTTCCGCTTGATAGAAAAAAACACGCGTCTGCCCAAATTCGTCATGGGCGACGTGCGTGCGCAGATCGCCGCCTGCAACAACGGAGAAAAAGCGCTACTCGGACTGATCGGCCGCTACGGCCTCGCCGACTATCGGCGCTACACCGAAGAGCTGCACAACTACGCCGAACGCCTGATCCGCGCCGAAATCGCCGCTTTGCCCGACGGAAGCTACCATTTCGAAGACTATCTCGACGGGCTCGGCGAGAACCCCGAACGCATCAAGTTCCACGCCGCGCTGACCATTGCCGGCGACACGGTCCATATCGACTGGACCGGAACGTCCGCGCAGGTCGCAGCCGCGATCAACGGGCCGATGCCGACGACAAACGCGATGTGCTATCTCGCCGTTCGCTGCGCGTTGGGCGCAGCCATTCCCAATTGCGAAGGCTATATGCGCGCGATCAAGGTGACGGCACCGCTCGGGTCGATCGTCAATCCGCGCGAGCCTGCCGCCTGCGGGGCTCGCGGCATCATCTGCTTTCGCATGTTCGACACGCTGCTGGGCGCTTTCGCCCAGATCTTGCCGGGCCGGATCCCTGCCGCCAACGAAGGCGGCTCCTCGGCTCCGCACATCGCCGGCCGGCACAACAACAAACCCTTCATCGTATCCGGCGGCTTGATGGGATGCTGGGGCGGCAGCGCGCAGCGCGACGGCCAAGAAGGCATTTCCAATCCCGGTGCCAATCTCGGCAACACGCCGATCGAGATGCTGGAAGCGCGCCATCCCGTCGAGATCACGCATTACGCGTTCGTCGAAAACTCGGGCGGCCCTGGCCGCCATCGCGGCGGTGCAGCCCTGTCGCGCGGCTATCGGCTGCTTGCCGACGAGGCCGTGCTAATCATGCGCTCGGACCGCCGCGCCGTTCCACCCTACGGACTCGATGGCGGGCTGCCCGGCACGCCGTCTTGGAACATCATCAATCCCGGCCCGAGCCAACGCATTCTGCCGGCATGCCCGATGGAAGGTGTGGCGATGAAAAAGGGCGACGTATTCGTGCATATCCAAGCCGGCGCGGGTGGCTTCGGCGATCCCGCCGAACGCAATCCGGAAGCGGTGTATTCAGACGTCCTGAACGGCTTGATCACCGCATCTTACGCGGCAGACGTCTACGGCGTTATCGTCGCATCGGACGGGATTGACCATGCCGCGACCGCCAATCGCCGTTCGTCGCTCGCCGCAGCGGAAACAAAATCGAGCTATCTGCGCCACTTTCTCGCATCGTCCGGGCTGAACTGACCAAACAAAGAACGCAAGCGCTAATGCCAGATCGATGGCCGACCTGACAGCGCAAGTCCACCGTTTCGCAGCGACCGGAATCGAAGCCCGCGAGACGATACCTCACACCCAAAGTCCCAAAAGTTCGATTTGTCTGCAGCGCCCCGTCTGGCCGCGCAAAATCCATGGACGGGTACCGGCTCTGCTGTCTAAGGTCCCCGCCTTGGAACGCAGGAACATATGATTCGTCTCGATAACATCAGCAAGCAGAACGGCCAACAGCTTCTCTTCATCGAAGCGTCGGCGGCCCTCCTCAAGGGCGAAAAGGTCGGTCTCGTGGGCCCCAACGGCGCCGGCAAGACAACCATATTCCGGATGATCGCCGGACGCGAGCAGCCGGACGAAGGGCAGGTCTCGACCGACCGCGGCATTTCGATCGGCTATTTCAGCCAGGATGTAGGAGAAATGTCCGGCCGCAGTGCCGTTGCCGAGGTGATGGACGGGGCCGGTGCTGTGAGTGCCGTGGCTTCCGAGCTCAAAGCGCTTGAGGCCCGCATGGCGGATCCCGACGCGGAGGATTTCGAGCAGGTTCTCGAACGTTTCGGTGAAGTGCAGGCGCGCTTCGAAGAGCTAGGCGGTTACGCGCTGGAGAGCCGGGCACGCGAGACGCTGGCCGGTCTCAGCTTTAGCCAAGAGATGATGGACGGCGACGTCGGCGCGCTGTCGGGCGGTTGGAAAATGCGCGTTGCACTCGCCCGCATCTTGCTGATGCGCCCCGACGTGATGCTGCTCGATGAACCGAGCAACCATCTCGATCTCGAGAGCCTTATCTGGCTCGAAGCGTTTCTCAAGGGCTATGACGGCGCCTTGATGCTCACCTCGCATGACCGCGAATTCATGAATCGCATTGTCGACAAGGTGGTCGAGATCGACGGCGGCACGTTGACGACCTACTCGGGCAACTATGAGTTCTACGAAATGCAGCGCGCGCAGAACGAAAAGCAGCAGCAAGCGCAATTCGAGCGCCAGCAGGCGATGCTCGCCAAAGAGATCAAATTCATCGAACGATTCAAGGCGCGCGCCTCGCATGCCGCCCAAGTGCAGAGTCGCGTGAAGAAGCTGGAGAAAATCGACCGCGTCGAGCCGCCAAAGCGCCGTCAGACGATTGCATTCGAATTCATGCAAGCACCGCGCTCAGGCGACGACGTCGTCGTCTTGCGAAACGTCCACAAGCGCTACGGCGAGCGGATCATCTACGTAGCGCTCGACCATACGATCCGCCAGCGCGAGCGCTGCTGTGTGCTCGGCGTCAACGGAGCTGGAAAGTCGACGCTGCTGAAGCTGGTTGCGGGCGCTACGAAGCCCGATGTCGGTAGCGTGGCTCTCGGCGGCAGCGTAAAGATCGGTTATTTTGCCCAGCACGCGATGGACCTTCTCGATGGCGATCGCACGGTCTTCGAATCGCTGGAAGACGCTTTCCCGCGCGCCGGCCAAGGCTCGTTGCGGACGCTGGCGGGTTGCTTCGGCTTTTCGGGCGACGAGGTCGAAAAGAAATGCCGCGTTCTGTCGGGCGGCGAGAAGGCCAGGCTGGTCATGGCGCAGATGCTCTACGATCCACCAAACTTCCTCGTGCTCGACGAACCGACAAACCATCTCGACATGGCGACCAAGGAGATGCTGATCGCCGCCCTGTCGGACTACGAGGGGACGATGCTGTTCGTCTCGCACGACCGGCGCTTCCTCGCGGCGCTTTCCAATCGCGTACTCGAACTCACGCCCGAGGGCATCCACCGCTACGACGGCGGCTACACCGAATACGTAACCCGCACCGGCCAGGAAGCACCCGGCCTGCATCATTAAACGCAGAATTCATCAGGGACATAGTGCCCCATCAAAGCAGGAGCCGCCTGACTGTCGATCTGACGGGCTTCATTGGTGGCCTCGGCGGCAGAACTCCAGCCCTGCGAGACGATGGCGCGCGGCACATTCCCCCAGCTTGCAAAGATCAACGACACATAACAGAGCTTGAACGACACATAACGGAGCTTGGTGGCGGCACGACATTCTTTTGCCCCCTCCTGAACCCGGATATGGCAGGATTATTGCTGGGAAATGGCTGGATTTTGCGACAAAGCCGCATGAGACGCGCAAAGAACGGAACCCAACAGGCATGAGCGGCACGAGCACATCTTCCGCTCCAGACATGCGCGCACCCACAGCACCGTTTGCGTGGCGGCGCCTGTCGGATTCCGTGCAGTTCGTGCTGTTTGCCGCCTTCTTGATCTGGGCCACGGTCAAGGGTGCCGGCAGCATGGGGTATAATTGGCAATGGTATCGGGTTCCCCGCTTCCTCTATCGCGAGATCGATGGCGAAATCTATCTGGGCCCGCTCGCCAAGGGACTGCTCGTCACGCTTGAGATCAGTGCTTGGGCGTTGGCGCTGACCATCGCGATCGGGCTGTTTGCCGCAATCCTGCGCCGGTCGAATTCGTTGGCCGGCGAATGGCTCGTGCGCATCTATGTCGAGGTTATCCGCAATACGCCGCTGCTGGTTCAGCTCTATCTTTTCTATTTCGTGCTGGCGCCGATCCTGGGGATCGACCGCCATTGGACCGGCATTCTATGCCTCGCGGTTTTCGAAGGCGCATTCGCGGCGGAAATTTTCCGCGCCGGCATTGAAGCCGTGCCCAGAGGGCAATGGGAGGCCGGCCGCAGTCTGGGCCTTTCGAAGGCCGCCCTCTATCGCCTCGTCGTGCTGCCGCAGGCGCTGCGCCTCGTGCTGCCACCGCTCACCGGTCTCTCAGTGTCGCTCGTCAAACACTCATCCATCGTCAGCGTGATCGCAGTCTTCGATCTCACCAATGAAGGCCGCAACGTAATAGCCGACACGTTCCTTACCTTCGAAATCTGGCTCACGGTGGCGGCGATCTATCTTGTCGTCACCGGCGCCATGTCGTTCGGCGTTTCGCAGATAGAGCGGCGCACGAAAGCCTGAATTCGCATTTCCGAGGCTCCAGAAAACGAACCATCTAAACAGGAGGCACTATGTTGAACTTCAGAAAACTTGCATTCGCGGCAGCGGCAGCCGTCGCTCTTTTGACGCCGCTCGCGGCCCAAGCCCAGGACGCACGCCAGGCGCTGTCGCAGAGCAGCGCCATCGAGGACATAAAAAAGCGCGGCTCCTTGCGCGTCGGCATGGCCACCTTCGTGCCGTGGGCGTTCCGCAACAAGGCAGGCGAGCTGATTGGCTACGAGATCGACGTCGCCAAGAAGCTCGCCGAAGACATGGGCGTTCGCGCGGAGTTCGTGCCGACCGCGTGGGATGGCATCATTCCGGCGCTGATCGCAGGCCAGTTCGACTTCATCATCGGCGGCATGACGATCACGCCCGCACGCAATCTCACGGTCAATTTCACGGCCCCCTATTCGGCGACCGGCGTGGACGTGGTGGCCAACAAGCGCCTGGCCAACGGGTTCTCGACAATCGCGGATTTCGACAAGCCAAACGTCACGCTCGTGACGCGACGCGGATCGTCGGCGGCGGCCGCGGCACAGCGCCTGTTTCCCAAGGCGACGCTGCGCCAATTCGACGACGACGCGCAAGCGCTGCTCGAAGTGACCAACGGACGCGCGCATGGGATGATCGGCACTGTGCCGCGCCCCGTCTTCGCGGCCCTCGACAATCCCGACACGCTTTTCCAGCCGTTTGCCGAGCCGCTCGTTCGCCAAGCTGACGCGATGGCGGTGCGCAAGGGCGATCCGGATTCGCTGAACTTCCTCAACAACTGGATCCAGAGCCGCCAGCTCGACGGCTGGCTTGCCGAGCGCCAAGCCTACTGGTTCAAGGGTCGCGAATGGCGCGACCAGCAGGCGCAGTGAGTCGGGCCCTGCAAGAAAGCTTGCCGCCGCCGGTCGCGCACCGGCGGCGGCTGGGCCCTCTCGATCTGACGATCGTGCTGTGCGTTGCGGCAGCTTGCATCTATGTGGGCTGGCGGGCACAGACCGTGCTCCACTACAATTGGAACTGGGCGCCGGTCTGGAATTTCATCGTGCGCTACGACGCAGCGCAGGATTCCTGGGTCCCCAATCTCATCCTCATAGGCCTGTGGACCACTGTGCGCATCAGCGTATGGGCCGCCCTGCTCGCCGCCGCGATCGGCGGCGCAATGGGCATGGCGCGCGTGTCGCAGTCTCTTTTGTTGCGCCTCGTGGCGCGCAGCTACGTCGAAGCGATCCGCAACGTGCCGCCGCTCGTCTTCATCTTCGTGGTTTACTTCTTCTTGACGAGCCAGCTCGTGCCGGCGTTCGGGCTGGACACGTGGGTGCGCGGCGCCTCGCCCCAGACGCGCGCCACGATCGAACTGCTGCTCGGGCCGCCGCAATTCCTGCCTGCCCTCGTCTCGGCCGTCGTGTGCCTCGCGCTGTTCGAAGGGGCTTACGTCGCCGAAATCGTGCGCGGCGGCATCCAGTCGATCGACAAGGGGCAATGGGAAGCTGCCAAGTCGATGGGCCTCGGACGCGGACGCATCCTGCGGCTCGTCATCCTGCCGCAGGCGATCCAACGCACCGTGCCGCCGCTGGCAGGCCAGTTCATCTCGCTCGTCAAAGACTCCTCGATTGTATCGCTGATCTCGATCCAGGATCTCACATTCCTCGGCAACGAGGTGGCGGCAACGACGACAAGAATCTTCGAAGTGTGGATCGTGGTAGCGTTTCTTTATTTCCTGATGTGCTGGTCGCTGTCGCTGATGTTTGCGCGGCTTGAACGGCGCTTGGGTCGTTTCAAATGAGCGTTTCGCGTGTGGAAATCGCGATCCTGGGAGGCGGCGTGGTCGGGCTTGCGTGCGCGTTTGCGCTGGCCGACGCTGGGCGCGAGGTGGCGCTGTTCGATCCGTCGCCTGGCCGCGGCGCTTCGTTCGGCAATGCTGGCGGCATCACGCCGGGCTGGGTTGCCCCTGTCGCGATGCCCGCTACTTTGCGCGCCTTGCCGCGCATGCTTCTTGACAGCGCATCGCCTTTGACGATCCGGCCGGCCTATTTGCCGCAGTTGCTGCCCTGGCTATGGCATTTTGCATTGGCAGCCCGCCCACATCGGGTCGAGGCGATTTCCAAAGCACTTGCAGCGCTCACGCTCGATGCATGCGAGGTGTGGGCCGAGTTTGCCGCGCATGCGGGGTTGGCGCATCTACTGCGCCGCCAGGGTCTGCTCTACGTCTATGCCAAGCAAACGAGCCGCGACGGTGCCGAACCGGCGCACGCACTGCGTCGGAGGCGCGGCGTGCGCCTCGAAGAAGTCGATCAGGCTTGGCTGCAAGATTTTGCGCCGATGCTCGCCCCCGAGTATCGCTTCGGCGTCTATGCACCCGATGCCGGACATGTCGCCGATCCGGGGGCGCTGTGCGACGGCCTTGCCGCTTCCTTCGAAGCAAAAGGAGGGCGCATCGTACGCAAGCGCATCGACCGCATCGCGCCGGCAGCGAACGGCGTCGCGTTCGGAACGGGAGATGGCGATTGGCAGTGCGACAAGTTCGTGCTCGCGGCCGGCGCCCATTCGAAGCCTTTTGCAACGGCGCTCGGCGCCAAACTGCCGCTCGATGTGGAGCGCGGCTACCACGCGACGCTGCCACAACCCGGCCTCGAACTTCCCGCCCAGTTGATCGACGGCGAAGGCAAATACGCGGTCACATCGATGGCCGGCGGGCTTCGGCTTGCGGGCACGGTCGAATTCGCCGGACTCGATCTGCCGCCCGACTACCGGCGCGCGGAACAGCTAATATCGAACGCCAAACGTCTGATGCCGGCACTCGACGCTAGCGACGCCAGCTTGTGGATGGGGTTCCGGCCATCACTGCCCGACGGGCTCCCCGTGCTCGGAGTCGCACCGGCAACGCCGCGCGCCATCTTTGCATTCGGGCACGCCCATCTGGGTGTGACGCTCGCCGCAAAAACCGCCAGCATCGTTGCCGAACTGATTGCGGGGAGAGCACTGCAGATCGATCTTTCACCGTATTCGCCGTTGCGCTACGCATGATCGCCCCATCGACAGAATCATCAAGGAGACGCCTAGATGACCGCCTGGATCCAGATGCTACAGTACGACGAATCTTCCGGCTATCTGCGCGAGCTCTACGACCGCGTCAAAGGACCGGGCGGCGCGATCGACAACGTGATGAAGATCCATTCGCTGCGCCCGCATACGATGGAAGGACACAGTGCGCTCTATAAAAGCGTGCTGCACCATTCGGGCAATTCCTTGCCGGTTTGGTTCCTGGAATGCCTTGGCATCTACACGAGCCTCGCAAACCGCTGCGACTATTCCGTCGCCCACCATTTCGCGGGCTTGACGCGCCTCCTCAAAGACGAAGAACGCGCCAAAAAAATCTACGCCGCGCTCGCCGGGCGCAAACCGGAGGAAATCTTCGACGGCAAAGAGCTTGAACTTCTACGCTACGTGCTCAAGCTGACACTGGAGCCGCAGCGTATGGCCGAAAGCGACGTACTTGCGGTGCGCAGCTCAGGCGCAAGCGACGCCGAGATTTTCGAGGCGAACCAAGTCTGCGCCTATTTCAACTATTCCAATCGGTTGCTCAACGGCCTCGGCGTCACGACGGCAGGCGATCTGCTCGGCTTCTCGCCGCCCAATACAGACAAGCTCGACGATTGGGAGCATGTCTGAACGACATGTCCGCCTATTCGATCTTCGCTTTGGCGCGCAACGCGCTCTCCGGCCATCGCAACTGGCCGCGCGCCTGGCGCAGCCCAGCTCTTTGCGGCAGCTACGACATCGCCATTGTCGGAGCCGGCGGGCACGGGCTGGCGACGGCCTATTACCTCGCGCGCCGCCATGGCCTACGCAACATCCTGGTCGTCGACAAGGGCTGGATCGGCGGCGGCAATACCGGGCGCAATACCGTGACGATCCGAGCCAATTATTTGCGCGAGCCGTCGATCCGTCTGCATGCGGAAGGCCTGCGCATGTGGCGCGAGATGTCGGGCGAACTCGGCTTCAATGCTATGTTCTCGGAACGTGGCCAGATCGACCTCATCCAGACGTGGGCCAAGCTGCGCGACGTCAAACGCCGCCAGTCGATCCTGCACTTGGCAGGCGTGCCGTTCGACATCCTGACCCCTCGCGAGGCCCAAGCGCATGTCCCTATCTTGGATCTCGACGGGCCCAAGCGCCTGCCGATCCTTGCCGCGACCTGGCATCCGACGGCCGGCGTCGCGCGCCACGACGCCGTCGCCTGGGGCTATGCGCGCGCGGCCGACGCGCTGGGCATCGACATCGTGCAGAACTGCGAAGTGACCGCCATCCGGCGCCAGGGCGGGCGCGTGGCGGGCATCGAGACGACCCAAGGCTTCGTTGCGGTGCCAAAAGTGGCGTTGGCCGTTTCGGCCCACGCGAGCGTCCTGGCGCAAACCGCCGATGTGCGTCTTCCGATCGAGACCGTTCCACTGCAGGCTTTTGTATCGGCACCGTTGAAGCCGATGCTGTCCTGCATCGTCAATTGCCCGGGCGCCGTCTATCTGAGCCAGTCCGACAAGGGCGAATTGGTGATCGGTGGCGGCTCGGACCCTGTTCCTTCCTACGTGCAACGCGGCGAGTTCGCCGTGCTCGAGCGCGTCGTGTCGAATCTGGTCGAGTTGTTTCCGGTGTTGAGTCGCGTCGGCTTGCTGCGCCAGTGGGCGGGTGCGATCGATCTGTGCCACGATACCTCGCCCATCGTGTCGAAATCGCCTGTCGAAGGGCTCTATCTCAATGTCGGATGGGGCTCGGGCGGCTTCAAGGCGATTCCCGCCGGCGGAGCCGCGTTCGCCGATCTCGTCGCGACCGATGCGCCAAGTGCGGCGATCGAAGCCTTTGCGTTGGCGCGTTTCGAGCGCGGCCGACCGCTCTACGAAACGGCCGGCGCGTCGAACCGGGATTGAACGCGATGCAGCTTGTCCCCTGCCCGCATTGCGGTCCGCGCGAGCAAGGCGAATTCGTGTGTCTGGGCGAAGCGCCTGCCCATCCCGTGTCGCATGAAAGTCTCGCGCGCCACCTTTACGGCCGCGTCAATGCCAAAGGCGTTTCGGTCGAACTTTGGTGGCATCGCCATGGCTGTCGGCAATGGCTGCGTCTGCCGCGCGACAGTGCGACCAATCGGTTTGCACCATGAGCGGCTATCGTCTCGAAAGTGTGGCGCAGACCGACCGCGTTGTGGTGACGTTCGACGGGAGGCCGCTCGCGGCGCGGCGCGGCGAAAGTTTGGCGGCGACCTTGCTGGCCAATGGCGTTGCGATTGCCGGACGCAGCTTCAAGTACCATCGCCCGCGCGGAATTGCCGGCTACGGCTGGTGCGAACCCAATATCCTGGTTCAGACAGCGCAAGGGACTTTCCCTGCGGCACTGTTGCCGGTTGCGGACGGCCTGCAGGCGCGTAGCGTCAATTGCTGGCCGTCGGCCCGCTTCGACGTCGCAAGCTTGCTCGGCGCATTCGGCGCGTTGATGCCGGCAGGCTTTTACTACAAAACCTTTCGCGGGCCGCGCGGCCGGCTGTGGCCGCTGTTCGAGCCTGCGATACGCGCTTTGGCCGGACTCGGCACGTTGCCCAAGACCGAAAAACCACTCGCCTCGCTCAAACGCTTCGCGCATTGCGACGTGTTGGTGATCGGCGGTGGTCCGGCCGGTATTGCGGCCGCCGAAGCCGCTTCAAACAATCCAGCCGCGCGCGTGTGGCTGATTGAAGCCCTCGGCATCAGCGTAACGGCCGCCGCCCTGCGCAATCGGCCCAATGTACGCGTTCTGCACGATACGATCGCGACGGGACGCTACGACGGCGGCTTGGTCGTGGCCTTGGAACGCCCGTGCACCGGCAATCTGGAAACGCGACTGTGGAAAATCCGAGCGCGTTCCATTGTTATCGCGACTGGCGCTTTTGAGCGTCCCTTCGTGTTCGACGGCAACGACCGGCCGGGCGTGATGCTTCTCACAGCAGTCGCCGCCTATGCTTCGCGCGACAAGGTCGCCTGCGGACGACGCGTCGTGGCGGTGGTCAATAATGGCGCCGCCTATGCCGAAATCGCTGTGCTTTCGGCGGCCGGCGTTACCGTCGCCGCGATCGTCGATCTGCGCGCGAAGATCGAGCTCGAACACAGAAATTTCGCCGCGCGCAACGGCATTGCCCTCTATCCCAGGCACGGCGTCGTTGCAGCATTTGGCGTACCCCTGCGCAAGATCCGCATCGCACCGCTCGACAGCCCGGCGAACACGGTGGAACTCGACTGCGACACCCTCGCGATGGCGGGCGGCTTGACGCCGGCCGTGCATCTGCATTCGCATGCGGGCGGCAAGCTTCGTTTCGACGAAATGACCGCGGCGTTCGTCCCTGATGGCCTGCACGACAATTGCTGGAGCGCCGGCGCTTGCAACGGCCGCTACGAGCAAGAAGCAGCAGAAGCCGACGGCCGATATGCGGGCCGTGCGGCCAGTGCGGCAGCGGGTTTTGCCGCGTCGCCCGGCAGTCGCCCGGAGGCGCCAGCGCCGCCGGCGTGCGAACTGTTGGCGCGCTGGGAAACCGGCGACGGCACGGGCAAAGCCTTTGTCGATGTCGCCGCCGACGTGACGGCCGACGACATTCGCCTTGCTGTGCACGAGGGCTACGATTCCGTCGAATTGATGAAGCGCTACACGACGGCGGGCATGGCGCCCGATCAAGGACGCTTCGGCAATATGAACGCGATCGACGTGCTAGCACGCGCGCGCGACATCGCACCCGCCGCTGCCGGTACAACGACCTATCGGCCGCCCTTTGCGCCGCTGCCATTCGGGGCGATTGCCGACTTCGGCGGCGCTCTGTTGAAGCCGTCGCGCACCACCGCGCTTACAGCGTGGCACGAAGCTGAAAACGCGGTCATGTACGAGGCTGGGGCCAACTGGCGTCGACCCGGCTACTATCCGCGCGCCGACGAAAATCTGGAAGCCGCGACACGGCGCGAATGCCGCGCCGTACGTAATGCGGCGGGAATCTACGATTCTTCGCCGCTGGGCAAGTTCGAGATTGTCGGCCGAGATGCCGGGGCGTTTCTTGATTTCGTCTATTGCACCCGCCTCTCCGATCTCAAACCGGGTCTTGGACGCTACGGCTTGCAGCTGCACGAAGACGGACGATTGTTCGACGACGGCATCGTCTTTCGCCTCGCCCCCGACCGTTTCTTCGTGACGACCACGACCGGCAATGCCGAGGCTTGCGTCCAGCGCTTCACCTACGCGCGCCAGATTCTGCGGCCCGATCTTGACGTACATGTGCTGCCGACGACGGAACAATGGGCCGATCTCGTGCTGTGCGGGCCGCGCGCACGCGACGTACTAAAGGCTGCTGAAGCCGAATTGCCGGCCGATTTCGGCTTCATGTCGATCGCCGACGGCCGCATAGCCGGACACGACGTGCGGGTGGCGCGCGCCGGGTTCACGGGCGAAGTGTCGTTCGAGATCTTTGCGCCTGCCAGCGCAGCACCCGACCTTTGGCGCCGATTGCTGGAAGCTGGAAAAACGTATGGCCTGACGCCTGTCGGCTCAGAAGCCAATCACGTGCTGCGCATCGAAAAGGGCTACGTCTCGGTCGGGCACGATTGCGACGGAATTGCGGACCCCGACGATCTGGGTTTGCGCTTCGCCGCACACATCGACAAGACCGATTTCATCGGCAAGCAGGCCGTACTGCGCAATCGCGCCGATCCCGACGGGCGACCAGAACGAGTGGGCCTTCTGGCCCGCGACCGGAACTTTGTTCTGCCCGAAGGTGCGGCGATCCTGAAAACCGATGCCGCCGCAACCCGCGGCTACGTGACCGCAAGCTGCTGGAGCGATACGCTCGGCCGCTCGCTTGCGATGGGCCTGCTCGAAGACGGGCGCAAGCACATCGGCGGCGACGTTGCGATCTCGCTGCCGGGCGGCATTGCGCACGCCACGGTCGTCGCACCGGTCTTCTTCGATCCCAAAGGAGAGCGTCAGCGTGGCTGAAACAACTATCGCCGCCTTGCCGCCCGAAACGCTGACGGCGATCCTGTCGCCGCTGCGGCCCGAAGCACCGCATTTGGCGATCGAGCCCGATCTTTCGATTGTTTTGGGCCCATGCGCCCCGCCACCCGGCGGCTATGCGATCGACGTAACGCACGGCTACGTCGCCTTCGCGGTCGAAGGGCCCGGTGCCGCCGAACTGCTCGCGCAAGGGATCGCGCTCGATTTCGACAGGCTGCCTGCCGATTTTGCAGGCCGCACGCGGCTTGGCGATATCTCAGTTATTCTGCAGCGATGCGCAAGCGGCTACATACTGCGTTGCGAGCGATCTTACGGCGAATGGCTGGCGGGGTGGCTCGCCGAGGCGCTGCGGATCAGGCTTTTGTCTGGCGATATTTGAAGGCTTTGCCGAAACGCTCGACGATGTATTCGCCGCAGGTCGTGGGCAGATATTTCGCGTCGGCAGGGTCGTCGAGAAGATCGCGTGGATCAATTTTCGTGTCGGGATGCGGATCGAAGAACACGGCCATCGAATAGCGCGCACGCCCCGACGCATTGACTACGCGATGCGAGTTCGAGCTGAACCGACCGTTTGTCCAACGCTGCATCAGATCGCCGATATTGACGACGAGCGTGTCCGCAATCGGATGTGCCGTGACCCATTGGCCGCTCTTGGCGAGTACTTGCAAACCACCGACGTCGTCCTGCGACAGCAGGGTGAGGCCGCCGTAATCGGTGTGCGGCGCCACGCCGAACTGCGTTTCGCCCAAATCGGGCGGCTGCGGCGGATAGTAGATCGCCGAACCGCGAGCCAACGGCTTGGCGAATGAGGCCGCGAAAAACGACGGATCGCGACCCAACGCGGCGGCGAGCCCTGTCAGCAGGCGCTGGCCGCACGCGCAGATCTCGAGATAGTAGGCATAGAGTGCCGCCTGCATTTCGGGCATGTCGACAGGCCACTGATTGGGCCCCATCAACGGCTTGCCGGACGATACGTCGGGATCCTCTGCCGACAACTCGAGGCCCCAAAGGAAACTTTCTTTGAGATCGATCTTGGCGCCGCGATACATTTTGGCCTCGCCCACCGACAGGAAACCGCGGTGACGCGAATCGATCGTCACGCGGCGTTTTTGCTCGTCGGATTGCGCGAAGAACGCTCGGCTGGCGGCGTAGGCGCGCGCCGTTACCGCCGGATCAACGCCATGATTGGCGACGTAGAAAAAGCCGATCTCTTCGGCCGCCTGGCGCATCGCCGTACCGACCGCCAATATCTGGGCAAGATCGCTCGATTCCAAATTACCGACATCAACAACCGGAATTTCATCTATGGCGATGTCAGTTGCGCGCGCATAAGCCATGGTTCTGCTTTCGTCGAAATTATTCATAGATGACTGTTGGATGCCCTGAAAATACCTAGCTATATCGACAAACTCAAGTGAGCGTCATTCATACTTGTATCGCCGCGTCGCATCTTGCCGGCGATTTTCGCATTTCACGCTTCCAAGGCGGCGGCACGGCTGGACAGTTTAACGAAGGCCGCCGACGAGTTGGGCCTCGCCCAAAGCGCCATCAGTCATCAGATCCACGGCCTCGACGACCATCCCGGCTTCGAACTGTTCCATCGCGAGCCTCGGCGCATCACGCTGACGCCCAAGGGCGAAGCGCTGACCGTCGCGATGCGCGAGGGCTTACGCGTCGTCGCCGACGCGATCCGCGAACTGACCACGTCCGCCCCAGGCCCGCGCCTCATCGTCTCCACCCTGCCAGGCTTTGCCGTGAAGTGGCTGTCCCCGCGATTGATGAATGGACCGTAGGAGCTACGCTAGCGGACCGGCATCAAGAATGTGGCGCTGCTGCACGACAACATCATGCGCTTGGGCGACCGAACGCCGAGGTGGCGCGTTGGGTCGCTGCAGTTGGGATCTCCGACATCGATCTCGGCAAAGGCCGCGGATTCGGCCAATCCAAAATGTCGATTCAGGCCGCGATCGAGGGGCTTGGCATCGCATTCGGTCGGCTACCGCTTATTGCGGACGCTCTAATCGCCGGGAGGCTGATGCGCTCCTTCGATCTCGCGATACCAGGCGGATAAGACAATTAATTCGTGTATCAACATCTCCAGATTGCATAACAAAAGATTGCAGAATTCCGCACTTGGCTACTCGCCGAAACCGCTGCCTTCGCAAAGACGGCTAGCGCGCGAACGCGACCTTGAACCGCTGCCGCGCCTGAGCGCTATGGATGAAGGCGTAGTCTTGCGGGCTGGGCGCACCCGCCTCGACGAGCAGGGCTCGGAAAATCGGACCTTCGTCTGTAAGGATTGCGGGCAGGTCAGCAGCAAACGCATCGAGCGACGCGATCGTGCGCGCATTGGCAATGCCGGCACCTTTCGCAATCGCGGCGAAATCGAGATTCGCCTGCCCTGGTAGCGGATGACTACCATTGGCCTCATAGACTCCGTTGACGCAAACGAGATGCGCGAAATTGCGCGGCGCTGCCGCCGCCACGCTTGCGAGGCTGCCGAGATTCATCAGCAAGCTGCCGTCGCCGTCGAGCACGACCACGCGCTTTTCAGGTCGTCCCAAGGCAAGTCCCAAACCGTGAGAGGAGGCAAGCCCCATGGCACCGATCGACACATAATTGAGATCGCGCGGCGCCATCGCCATCCAATCGAAAGCAGCCTGATAGGTCGCCACGATCGCTTCATCGCGTACCTTGGCGGCCAGCAGGCGCAGACATTCGTCGCGTTTCATCATGCAGCCCCGCTTTCCGCCGACGGCGGCTGGCCGATCAACAGGCAAACCGGACTCGACGTTTCGTAGGCGCGTCCGATAGCCGGCGCGATTTCGCGTTCGTCTGGCGCATGTTCGATCCAAAAGTGCGCAACACCCATCGCCTCAAGAATCGGCTCCACAATCCTGACGCCGTATCTTGCGGATTGGCGCGGGGCTATGTCCGGCTCCTTGCCCTGCAGCCCCACGAGCATCACGACGGGTTGCTCGTATTCCACGCCGACCGCGCGAAGCGCATTGATCGAATCGAGCAGGCCCGTCTGCTGGATCAGCAGAACTGCGCGACGCCCGGAAAAGGCTAGTCCTGTGCAGATCGCAATGCCTTCGTCTTCCTTGCAGATACGTACGAGCCTGATGTCAGCATCTTGCGACAGCGGCCACAATAGCCCATCGCTGGTGACGATGTCGGGCACCGCCACGACGAATTCGACGCGCGCCTTTTTGAGCTCGGCAATTATCGCGGCACCGCGCATCGGCTGCCTCTTCATGCGCGTTCGGCAAGATGGTCGGCCAAGGCGGCGAGCGTCGCGTCGGTATCGCCGGAAAGACCCACGCCGATGCGCAACTCCCGCATATGCGCCGGATCGCGCCAGTCGCGCACCAGAATTCCGCGTGCCTCGAGGGCCGCCATGACTGCAGTCGCTGGCCCCGGCATCACGCAAGACACGAAATTGGCTGCAGATGGCAATACGGCAACACCGAGCCTCGCCAAACCGTCGGCTAAACGCTGGCGCTCGGCCGAGTTTCTATCCAACAGCTCGACAAGATAAGGTTGGTCGCGATAGGCCGCCAATGCAGCGGCTTGGCTCAAGGTCGGTACGTTGAACTGCAGCTTGGCGCGGCGCAGCGCCTCGGCGACAGAATCGTCTCCGCAGATTGCGTAGCCGACGCGCAAGGCAGCCAACGCGTAGGCTTTGGAGAAGGTCCGCGTCGACAGCCAGGGTCCTTTGCGCGTACGCAGCAGCGCAAGCGTGTCCGGTCCGCCCGCGTGGCGACCGAACTCGAAATACGCCTCGTCGAGATAGAGCAATACGTTGTCGGGAACGCCTGCGACGATGGCGCGCAAGGCCGCTTCGCCCATCATGCCGCCCGACGGCGGGTTGGGCGTGCAGCAAAAAACAAGCCGCGTGCGCGGGCCGATCGCGGAAAGAATCGCGTCCGCATCGCACGCTCCGCCGGTATCGAGTGCGACGCGCTTGATCTGGGCTCCCGCGAGGCGCGTCGACAAGCCGTAGCGCGGAAAACTTGGAGCAGGAACGACCGCTTCGTCGCCGGGCACCAGGGCGACCTGGCAGATCAACTGTATCAACTCGTCGCTGCCGCATCCCAGCACGATACGCCCGGCGGGCACCGCCACATCGCGCGCGATCGCACCGACAAGGTCGCGACCGTAAATGTTGGGATAGCGGTTGAGATCCTGCGTTGCAGCGGCGATCGCCTCGGCGACGCGCGGCGACGGCGGATAGGGCGATTCGTTGAGATGGATGAGGCGCGGCCTGCGCGCCGGATCAGGATAATCCGACAACGTCGTCGGGCCCTTGTAGGGCGGCAATTCGCGAATTGTCTGCGATGCCCAATGCAATGGGGAAGTTCCCTCTCCGCTCAGTCGATCCGCGGTCATACGCCAGCAGTCCCCTTTATCCAAACAGGCGCGATTCTAGAACGCATTCAATTATCTGTCGAATGAGTTTGACTTCGGCATGCCGTAGTCGAATTCATGGCGCTCGTTTCGCAGCGGTGCGCCAGACGCCACGCTAGCGTTTGGACGCAATCCACTCGGCAACGACGGCACGATATGGAGCCATCAAACTCTCGAATACCGGATGCGCTGCAATTGTCCGACGCCATCGCGCGATGCGTGGCGTACGCGATGGAAGCCAGCCGAAGATCGGCTCAAGCGCATCGAGGATCGTAAAACTTGCTGGAAATGCGCAGTCCGCCAAGGTCGGCGCAGGCCCGACCGCAAAGGGACCGTCTGCGTCGAATTCGGTTTCAAGAAGCGCCAAGACGGATGCGATCTCGACCGAAGCTTCTTGCGGCGGTTGGCGGCTTGCGACAGACGCAAAACATGCACGCAGTTTGGGCTCGAAACGCAGATCGTGCAGCCGCCCCAGGAAGCGTACGCGCGCCCGGCCGCGCGGATTTTCGGGCAGCAAGGGCGATTGCACAAAGCGATCTTCGAGATATTCGAGAATCGTGTCGGATTCAGCCAACACGAAATCGCCATCGACGAGGGCCGGCACCGTTCCAGCCGGCACGATCGCGCGATATTCGGCACTGCGATACCCGCCCGGCGGATCGCGGATTTCTATCGCCAAGCCTTTCAACGCTGCAGCGATGCGGACTTTCAGGCTGTAGCTCGACAAAGCGGTCGCATAGAGGAACATCGCAAATACCTTCGCGCGGGAAACCGAAGGAGTTAGTGTGGCGCCAAGCGTGTGCGAAAGGAAAGAGACATGCGGCTCGAATTGCAGACATGGCCCAAAGTGCGGGATTATCTCAAGCGTAGCAAAGGCATCGTGGTGCCGCTAGGGTCGACCGAGCAGCACGGCCCCGAAGGCTTGACCGGCACCGACCATCTTTGTCCCGAGGCGATTGCGCGTCGTATGGGCGCTGCACACGGCGTGCTGGTAGCGCCGACTATCCAGGTCGGCATGTCGCAGTTTCATCTGGATTTTCCCGGATCGCTGACCTTGCGCCCCTCGACGCTGATGGCCGTCGTGCGGGACTATATGGCGTCGCTGGCGCGTACCGGGTTCGAACGCGTCTATTTCCTGAACGGACATGGCGGAAACGTGGCGCCGGCACGCGCTGCCTTCCAGGAATTCTACGCCGACCTGTCGATGGCCGGACGCGATGCGGACGTAAAAATTCGCTGCAAGCTGAAAAGCTGGTGGGAACTACCGCGCGTCGATGCGCTGCGGCGCGAACTCTACGGCACGAGCGAAGGCTTCCATGGCACGCCTTCAGAGATCGCGATTACGCTCGCAGCATGGCCCGAGGCGATCGACGAATTCAAGTTGGCGCCGCCGCCCTCGCACGGGCGCAACGATTTGCTTGAGCATTCGGGTGACAACTACTACGAAGCGGCAGACTATCGGCGGCGATTTCCCGACGGTCGTGTGATCTCGGATTCGGCCCTTGCGACGCGGGCAGCGGGCGAAAGACTGATTGCCTTGGCAGTCGAGGATTTGGCGCAGGATTACGAGGCGTTCCTGGACTCGAACTAGCGCCCGGCTGCCATTCGCAATTCGAGCCGGCGTACGAGCCACGATACGAGGAGAATCAACAGCAAGTACTCGATGACCAGCATCGTATATATTTCGAGCGGTCTATATTCGATCAGCACCAGTTCCTGCGCGCGGCGCGTGAGTTCTTGGTAGCCCACGACCGAGATCAGCGAACTCATCTTCAGCACATATACGAATTGATTACCCAACGCCGGCAGAATTCTGCGAATGGCCTGGGGCAGTACGATGAAGCGCATCGTTTGCCAGCGCGTGAGTCCCAGACTCATCGCGGCCTCGCTCTGGCCGAGGGCGACCGATTGGATGCCCGCACGAAAAATCTCGGACTCGAAGGCCGCATCCGACAAGGCCAGCGTGGCGATGCCCGCCACCATCACGCTGAACTGGATGCCCGCCACGACCGGGAGTCCGTAATAGACCCACAGCAGCAACACCAGCACCGGTATGGCACGGAATATCTCGACATAGGTGCGATTGAATGCGCGCAACGCCGCTATGCGCGAAAGCCCGACGATCGCTAGGGCAGCTCCCAGCACGACCGATATCGCGATCGCAACGAGAGACAGCGTCACTGTCGCGATCATGCCGTCGGCGAGGAAGGCAAGGTTCTTGAGGCCGCGCGGATCAAACGGCGAGACAACGTACCAACCCCAATTGTACGAATGCCCGCCGCAACCAGACAAAGCGAAGACCCCGGCCAGAGCCAGGATCGTCGCGGTCCGGCGGGTGGGCAGCCGCATCAAGATTTGGGCAGCCACTTGTTCTCCAGCTCTTCGAAGAAACCTTCGCGCGCTTTGAGAGCAATCCAGGTATTGACGTAGTTCAACCACACCGGATCGTCCTGCGCCATCATGAAAGCGGCTGGACGACGATTGCGCGGCTGAACATTGCCGGCAAGCAGCGTCAAGGCATCGAAGCGGCGGATCAGCGACGACGCTTCGACGTTGCTGGTCAGCGTCAATTCCGCTCGCCCGGCCAATACTTCCTGAAAGCCGGTTGCGGGCGCCTGCACCGAGACGATGCGCGCGCGCGGGAAATGGGCGCGCGCCTGGTCTTCGAAAACCGTGCCCATCGACACGGCCACGCGCACGCCGTCGGCGTTGATCGCTTCCCACGTCGCGAAACGCGAAGCTGCAGACTTCGCTGCCACGGGCACCGAGCTGAACTCGAAATAGGGTGCCGTGAACGCCGCCCCCCGGGCGCGCGCCATCGTCACCGATGCGCCCGAAAAAATGTCGAACCGGTTGGCACCGATCCCCGCCACGATCTGCGCCCATTCGGTCTGCACCCATTCCACGCGCACGCCGGAATCAGCGGCAAGCTGGGTCATCGCTTCGACGTCAAAGCCCTGATACGAGTTCGTCGTCGTGTCCCGGAAGCTCATCGGGTTAAAGTCGCCTGTGGTGCCGACGCGAACGGTGCCGCGCTCCAGGATTTGCTGAAGCCGCGAACGCCCGGCTGCGGCAGGGGTTTGCGCTTGGGCGGATTGGGCGGCGGCAAGCGTCGCCCCCCCGACAAAGCCCGTACCGATCACGCGGGCAAGATCGCGGCGATTCATCTGGAAGCTCCTTGGCTGGTAGAGGGAAAATCCGAGCTGTCACACTAGAGGGTGGTTCGGCGGCGTCAAGATTCCGTTGAATCGAGGCCGTGGCGTCCCGAACATCTAAGGCAGAGGCGGCAGGGCGCGCGGAGCCCGCGCAAACACGCGCTGCAAAATCGGCTCGAACGTCGAAAGTTTGGCCTCTTTAGCCTCGGCATCGACCGTACATTGATCGTAGCGCTGCACGAACTCGGCAGCCGCTTCGAAGTGCGGATGGCCGCGCCAGCGCTCGCGTGCGCGGCGATCGGCGCTCGGATGTTCATTGTAATGATGGGCCTGAAATTCGGCATGGCGCTCGACAATCCAAACGATCCGTTCGTCGACGTAAGGGGCGAGCAATTGTGCAGCAAATCGGCCATGCGACGTGGGACACGCAATAAAACCGATATCGTGCAGCAAGGCTGCTGCGACGTAATCGTCGCCGCGCCCATCGGCCAGCGCCAAGGTCGCCGCCTGCACGCAATGCCGGTAGTTGTTGACGTGATAGCCGAAGCTCGGATCGTCCTTCGAGGACGCAAGCAAACGGAGCGCTTGGCCAGCCTGCAATGCGGCTTGGTAAGGCGGGCGTTGTGCCGCCAGGAGATTCCAATCCGCAGCCGTGAATTCGTCGAGACGCGAAGGACCGACATATTGCGATGCAGGATCAAAAAGCCGCGAGCGGGCCTCGAGGTCGAACGTGTCGCGCATCGCGAAAGCATGGCCCAAAACTTTTGTGCCTGCCACTACGATTGTCGCGCCCAATGCCAGGATTCCTATTCCGCTACCGCAATCTGATATCGCCATCGATTATCAGAATGGCCGAAGGCATCCGGAATTCACGCACGCGTATCGACATTGATTACAGAACAGGGCATTCGAGTAGCGAGCCGCCAAAGAGCGCGAGTTTGCCCAACGAAAGCCACAAATTTCCTCTGACTTCACGTCAATTGATTGCGCGAGATGCGCGGTATCGCGCGGGCAAACGCTAGCAATGGCATACAAATTGCTGACACTTAAGCGCTACTCCCAGATTTTTTGATAGGAAACCGCAATGGCCGATATCCGTTCAAACCGACGTGCTTTTGGCGGATATTCAATAACTCGACGGTCAGCTCTGCAGTCAGTCGCAGCCGCCGCGCTTATGAGCACGACCAAGGTTGGGTCGGCGCAAGCCAATCAGCCGCTGCGAATCGCGATGTCGTTGGCTGATGTTCCGCGCACCTGGGGCGGACCTGACGGCGGTTTCGAAGGCCTGCGATTCGGCGGATACACGATCTTCGACCCGCTCGTGAACTGGGATCTGTCGCGTTCGGACGCGCCTTCGCAGTTGGTGCCAGGTCTGGCCGTATCCTGGACCCCGGATCCCGCGAACGGCAGGCGCTGGATCCTCAAGCTGCGCACCGACGCGACGTTCCACGACGGCTCGCGGTTCGACGCCGACGCTGTCGTTTGGAACTTCCGCTCTGTTTTTGATCAGTCCGCACAGCAGTTTAACGCGACGCGCGCCGGCATGATCCGCGCACGGCTGCCCAGCGTCGTGGGCGCGGAGAAGATCGACGCATCGACCGTCGCGGTCGAAACGATCGACATGGACGCGTTGCTGCCGTACCAACTCACCTTCCTTTTCATGGCGAGTCCCGCGCGCTTCACCGCGCTCGGCGGCGATTGGGCCCGCTTCAACGCCGAACCTTCGGGCACCGGTCCGTTCCGCGTCGTCGAGATCGTGCCGCGCGAACGTCTGGAACTGGCACGCAACGACGCCTATTTCGACAAAGCCCGCCTGCCAAAAGCGCCGCGACTCACCTTGCGTCCGATCGCCGACGGCGCGGCGCGGGTGGCAGCGCTTCGATCGGGCGTGGTTGATTTCATCGAATCCGTTCCGCCGGATACGATACCCAGCTTGCGCGCAGCTCGGTTCCAGGTCGTCGCCAATGCCTATCCTCATGCCTGGGTCTGGTATTTCAGCGTGCTGCCGGACTCGCCGTTCCGCGATCTGCGCGTCCGCCAGGCGGCCAATCTTGCGATCGATCGCGACTCGATCGTCGCGCTGCTGAATGGCACGGCGCTACCCGCCCAGGGCTTCGTACGGCCGGACTCGCCGTGGTTCGGCACGCCCGGTTTTCGGATCAGATTCGATCTCGCGGAAGCCAGGCGGCTCATTGCCGCGGCAGGCTACGGCCCCGGCAATCCCGCAAAGGCGAAGGTGATGATCTCGGCAAGCGGCGGCGGCCAGATGCAGCCCCTGTCGATGAACGAGGCGATAAAGGCCAATCTTGCCGATGCGTTCATCGACGTCGACTACCAAGTTGTCGATTTCTTCACCCTGTTCACCAACTATCGCAACGGCGCAAAGGCGCCGCCGCTCGCGGGCATCCACGCGCTCAACCTGGCCTTGCCGACCCAGGATCCAACGAGCGGCTTCGTGCGCACATTCATGTCGGAGATGGGCGCGCCGCGCGGCACCAACTGGGGCCACTTCGAAAACGCGGATACAGACGCCGCCCTGCGCGCCGTACGCGGCGCGTTCGACAAGCCGGCCCTCGACGCCGCAATGGCGCGCGCACATGCGGCCTTGGTTGATCAAGCGCCGGCCCTGCTCGTCGTTCACGACACCAATCCGCGCGCGATGGCCGCGAACGTACGCGGCTTCGTTCAGCCGCAAAACTGGTTTGCGGACTTCACGACCGTCGAGGTGGGATGAGCGGATCGATGGTGCGCCCGGTCTGCCGCGGCACGGGCGTGGCGAAGCCGCGCACGAAATCGCTGCCCGCGCGGTCGCGGCCGGCGACGAGCCAGAGCGGACGCTCGGTATAGTTCGTCAGTAGACGCTCTTCCATGCAGCGGCGGTTGGCCGGCGCCTGCGGATCGCGGTCGAAGAACGACGTTGCCGGCATGTAGCGAGCGAGGAACAGTGGGGCGTACGGATCCGCCTCGTCCGCTGCCGCATGCACATCGTCGAGCGCGGCGACCAGCGCGACCGGCGCACCCGACAGCGCGAACAGCACGACCGCGCCTGCCAACGGTGCCGCGGGCCAGTAGCGCCCTTCGCGCCCCGATGCGACAAACCGCCGGTAGTCGCGCCCGGTCGGGTAGAATTCGCTCTCCCACAGCACCACGTCCGGCCCGAGCGCGGCGCAGAGCGCGGCCACGACGTCGGCGTCCTCGCACAGGGCCAGAAGCGACCACGCCTCACGCTCGCTTGCGCCGTAGCGCCACGGATTATGCAAGCCGCTCAGTTCGCAAGCAGCTGGGCCCGGCGTGCGCGCCAGAAGCGCGAGTCCAATGCGGCGTACCGCTCCGAGCGCGGCGGGCGCCGGCGCAGCCGCAGCAAAACTCATGCGGGCGTCGTGAGGCAAAGTCCTCCGCCGATCGCCGCTTCGTCGATTTGGCCATCTTCGACGATGACCCGGCCGCGCGAAACAGTCAGCGCCGGCCAGCCGCGCAGGCTCCAGCCCTCATATATGCAGGTTCCCTTGCCCGTGTGCCGGACAGTTTTCTCGGCTTCGAGATCGACAAGCACGAAATCAGCATCGCTGCCGACCCCGATCGTACCCTTGCGCGGCCAAAGCCCAAAGCGTTTGGCGGGATTGGCGGCATTGAGCTCCACCAGCCGCGTAAGCGGCAAGCCACGGCGATGGACACCGAACTCCAGCATCAGTGGCAGTTCCCACTGGAAACCGACCGCACCGGGCGGCATGCGCCAGATGTCAGTGCCCTGTTTAGGGAAAAACGGCACATGGTCGGTGCCAAGATGGCATACCGACCCGTCGAACATCCCGCGCCACAGCCCTTCCTGCTCGGCCGCATCCCGCAACGGCGGCATGATTTTGGCTTTGATGTCGAGATCCGGGTCGTTGCAAGTGCGCGTTAGATAATGGGGACACGTCTCGACGGTAACGTCGAGGCCAGCGCGCTGCGCCTCGCGCGCCAGCACGGGCCCCATGCCGACCGATGTGTGCACCAGTTGCAGCGGGCAACCGGTGCGCTCAGCGAGGAAGATCATTCGGCGGATCGTCTCGACCTCGCAGAATGCCGGGCGTGAATCGGTGAACGCGGCAAGATCCTGGCGACCCGTCTCCTGCATTTCGCGCTTGAGCCAGGTGCCGATCGCCGTGTTCTCGCAATGCACGTTGATGATGCCGCCAGGAATCTTGGCGATCAGCCGCATTGCAGCATAGATCCAGCCGTCGGTCGCCGGCACGAGCCCGATCGGATTGTTCGGCTCGTAGCCGAAATAGAATTTGAAAGAACGCACGCCCGTTGTCTCGACCATTTCCGGCATGCGCGCGATGTGATCTTCGCGCTGAATGATGAAATGGTAACCGAAATCGATCGGCGAATTCGCTTCCGCCTTGCTCCGCCGGTCGCGGTAGAAGGCGAGATAGTCCTCGTCGAGAACCTGGATGTAGTCGAGCGCCGTCGTCACGCCGCCGATCGCGGCGGCAGCCATTTCGGTGCGCACGTCGTCTTCGTAGGCGTACTCGAAACCCAGATGGCAGTGCGGATCGACGACGCCAGGCATCAGGACGCGGCCGTGCGCGTCGATCGCGCGCCGGGCCGCAGGCAAAGCCGAGTCGTCGCCAACAGCCACCACACGGCCGTCCAAAACGGCAACACCGCCGTGAAATTCGCCGTCGTGGCGGACGACGCGCGCGTTGCGAATGACGAGATCAACTTGCATGGCGAAACCTTCTCCAAAACCGCCGCTGCAGTGCCGCGGAGCCCCGAAGAAACTTGCAAAAATCCGGCCAGAATACAAACATGGTCACGTGAGCGCGCCGGCCGACATCCGCATTCCGATCCATGTTCTGACCGGCTTTCTCGGCAGCGGAAAGACCACGCTGCTGCGTGTCTGGCTTGCCGATCCAGCGTTGCGCGACACCGCTGTCATCGTCAACGAGTTCGGCGAGGCTGGCATCGACGACCTGCTGGTGCGCAAGGTAAGCGACGGAGTATATCTGCTAGGATCGGGCTGCATCTGCTGCACGGTGCGCGACAGCTTGGCAACGACCTTGGCCGAACTCGACGGCCTCGCCAAAGCGGGCGAAGTAGCGCGTTTCGAGCGCGTCGCGGTGGAAACAACTGGCCTTGCCTCGCCTGCGCCGATCGTCCGCACGATCCTCGACAATCCGCAGGTCTCGCCGCATTTCCGGCTGGGCACGACGACCGCGACGATCGACGCGCAGCACGGGGCTGCGATGCTTGAGCGGCGGGCCGAAGGTTTGCGGCAAGCCATGCTCGCAGATCGATTGATCGTGACGAAATGCGATCTTGCACCCGAAGCAGCGGCGCAAGCCCTGCGGGCAGTTCTGGCGCGCCTCAATCCCCGCGCGGAAATCGGCTTCTCATGGCTGGACCGGCCAGCATCGGCCAACCATTTTTTTGCGGCGACGGCGGCCGTCGAAAGACCAACACTTCCAGCGGATACGGACAGCGCTGACCATGCCGTATCGACGTTCGCCGTGGTGCTGGACCGGCCCGTGCCGTGGACACGCTTCATGGCGTGGATCGAATTGCTCCTCGCCGCGCGCGGCGCGAGCATCCTGCGGATGAAGGGCTTCGTTTGGGCCGAGGAGATCGAACGGCCAGTCCTGCTGCAAAGCGTGCACGAAGTTCTCTATCCACCCGAGACACTGCCGGATTGGCCCGAAGGCAAAAGACGTACCGAGTTGGTATTCATCGTCGAGAACGTGACGCGTAGAGCGGTGGAGCTGTCGCTTTTCGAGTTCCTCGGCTGGCGCGACACCGTATCCTGGACTTAAGGCCGGCCTTCGACCTGCTGCGGCAACACGCACTACGACCGCCGCATAATCGGCACCATGTTGCGCCTCGAAATGGAAATGGATGCAGGCCTGTAAGACACTTTGCCTGCCCCAAACGGACGGAACTGTCGGTGAGCTGGAGCCCGATGTATCGTTGGCGACTTTTTGAATACCCATATGGGGAAATCCACCGACCAATCTCCCGGCGGCGGGCTTGGCTGATGGTTGGAGCTATAGGATTCGAACTCCGCAAGAAATCGTCTCGCGCCCCAGTCCCCCAGATATCTAAAATCTCAATATATTCAATGTTGTTTTCCACAAATTTGATGATCGAAGGGAATCGGATCGAAAAAACGGGCAAAGAATCCACGCCGGCCGGCAAGGTCTCCTCTGCCCCATCGGATCGCAGACTCGAATCGAAGAGCGGATTTTTAACCGCGATCCGCGATCGAGCGTACGCCCCCGCTCACATAACCGGATCCGCAGCGGCATGCCTGAGAATGCTTCGATCAATTCCAGAAAGGCGGTCAATGCCAAGCATCGCGAGATTGCGGTCGATCTCGCTGCGCAGAAGGTCGATGGCGTGAAGCACCCCTGCCTCGCCGCCAACCGATGCCGCATAGTTGAAGGGCCGTCCGACGAAGACGCAGCGTGCGCCAAGAGCGAGCGCTTTGATGACGTCGCTGCCCCGCCGAATGCCGCCATCCATCATGACGGGCATGTCGCCGGTCTCGCGCACGATCGAAGCCAGGACCCGAAGTGCGGAGACCGCGCCGTCGAGCTGGCGTCCTCCGTGGTTGGAAACGATCACTCCATCGGCCCCTGTCTTTTTCGCAAGCACCGCATCCTCCGGGCTCAATATGCCCTTCAGCACCAGTTTTCCCTTCCAGATGTCGCGAATTCTTTCGATATGGCGCCAACTGAATTGCGCGCGGTTCGAGAAATCGCGCGCGGCCTTGGACGACAGAAGCGGCGCGCCGCGTTCGGCAAACGAATTCTCGAAATGCGGCATGCCGCGCACGAGAAGTGTGCGCAGCAACGTTCCCGCGAGCCAGCCCGGCCGAAGCAACCCGTCCCAAACGAGCCGAAGATTCGGACGCAAGGGCGTCGAGAATCCGGCACGGATATTGTTTTCCCGGTTTCCGGCGACCGGAAGATCGACGGTCACGACAAGCGTGCCGCAACCGGCGGCCCGCACCCGGTCCAGCAACGCCGCGATCCGCGAATCTTCGCCCGGTAGATAGGCTTGGAACCAGCTTCCCGGTGCGGCTTCGAGCACCTCTTCGAGCCGCGTCAGCGACGTGGCGCTGAGGACAAACGGAATTCCGGACTTCATCGCGGCGCGCGCAAGCACCCGGTCGCCGTCGAAAGCGGTAAGGGCCGCCAGCCCCATCGGCGCGATACCGAAGGGTGCAGCATAGGTCGATCCGAACAGTTCGATCGTCTGGCTGCGCGCCGAAACGTCCCGCAGCACGCGCGGGACAAAGCCCCACTGGGCGAAGGCGTTGCGATTGTCCGCGAGCGACGCGTTCGTCTCCGCAGCACCCGCGACATAGCCGAAAATCGGGCGCGGCAGCTTGGCGCGCGCCAACGCTTCGAAATCGTCCAGTGCAAGAACCCCGGCGAGGCGCCCGCGCGCCGCGCCGCCGCTGAAGGCCTTCCAAGGATCGATCGGCGCCGCAGCGACGTTTGCACGCATTGTATCGGGACTGCCCAATCTATTTGTCCTCGTGGCTTTTCACGAAATCCATGTCGAGTTCCAACGCGAGGCCGGGCCGATCGGGGACGTGCATGAATCCGTCGATCGGCGACGGCGCGTTCTTGAAGACCTTCCCTGTGATCTCCTCGAACATCAAGAGCCGTTCGAGGAATAGCGCATTCGGCACCGCTGCCACCAGATGCAGATGCACATTCTCCATCGCATGGGGCGCAAACTTGACGTTCCACGCCTGCGTGAGGGCCGCACATTTCAGCATCTCGGTGTAGCCGCCGGCGCGCGCGCCGTCCACCTGCACGATGTCCGCTGCCTCGGCAAGCAGGAGATCGCGCACGCCGAACTTCGTGTATTCGTGCTCGCCGGTGGCGAGCGGAATGTCCGTGCCGCGCTTGAACCGCGCGAGACCGGGAATATCGTCGGCAAAAACCGGCTCTTCGAACAATGTGATGTCGTATTCGCGGATCCGGTTGGCGAGTTGTACGGCACTCGCCGCATCGAAGCAGTTGTTAGCATCGACAAGAATGCGGATATCGGGCCCCACCGCCTCGCGGACCTTCCGCACGCGAACGACGTCGCGATTGATCGCACGTCCACCGTCGAAGCCGACCTTGAACTTGATCGACTTGAAACCGCGCGCGACCATGCCCTTCATCTCGGCGACCAGCTCATCGTCTTCATACGAGGTCCAGCCGCCGCTCGCGTAGACCGGAACTTTCGTAAGGTTGCCGCCCAGCAGCTTGTAGACGGGCAACCCGGCGATCTTGCCTTTCAGATCCCACAAAGCGATATCGACGGCGCTGAGCGCGCAGTACATGAGCCCTTTGCGCCCGACACCGCGCAGATAGTGGAAGAACTCCTGCCAGATCGCTTCGGTCTCGAGCGGGTCGCGCCCCATCAGCTTCGGCGCCATGTTGCGCAGGATGAGATCGCGCGTCGCCTCGCCGCCGACCTCGTGATAGGTCACGCCGACGCCTTCCAGCCCCTGATCGGTCGTCACGCGGACGAGCAGGAAACCTATGGTCTCGACCTTGCGCGTCGCATCGGCGAAACCGCCGGTGATCGGGTGCGAGACGAGATGGACGACGATCTTGCGGATCTTGTGCTGCATTTTCGTTCCTTCTTGGGGGCGAATTACGCGACGCGGTAGTCGCGCCAGGCTTGCTTGGTGAATTCGACGCCGTGGCCGGGCCGCGTCGGAACGAGAAGCATCCCGTCCTCGACCTTAAGGCCTTCGAGCAGTAGATCGTCCATGAATGGATAGAATTCGACATAGGTCGCGCGCGGAAGTGCCGCTGCGACATGGATGTGGAGAACAGTCATGAAATGGGGTGCGAGCGCCAAACCGGCCGTATCGGCAATGCGCCCGATGCGCATCGTCTCGGTGATGCCGCCCACAAAACACATGTCAGGCTGCACCACGTCGACCGCCCCAGTGGTGATGTAGGGCATGAAGTCGCGCCGCGAATGGACATGCTCGCCCATGGCGATGGCCATCGGCAGCGCGCTTCGCATGCGGCGATAGCCCTCGATGTCCTGCGAGAGCAATGGCTCTTCGAACCAGTGGACGCCCTGATCTGCGAGCCGTTTGCCCAGCCACAGGGCGGTCGGCAAATCGAGCCGTTCGTTTGCATCGCACAGGATGCGTGGCCCCTCGCCGATCGCCTGGCGGACAGCGCGCACACGTTCCATGTCCTTGTCCGGCTCGCGCCCGACGCGGATCTTTACGGCCTTGAAGCCGTCGCGGATGTAGCCGGCCGAAAGCTCGACAAGGTCGTCGATGGGCAGCGATGGGCTCGCTTTTCCGCTGCCGTAACACGGAACCTGGTCGCGCACCTGACCGAGAATCCGCGCGATCGACACGCCGGCATCGCGCGCGCGCAGGTCCCACATCGCGACGTCGATCGCGGCGATTGCCATCGACGTGATCCCATGTCCAAGGCGATGCGTATAGTGGAAGAGCTGGTCGTTGACCGCTTCGACGTCGATCGCGTCGCGCCCGAGAACGCGCGGCAGCAGCACCACATCGAGCAGCGCCTTGACCGCCTCGCCGCCGCCATAGTCGGACGTAAAGGTCCAACCCGTCCCGCGCGCGCCCTTCGTGTCTTCGAGCGTCACGCCGATCAGCTCGAAGAATTCGTCGCTGCGCTCGGCAGCGGCACGGTTCGAGGGAAACCGCAGGATCCAGCTTTCGGACTTCTTGATCGTCATCGTTCGCTCCGATCCTGTCTCGTATCAGTCCGCAAGCACGACCGTGCGGTCGGCAGCGAACGAAAGCGTCACATCGTCGCCGGGTTCCGCTGCTGCAGGCGGCGTGGTCTGGACCCGCAATTCCAACCCGCCGCCGACATCGACGAAATAGTCGATGAGCCCGCCCGTGAATGCAGTCGTGCGCACGCGCCCGGCGAGGCGGTTGTCGCCCGTGCCCGCGCCCGCACCGCGGCCGATCGCGATTTCGACCGGACGGATCGAGACGGCGACCGTGCCGCCCGAAGGCGCTGCCGCGATGGCCCCAACACGTGCTTGGATGGTGGCCCCGCCCGGCAACGATCCGGCAATGCCGTTTCCGTCGGCGGCAACCGCACGCAGTTCGACGATGTTGGTAAGCCCGATGAAGGCCGCGACGAACCGCGTGACCGGCCGTCCGTAGATGTCCGCGGGCTTCCCGATCTGGACGATGCGCCCGTCGCGCATAACGGCGATCTGGTCGGACATCGCCAGCGCCTCATCCTGGCTGTGCGTGACATAGACGCCCGTGATGCCGAGCCGCTGCTGGAGCGAGCGGATCTCGAAGCGCATCTGCTCGCGCAGAACCGCGTCGAGATTCGAGAGCGGTTCGTCGAAGAGAAGTATGCCCGGTTCCGTCGCGATGGCGCGCGACAAGGCGACACGCTGCTGCTGGCCGCCGGAAAGCTGGCCCGGAAAACGTTCGCCATATTGCGACATGCCGACGATGCGCAGAACTTCGGCGACTTTTGCGGCGATCGCTTCGCGGGCGTGGCCGCGCCGTTTGAGACCGTAGGCAAGATTGTCGAAGACAGTCATGTGCGGCCACAGCGCATAGCTCTGGAAGACCATGCCGAGATCGCGCTGCTCGGGCGGAAGCCGGGTCTCGTCGTCCACAAGCACGCGTCCACCCGCCACGATGCTGCCGATATCGGGCTGTTCGAGACCCGCGATCATGCGCAAGGTCGTGGTTTTGCCGCAACCGCTCGGTCCGATGAGCGAAATCATCTGGCCCGCCGGGAGTTCGAAGCCGACATCGTGGACGGCGACGACCGACCCGTAGGATTTGCGCAAGCCCGCCACGCGCAGATCGACGCCGGAGGCGCGCGACAGCGCCCCCGGCGAAGACGAGCCGTCGGCCTTATTTTCCGACGGCGTCATGGAACTTCCGGGCCTGCGTGCGCTTGTTTTCGGAAATGAACGCCGAGTCGACCGGGATGATCTTCACCTGATCGAGCGAAGATCCGTCCGGATACTTGTAGGCGACGTCGTTGCGCACCGGTGCGCCGCCCAGCGACGCCGGCATGAGCCCCTGCCCTTCGGGCGAGATGACGAAGTCGAGCCACATCTTGCCGAGCTCCTTGTTCTTCGACGCGCGCAGCAAGCCGAAGGCCGAGAGCTCGCCCGGCACGCCTTCGCGCGGCCAGATGTTGCTGGTCGGTTCGCCGCGATTCTTCGCGGTCTGTGCGTTGGCCAAGAGATTGATCCCGATCGGACGCTCGCCGCTGACAGTCAAGTCCCGGATCGTGCCGTGCGAGGATTCGAGATGCACGCCGTTCGCCCCCATGCGCTTGAAATAGTCCCAGCCGAACTTGGCCGGATCGGACTTGCCCAAATGGTCGGCGATGAACCAGACGAAAGACTGCACCGACTGCGAACTGCTGGGGTCGGCCATCGCGATCTGGTTCTTCCATTTCGGATCGGCGAGTTCGGCCCAGCTCTTCGGCACGTCGGCCTCCGAGATTTTGCGGGTGTTGTAGTGGATCAGATAGAGATTGACGAACGCGGGCGTGAAGACGTTCTGCAGACTGCGCATCTCGACGCGCGCCTTGTCGACGTCCTTCGCGGCGTAGGGCTCGAAAGCGTCGTGCCGCCTCTGTAAGTAGGCGATGGACGCATCGTTGAGCCCCACGACGTCTGCCTTCGGCGACCGCGCGCGCAACTCGAGTTCGATCGTAGCGAGCAGCTCCTCGCCCGGCTGGCGGAAATGATCGACCGCAACGCCCGGATTTTTCGCTTCGAACGCCTTGGTCAAGGGTGCGATCTGCGAATTCTCGTAGGCCGAATAGATCGTCAGTCTCTGCTGCGCAAACGCAGGCGCTTGGGCAACCAAAGCGCCGACGAAGGCAATCGCCAGCAGACGGACCCGAGCTTTCTTATCCATGGTTTCCTCCCTGTTTTTTGTGTTTTCATGTTCCGATACGCAGTCCGCCGCTAGCGCGCTTGGCGATCGCTGCGGCGATGAGCAGAAGAAGGCCAACCGAGGCAAACATCGTCATGCCGAACGCGCAGGCTTGGGCGAGGCCGCCATTGCCGTTCCAGATATCGAGCAGCACGGTGGAGAGCGTTTGGGTGTGGATGCCCTTGAGGATGATCGAAGCGCTCAATTCCGGCAAAGCCAGCACGAACACGAGCAACCACGCATAGACGAGCGCTTGGCGCATCATCGGCAAGGTGATGAGAGCGACGGTCTTGAGCCCGCTTGCACCGCCGACGCGCGAAGCTTCTTCGAACTCGGGCGACAGCTGGATCAACGAGCTCTGGCTTGTGCGCACGCCGAACGTGATGAAGCGCGTGAGGTAGGCGACGAACAGGATTCCGAACCCGCCATAGAGCCCGAGGGCATTCAGCGGCGGATTCAAATAGACGACGGCGAGTGCGATCGCCAGCGCCGTCCCCGGCACGGCGAGCGGGATGATCGACATATAGTCGAGCAGCCAGCGCCCGCGAAGCTTCAAACGTATGACGACATAGGCGACGACGAACCCCATGACCGTGACGAGCGTGGCAGTCGCGGCAGCGAGCGAAACGCTGAGGGTTGCCGCTTTGCGCACGGCAGGGTCGCCAAGGACCGCGCGATAATTGTCGAACGACCAGTTGCCGGCCGAGAAACCCATCCCCACGCTCTTCATGAGCGAGATAACCGTCATGCCGCCATAGGGCACGACGAGCACGGCGAGCACATAGACGATGCCGAGAACCGTGAAGGCGGCCGCGATGCGCCCCTCGGCACCGGCGCGCTCGGAGAACGACTTGCCGCCGACCGTGCGGAATCGCTCCGCTTGCCGCGTGGAGTGCCGATAGAGCACGAGGGCCGCCAGCGACATCAAGATCAGCACCATCGAGGCGGCGGAGGCGGCCTTGAAGTCGAGACGGACGAGCGATTCGCGGATCGAAATCGTCAACACGTTGAGCCGCAGCATGTGCGGCGGCCCGTACATCGCAAGGCTGCCGGAGAAGGCGAGCAGTGCGCCCGAAAGCAGGGCCGGCCGCATCAGCGGAAGTGTGACGTCGCGGATCGTCTCGATGGGCCCGGCCCCCTGCACGCGCGAAGCTTCTTCGAGTGCCGGATCGACGTTCCGGAGTGCGGGCACAAGTGCGAGAAAGAAGTACGAAACGCCGTGCGGCAGAGCTGTCAGCACCAGTCCCCAGAGCGTGAAGATATTGAGTGGACCGGATTCGGTCTTGAGCTCAAAAACGGCGCGAAGGGCCTGGTTGAAATATCCGGCATTCGGCCCGGCCAGCGCGATATAGGCCATCGCCAGAAGAAAATCGGGGCTGACGAGGCACACGATCATCGCGGCACTCACGAGCGAACGGCCGCGCATCTGCGTGCGCGCGACGCCGAAAGCAAGCGGCGCCCCCACCAGCACGCTCAAGACCGCCACGCCGGCCGCGACGGTCAAGCTGTTGCGCATGGCCGTACGCAGCTTCGGATCTTCGAAAAAATCGACATAGGCGGCGAGCGTCAGCCCGTCGTCGGTCAGGCTGTCGACCGTCATGTAGCCGATCGGAATCGCGACGAGATAGGCGAGCCACAAAGCCGCGATCGCCCACGCGATCGCGGGTCGATCGAGGATGGCCCGCTTCGTCACGCCGCGCGCCATGGCGCGATTTGTTCGAGAATGCGAACGGTTTCGACGCCGAGCACAACGTCGCACGGATGAACCCGCGCTTTGTCGCGGACGCGCGCGACCAGGGCGGTTGCGGCGCGCACATAGTTGGCTGTTCTGTCGAGCACCGGCTCCGGGGCGCTCACCTCGCCGGCCGGTCCGCGGAATCGATAGAGGTTGCACGTGTCGGCAGGAGCGGCGCGCTGATTGATGCGGCTCAGCGCACGGCCGCCGCCGAAATGAATCGTTTCGAACTGCGTGAAGTTCCCGTCGGGAGCAAGTGCACGCGCTGCCGTAACCGGGCCGAGCAGCGGCAGCAGGATCGAGAGGATGTGGGGCCCAACATCCCAGATTTCGGATCCGGCAACTTGACGCCAGACCGAGTTGCGATAAGGGCTGTCGGGCGCAAAAGTAGCCGAGCGGACTTCGACCTCCGCCGCCTGCCAGCCGCCGGCGGCATGTCGGTCAACGAACTCGGCGATCTCCGGAACGAAACGCCGCATGAAGAAGACAACGGTCGCAACATCAGCACGCGCGGCCGCCTCGGCCAGCGCCTGGGCCGCGAGGGTCGTCGTCGCGATCGGCTTTTCGAGCAGCGCGTGTTTGCCCGCGCGAAAGGCCTGCAAGGCAAGTTCCTCTTGGATCTGCGGCGGGACCGCAAAGCTGACCGCGTCGACCTCGGCCAGCATGTCCTCGAAACGCACGAACGCAGCAACACCGCGCGCGGCGGCCAAGGCGCGTGTTTTCTCGGGATCGCGCCCCCAGATGCCGACAAGGCGCACACCCGGCGTCTGCTGCAGGCCGATCGAATGGACGTTTGTCGCCCAATGCGCGGTGCCGACGACTCCGAACTTCGTTTCCATCCCGTCTCGCCCTCTTTTCGGGTCTCATGTTTGGCATTGATGTAAGCGCTCTCATAAACTATGAATGAAAGCGGCAACCTGTCAACCGGCATCGGACGGCAGGCAAAAAGACAAGCGTGGGAGCGTCGCGATACGCGGCGAGATGATGCGCATGGAACCGGGCAATATCGATCGGAGCCACGATTATGGCGGCATTGTCGCCGCCCACGCTGCGGCCGCCGCGGCCACCGACTATCCGCGCGACGTGCTCGAAAAGGGCAAGCTGCAACTGCTCGACACGCTGGCCGCGATCGTCTCGGGTGCCGCCCTCGAGGCGGGCATTGCCGGCCAGCGTTATGCCGCGTCGCTGGACGGCCGTCCGGATGCAACAATCCTTGGCACGGCACTGCGCGCACCACTTTCGGAAGCCGTACTCGCCAACGGCATGGCGGCACATGCCGACGAGTCGGACGATTCGCACGAAGAAAGCCAGACGCATCCGGGCTGCGGCGTGGTTCCGTCGGCGATATCGGTCGCCGAAGCGTTGGGTGCGAACGGTGCGCGCTTGCTGCGAGCGACAATCCTCGGGTACGAGACGACGATCCGCTTCGCCAAGGCCTTCGGCGCCGGAATGACGTTCAAACAATCTTCCATGTCGAGCCACGCCTACGGCCCGTTGTTCGGTGCGGGCTACGCTGCCGGGTCGCTGATGGGCTTCGATGCCGAGCGCTTCAAGATCCTGCTCAACTATCTCGCACAAGAAGCGTCCGGCCTCACGACTTGGCGGCGCGACGCGCGCCATACGCTCAAGAGCTACGTCTTCGCGGGCATGCCGGCAATGAACGGCGCCAAATGCGCGGCCCTCGTGCGCGCCGGTTTCTCGGGCGGCGGCGACGTGCTGGAGATGAGCGACCGCAACATGCTCGACGCCATCACTTCCCATCCGCGGCCTGCTTGCCTTACGGACGCACTCGGCGTGCGCCACGAAATCCTCGAGACCGACATCAAATGCTATCCGGTCGGCTACCCGATCGCGGCACCGCTCGCGGCCCTCGAGAAGATCATCGGCAAGCACGGCGTGGGTGCCGGAGAAACCAAGCGCGTGCGCATCTACTACAACGAAGATTGGTACAAGGTCATCGGCGACAAGACCCAGATGCCGGACGTCAATCTGCGCTATTGCATGGCCGTGACGCTGATCGACGGCAGACTGACATTCGACGCGGCGCACGACGCCGAAAGAATGCAGGATCTGGCCGTCGTTGCCGTGGGCCAGCGCATCGACTTTCTCGGGCCGAAGCCGCATCTCGCCCGCTTCGACGCGCAAGTCGAAGTCGAAACCAGCCGCGGCACGTTCGTCGCGGATCAGGACCGCAATGTGCTGGGCCGCGCGGAGAACCCGATGTCGAAGGCACAGGTCCAGGAGAAGGCGCTCGATCTGCTGACAACCGTGCTTGCGGCCGATGCAGCGCGCGAACTCATCGACATGGTCGATCGGATCGAAGAGGTCGTCGACATACGCCGCCTCGTGGCCCTGACGGTTCCGCGCCTCTGACAACGTCCGATGCGGCGCCCTTCAGGTCGGCCGAACGATGACCTTCGACGCAGCACGACGGTGCCCCACATCGAAGCCCGCGAGGATGTTTTCAAGCGAATAGCGGTGGGTCACGAACTTCGCATACATCATCGGGTCCGCCGCCAAGCGCTTGACGACATCGGGCCAAATCGTCCCGGGCGAACTGAATGAACCCAGCACTTGAAGGCGCTTGCGTACGAGGCGGACAAGATCGATCTCGCCGGGAGCTGAGTGGATGCCGACGACGACAAGCCGTCCCTTTGGACGCAGCAGACCCAAGGCCGCTTTGAACGCGGACGCGGCACCCGACGCTTCGAAGACGCAGTCGATAGAGTCTGCGAGAGCTGAAAGCGTCGCGGCCTGTGCCGAATTGTCGAGATCGACAAGTTGGCTGAAGCCGAGCGCCCGCAGCACGGCGATGCGGCTTTCGTCGCGGAACCCGACCACGGTCACGTCCGCACCGGCGCGACGGGCTTCGACGGCGATTGCCTGACCGATCGTTCCCGGCCCAAATACAACGACCTTTTCGCCTGCTTTCAGCGCTGCCGTCATGACAGCGTTGACGCCGATCGCGACGGGCTCGGTGAGTGCGGCGACCTCGTCGGGCAGCGCATCCGGAATCGGAATGCAATTGCGAGCGGGCACGACGACATAACGTGCGAACCCGCCATTGCGCATCACACCGATCCCGCGCCGCTCGCGGCACGCATCGAAATCGGCCGCGACACATGCGGCGCAATGGCCGCAGGTCGTTGCCGGCACGACCGTCACGCGGCTGCCGATAGCCGGGCTTTGTGCAGACGAGCCCCGATCGACGACGCGGCCGACAAACTCGTGCCCAAGCGTCAAGGGCAGCGACGGCCCGAGATGGTGGTAGCCCGGCGACCAGTGATCGATATGCAGATCGGAGCCGCAGATGCCCGCGGCCGCCACCTCGATCTTCACATCGTCCGAACCCGATATCTCGGGCTCGACGACATCGACGAGGGCAACACCGGGTGCAGCACCGAGCTTGCGAAGCGCCAGCATGGCGAAGCGGAACTACTCGGCCGCGCGCGAACGCTGGAACTTGCGGCCTGCCGGGAGATAGGCCGGCGCATCGAGGCCGAAACGATCGAAGCAGCGATCGAGATCGGCCTTGTCCTGGTCCGTGATCGCCGGCTGCGGCAAACGCGCGGTCGCGTGCGGAATGACGCCCTGACGCACCAGCGCGTACTTCATGCGCACGCGATAGTCGCGGAGCGGGGCGCGCCAGCAGATGCGCGCGAGCGGCCCGATCGCATTCCAAATCTGGTAGGCCTCGGTGATCTTGCCGGCCTTGGCGAGATTGTGCATCTCGACGATCTTGGCCGTTGCCGTGCCAGCAAAACCGATGAGCGCGCCCGAGCAGCCCATCAGCATCGCTTCGAGAATGAAGGTGTCGTTGCCGGTGAGAATCTTGATGTGCGTGTCTTCCGCTTCTTCGACGATCTCGACCGTGCGGTCGACATTGAAGGCGGCGTCTTTCAGCGCCACGACGGATTTCAGCTTGGCGAGGCCTTTGATCGTGCCGTGCGGATAGTCGACGAACGGCGTGTGGAACGCGATGATCGGCACGCCCGCGGCATCGGCGATCGCCTTGTGGAAATCGACGACGACATCGACCGGCAGCGGCTTGGAAATGAAAGTCGGCAGCGGCGGGAAGATCACAAGGCCATCGGCACCCGCATCGACCAGACGCTTGCCGAGTTCGGCCGCCTTCGTCGTGCTTGCGGCAACCACGCCGGAAAGGACCGCGCATGCGCCGCCAACCGCTTTCTTGGTGCGGCGAATGACGTCGAGTTGCTCGTCGATTGTCAGCGATCCGCCTTCGCTTGCCGCCATGTTCATGGCAATGCCCTGAGGGCCGCCCGCGGCGACCTCGGCCATGTAGCGGTCGAGCGTGGCCCAATCGACCGATTCGTCGGGGTTGAACGGGGTGACGGGAGCCGCAATAACGCCCTGCGTGAGGTCGAACGCCATGGCACGTTTCCTTGTGTTGTTGATTCTTGGTTAAGCGCTTACATCAATCTTGCCAAGATGTCAATAAAACGCCCGCTCGGCGATGCATAGAGCGTATTGCTGCCATGCATATTGTATTTAAATTCAATGCTATAAAGAGAATTAATGCGGCGTCTTGCCGATTGCGTCGCCGACATGAAAGCGTTTATAAATCTAACGAACAACAAATGCGGCGCATCTATGCCGCACGATCGCGGGATGGATACTCAAAGCGCAATGACGTCACACGATTTCATCATCGTCGGCGGTGGATCCGCCGGTTCGGTTCTCGCGAGCCGATTGACCGAGCGCAGTGCAACCTCGGTGCTCCTGTTCGAAGCCGGTCCCAACATCAAGGACGGGGCCACACCGGAGCGCATTCTCGATAGCTTCGCCGCTTACGCCTTCCTCGACCGCCGATTCCTCTGGAATGACCTGCGCGTTACGACGGAGACGATTCCGCACAACCAGCCGGACGCGCCGCGGCCGCGCCTGCGCAAATACGAACAAGCGCGTGTCCTGGGCGGCGGCTCTTCGATCAACGGGCAGCTCGCCAACCGCGGTGGTCCCGTCGACTACGACGAGTGGGAAACGCTCGGGGCCGAGGGCTGGAACTGGAACGCGGTCCTTCCCTATTTCCGCAAGCTCGAACGCGACAACGACTTCGACGGCCCGCTCCACGGCAAGGATGGTCCGCTGCCGATCCGCCGCATCTTTCCGGATATGTGGGCGGGACAAGCCAAGGCGATCGCGGCCGGCTTCGAGCGGATGGGCTTCAGATACCTCGCCGACCAGAACGGCGAATTCATCGACGGATACCACCCCTTCACGATCTCAAACCTCTACGACCGGCGCGTGCCGACGGCAATCGCCTACCTGACGAGCACGGTACGCGCGCGCGCGAACCTTACGATCCAGACCGATAGCCATGTTCGCGATCTCATCTTCGAGGGGCGCCGCTGCGTCGGCGTGCGCGCTTTGGTCGACGGCGAACTGCGCGAGTTCCGCGCGCGCGAAGTCATCCTTTCGTGTGGGGCCATCTACTCGCCGCCGATGCTGATGCGGGCGGGAATTGGTCCCGTCGGCGAGCTGCACACGCACGGGATCGAACTGCGGCAAGCGCTTGCGGGCGTCGGCCAGCGGCTGATGGACCATCCGTCGGTCGCACTCGCCGGCTTCATCCATCCGCATGCGCGATTGCAGGAGAAAACGCGGCGCCATCTTCTCGTCGGGCTACGCTTCACGTCCGACATTCCGGGCATGCCGGTGTCGGACATGGCCGTGTCGGTTTCGACGAAGGCCGCATGGCATCATGTCGGCGAGCAGATTTGTTCGGTCACGACATGGGTCAACAAGACGTTCTCCGAGGCCGGCGAAGTTCGCCTCAATTCGGCCGATTGGCGCGACCAGCCCAAAGTCGATTTCAAGCTGCTGCATGACCGTCGCGACCTCGTGCGCCTGATGGCGGCGATGCGGCGGCTGCGCGCCGTTTTCGACGCGCCCGAGATGCGCGCGGCCGTGACCGATCCGTTCGCGGCGAGCTTCAGCGAGAAGATCCGCCAGGTCAGCGAGGTCAACACGAAGAATCGCATTCTCACGCGCATCCTCGCCACGATCCTCGACGGCCCTGCCCCGCTGCGTCGGTTCATGTTCAAAAACTTCGTCGTCGAATCCGAGCCGCTCGACGTGCTGCTCGCCGACGACGACAAACTCGAAGCGTTCGTGCGCAAGGCGGCCGTCGGCGTGTGGCACGCATCGTGTTCGTGCCGCATGGGCCGTGCCGACGATCCCATGGCTGTCACGGATTCGTCCGGTCGCGTCCACGGCATCGACGGCTTGCGCGTCGTCGATGCGTCGATCTTCCCCGCCATCCCGCGCGCCAACATCAACCTGCCGACGATCATGGTTGCCGAGCGCGTCGCCGATCTCATCCGCGCCGGTCGCTAGCCGCCGACAGTCGGCAGCTCCGTTGCGATTGACATAAAAAGAAAGCGGTTACATCATCGCTATCCAATTGGAGAAACATCATGTCTACGCCCTCGACTGCCTGGCCCGTGAAACTGCCCGAAACGCCGATCGAGTTGCCGGCAATCGTCGGCGGCAATCTTGTCGAGACGCGAAGCCGAGAGGTTATCGGACGGCGCCATCCCACATTCGACATCGCGGTCAGCCGCTATCCCCGCGCGACGACTGCCGACGTCGGTGAGGCCGTCGCGGCCGCAGCAGCCGCAGCCGAGAAACGCGTCTGGAGCGGATTGTCCGGCGCACAGCGCGCCAAGATCCTGCTCGATGTCGCGCGCCGCATCGAAGACAACCTCGACGAATTCCGACGCATCGAGTGCCTCGAATGCGGCAAGCCCGTCACCAACGCGGAGCGCGAAATCCGCGGCGCCATTGCGCATTGGGAATACGCAGCCACCCTCGCCCGCCACACCTATGGCGACACCTACGACAATCTCGGCGGCGGCCAGATGGGCCTGATCCTGCGCGAGCCCTACGGCGTCGTGGCGATGATCACGCCGTGGAACTATCCGCTGCTCATCATCAGCCAGAAGCTGCCCTTCGCTTTGGCGGTCGGCTGCTGTGCGGTCATCAAACCCAGCGAACTCACGTCCGGTACCACGCTTCTTCTCGGCCGCATTCTGCTCGAGGCGGGCGTGCCGCCGGGCGTGGTCAGCGTTCTGCCCGGCTTCGGCCACGATGTCGGCGCCGCTTTGTGCGCCGATCCGCGCGTCGACATGATCTCCTTCACCGGATCGACCCGGGTCGGCAAGGAAATCGCCGGCAAGGCCGGGGCGGCCCTCAAGAAGCTGTCGCTCGAACTCGGCGGCAAGTCCGCGCATATCGTGTGCGCCGACGCCGATCTTGAAACCGCAGCGCAGAAAGTCGTGATCGGCGCCACGCGCAATGCCGGACAGGCTTGCGTGAGCGGATCGCGTCTCCTGGTCGAGCGCTCGATCGCGCGCGAATTCCTCGAACGCGTCAAAGCCGGCATGCGTGCCGTTCGCGTTGGCGACACACTCGATCCGGCGACCGAGATGGGGCCGCTTATCAGTACGGCACAGTTCGATCGCGTGAACAGCTACATCGGGGCCGGCCAGCGCGACGGTGCGACTTATTGGAGCCGGCCGTCGGACGGTCCTGATCGCAAGAATTACGTGCAGCCGGGTCTCTTCACCGCGGTCGATCCGAAGATGTCGATCGCCCAGGAGGAAATCTTCGGGCCCGTCCTGTCGGCGATCGAATTCGAAACGGTCGACCAGGCGATTGCGATCGCAAACGGCACGCCCTACGGCTTGTCGGCCGGCGTGTGGACTCGCGATCTCGACAAGGCGTTCCGCTTCGGGCGCGGGCTCAAGGCGGGCACGATCGAGGTCAATACTTACATGGCCGGCACGCCGGAGCTTCCGCTCACGGGCCACAAGGAAAGCGGCAGCGGCCACGAGCGTGGCCGCTTCGCCGTCGAGGAATTCACCGAACTCAAGACGATCCACCTTCAGCTCAATTGAACCCGTTCCGACGCGCAGCACGACACCGGAGACCGACATGCTCGAGAAAATGAAAGTCCTAAGCTTCTGCCACGTGCTCCAGGGACCCGCCTGCACGCAGTATCTGGGCGACCTCGGCGCGGACGTGACGAAGGTCGAACCGATCGAAGGAGAACGCGCACGCCGCTGGGCGGGGCCGCATATCGGCGGTGTGGCGGGCCTCTATCTTTGCGCCTTCCGCAACAAAAAGACGTTCGCGGTGAATCTCAAAAGTCCGGAAGGCCTCGCGATCATCAAAGAGATGGTCGCGAAGTCCGACGTCGTGGTCGAGAACTACCGGGCGGGCGTCATGGACCGCCTCGGCCTCGGCTACGAAGAACTCAAGAAGGTAAAGCCGGACATCATCTATGCGAGCGGCACCGGCTGGGGCAGCAAGGGTCCGATGATCTCGAAGGCGAGCCAGGACATCATCGTCCAGGCGCGCACCGGCCTCATGGCTGCGACCGGCAACGACGAACCGCGCGCCGTCGGCTCGGCGGTGATCGACCAACATGGCGGTGCCGTGCTCGCCATGGGGATCATCGCGGCCTTCGTCAAGAAACTCACGACGGGAAAAGGCACGAAGGTCGAAAGCTCGCTCTACACGGCGGGGCTCGATCTGCAGACCGAACCGCTGACGGTTTATCTGTCGACGCGCCCGGATCGCAAGATCCTCAAACGCGATGCCCATTTGGCGACTTGGTACCACCAAGCGCCCTACGGCCAGTTCAAACTGCTCGACGCTGCGATCGCGATGTCCGTCAACGACCCGATGAAGGTCGCCGACGCGCTCGACAGCGACGAGTTGCGCGAGATCGCGCATATCGACCGCTTCAAGGAGCGCGACCGCTACGCGCAGGTTTTCGCCAAAGTCGTCGCGACGAAAAAATACGCCGACGTCGCAAAGGCGTTCGACGCGGCCGGACTCTGGTACAGCAAGATCTACGATTTCGACGACGTCGCCGACGACCCGCAAGCCAAAGCGGTCGACGCGTTCACCGAGATCGATATCCGCGGCGAGAAGGCGGTTCTGGTCAACCATCCGGTCAAGTACGACGACGCAACACTGCCGCTGCGCATCCGCGCCTACGGTATCGGCGAGAATACGCGCGAGGCCTTGAGCGAACTCGGCTACTCGAAGGAAAAGATCGACGACCTCATCAAGCGCGGCGTCGTCGGCGACGGAACCAAGCCCGCCGCCTGACCGGCCCCGTCTATCTGCCGGTGAATTTCGGGGCACGTTTCTCGACGAAGGCCGACATGCCTTCGCGGCGATCTTCGGCCATCGAGTTGCGCCACAGAGAATCGCGCTCGTAGGCAATGCCGTTTTCGTGCGTGGCGCCGACAGCCACGCCGATGCAGGCTTTCGTGTATTGAACCGCGAGCGGTGCACGCGAGGCGATCGTCGCGGCGATTTCAACCGCCCGCGCAACCGTCTTCGACGTTTCGCAGATTTCGATCACATAACCGAGCCGCCACGCGGTCTCGGCGTCGATCGGATCGCCCGTCATGAGCATGTAGGACGCCATGTTCGGGCCGATCTTGCGCGGCAAGCGCTGCGTGCCGCCGTCGCCGGCCATGCCGCCGATTTTCACCTCCGGCTGGCCGAACTGCGCGTTTTTGCCTGCGATGATGAAGTCGCAGGTCAACGCAAGCTCGTTGCCCGCACCGAATGCAACGCCGTTGACCGCGGCGATGATCGGCTTCGGAAACTTCTCGAGCCGGCGCCACGCCTTGACGCGATCGGGATTGTTCGAGGTTCCGGCCGGGCCGCGCTCGAGCATCTCGGCAATGTCCGCACCAGCAGCGAACGTCTCTTCGGTGCCCGTCAGGACGACCACGCGAACGTCGATGTCGGCGGCCGCCTCGTCGAGGCGTCGCGCAAGTTCGATCACCATCGTGCTGTGCAGCGCGTTTTTCTTTTCGGGCCTGTTGATCCGCAGCAGCACGACATGCGGTGCCGGCGTCTCGCGGGCGATCAGGTGGGAAAGATCGATCATGCTCACGGACCCCGGGGTCAACCCAGCAACAAGCGGGGCAGGAACGTCGTCAGCGGCGGGATTGCCGCGACCAAAAAGAGTGCAACGCAAAGCGCCAGGAAGAAGGGGAAGATTCCGCGCGAGGCTTCCCCAAGACCGATGCGCGCAACGGCAGCGCTGATGAACATCAATGTACCCACCGGCGGCGTTACGCCGCCGATGAGGCAGCACATCACGATGACCGTGCCGAACTGCAGTGGATCGTAGCCGAGCGCCTGGCCGACGCCGAAGAGGGGTGCTGCGAACATGATCAGGATGGCCGTGCCGTCGATGAAGCAGCCGAGGATCAGCAGCATGATGACGACCAGCAGCAGCTGGAGTTCGGCCACGCTCGTGATCGCGTTGAGTAGGACAATGGCTTCCGACTGGAACTGCGCGCGCGTCAGGAGATTGGCAAAGACGGTCGATGCCGCCAGGATTAGCATGACCATCGAGGTTGTCAGTGCCGCTCCCATGACAGCCTCGCGCAGCCGGCGCCACGTGAAGCCGCCATAGAAGAAATGGCCGATGACGAGGACCGCGACCGCCGCGACGATGCCGGCTTCGGTCGGCGTGAAGACGCCGCCGACGATGCCGCCGATGATGATGAACGGGATCGTCATAGCGGGTCCCGACTCTTTCATCACATGGACGAATCCGATCATCGTCCGCGGCGGCGCGTCGTCGTTTTTGCCAAAACCGCCCCTAACCGAGAGGACATAAGCCGCGATCATCAGCAAGATTCCGACCAGAACGCCTGGCAACGCACCGGCCAAGAACAGCTGCCCGGTCGAAACGCCGGTGAGGAAGCCGTAGATGATCATCGGGATGCTCGGCGGGATCAGAGCGCCGATCGTCGACGACGTGGCGCAGACGCCGACCGCATAGGATGCGGGATAACCCTTGTTGGTCATGCTTGGAATGAGAATTCCGGCGGTGGCGGCACAGTCGGCGACCGCCGATCCGGACACGCCGCCGAAGAGCATCGACGTCACGATATCGACCTGCGCAAGCCCGGCGCGCATGCGACCGACCATGAAGCTCGCAAGCTGCATGATCCGATCGACCAGATTGCACGCACTTGCGAGCGTTCCCGTCAGCACGAAAAACGGAATGGCCATCAGCGGGAACGAATCCATGCCGCCGAACAGGCGCGTGATCACCAGCGTGAAGGGTAGCCGGCCGTCGAGCATGAGCGGGATGAAGGTCGCCGCACCGATCGAAAATGCGATGGGAACGCCGAGAATCAGCAAAACAAAGAAGACCGAGATCAGTGTGGGAAGCAAAATGGAACTCCTTCAATCAACCAATGGCTGTTCGCTAGCCGGAATCGGTTCGCCGCGGTTCCAGATAGTCCAGGCGAGCCGCAACGTCTCGAAGAGCATCAGCGCGCCGCCGATGGGGATGGCGACATAGACGTATCCCATCGGGAATTCGAGCGAGGTCGATTGCTGTTCCATGTTCATGATCGTCACCTTCGATCCGAACCAAATCAGAACGGCCTCGAACCAAATCATGACGGCGATGGCGAAGAGAGCGAGTGCGATCCCGGCCCGCCGCGGCAACCTGGCGAGCACGAGATCGACCCGAAAATGGATCCCGTAGCGAATAGTGAGACCCGAGCAGAGAAAGACCATCCAGATGCATGCATAGCGGATGATCTCCTCGGCCCAGTAGAGACCGCCCCAACCGGGGACGGAACGCAGCGCCGTCGAGAGAAAACCGATCCCGACCATCGCCGCGAGCGCGACGAAGACAAGGATCTCGATGACTTTGACGTAGAGACGATCGAACATGGCTTCCCTCGGCGACGGACGGTCGGATCAATACTTGCTGAGCTTCAGCATCTTTTCGTAGACCTCGACCACCTTCGGCCCGCGATTGGTGAAATGCTGCCGGTTCATTTCGATCAGCGGCGCACGGAACGTCTGGATTTCGGCATCCGTCAGTTCCGTGATCGTCACGCCCGCCGCCCGCATCGTCGCAAGCGCCTGGTCGTCGGCGGCCTTGTGCAGCGTCAGCTGATAGGCACCGGCTTCCTGCGCCGAAGACGTGATGATATCCTGCAGATCCTTGGGCAGGCGGTCGAACCAAGCCTTGTTGGCGACGATCGGCTGGGGATAGTGGTTGTGCCGCGTGGTCAGCAGGAACTTGGCCTTTTCGTGGAAATTGCTCGTCACCATCGTCTCATGGGTCGCTTCCATGGCGTTGATGACGCCCGACTCGAACGAGGTATAGACCTCGGCGAGCGCGATCGCCGTCGGCACGGCACCCCAGCTGCGCGCGAGGCCGACGAAGAGCGGCGTGTTAGGGATGCGGAGCCGAAGGCCCCGGAAATCCGCCAGCGTCTTGAGCGACCGGTTCGAGAGCACGTTGCGCGGCCCTTGGTACATGAGCCCGACGAGTTGGAAGCCCTTGGGCTGGACGAACCCCTGGAGGTCGCCGAAAATGGCGTCGGTGATGAGCTTCAGGTCCTCGACATTGCGATAGACGTAGAATGCCTCCATCACCTCGATCTCGGGCGCGTAGGCGCCCGTACCCGGAAGACCGCTCAGCACCATCTCGAGCGAGCCGCCGCGCACCATCTCGGCCATCTCGCGTTCCGAACCGAGTTCGCTGTTGTTGAAGATGGTTACCGACAATCTGCCGCCCGATTTCTGCTCGGCGAGCTGCTTGAAGCGACCCGTGGCGACCGGAATCGTGTGCGTAGCGGGATAGACGTTGCCGACCCGAACCGACACGGCCTGCGCCGATGCGCGGCCAACGATGGTCATGGCGCCGACCGCTGCGGCGCCACCGGCCAGAAATTTACGACGAGAGTTCATTGCGATTTCCTTCCCTAAATTTTTGGCCGCTCGGTCCGCTTTCCGCGGAAGCCGATGCGGGCATTTTCTTTGAGTCGCCCGTCCCTTGGTCCGGAAGAGCGCCGAACCAGGGATTTGAGAAACCGCTTACATCGTGCGTATCGAAGCCGAAGCTGTCAAGCGGAACGATGCTTCATTCCGAAAAAATATGGGAAAACGTAAAAGTGAAAAGCGATCCGGACACGATCGACCGACGATGCGATCGCCGAATATCGAGTGTCATGTAAGCGATTAAGTCAGGCCTTTGCGGGTGCGGCCGCCGTACTGCCGCGAATCATCAGCTCCGCATTGAAGCGCTCGGGCAGACGCGCATCGGGCTGTTTTTCGAGCGTGCCAACGATGAAGCGCGCGATCGCATGGCCGATGGCGATCGCCGGCACGCGCACGGTCGTCAGCGGCGGTTCGATCTGCGCCGACATTTCGAGATCGTCAAAACCCGTCACGCTAATGTCACGCGGTACCGAAAGGCCGGCGGCCTTGGCCTCGATGACGGCGCCGGCGGCGAGATAGTCGTTGGCACATATGACCGCGGTTGGACGTACGCCCTCGGATTTCAGCAACCGCTGCATCCCTTCGCGACCTGCGCCAATCAGATATTTCTCGACGATGATCTCGTGCTGCGGCCGCACGGCAAGTCCGACATTGGCGAGCACCGCTTTGACGGCTTCGATGCGTTGGCGAATGCGATCATTGCCCTCGTAGCTGCGCGACACGATCGCAAAGTCGCGATGGCCGAGGCTCAGCAGATATTCGGTGAGCCGCGACATCTCGACGAAATTGTCAAAGCCGATGCAATTTCGTCCGCCGTAGCGCCCGCTCGTATAGGCGGTCACGTAGAACACGTTGCGGCTCTCGAGGAAGTCGATGAGGCCCGGCGGCTGCTCCTCACCCATCAGGATCAGGCACTCGATGCCGTTTTCCAGCATCTTGGATGCCTGCCGCAGCGTTCGATCCGGCTGGAGTTCCGGCTTGCCGAGAAACAGCGTATAGCCGGCGTCGCTCAGATCCTGCTGGATCGCCTCCACCATCGCCATGATCGCTTGGTGGCCGAGCGTGGGAATAAGCGCGCCCACCGTCCGCGTCCGCAGCGAGGCAAGCGCTTTCGCGGCCCCGTGCGGGATCCAGTTCAACGCCCGGATTGCGGCTTCGACGCGTTCGCGCGTGGCGGGCTGGACTTTGTCCGGCGTGTTCAGAACGCGCGATGCGGTCGCGGTCGATACGCCGGCGGCGCGCGCGACATCCTCGAGCTTTGCCGACGACGGGCTCTGCTTGCGGATACGGCGCTTGATCGGCTTGGCGCGCGCCGTATTTACCGCCGACTTCGACTTCTTGGCCACCCTGCGCGCCCCGCTTTATCTGCTTTGAAACTAAAGCCTTTTCTCTCTTATTCTTAAGCCATGCCGCGGTTTCACTTCAATCCAAAACAATCACGCGCTCAAGACCAACCCTTATAGCGTGCATGCCGCCGGTCGATCGGCAGGCTCTCGACCGTGCCCGTCTCCGCCGCCGAATAGATCGCGGTGATCAGCTCCAGCGACCGGCGCGAATCCTCGAGCGTGATGTCGAACGGCGCTTGCTCCACTACCGACCGGTGGAACGACCGAAACTGGCCGGCAAAGAACAGATCGCCCGGCTGCAGGCCAGCCGTCGCCGCGTCAATATCGCGCTGGAGTTCCGGACGCATCGGCACGACGGTCCAGGGCTCCAGCGCCGGCTTGGGCGCGTCGAGGTCGAAGCAGTGGCGTTCGATCGTGAAATTCTCGAAACAGAACCGCATCCGGGTCGATGGCCGCGCCGACCCCAGGGTCGCCGTCAGCGAAGCGAGCGAGCCGTCGGACATCTGCAGGCTCGCGACGGCGCAATCCTCGACCTCGATGGGGTTCACGCGCGTCGCCTTGAACGCCGCGACTTTGGCGACGGGCCCGGCCAGGCACATGAACAAGTCGTGTATGTGGATCGACTGCGTGACGAGAACGCCGCCCAGTTCGGTCGCGAATTTGCCCCGCCACGGGACCTGATAGTAGACGGCACCGCGCAGCCACGCCGTTTCGATCGCCGAGACGTAGAGCTTGCCGCCGAGCCCCGAGCGCACGAGTGCACGCGCGCGTTCGAAGCCGGGCCCGTATCTGTACTGGAAGATCGGCATCACGCGCGCGGACGAAGATTTCTGGGCGGCGATGATGTCGTCCATCAATTCGAGCGAGCTCGTAAACGGCTTCTCGCAGAGCGCGTGCTTTCCCGCCGCAAGTGCCGCCCGGACCATCGCATGGTGCTCGGACGGCGGCGTGCAGATACTGACGACGTCGATGTCGGCCATGTCGAGCAGGTCGGCATAACGCGACACTGTTTTCGCTACTCCGTATTTTGCCGCAAACGCCGCGAGGCGCGCTTCGTCGATCTCGCAGCAGGCCACGACATCGAAGAGATCGCGCAATTGCGCGAACCCGTTTTCGAATTGGTTCCCCGCAACCCAACCGCACCCGACGATCGCCACTTTCAGTTTTTTCACGTCCCCGCCCTCGCTATGTACCCGATGCTTCCCGGTTCCCGCTTTTGCCGAGCGGAACCTTGCGCAGAAAATCGAAGTCGCAGCCGTATTCGGCCTGCAGAACCTCGTCGAAATAGAGCTTGTAGTAGCCGCGCTCGGGATGCGCCGGCGGCGCCCAATCGCGCCGACGCCGCACGAGTTCGGCCTCGTCCACGTGGAGCTCGATCTTGCCGGCCGCCACGTCGAGCGATATCCGGTCGCCGTTCCGGACCAAGGCCAGCGGCCCGCCGGCCGCACATTCCGGGCTCACATGGAGCACGATCGTGCCGAACGCGGTTCCGCTCATGCGCGCGTCGGATATGCGGACCATATCGGTGACGCCGGCCGCAGCGAGTTTCTTCGGAATCGGCAGATAGCCCGCCTCCGGCATGCCCGGCGCGCCTTTGGGGCCAGCGTTCTTGAGTACCAGAACATCGTCGGCTGTCACGTCGAGATCGGGACTGTCGATCCGTGCTGCAAGGTCGGCGAGCGATTCGAACACGACGGCGCGGCCCGTATGCTTGAGGAGTCTTTGGGTCGCCGCCGCTTGTTTGATGACCGCACCGTTCGGCGCCAGGTTGCCGTAGAGCATGCGAAGTCCGCCGCCCTTGTGGATCGGGTTCGCAGCGGTGCGCACGACATCCTGCTGCCAGGTCGCAACCGGCGGGATCGTCGAACCGAGCGTGCCGCCGGTCACAGTCAGGCAATCGAGGTCCAACTGGTCGCGGATCTCGCGCAGGATCGGGCCAAGCCCGCCCGCCTTGTGGAGATCCTCCATATAATGCTGGCCGGAGGGCTTCAGATCGACCAGCACCGGCGTCTCGACGCCCATCCGGTCGAACGCGGCGTAGTCGATGTCGATGCCGAGCCGCCCGGCAACCGCCGCCAGATGGACAAGGCCGTTCGTCGAGCCGCCGATGGCCTGCAGCACGCGCAGCGCGTTGTTGAGCGCAGGCGGCGTCATGATGCGCGACGGACGCAAATCTTCTTTTGCCATTGCGACGGCACGCGCGCCCGTCGCCTCGGCGTGGCGCAGACGGTCGGCATGAACGGCCGGAATGCACGCCCCGCCCGGCAGCATCATGCCCATCGCTTCGGCGCACAGCGCCATCGTGCTCGCCGTGCCCATGACCATGCAGGTGCCGGGGCCGGGTGCGAGTTGTTCGTTGATTTCGTCGATCTCGGCCGCGTCGATCGCACCGGCGCGGTGCTTGCCCCACAGGCGGCGGCAGTCGGTGCAGGCACCGAGGCGCTCGCCTTTGTGGCTGCCGGTGATCATCGGGCCCGTCACGGTCAGGATCGCGGGCACGTCGGCGCTGGCGGCCGCCATCAGCAAGGCCGGCACCGTCTTGTCGCACCCCCCGATCATCACGACGGCATCCATCGGCTGGGCGCGCACCATCTCTTCGGCCGCGATCGCCATCAAATTGCGCAGGAACATGCTCGTGGGATGCGAGAAGGCCTCGTGGATCGAGATGATCGGAAACTCGATCGGCAAGCCGCCCGCAAGCATGACGCCGCGCTTGATCGCGTCGATCAGTTCGGGGACGTTGCGGTGGCACGCATTGTAGGCCGAATAGGTATCGGTGATGCCGATGATCGGGCGATCGAGCGCGTCGTCCGAATAGCCCATCGCCTTGATGAACGCCTTGCGCAGGAACAGCGAGAAGCCCGCATCGCCGTACTGCGCCAAACCCTTTTTCATGCCCTTCATGGAGTGCCTACCAAACCTGTTGTGCCGTCAATCCTTGAGGATGCCGGTCGCGCTGAAGATGTCTTTGATTGTCGCGCAATAGCCCACGAATTCGGGCGACGCGAGAACGGCGCTGCTACGCGGGCGCGGCAAATCGATGTCGATGATCCGCTCGACGCGCCCCGGCCGCGACGTCATCACCACAACACGATCGGAAAGAGCTACCGCCTCGGCAATACCGTGCGTGATGAACAAGACGGTCTGCCGACGGTCGAGCCAGAGCTTTTCGAGATCGACGCGCATCTGCTCGCGCGTCAGCGCATCGAGCGCGCCGAACGGCTCGTCGAAGAAGAGGAACGGCGGCGCGTGGACGAGGGCGCGGCAGATCGCCGCACGCTGGCGCATCCCGCCGGAGAGTTCGAACGGATAGCGATTTTCGAAGCCTTCGAGCCCTACCTTCTTGAGCAGATCCATCGCCCGCGGCAGCAACTCTTTTGCTGGAATTTTGCGCAGATCGGAATGCAGCATCACGTTCTGGAGGATCGTGCGCCACTCCAGCAGGGCGTGGTCCTGGAAGACGATGCCGAGATCGGTGAAGGCCTGCTTGATCGGGCGGCCGTCGATGATCACGGCACCCGCCGTCGCGTCGTCGAGCCCGGCGGCGACGAGCATCAGCGTGCTCTTGCCGCAGCCGCTCGGCCCCAGGACCGAGACGAACTCGCCCTTTTTGATGCCGAACGAGAGCGGGCCCAGCGCCTCGATCGATCCTTCGAGGGCCTCGTAGGTCTTGCGCAGGCCGTCGAAGACGATCGCGTCGCTGGGCACCGCCGCCGTCGCGTCCATGTCAGGCCGACTGCCCGACGAAGTCGTTGGTGTAGAAATGGGTCGCGGGCAGATCGGTCTTGAAGCCCGTATATTCCTTCAAAAGGGCGATGTTCTTCTCCATCGCCGCCGGATCCGTGAGGCCAAGCGGCTTGGTGCCCGTAAGCAGCGTCGTGAAAACGGCAAGATTGCCGCGCACGACTTTCGGGTCGAGCGGCGTTTCGGCATGCTTGACGAGCGCTTGCACCGACGCTTCCGGGTCGTCGATGGCCGCTTGCCAGGAGCGTTGCGTTGCCTGCACGAAACGGCGCACAAGGCCCGGATTGTCGCGGATGAGATCGGGATGCGCCGAAATGCCCGAGCCGAGCGTGGGCACGCCAAGATCCCGGTAGGTTTTGTACTTCGCCGCAAACCCCGCATTCTGCAACGACACGGGCTGATCGGCCGCACTCCCCAGCAGTATGTCGCAGCGCCCTTCGCGAAGGGCGGCAACGCCTGCCGTGCTGTCGACATTGAACATCTCGTAGTCGGTCGACTTGATGCCGTTTGCCGCCAGCACGGCCGGCCAGAGCTGCGTCGCACCGTCGCCAGCCGTGCCGCACACTTTCTTGCCGACTACGTCGCGCGCGGTTTCGAACTTCGTGCGGCCTTCGATCCACACGACAGCGAGCGTGCTGATCGCCATCGTCATGATCTGCTTCACCGGAACGCCCTGTGCTGCGGCCAACAGAAGCGCGCTGGTATCGGCCCACGCGAACATGTCGCCTTTCGATCCGACCTGGCGCACGGTCACGCCCGAGCCCTTGCCCTGGTCGGGGCGAAGGTCGATGCCGACATCGCGGTAGTAGCCGCGCTGGAGCCCCAGGATCGGCGGCGAATAGTTGCCGATCCACGACCAATTGAATCGAAACGAGACGCGGTCCGGGGCCTGCGCGATGGCGGGGGCCGCCAAAGTCGCGGCGGCTGAAGCAAGGAATGTGCGGCGTTTGATCATCTTGGTTCCTCCAAAAGTCGGTTTCAGTTCGGCGTTGATCGCCGTTGTGCGATGTCCCAGGGCGTTGCGACGCGCTGAATCAGTTCGACCGCGAAATACAGGACGATGCCGATCAGGCTGAGCAGCATCATGCCCGCGAAGGCGAGCGGCGAGTTCATCTCGCCATTGGCGACGAGCACCAGATAGCCGAGCCCGCGACTGGACGCGATGAACTCGCTGACGATGGCGCCGATCGCGGCGGCGGCCATCGACATTTTAAGGCCGGCAAAAAGATTGGGCAGTGCATGCGGGAGCCGGATGCGCAAAAACATGTCGAACGCCCCTGCACCCATCGATCGCGCAACGCGGATCGGCTCCGGCCGGATCGAGGTAAAGCCTACGATCGCCTGGATAAGGATGGGGAAGAACGAGATCAGAAAGGTGATCAGTACCTTCGGCAACACACCGAATCCGAACCAGATGATGAAAAGCGGTGCGATCGCGATTTTCGGGATGAGCTGCGAAAAGACGACGATCGGGTAGACGACCCGGCGCACGATCGGAATGAACGAGATCGCCAACGCGAGCGGAATGGCGACGGCAACCGACATCATGAAGCCGGAAAGAATGATCGTGACCGTCGAAGCCGCATGCAGGGCGAGCATCGGCGCCCGATCAAGAATCTCGACGAAGATGCGGCTCGGCTTCGGCAGCATAATCTCGGAGACGCCGAACAGTACGACCGCGGCTTCCCAGCCTGCAAAAAGCACAGCGAGGGCTAAAAGCGGGCCGACCGCGTCCAGAAATTGGCGCTTACGCAAGCGGCGCCCTCCCAAGCGTTTCTATGAAACCGCTTACATAATACATGCCGACGGAGCCCGGTCAATAGATCGGCGCGCATGACGCACCGCCAAGGCCTGTCAGGCAAGCTTGCCCCGTGCGGCCGCGAGGATCTGGTACCAGTCCTGCCGGCCGAGTTGGAGCTGCACAGCTTTGGCAAGCAATCGCAGACGCGCGAACTGCGTCGAGCCAAGCACCGGGATCGGTCGACTCGGCAGGCAGAGCAGCCAAGCGAGCGCAACGGCGCCGACATCGTCGGTGCCGCGACGCAAGCCCACCTCGTGCAATGCTTCGCGGATCGGTCGCGTGGCTGCGTCCGCCGCGTCGAAAAGCCGGCCCCCGCCGAGCGGCGACCAGATCATCGGAGCGGCAGCGGCTTCCTGCGCCTGCGCAAGCGTTCCATCGAAGAGTGGTGCGCACGCTAGAACCGATAGCTCGATCTGGTTCGTGACGATCGGCAGTACGAGCTTGGACTGCAGCAACGAAAGCTGATGCGGTGCGTGGTTCGAGACGCCGACATGGCGAACCTTGCCCGCGGCAACGAGATCTTCGAGGGCAAGCGCGGTTTCCTCGGCGGGCGCCAGGAAATCGGATCGATGCACGAGCGGCAGGTCGAGATGGTCGGTGCCGATTGCCCGCAGCGAATTCTCGACAGTGGCTTCGATGTGCGCCCGACTATTGTTGTAGTGCTTGACCCGATTGAGCGGTCGCGCAGCCCCGACATTGCAGACCCCGAACTTCGATACGATTTCTATGCCCTTGCGCCCGGCCGAACGCGCGCGCAAAGCGGCGCCGAAAAGCCCTTCGATCTCGTAGTTGCCGTAGATGTCGGCCAGGTCGAAGGTCGTGATGCCGATCTCGACGCATTGATCGATGAATGTGGCCAACTTGGCCGGCGTATTCGTCGCGTCGCCCTTCAGCGCGCGCCAAACACCCCACGCAAGGCGGGAGACTTCGGGACCGCGTGCGTGAAGCTTTTGTCTTGGTACAAGCATCTTGAAACCCCAAAATTGAAGGCACACTTAGCTGCCGTGACTCTTCTGCCGCCAGGCATAGAGCCCGATAAAAAGTGCGATAGCAAAAAATTTTGCCCCCCCTCATAACAACCCCCTTGACTCCTTTATCGATAAAGGTCGAGCATCCTCGCTGAGGAAATGCGATGAAGCTCTGCGCGCTTGAAACGGTTCGCACGCAAATCAACGAAAACCTGCTCTGGGTGCGGGTAGAGACTGAATCCGGCCTCGAAGGTCTCGGCGAAACCTTCTTCGCACCTGCCACCGTCGAGGCCTATCTTCACGAAGTCGTTGCCCCGCTCGTGCTCGGCCGCGATGCCGCCGACATAGGCGCCATCAACCGTCAGCTCATTCGCTATCCCGTCGGCTACGCCTCGTCCGGCGTGGAAATGCGCGCGGCTTCGGCCGTCGATATCGCCTTGTGGGACCTGTTCGGGCGCAGCGTAGGCCGGCCGTTGCATGCGATGCTCGGCGGGCGGGCGCGCAAGGATATTCGTATCTACAACACTTGTGCCGGCCCCCACTACGTCGCCAAACGGCGCGGCACCGACGTCGACACTTGGTTCGGCACCAACCAAAAACCCCATCCGCTCGACGATCTGCACGCGTTCGAAGAAGAGCCCGAGAGATTGGCGCGCGAGCTTCTGGCGGAGGGCATTACGGGCATGAAGATTTGGCCCTTCGACAGGGCCGCTTTTGCAAATGGCGGCGTCGATATCACGCCTGCACAGCTCGAAGCGGGCCTCGCCCCCTTCCGGCGCATTCGCGACGCCGTCGGTTCCGCCATGGATCTCATGGTCGAGCTGCATGCGCTGTGGGATCTCGCCAGTGCGCGGCGCATCGTCCGCGCGATCGAACCGTTGTCGCCGCTCTGGATCGAAGATCCGGTGCGCATGGACGACAACGCGGCGCTTGCGACGCTCGCAAACGACACGCGCATTCCGCTGCTGGCGAGCGAAACGCTCGCCCCCGCCTCGTCCTTCGCGAGCTTGATTGCATCGCGCGCCGTCGGAATCGTCTCGCTCGATCCGGGCTGGTGCGGCGGCATTTCCCAAGCGCGCGCGATTTGCGACATGGCGGCCGCCGCCCAATTGCCGGTCGCCGTGCACGATTGCACGGGGCCGATCGGCTACGTGGCGGGCACGCATCTGTCGATCCATGCCCCCACAGCGATGATCCAGGAAACCGTGCGCGCCTATACGCGCGGCTGGTACGCGGATGTCGTGACCGAACTTCCGCCGATCGCGAACGGGCGCTTGTGCCCGCTCGACGGGCCGGGGCTCGGCACGACGTTGAAGCCCGCGTTTCTCGCAAGCCCGACCACGCTGCGGCGGCGCTCGCAGGCAGGAACCGCAACATGATCGCCGATCTCGACAAGGCCGCATCCGATTTCGAGCGCGACGGCTTCGTCGTGGTGCCCAATGCGCTGACCCCGGACAAGGTGCGCGCCCTCGACACGGCGTTCCTCGCGCATCTGCGCGACCAGCCGCAGGATTTCGCGAATTTCAGCGACGGCTTCATCACCGCCCCCGACGTGCTGCCGCGAACCGATTCCTTCGACCCGGCGATCGAGAATGCGCTGCTCTATCCGCTGCTCGAACGCCTGGTCGGGCCGGATTTTGCGTTCGAGGAGCTTTCGCTGATCCAGCGCAAGCCGACCGACAATGTCGGCGAACTCAAAGGCTGGCATCGCGACATCATCCGCAGCTTCGAGCGGCGCTTCGAGATCGACGTGATCTCGGTCGTGTACTACCTCACCGATGTCGGGCCCGGCGATCATTGTTTCAGCATCGTGCCCGGCACGCACGGGCGGCGCGCCGATCTGCGCCCCGAAGACATCGAACCCGGCATGGAGTTCGACGCGCTCGGGCCCGCCGGTACGGCCTTCATCTTCCACGCGCGCTGCATCCACGCCGGCAAATTGAAGCTCGGCTCGCGCGAGCGGCGCACGCTGCATCTTTATTTCGGCTCGGCCGCTTTGCCGCGCACGTCGGAATGGACGACGATCCCCGCGCGTCTGGCGCAACGCAAAGCGCCGTACTTGCCCGCATCGCTCTATGCCAAGGCGAGCGTGCGCGAAATCGTGGACGGCGTGGGGCGCAAGCCGCGCGACCTGCCGCAGGGGACGAGCACGGCCGACCAATTGATCCATGTGCAGCGTCTGGCGAACCGCAAATCCGAGGCAACAAAATGACACATCGTTTGGAAGACGTCCGCGCGAAGCTCTTCACGTCCGTTCTGTCGGACTCGCTCGATCAGGCCGGCATCATGGACCAAGCCTTGCCGTCGCGCATAAGGCCGCTCGACGAAAGCAGCGTGATGGTCGGCCGCGCGCGCACGGCGGCGTTCATGGAAGTCTACGACGTGCCGGAGGGCTCCAACCCGTACGAGCTCGAGATAGCACTGATCGACAGCCTGAAGCCGGGGCAGATCCCGGTCTTCGCCTGCTCCAATCCGGTGCGCGTGGCACCGTGGGGCGAATTGCTGTCGACGGCCGCACATGCGCGCGGCAGTGCCGGCGCCCTCATGGATGGCTGCGTGCGCGACATCAAGGCGATCAAAAAAATGGGCTTTCCGGTGTTCCACGGCGGCATCGCGCCGCTCGATTCAAAAGGCCGCGGCAAGATCATGGCGATCGACGTGCCGATCGAATGCGGCGGCGTGAAAGTCGCGACGGGCGATCTCGTGTTCGGCGACGCCGACGGCGTGGTCGTGATCCCGCAGCGCGTCGAAACGCAAGTGCTCGACCTTGCTTTTGCGAAGATCACAGGCGAGCGCAACACGCTCAGCGATCTGCAGCGCGGCGACAAACTCGCCGACGTCTTCGCCCGCTACGGCATTCTGTGAGGAACCCATGATCGTCGATTGCCACGTCAACGTCTACGAAGACAGCCAGATCCTGCCGCTATACGGCCAGATCGCCGGAATCGCGCGCGCGGGCGGGTTCAAGATCCAAGCCGATCCCGCGACCGTCGAAGCGGCGATGCGCGACGTCGACCGCGCCATCGTCTTCTCGCTGCGCTATGCCGATTCGATCGGGATCGACGGCGACGACGAGGTGACCGCCCGCCTCGTCGCGCGCGATCCCAAAAAATTCGTCGGCTTCGCCTGCCTCGATCCGCGCATGCCCAACTGCATGGATCTGCTCGTGCACGCGGTCGAAGATCTCGGCCTCAAGGGCGTCAAGTTCGGGCCGATCTACAACGGCGTGTCGCTGCTCGATCCGCGCCTCGAGCCCGTCTACCGCTATCTCGTCAAAAAGAACCTGCCGCTGACGATGCATATGGGCACGACGTTCGGCCAGAACGCGCCCATCGAATATGGCCGCCCGCTCGACGTCGACGCGGTGGCGCGCCGCCATCCCGACCTCAAGATGATCATGGCCCATATGGGCCATCCTTGGTACGAGGAATGCATCGTCGTCGCGCGCAAAAACGCGAACGTCTATTGCGAAGTGTCGGCGCTCTATTACCGGCCCTGGCAGTTCTACAACATCCTCGTCTGCGCGCAGGAATACGGCATCGTCGCGCGCGACAAGATCTTCTGGGGCACGGATTTCCCCTTCACGACGGTTGCGGATTCGATCGCGGGCTTCAAGCGCGTCAACGACCAGATCGAGGGCACGAAGCTGCCGTGCATCGCCGACGAGACGATCGATCGCATTCTCCACTCGAACCCGCTGGCCCATTGGTGGCACGGCGGGTATCCGGGCTGACGGCAATGGCCGACGAACCGCCCCGCAAACGGCGCAGCGCCGCGTGGTTCGGCACGGCGGACAAATACGGATTCATCGCGCGCAGCTGGATGAAGAATCAGGGCCATGCGGCGCGCATGTTCGACGGCCGCCCGGTCGTCGGCATTTGCAACAGCTGGTCGGAGTTCGTGCCGTGCAACGGCCATCTGCGCATGCTGGCTGAGCATGTGAAGCGCGGCGTCTACGAGGCGGGCGGCTTTCCGCTCGAGTTTCCGGTGTCGTCGCTGTCCGAGCCGCTGATGCGGCCCACGACGATGCTCTACCGCAATCTCGCGAGCATGGACGTGGAAGCCGCGATCCGCGGCCAGCCGATGGATGCGGTCGTCCTGCTCGTCGGCTGCGACAAGACCACGCCAGCCGCTTTGATGGGGGCTGCCAGCACCGATCTGCCGACCATCGTCGTGTCCGGTGGGCCGATGCTGTCGGGACGCTGGCGCGGCACGCGCCTGGGCTCCGGCACCAGCCTGATCAAGTTCGATGCCGATCTGCGCGCGGGCCGCATGACGCAGGACGAATTCATGGCGGCCGAGGCGGCGAATTCGCCAAGTGCCGGCTCCTGCATGACGATGGGTACGGCCTCGACGATGGCAAGCCTGTGCGAAGCGCTTGGCGTCGCCTTGCCGGGCAACGGGGCCACGCCCGCCGTAGATGCGCGTCGCCAAGTTCTGGCCTTCGAATCCGGGCGACGCGCGGTTGCGATGGTCGATGAAGATCTGCGCATATCGAAGATCCTGACCAAGAGCGCGTTCGCTAACGCCGTTCGGCTTTGTGCCGCCCTTGGCGGTTCGACGAATGCGGTCGTGCATCTCTTGGCGATCGCCGGCAGGCTCGGCGTTCCGTTCGATCTTGCAGACTGGGATCGTTATGGGCGCGACATACCGTGCCTTGCCAATCTGATGCCGTCCGGCACCTATCTCATGGAAGATTTTTTCCATGCCGGCGGCGTGCCCGCCGTGCTCAAGGAGATCGCGGGCCATCTCGAACTCGACGCAACGACGGTTGCCGGAACCAGCCTCGGCACCGCGATCGCAGATACCGAGATCTTCGATCCTGCCGTGATCCATCCGTTTTCAGAACCTTTCAAGCCGAATGGCGGCATTGCCGTCTTGCGCGGCAATCTCGCACCGGACGGGGCCGTGCTGAAACCGTCGGCCGCGTCGGCGCATCTGCTGCGCCATCGCGGGCGTGCGTGCGTGTTCGACGGGCCCGACGATCTCAAAAAGCGCATCGACGATCCCGCGCTCGACGTCGACGCGGCGTCGGTGCTGGTGCTGCGCAATTGCGGGCCCAAGGGCTATCCGGGCATGGCCGAGGTCGGCAACATGCCGATCCCGGCCAAGCTGCTGCGCCAAAGTATTGACGACATAGTGCGCATTTCAGACGCGCGCATGAGCGGTACGGCGTTCGGAACCGTCGTCTTGCACGTGGCCCCGGAAGCAGCTGCCGGCGGGCCGCTTGCGCTTGTGCGCGACGGCGACATGATCGAACTCGACGTCGAAGCGCGGCGCTTGCATCTCGACGTCGCCGAAGCCGAACTCGCGCGGCGGCGCGCCGCGCTCGCACCGTTTGTGCACGCCTATGCGCGCGGCTGGGAAAAGCTCTATATCGAACATGTGCTGCAGGCCGATCGCGGGGCCGATCTCGATTTTCTAGTCGGCGGCTCGGGTGCTGTCCCGCCGCGCGTGTCGCACTGATGGTCGGGCCCGCACAGCCGCGCCGCACCACGCTTCGCGACGTCGCCGAAGCCGCCGGGACCACGACGATGACGGTCTCGAACGTCATCAACGGGCGCAGCAGCCAGGTGAGTGCGGAAACCGCGCGCCGCGTGATCGCCGCAAGCGACCGGCTCGGCTACCGCCCGCATGCGGCCGCCCGGCATCTGCGCGCGGCCAAGCGCATGGCGGTCGGCGTCGTCATCGTCGATCCCTCGCCCTACTATCTCTCGGACCCGTTCACGGCGGCGATGCTTGCGGGCCTCAACGAAACGCTGGGCCGCCACGGCTACAGCCTCATTCTGCAGGGCGTGCAGGCGCGCGATCTCGGCACCGTGCCAATGCTGCGCCACATCGAGAGCGACGGCCTCTGCGTCGTCGCCTCCGGCTCGGCCAAAGAACGACGAAAAATCCTGTCGCGCATCGCGGGGCTGGGGCAGCCCGTCGTGGTCGTGCAGGACGAAGCCGCCGCCGACCTCGACGATTCCTGCGCGATCCTGCTCGACGATTCCGGCGGTGCGCGCGCGGTCGCGGCCCATCTGTGCGAACGGCATTTGCGCAGCGTGGTGATGCTGGTACCCGCCGTCGAATGGCCGGCCATGGTGCGGCGCGAGGAAGCCGTGCGCCGCGTGCTGTCGTCCTTGCCCGAGCCGCCCGCCTTCACGGTGCTGCGCTGTGCGGCCGAAGGTTTCGAAGCCACGCAGCACGAACTCGCGGGCCAGATCGACCGCAGCGGCTTGCCCGACGCGATCGTCGGCGGCAACGACCGCATGGCGCTCGCCGCGTTGAAGCTGCTGGCCCATCGCAACATCGACGTTCCGGGCCGCGTGCGCGTGACCGGCTTCAACGGGCTCGAAAACCATCTCTACGCCGACCCGGCACTCACGACCGTCGTCTCCCCCGCCTTTCGCTTGGGCGAGGAAGCCGCAAGCGCGCTTGTGGCGCGCCTCAAGACCGGCACCTTCGAATGGCGACGCAAGGTGCTGCCCGTCCAGTTCGTCGCAAACCGTTCCTCGCAAATCGACGCGGACCGCTCGTCCGACAAGAAGCGGCCGCCTCGCGCGTTTCATTCCAAACAGGGCCAAACCCAACAGGGAGAGTGAACATGACCAGCATCAACTCCGCCTCGAAACTCGCCGCGGCCTCGCTGGTCGCGGGCCTGCTTGCGGCATTGCCGAACGCCGCCGACGCGCAAGGCTTCCAATGTCCGCGCACCGGCGGCGATCTTGTCTTCGCGCTCGAAAGCCAAGTGCCGGGCCTCGACCAGCACACCTCGAACTCGACCGCCTCGCGCAACGTGCTGCTCAACATCTACGAATCGCTCGTCACGCGCGACGAGAACATGAACCCGACGCTCGAACTCGCCGAGAGCGTCGATATCAGCCCCAACGGGCTCGTGCTGACATTCAAGATTCGCCAGGGCGTGCAGTTCCACAACGGCAAGACGCTGAGCTCGGCCGACGTCGTGGCGTCCTACGACCGCTACAAGCGCATCGGCCTCGACCGCTCGGTGCTCGACCCGGTCGACCGCTGGGAAGCGCCCGACGCCTCGACCTTCGTGATCCATCTCAAGGAACGCCGGCCGCTCTTCATCGAAACGCTGTCGTCGTTCGCCGTCCCCATCGTGATCGTGCCGGCCGAAAACGCTTCGGCCGCACCCGGCCAACTGCCGGCCGTGGGAACCGGCCCCTTCCGGCTCGACGAGTTCCGTGCGGACAGTTTCGTGCGTCTGCGCCGCTTCGACGGCTACCGCACCGACACGCGCTACAGCGAGATGCTCGGCTTCGGCGGCAGCAAGCGCGCGTGCGTGGACAGCGTGACCTTGCGCATGATGAGCGAACCCGCCGCGCGCACGGCGGCGCTCGAATTGGGCGAAGTGCACGGCGTGGAAGACGTGCCGGCCGCCTCGCAGAAGCGCGTGGCCGAAAATCGCGCGATCAAGATATCGCGCATGGAAACCTTCATGACGAACGTGACCTATCCGAACTTCTCGGCCCCGCCGACCGACAATCTCAAAGTCCGGCAGGCGATCCTGGCGGCCATGAATTTCGAAGAGATCATGGATGCCGCGACCGAAGGCCAGTACAAGCTCAATCCCGGCTTCCAGTATCCGGGCATGCAGTATTTCACCGACGCCGGCAAGGAACTCTTGAACCAGAAGAACCCGGCGCGCGCGCGCGAGCTTCTGCGCGAAGCGGGATATCGCGGCGAAAAAGTGGTGCTGCTGACGAACCGGCAGTTCCCGCTGATGTACAACACCTCGCTCGTGATGGCCGAACAGCTCAAGGCTGCCGGCATCAACGCCGAACTCGAGGTGCTGGACTGGCCGGCGGCTCTCCAGAAGAGCCAGCGCGAAACCGCGGGCTGGAACTTCTTCTTCACCTTCTGGAGCGGCGTGGTGGCGCAAGGCGGGCCGCAGACGCTGCGCCAGCTTGCCGAACCCAACCCGGTCTACAAATCGCCGAACAACGTCGTCGATCCGGCCTTCATGGCCGCGTTCAACGATCTCAACACGGCCCCCGAACTTGCCCAGCGCCAGGCCGCCTTCGCGCGCGCCCAGCGCATCGCCATCGAGCAGGTGATGGCGATCCCGTTCGGCGTCGGCCCCAAGACGCACGCCGTGCGCACGAACGTCGAGAACTACAAGCCCTACTACATCACGCGCTTCTCGAACGTTTGGATGCGTCCGTAACGGCAAAGGCGGGCCCGGCCGCAAGGCCGGGTCCGCGCTTCCGCCGATCCGGAGCCGCTCGATGCTGGCCTATCTCGTCAAACGACTGCTGCAGGCAATCCCGATCCTCGCGATCGTGAGCTTGCTGTCGTTCGGCCTCATCAAACTCGTCCCCGGCGACCCCGCCGTCGTGATGGGCGGTACGACAGCGACCTTCGAAGAAATCGAACAGATACGGCGCAATCTCGGCCTCGACCGGCCGGTCTATGTGCAGATCGGCGCCTTCTACTGGAATCTGCTGCAGGGCGATCTCGGCAACTCGCTGCTGCTGGGCCAGCCGGTCGTCGGCGCCATCGTCGAACGTCTGCCGGTCACCTTGTGGCTCGCAAGCTACGCGCTGGCCCTCACGATCGTGCTCGGGCTTGCGACGGGAATCATCGCCGCCCTTCAGCACAATACCTGGATCGACCAAGTTGCGACCGGCATTGCGCTGATCGGCGTCTCACTACCGAATTTCTGGCTCGGGCTCGTCATGATCGTCGTGTTCTCGGTGCATCTGGGATGGCTGCCGACCAGCGGCTATGTCGCCCCCACCGACGATCTTGCGGGCTTCTTCCGCACGGCGACGATGCCCGCAACGGCCTTGGCGCTGCTGCAGATCGGCTTGCTTACGCGCATCACGCGCTCGGCCATGCTCGAAGTGCTGCGCCAAGACTATGTGCGCACGGCGCGCGCCAAGGGCCTTTCGGAATGGTCCGTCGTGATGAAACATGCGCTCGCCAACGCCATGATCCCGGTCGTGACGGTGATCGGCCTCATCTTCTCGGTGCTGATTTCGGGCTCGATCGTGATCGAGACGGTCTTCACCGTTCCCGGCATGGGCTCGCTGCTCGGCAACGCGATCCTGCGGCGCGACTATCCGATGATCCAAGGCGGCCTGCTGTTCGTCGCGGCCGCGTTGATGATGCTCAATCTCGCGGTCGACATGCTCTACGCCTATTTCGATCCGCGCGTGCGGGTGCAGTAGCATGGCAACGGCAAGCGGTTTGTTTCTGTCCGAACAGAACCGGTTCCTCGTGCGCCGCTTGCTGCGCAACCGCGCCTTCGTCGTCGGGGCGACCCTCGTCGCGATCGTGCTGCTCGCGATCCTGCTGGCACCCGTGCTCACGAACGGCGAACCCAACCGGCTTGCGATCCGCATGCGCTTTCGCCCGCCGTCGGGCGATTTTCCGTTCGGTACGGACAATCTCGGCCGCGACATGTTCGCGCGCGTGCTCTATGGCGGGCGCCTGTCGCTCGAAATCGGGCTGTGGGTCGTGGTGCTGAACGCCGTGTTCGGCATTCTGCTGGGGGCGCTAGCCGGCTATTTCCAGCGCCTGGACGGGCCGCTGATGCGCTTGGCCGACGCGTTGATGGCCTTCCCGTCGGTTCTGCTCGCGATCGGAATTGCCGCTGCCCTTGGCGCATCGGCGACGACGGCCGTCATTGCACTCGCCGTCGTCTATATCCCGCGCACGGCGCGCATTCTGCGCGCGAGCGTGCTCGTGGTGCGCGAGCTCGACTATGTGCACGCGTCGCGCGCTGCGGGTGCCAACGACTGGCATATTCTGTTCCGCCACGTGCTGCCCAATTGCATGGCGCCCCTGCTGGTGCAGCTGAGCTTCGTGTTCGCCTATGCCGTGCTCTCCGAGGCCGTACTGAGTTTTCTGGGGCTGGGTGCGCCGCCCACGGTGCCAAGCTGGGGCATCCTCATCGCCGAGGGGCGCTCCTATATTCGCGAAGCATGGTGGCTCACCGTGCTGCCCGGCACGGCGATTGCGATAACCGTACTCGGACTCAATCTGCTGGGCGACGGTTTGCGCGACGTGCTCGACCCGCGCATGAAGATCGAGCAGAGCTGACCATGGCCGAACCGCTTCTCAGCGTGCGCAATCTCACGACCGAGTTTGCGACCGAACGCGGGCCCGCCTTGGCCGTCGACAATGTCGATTTCGACGTCGGTTCGGGCGAAGTGGTCGGCATGATCGGCGAGAGCGGCTCGGGCAAAAGCGTCTCGGCCTTGTCGATCCTGGGGCTGCTGCCCACCCCGCCCGCGCGCGTGCGTGCAGGGACTGCCTTCTTTGAAGGACAGGATCTGCTGCGCCTGCGCGCCTCGGAACTGCGCCGCATTCGCGGGCGGCGTATCGGCATGATCTTCCAAGAACCGATGACGAGCCTCAATCCGGTGTTCCAGATCGGCGACCAGATCGGCGAGACGCTGCGCGTGCACGAAAAACTCGGCCGCGAAGCCGCCCGCCGCCGCGCCGTGGAATTGCTCGACCGTGTCGGCATTCCGTCGGCCGCCAAGCGGCTCGACGACTATCCGCATCATCTGTCGGGCGGCATGCGCCAGCGCGTGATGATCGCGATCGCGCTTGCCTGCAATCCGCGCCTGCTGATCGCCGACGAACCGACCACCGCCCTCGACGTGACGGTGCAAGCGCAGATCCTCGAATTGCTGCGCGCCCTGCAGCGCGACAGCGGCATGGCCATCCTGATGATCACGCACAATATGGGCGTGATCGCGGAATTCGCCGACCGCGTCGTCGTGATGTATGCGGGCCGCGTCGCCGAGACCGCACCGGTCGAACGCCTGTTCGACCATCCAAGGCATCCCTACAGCCAGGGCCTGCTCGACGCGACACCGGTTCTCGAACGCGTCGAACGGCGCTTGCGCACCATTCCGGGGTCGCTGCCCACGCCGACCGGCATCGACCCGGGCTGCCGCTTTGCACCGCGCTGCGAACTGGCGCAAGACGAATGCAGCCGCGCGCGCCCCGTGCCGGTCGCGATTGCGCCCGGACATGCGGCCGCGTGTTTCCGCACCGATGCATCGGCGCAATGGCGGCTTGCATGACGACACCGTTGCTTGAGGTCGAAGCGCTGAGCAAAACCTTCGTGCTGCCGGGCCGCACGCCGTTCGCACGCAGTGCCGGTGCCGTGCGCGCGGTCGACGGCGTCAGCTTCAAGCTGCCGCGCCAGGAGAGCCTCGGCATCGTCGGCGAGTCGGGTTGCGGGAAATCCACGACCGGGCGCTTGGTGCTGCGGCTGATCGAGCCAACGGCCGGCCGCGTGCTGTTTGAGGGGCAGGACATATTGAAGCTCGACGCAAATGCTCTGCGCACGATGCGCCGCGCGATGCAGATCGTGTTTCAGGATCCGCAATCGTCGCTCGATCCGCGCATGACGGTCGAAGAGATCGTGCTGGAGCCGTTGCTCGTGCAAGGGGCGCGTCGCGACGCGAAACTCAAGCAGCGCGCGCGCGAGTTGCTGGAGCTTGTCGGGCTGTCGGCGGCCCACGCCGAGCGCTATCCGCACGAATTTTCGGGCGGCCAGCGCCAGCGCATCGGCATTGCGCGCGCCATCGCCCCGCAGCCCAAGCTCATCGTGTGCGACGAACCCGTTTCGGCGCTCGACGTGTCGGTGCAAGCGCAGATCATCAATCTCTTGCAGGATCTCAAAGATACGCTGGGCTTAAGCTATCTCTTCATCGCGCACGATCTTGCCGTGGTGCGGCATCTGTGCGAGCGCATCGCGGTCATGTATCTGGGCCGCATCGTCGAGATGGCGCCGGCGGCGGCTTTGTTCGCGAGCCCGCTGCATCCCTATACGCAAACGCTGCTCGCTTCGATCCCGGCCGCCCATCCGCGCGATCGGCGCACGAGACCCACACCCAAGGGCGACGTGCCGAGCGCCATGGCCCCGCCACCGGGCTGCCATTTCCACACGCGCTGCGCGTTCGCCAGGCCGCGCTGCAGCGCCGAAGTGCCCGCCTTGCGCACGCTTGCGTCGGGCCGCGACGTTGCCTGCCATTTCGCCGAAGAACTGGAGGAAGGCCCGTGAAGATTACGCACGTCGATCCGATCCTGCTGCGCGGCACGCAAAGCTATGATGCCGGCAGCGGTGCCCAGGAAGCGACCGACAACGGCGATTGGCAGCTCATCGTCAAAATCTCGACCGATGCGGGGCTCACTGGCTGGGCCGACATTGAAACCTTGGGGCCTGCCGCCGTTGCCATCATCGCGGGACATGGCATGTCGATCATGGGTTTCAAGACGCTCGGCGAATTGCTGATCGGCCAGGATCCGCTGGACACCGACCGCGTGTGGGAGCGGCTCTATGTCGGCAGCGCCTATTACGGGCGCCGCGGCATCGCCATGCAATGCATCTCGGCGATCGACAATGCGCTGTGGCTCATCCGCGCCCAGGCCGCCGGCGTGTCGCTTGCCCAATTGCTCGGCGGGCGCCGCCACGATCGCGTGACGGCCTATGCCTCCACCTTGTTCCGCGAGACGCCGCTGGGCATGGAAGAGGCCGCGCGCGGCTACGTCGAAAAAGGTTTCACGGCCGTCAAATTCGGCTGGGGCGTGTTCGGCGAAGACGAAGGGCGCGACCGCGAACTTGTGGCAGCGGCCCGCGCCGCCCTCGGCCCCTCGCGCCAGTTGCTCGTCGATCCGGGCTGGTATCCGGCCGGCTGGCGCGAGCCCGAGCGTTTCCGTCCGCGCTCGCGGCGCGACGCGATCCACCTGTGCGAATGGCTTGCCGACTACAAAGTCGGTTGGGTCGAAGATTTCATCCATCCCGAACGCTTCGAGGAATACACCGCCGTGCGCGCGGCAAGCCCGGTCCCGCTCGCGGCTGGCGAACAGGTGGCGACGGTGTGGGATTTCGAGCGCTTCATCGGCATGGGGGCGGTCGACATCATCCAACCAGACCTGTCGCGTTGCGGCGGCCTCACCGTGGCGCGCGAAGTGGTGCACATGGCCGCCAAGGCCAATATCGATCTCGTGCCGCATTCCTGGCTCACCCATCTGCTGACGGGCTACAGCCTGCAGCTCATCGCGACCTTGCCCCGCGCTCCGCTGGTCGAGTTCAATGTAAGCCAGAGCGCCTTGACGCGGGGGATTGCACAAGCGCCCTTCAAGCTGGCCGCGGACGGCACGATCGCCATCCCCGACGCGGTCGGGATCGGCGTTGCAGTCGACGAAGATTTCATTGCCCACCATCGCGTCAATTGAGGAGAGACCCATGACCTCGCCGCAGCGCCTTATCGTGAAGCAAGACGAAATCGACTTCCAAACGCCCGGACGGCGCGACTACTACGTCGCCCTCGAGCACGACACGCTCTGGGGCGACCATCTCATTCCGCTGACGATCTTCGTCGGCCCCGAGGCCGAGAAAGGCAAAGGCCTCGTCGCCTTCGGCTCGAACCACGGCAACGAATATGAAGGCCCGATGGCGATCGTCGGCATGCTGCGCGAGATCGACCTCGCCAAAGTGCGCGGGCGCATCATCCTGGTGCCCGTGCTCAACGTGGCCGCGTTCCGCGCGGGCACGCGCGACTCCTCGCAAGACGATGGCGTCAATCTCAACCGCGCCTTCGTGGACGGGGCGGGCATTGCGCCGTCCATGCGCGGCATCACGCATCGCATCGCGCGTTTCGTCCGCGAGACGATTTGGCCGCAGGTGCATGTCGTACTTGATCTGCATGCCGGCGGCATCATGAAGCGCTACATGCCCTGCACGAGCTACCACCCGATCGCCGATCCCGTGCAGGGCCGCCAGGTCGAAGAAGCCGCGCGCTGGTTTGGGACACCCTTGGTGATCACCTACCAGAACGAAACGCCGGGCCTGCTGACAAGCGAAGCCGAGCGGCTCGGCAAAATCACGGTCGGCTGCGAGCTCGGCTGGGGCGAGGCCGTGCAGGCCGCCGGCGTCTCGTACGGCAAGCAGGGCATTCGTGCTGCAGCCGTCAATCACGGCCAGATGGAAGGGCCCGTCGCGCGCTTTGCGCACCATGCGGCCGGCACGCAGCGCTGTGCGGCAATGGTCGACCGCGCTTGCTTCACACCGGCGCCCTTTGCAGGTCATTACGAATCCTTGCTCGAATGCGGAACGGAAGTGCGTGCCGGAACGCCGGTCGGCCTGCTGCACGATTTCGACCGCCTCGACCTACCGCCTTTAGGGGTGCGCGCAGGTGTGGATGGCATCGTGATCGCACAGGCCTGGCGCGCGCCCGTCCAGCAGGGTGAGCACATTCTGGTCGTTGGCCGAATACAGAAGTTCGAAACGACATAACAAGGTGGTTCGAGTACGCTATCCAAAACTGTTGGTCGATTTCAGCAAGCGAAGCCGCGTTGAATCCGCAGGCGGCACGCTGCAATTCGCTGGGGAACGCTCCGCATTCGCACTCGAGCCTGGGCTGCTAGAGGCCGTGGTCCGAGACCGGAAAATCCGATTGTTCTTGAGTAGCGTTTCCGCGATGAGTTCCCCGGCTATGGGAGCGGAAGTCAGTGAAGGCATAGAAGGTTTCGGACGCCCAGAAGACGTTTATTCCAAAGCAGGCGTCGGACAGAATGCCGGTCTCTGACCACAAAGCCTGCGGACCAACCGCGGACTCAATCACTTTCAAGTTACTTGAGAAAAAATTCCGACAGACCGTTGATCTAGCGGGATTCGAATCCCGCGAGGCAATGCCTCGAGCCCCAGTCCCCCAGAATTCTAGAACTCCAGTGTTTTCAATGTTGATTTCCAGAATTTCTGGCAATCAAGGGAATTGAATGGAAACCAAAGACAACTTAGGCCAGTCGAATGCTAGGCCTCCCCTCGCCTTTCAATTCGAAATATCGGCGATAGTTGAACGGAAACGACTCAACCAATTGGCTTCCCTTAGCACGCAGTTCGAGTCCCCTCCGGCGTGCTGTAGTGGATGTAGGTGAGAACCTTTGGTCCGAGACGTACTATGTCGATACATGCCGCTAACCTACTGATGTAAATTTGTTTTTGATCAGGCCCTGATTTTGCCTGTTTAACCCGTTTCTTCCTTGCGACTTGGTTCAAAAACTCGGGCCGGTCAACCCGACGGGGAGCGTTTAAGCCTTCTCGCCCGTCACGGAATCGTCCAGCAACGGCACGTTCTGGAAGCTTCTCCAGAGCAAGGCGGCATAGACGAGTTTGAGGCTCCCCGCCAAAATCAACGGCCAGCCGAAACCAGAGAGACTCAGCAACGCGCCCGAGATCCAGGGGCCCGCAGAAGTGGCGAAGCTGCGCGGCATGCTGGTGAGAGAGGCTGCGGCCGGTCTTTCTTCGGGCGGAACCAAGCCCATCACGTAGGCGGCACGGGCCGGAACGTCCAAGCTCGAAATCAAGCTGCGGGCGAGCAGCAAACCGACGGCCCAGGCCGGGGACGGCGCCAGCGCGATCGCCACTAGCAGCAGGCTCGCAGGCACGTGGAACGCCAGCATGGTATTGAGCAGCCCGATCGTGCGGCTTAGCAACGGCACCGCCAGAAACGACGCGGCGTTTATCGTGCCCATGCCGACGAACACGAGGCTCACCTGCGACACCGACAGGCCAAAAAGCGACATGAGATAGACGCTCATCATCGAGTGCACGACCATTCCTCCACCCAACGCATCGAGCGAAAAGAGAGCCGTCAGCCGCATCACATGCGTTCGCGAATGCGCCAAAGGCGGAGCCGCAACGCGCGCTTTGGCCGCGACATGCCGGGGCAAACCCCAATACGCTGCGGCACACAGAACGCCCAACGCGGCATAGACCGCGAACATGCCCTGCAAAGCGGTTTTCATGTCGATGCCGACATGCGCCACAAGCAAGTCCGGCGCCTGCGCACCCAAAGCGCCCAACGCGCCCACCAGCGACCCCACCATGGCATAGCGCGCGAAAGCGCGCGTTCGCGTGCTCAAATTCGTCGTCTGGCTGATCAACGCATGTTCGAGCGGCAGAAAGACGCTGACATCATCCATCGACGCGTTGAGCGTGCCGACGAACCCAACCGCCATCAACGGCCAAAAATCGACGATCTGGGTCATCGTCAGTCCGGTCGCGATCATGGCCGCACTGGCGCAGAGCAACAACGCGCGGAAGCCCCACCGCCACGCGTGAAAACTCAGCGCCAACGACAGCGTGCCCGACCCGAGGACCGTTGCCGTGATGACCCAGCCGACTTCGACGAGACTTAGACCCAACAAAGTGAGATAGGCAGGCAGCAGAATGCACATGCATCCGTCGCCCAACGCGCGAAACGCGCGCGCGAGCAGGATGCGGTGCAGGACGCCGAAGCTCATCCGCCCGCGATGCTGCGCGCCCGACGCGCCGCATCGCGCGCCATCTGCGCGCACAGGCCGGTATAATTCTGCGGGTCGAGCAATGCTCGCACGGCGTCAGGCTCGAGGTGCGAGCGCACGCGCGGGTCGTCGCACAACAGCGTCGCAAAGGAACGGCTTTCGATAAACGCCGTCTGCGCCGCGTCGTAGACGACGTCGTGCGCATGCTGGCGGCCGATGATCTTGCCGAGATCGAGCATCACCGCCTCGGCCATGATGAGCCCCCCGCCCTGGTCCAAGTTCGCACGCATGCGCGCAGGATTGAGCTTGAGCCCGCGTATCACCACCACCAAGCGCGCCAACATGTCGCCCGTCGCGATGCAGGCCCGCGATTCGGCCGCATCCAGCATAACGGTCGTGGTGCGGTCGGCTTCGTGCTCGGTCTGCATCGCTTCCAACGCCAGCGGCACAAGCGAGCGAATCTCCGCGGCAAAGCCGACAATGTCCTGGCAAAGTTTGGGATTGCGCTTCTGCGGCATGGTTGAGCTGCCCACCGTGCCGGGCGGTACTGGCTCTTCGACCTCGCCGAATTCGGTTTTCATCAGCATGTAGATCTCGCGGGCCATGCGGCTGCTGCTGGCCGCGAGCATGCCCAGCAAACAGATGTTCTCTGTCAACGCATCCCCAATGGCGCGCGACGGAACGGTCATCGACGTCATCTGCAGATGGCGCGCGAGCGCTTCTTGCACGGCAGGGCCGATCGCTCCCAGCGACGCGTACGTGCCGGCTGCACCGCCGTTGACCGCGCAGAAGATACGAGGTGCGGCCTGTTCGAAGCGCTCGAGATGGCGCAGCATCTCGTCGATCCACCCCGCGACCTTGAAGCCGAAAGTGATGGGTACCGCGTGCTGCCCGTGGGTGCGCCCCGGCATCAGCATGTCCGCACTGCGCTCGGCCAACGCCGCCAACCCCTGCAGCAGTTCGAGAATATGCGCGCGGAAGATCCCATGCGCCTTGCGCAGCAGCAGCAGATCGCCGGTAGTGGTGATGTTCTGGGTGGTCGCCCCCCAATGCACCCAGCCGCCGTGCGGCTCGCCCACGACGCGCCCCAACTCCCACACCAACGGCACCAAAGTATGCGCCGTGCGCTCGAACCCTTCGCGCACGCGCGCGCGATCGAACAGATGCAGATGCGCGGCAGCGGCGATCGCCGTCGCGGCCTCTTTGGGGATGATGCCGAGTTCGGCCTGCGCCTTCGCCAGAGCGGCTTCGACGTCCAGCCACGCCTGCCAGCGGCTGTCTTGCGTGTAGAGGGCGCGAATACCCGGGTCTTTGACGCGCCCGGCCGTCGACAGCGTGTCGGTCATGTCAGTTGATCCGATATTTCTGAATCATTTTCTGATCGAGCACCAGATCGAAACCGGGACCCTTGGGCGTTTCGATCCAGCCGTCTTTGATAGTTGCGCGATTGAGGATGAAGCGATCCCACAGCGGATCGCGCTCGGGATTGGCGAAGCACTCGACGTAGCTGCCGTGCGGAATGCCGGTCAGCATGTGGGTCGCGATCTGCGGCTCCTCGTGATGCGCCATGCGCACATGGTGCAAGGCGCACATGCCGGCAGCACGGCGCCACTCGGTGATGCCGCCGGACTCGGAAGCGTCGAAGTTCACGAAATCGACCGCGCGGGCTTCGAGCAGACGCTTGACCGCATAGGCGGTGTATTCGCTTTGCCCGGCATTGACCGGGATGCGCGTGGCTTGGCGCACCCGCGCCATCATCGCCACGTCGTCGACCCACCAGCACGGCTCCTCGAACCATTCGATGTTGAGATGCTCGATCAAATGGGAGAAGCGGATCGCATTGGCAACGTCCCAGCCGCGATTGGCGTCGACCACAAGCACGAAATCGTCGCCGCCGCCCGCGCGCGCCGCCGCAACGCGCTTGGCGTCTTCCTCGGGCGACAAGCCGCCGACCTTCACCTTGCAGCCCGCCATGCCGACCTTGCGCAGATGCTCCATCTCACGCGAGAGATCGGCCAGGGTTTTGTCTTTTTCGTAGTAGCCCGCGATAGTAATGATCTGCAGCCGGTCGCGGTAGCCACCGAGCAGTTTGTTGACGCTCATGTTGCAGGACTTGCCGAAAATGTCCCACAAAGCGGTGTCGCAGCAGGCGATCGCCTCCATCACCAGCTTGCGATCGCGGGTGCGCTTGTTGATGGTGCACATGCGCTCCCAAAGTGCTTCGAGGCGCAAGGGGTCCTGGCCGATCAGCAGCGGTGCGAGCTCCTCGTGGATGATGCGCACGATCTCGAGCCCGTCCTGGCGGTTGTCGCCGTTGTAGACTTCACTTACGATGCCGCTGTCCGTTCGGATGCGCGTGACGATGGTCGAGCGCTTGAGCACATGGTAGGTGCTGCCGCCGAAATCCTTGGTCAACGGAATTTCGATCGCGATGGCTTCGACTTTTTCTATGCGCATTTCAGCCCCTCCCAAAAAGAAAATAAAGACCCTCGAAGGACCGCGCGCAAACAGCAGCGGTTCATTCGCCCTTGGTCGCACCCGCCGTCAGCCCCACCACCAGTTGCTTCTGGACGAGGAAATAGAACAGCACCACCGGAATGGTCACGAGTACCGCCGCAGACAGCAGCATGCCCCACGAGAAAATCGCGTCTTGCCCGATCCAAGTCGCAAGCCCGAGCGTGAGCACTTTGTTGCGCTCCGAGGAAGTAAAGACGAGAGCAAACAGAAACTCGTTCCAAGCGTGGTTGAACGCGAACACGCCGGTCGACACCAACCCGGGCAGTGCCAGCGGAATAACGACGCGGCGAAAGGCCTGCAGCCGCGTGCAACCCTCGACCATCGCGCTCTCTTCGAGCGTGACCGGGATTGCGTTGAAGTAGGCGCGCATGTACCAAAGCGTCAGCGGCAAGGTGAAGGCCATGTTGCTGACAATCAAAGCGAACAGCGTGTCGGCCAAACCCAATTCGATCACGTACATGTAGAGCGGAATGACGATCAGCACCTCGGGCAGCATGTAACCCAGCAGCGTCAGCTGCGAGAACACGCGCACGATGCGGAACTGGAAGCGGCTCAAAGCATACGCCCCAAGACCGCCGATCACCAACGACAGGCCGGTGGCCCCGAACGCAACGATCAAGCTGTTGACGAAATATTTGGCGAAACTCGTCTGCTCGAACAGCAGCCGGTAGTTTGCAAGGGTCCAAACTTGCGGGAAAAACGTCGGCACCGTCGAATAGAACTCGGACGCGGGCTTGAACGAGGAGGCCACCATCCAGAACAGCGGGAATCCGACGACCGTGCACACGACCAGCACGAGCAATGCATGCGTCAAGCTGCGCGAGAAATCGTTGAGGCGTGTGACCGCGAACATATAGCCATCGGGACCTGCGTCGGGGCGGCTCATTGGCGCGCCTCTACCTGTTTCGACAGATAGAAATAGAGCAGCAGCAGCAGTGTCAGCACGAAAGCGGTGATGAGCGCCAAGGCCGCGGCTCGGCCGATTTCGAAATCGGCGAACGCCTTCTGATAGACCAGCACCGGCAATGTGGTGGTCGAGCCGACCGGGCCGCCGCCCGTGAGCAGATAGATGATGTCGAATTTGTGGAAGGTCCAGATCGAGCGCAGCAATGCGGTCAGCAGGAAAATCGGCATCAAATGCGGCAAGGTGATGCGCCAGAACTGCTGCCATTCGCTCGCACCGTCAATCTTGGCGGCTTCGTACTGGTCCTGGGGGATGGCCTGCAGCACGCCCAGGATCGCCAACACCACAAACGGAAAAAACTTCCATACGCCGACGATGATCACCGTCGTCATCGCAACGCGCGGGCTGCTGAGCCAATTGACGGGCGTTTCGATCAAGCCTGCCTTGAGGAGAAAGTAGTTAACCACACCCAATACGTCGTGGAACATGTAGCGCCAGACCAGAACCGCCACGACGGTGGGAATGAGATAGGGCGCAAACACCACGGCCCGAGCAATGCCCCTTCCCACGAAATTCCGGTTGAGCATGAGGGCGACTGCCACGCCGATTACCATCTCCAGGCTCACGCTGCCGAAGACCCAGACCAGCGTGTTGTTCAGCGCGTTCCAGAACGGCGCGTAGTTCCACGCCCACAGAAAATTCTCGAAGCCGACAAACGGGTGCGCCGCTTCGCCCATCTGCACGTCTTGAAGGCTGTAGAGAGCGACCGAAAAGGTTGGCAAAGCGACGAGAACCAGCAGAATCGCGAAACTCGGCAGCAAAGCCAATGCGGCAATGGCCCGGTTCTCGGTTTCGCTGGTCAGATTTCGCATGTCAGGCCCGTATCGCGTCGAGGTGCCGATCGATATGCGCGCCGAGCTCGTCCGTGCCGAAATAACGCAGATCGCTGCGCCGCACAGCAAACTCGTAGCGTTCGCCCTGCGCCACGTCGAGGCGCAAGGTGCTTGGAATGCGCGCAATCATCTTGGTGCTCGGCAAGGGCGCGTCGGCAATAGCATAGAGCAGCGTCTCGTTGCCGAGATACTCGGCGCGCTGGAGCCGGAAAGCGACCTTGAAAAGATCGATCTCGTTTTCGAAATACGCTGTCGGCAAGCACGATTCGGGACGAAATCCGAGGATGTGATCGTCCATTGCGATCAGATTCATCGGCGGGCTGCCCACAAACGTCGCCACGAACGTGTCCGCAGGATAGCGGTAGATCTCGCCAGGCGTGCCGATTTGGCGGACCCGACCCTTGTCCATTACGACAATGCGGTCGCCCAAGCCCATCGCCTCGGTTTGGTCGTGGGTGACGTGGATCCAGGTTGCTTTCACCTGGTGCTGGAAGCTGCGCAACTCTTCGCGCGCGGCATGGCGCATTTTGGCGTCGAGGTTCGACAACGGCTCGTCGAGCAGGAACACGGCAGGATCGCGAACGAGCGAGCGCGCCAGCGCCGTACGTTGGCGCTCGCCGCCGGATGTATGGCGCGGCTTGCGCTGCAACAGGCGCTCGATATCGAGCAAGCGCGCTGCCCACATCACTTTTGCGTCCACGGTTTTCGACGGCACGCCGCGCACGCGCAACGGGAAGGCGATGTTCTCGTAGATCGACAGATGCGGATACAAGGCGTAGCTCTGGAACACCAGCGCCACATTCCGGTCTTTCGGGCGCAGCGGCGTTTTGTCTTGCCCGCCGATCAGCACCTGCCCTTGCGTCGGCGATTCGAGCCCCGCGATCAGCCGCATCAAGGTGGATTTGCCGCACCCTGACGGGCCCAGCAGCACCACCAGCTCGCCGTCCTGAACGTGCAGATTGACGTCCTTGACGGCAAACTGTCGATCGAATTGCTTGGAGATTTGCCGAAGTTCGAGATCCGCCATTGCGTGCACCAGCCCCTATCTGGCGCTGCGTTTGAGGTCGTCGACAATCTTCTGCATTTCCTGGGCACCCCAGGCGGCCGCGGCAGCTGGCGCCTCGCCGTTGATAAGCACGCGCTGGACGACTTGGGCGGGAATGTGACGTGCAACGATGGCGCCGATATAGGGGTTGTCCAAGCCGGCCTTGACGAGTTTGCCGTCGACCCACGAAGCCCCCGCCTCGTCTTCGAAGCTCATCGAATTGGAGAGGTCGAAGGAGACTTTGCCGAGCTCGGCCGGATTGCTGCCGCCGCCGAGCTTGTCTTTGGCGGCGTCGATAACCATCGCCTGGACGCTTTTGAGCGGCGGGATCATGTGCGGGAACACAGTGAGGGAGAGGTCGCGCAAGCGCTCACCCGAGACGATGAACTCGAGAAATTTCTGCGCCTCCGCGGTGTTCTTGGCGCCGACCGCCGGGCTCGCGATGGCAAAACTGTTGGGGCTGATGAACTTCACCGCATGCCCCGACGGACCTACGGGCATCACCACGGCCTTCGTCTGCGTCGCGACAGCCGGCACGGTATCGTAGCCGGTGGCGACCAGGCGCGGCGCATACAGATCGAGCGCGACCTTGCCGGTCAGATAGACATTGATCATGTCGCCGTACGAGTAGGCCGCGATCCCTTTGGGCGACACGGCCGCCATATCCTTCATGAAAGCCAATGCCGCGACGGTGGCCGGGCTGTTGAAGGTCACTTTGAGGTCTTTGTCGAAGAAGGTGCCCCCCGCACTCCACACGAGCGAAGCCAGATAGAGGCTGGTGGCGCGGTTCTGGCCCGCCGGCAGAACGAAGCCATTGACGTCGCCCTTGTTGAGCGCCTGGGCGGCGGCCTTGAGTTCGTTCCAATTCTTGGGCGGCGTCAGATTGGCGGCCTTGAGCAGGTCGTCGCGGTAGAAAAGAACGCTGAAATTGTTGATCGTGTAAGGGACGTCGTAGATTTTGCCGTCCACCTTGACGATGAGATCGTCGAGATAATCGTTGGCGCCGATGCTCGCCACCATATTGTCGAGCGGCACCAAATAGCCTTTGCGCGCGAACTGCATGCGCTCTTCGGCCAGGATCTTGAACACTTCTGGCATCGTCTTGGCGTTCATTGACGCCGTGACCTTCTGCAGCCGCCCGTCGGTGCTCACCGACTCCATTTCGATTTTGATGTTGGGGTTGAGCCTCTCGAAATCGGCGATGGCCTTGTTGAAGAACGCCATGCTGGGAGGATCGGTTTCGTTGTGCAGAAACCTCACGACCTTCACGCCCTGCGCCATCGCGGTGCCGGCCGAGGCCAGCAATGCCGAGGCCAAGCACAAGCCGAACAGACGAGTCGAGACAATCGCCATTTGGTTTCCCTCCCTTTTTTATTCAAATTTTGACCACGATACTTTCATTGGCGCCATTGGGTCAAGCCGAAGGCCAGATGAACGATCGAAAAAATGCATCACGACGCGCGATTCTCGCGTTCTCTTTTTGTATTATTCTAAAGACAATTGGGTGAGTAAACTCGCGCCGCACGACTGCCGACCGGCAAGCGATCATCGACGCCTGCTGATGGAGTGAACATCACATGCGACCGATATCCGAGTGACAAGTTCAGTCGCAACGAGTAGGGCGACCTTGAGATCGAACAAGCGAAGCAGTTCAAGGAGTTCGAGCGCGAGAATGCCAGCTGAAAAGGATGGTGGCCTGTCTGTCGCTCGAGAAGCAGATCTTGAAGGGCGTCGCCGAAGGAGCCTTATTCCAGTGCAGCTAAACTTACAGCGCCCAATCGACGCCGGTAGGCGGTCGAGGCGATCCGACGGAAGTACCGAGTGTCGGAATGCCATGCCTGCCGGACCGTCAAGCAGTCGCGGGGGACACAGCGATACGTCTCTACTGTCCGGGTTGACGAGGATGTGTTGACCAAAGCCGTTGTCACCCTGGCGTACGAGTACGGAAACTACGGCTACCGCCTGATCACCGCGTTGCGTCGGTCTGGCGGCCGACAACTTGGCAAGGACCGGCTCCAGCAGTCGGCGTATACGCCGACGGCGGCGTGAAGGCCTCAAAGCATCCAGATAGCAGCGTCCGAGGGGTCGGCTGTGGCTGAATGACGGTTCGTGCGTTCAACTTCGGCTACTGCAAGAGCTTCACCGGCAGGCTCAGAGACGGGCTGCTCAACCGCGAGATCTTCTACAGCCTGAAGGGAGCCCGGATCATCATCGAGCAGCGGAGGGTTTGTCACTAATTATGGCGTTTGCGCCCAACTGGGGTGATGGACATGATTTCAAGTCCTCGTTGGCGCCGAGTTCTTCTGATGCGGGCCGGAATACGCCGCGCGGTCGTACCGATTCGCCCAGAAGCTTTCCGGCGTCGCGGTCATTGCGCGCAAGCCCGTGCGATCGAGCATCGCCTGTGCTTCGCGCTTCGCCACCGCGACGATCTCGGCTTCATCGACGCGCAGCAACGTTCGGCCCTCCATCACCACCTCGCCATCGACCACGACTGTATCGACGTCCTGGCCCGTCGCCGCATAGTGCAAATGGAAAAGCGGCATCGTCGCGGGGGCCAGATGCGGCTTGTCGAGATCAACGAGAATCAAGTCTGCGCGCTTGCCTGCTTCGAGTGTGCCGCGATCAGCAAGGCCGAAGAACGCTGCCGGTTCGCTGGTCGTCATCCGCAGCAAACGACCGGGCGGCAGCACATGCGGGTCGCGCAGCATCGCGCGGTGATACTGCCCGCCCATTCGCATGACGCGAAACATGTCCGCACCGCAATCGGGGGCGAGGCCGTCCGAACACATGATTACGCGTGCGCCGGCGTCGAGCAGTTCGGGCACAGGGCATCGGCCCCAAACCGCGCTACCCGATAGCGGATTGTTGGCGACCGTGGCGCCGCTCTTGGCTACCAGACGCACCTCGTCGGCCGTCAAATCCAGGGCGTGCGACAGCAAGGTTTTGGCATCGACGATTCCCAGTGCATTCACGGCGAACTCGACAGTGCCGCGCCGCTGCCCGTCCATCATCAGTATCGCACCGTGATCCAAGGCGAGACGCTTCATCCGGCGCGCCACCTCGCACAGTTCGTCGAAATGAGGCCCGCAATGGATTTCGGGATTCACGGTCGGCGTCGTCAGCGCTACGCCGATCCGTCCAGACGGCAGATCGCGCAACAGGCGACGACAGGTTTCGTGCTGCGCCGCAAAGTCGACTTCGACCTCGCTCCGCACACCGCAGGCGTATCGCGCAAAAGTCTTGGGATAAGGCGGACGCGTCGGGCCGATGCCCAGCACTAACCGTCCGCCCGCCTCGCCGTACGAAGCCGCATAGGCCGTGGCCACGTCGGTTCCGTCGGAGCGGTTGTTTTCGTCCCCGCCGCCCAGATACGCAACAGCCGTTGTAACACCCGCTTTCAATCTCTCGATGGACGCGAGGCGCGCCTCCGCCGCCCAGAATTCGGGGGTGGCGCCTAGCATGTAGATGTCGCGGCAAGCTTGACGCCACGCTGGGAAATCGTCGCCGCCCAACGTGCGTACAAGAGCGTGGCCGGCGTGCGAATGCCCATCGACGAAGCCGGGCAGCGCCACGAACCTTGCACCGCCGATACGTCGCTTCGGGTTGGGGAAGCGCCGCTGAATCTCCTCGCGCGGACCGACCGCGACGATGGCGCCGTCTTCAATGGCGATCGCGCCGTCCTCGATCGTACGATGCGCCTCGTCCATCGTGGCAATCAGGCGGGCGGTGACGAGAAGAAAGGTCAAAGCGGCCCTCCAGCAAAGAAAGAACAAAGCCTAATTCGGTTTGGAACCTTGATCCCTATTCTTTTGTTCTCGATAAGGAGGTCCGCCGATCTTTTTGCCTGCCTGTGATCGGAAAGGGACACGCCCTACCCCGGAACTTGGCGATGCTTCTTTACTTGTTCCGATCTATTGGCCTTATCGATATCAGTCGAGAACCGCAATCGGATAGATGGCGGTCCTCGCTTTCGTCGCCGTTGGCGTGCCGAAGAAGCCTCGAATAGTTGACCAAGGGATCGCAAGGCCTTTGCTCACGTCTCCAACAAACGCGTCCGCTCGAAGAGGGGCGGCTGCATTCGAACCTCGCGATGCGATGCCTCGCGTCCCCAATCCATTTGCTGCGCGCATTTTCCAAAAAGCAAGGCCCCGACGATAAATCGCCGAGGCCTTCTTTCGTCTTATCTATTTGGTCTGAGCGGCGGGATTCGAACCAACGGCCCTCAGCCCCCCAGTCTTTCAAAACTATAACAATTTCAATGTCAGTTTCCGGATATTCAAGCAACAAAGGGAGTTTATTGGAAACCACGGGCAATGAATGCACTTCAAATGCAGCGCCTACCCTCACCTTTCATTTCGAAATCTTGGCGATGGTTTGGCGGCACCGGCCGAACGAACTGATTTCCCGTAGCCCGAAGCTCATCTCTCCTACAACTTTTTATAGTGAATGTAGGTAAAAACCTTTGGTTCTAGACTCACGAATCTTGAATTTCTCCATAGCAAACTGAAGATTCGTTCAGTTCCAGTTTAATGCTTACGGGTCTTGGTGCAACTCGCGCTTCAAATCGGCGTGGCGCAGAAGTTCGGGCAGGGAAGCCGTGTCACGCAGTCGCTGCGGACAGCACGACCAGCCGCGCGCGACAGTTTCGGCGCCAACGTCGCCCTGTTCTGGAGCGACAAGCCGTATTCCGCCTATCACTATCGCGGCATCGGGTCGCCCGAAGCCGCCGCGGCGGAGCAGGCGGCTTACGCCGCCTTCGGCGGCATTCTCGATTGCCTCGATCGGGCGGGCGAAGCCCATCATGCGGCGGGGTTCGCGCTTTCCGGTCACGGGCACATCACCGGGCGGAGAAAGCTCGATACGACGGCACTGTTCGGTGAAGGCGGCGAGCGCGTGGCGGGGGGCGCACCCGGTATCGGGGAAATCATGCTGGTGCCCGGGTCCGGTGCCTTCGTCTTTCGCGCGATGCCGGGTGCGGATGCCGACGGGACACTCGCCGATTGGCTGGCCGATCAGGCCTGATGCGGTGCCGTCTTCGCCGGCGGCCGGGGCAACTCGGCGACGTGACACGATCTCGAGATCGACGGGCCGGCACAACCTGCTCTCGCCTTCACGATCAGGCCCGATGTGCTGCTCGACGCGCACTGAGTCGCCCCAGCGCGAATGCGCCTACCCCGACAACGAATGATGCACCACCCGTGGCGTTCGCGCGAAGGCCTCATGTTAGACGCTTCGCTCGCCGGCGATCTCGTCATTCTTGAAGGACTTCAAGCGTCACGCGGAACCCGCTCGTTCCCGTGCGCGCCGAAGGCGGGCGATCGAGGGCGCGAACTGACGGCGTCCCAGCATCGCCCAAACAGCTAGAGCCCTCACTTAGAGAAAAGGTGTGGGCGTTCCGCCTCCCTCACGAAGTCCATCTCCCGGAACAAAGAAGCCCCGATGCCGCCCGCATTCAACTCGAGGCGAGCTTCAGGCGCATGATGATGTCGCGCCCGTGATTGCCGAATCCCTTACCGAAGATATTCACGCCGCCGGGCCGCTTGGCCTTCTCGTGGATGCCTATGCGCAGGCGGATCGAATGGTGTTTCGGCAGGTCGAGCTTCGATAAACCGATGCCGGAAATCCGTTTGCCGTTGACGAAAGTGCCGTCGCGGCCGATGCGCCAACTCGTCAAATCGCCGTATTGCGAGCCTTCGAGCTTCCACCAGCGCGGCGTGAAGCGACCGCGCCGGTCACCGTAATCGCCCGGCGCCGTCCACACGCCGACGTGGGCGTGATTGACCCATAGCGAGATATCCGAAGGCCAGTTCTTGTTGGTGCCTGGTACTTCCGAAGACAGCTCGAGTTCGAATTCCAACGCCTCGACCATACGGTTCATCAGTTTCGCGTTGTTGGGGAATTTATACTCGATGAAGCCGCGCCCGAACCAAATCAGCGCCGCCTGCACGCGCGCGGGATCGAGGAAAAGATCCGGCACGTCGAGCACGCCCATGATCCGCTCGGTCGAGCACATGCCGCAGGGGGCGGTCACCTCGCAGCTCGTATAGAGGCCGAGCGGCATTTCGACTTCGACGACGTTGCTGTCGCGGCTGGGCCGTTCCGGGGCAAGCTGGATGACGATCTCGTCGAACCGCGCCCAGCAAATCTTCTGCTGCCCCTTGCTCGCCTTGCCGAGCGAGGTTTCGATCAGATCCGCGTCGGTCAGGATCTGCACATTGGTCGCCACGGTCGATTGCGGCAGTTCTAGCGTCTCGGCGATCTGATTGACGTTGAGCGGTCCGCTGCGCCGCAGCAATTGCAGTATGCGCACGCGGATCGGCGAAGCCAAGCCGCGCACGACGGCGAATTGTCGTGCGGGATCGACCGCGAGGAAATTGTGCGACGCTTCGCGCACGCCTCCTTGCGCCGCCAAATCGGCGGTGTGGCCGGAATAGCCGGAACCGGCTGCGGGCGTACCCGCTGCGGTTCCGGCCGGTTCGGGCCTATTTCGACGATTCGAGTCGGATGACATTCCAGGATGCCGGTTTCAGCGTCATCGTTACTGTCCCATCGGCGACCGAGATCCCGTCCAGCCGCTGGGGCGAAACGCGATCGGGCGCGTTCTTGTCGTTCACCGCGTCGAGCTTATCATGGCGCAATTCTTCGGCGACCGCGACCTTCAAGCCGCCGAAACCGCGCACATCGACCTGGACCTGCATTTCGCCCTTCAAGTCGCGGTTGAGCGCGAACAAGGTCAGCGACTTGCCGCCCTCGCCCGCCACGGCCGATAGCTTCAAATACGGCGCCTTGACCGGGTAATAGATGTCCTGATCGCCGCGCGGATCATAATACGACGCGTCGTAGATATCGCTTTCGATCCGGGTGCGCAGCACGTCGCCGCGTCCGTAGCGGCTCATCTGAGCAAAGGGGTGAAAGATCGTCTGGCGCCAGGCGGGACCGCCCGTCTCGGTCATAATCGGCGCGATCACGTTGACGAGCTGGGCCAAGCACGCGGCCTTGACGCGGTCGGCATGGTTCAGCAGCGAAATGCACGCTCCGCCAAACGCCAGCGCGTCGGCCATATCGTAGATTTCCTCCAGGATCTCCGGCGCCACCGGCCAGCCCGGCTTGATCCGGTTGGCGCGCGGTCGGCGCGTGCGGTACCAGACGTTCCATTCGTCGAAGGACAGCATGATGCGCTTCGGGGAGCGGCGTCTGGCCGAAACCGAGTCCGCGATCGCGACGACCTCGTCGATGAAACTGTCCATCAAGTCAGGGCTGGCGAGCATCGCCGCTGTATCACCATTGTAGTTGTTGAGATAGGTATGGAGGGAAATGAACTCCACATGCTCGAAAGTCTCGTCGAGCACCTCCTCCTCCCACTTGCCGTAGGTCGGCATAGTGCGGCCCGACGAACCGCACGCCGCCAATTCAATCGACGGATCGATCCAGCGCATCATCTTGGCGGCTTCGCGCGCGACGGCGCCGTACTGACGCGCTGTCTTGGTTTCCATCTGCCAGGGCCCGTCCATCTCGTTGCCCAGACACCAAAACTTGATTTCGTGCGGCTTCGGCCACCCGTGCTTCTTGCGCAGGTCCGAGTAATAGGTGCCGCCAGGATGGTTGCAGTACTCAACGAGATTGCGCGCGGCATCTCCGCCTCGCGTACCGAGATTGACCGCAAGCATCGGCTCGATATTCGCGGCCTTGCACCAATCGACGAATTCGTTGGTACCGAAGGTGTTCGGCTCGGTCGAAAACCAGGCGAGGTCCAAGCGCGCGGGCCGGTCCTTGACCGGCCCCACGCCGTCCTCCCAATTGTAGCCGGAGACGAAATTGCCGCCGGGATAGCGCATGATCGTGGGTGCGAGTTCGCGAACCAGCGCCAGCACGTCGCCGCGGAAGCCGTTCTTGTCCGCCGTCTTATGACCGGGCTCGTAAATGCCGCCATAGACGCACCGGCCCAAATGTTCGATGAACGCCCCGAACAGCCGGGGGTCGGTACGTCCGATCGTGAAGTCGCGGTCGAGAAGAACTTTTGCTTTTCTCATGGCTTTCCCTTGCCTATCTGGAAGTGATGCTGCATTTCGTCACCGCGCGAAGAGCGGCCGCGCGCCGGGGGCGAGCGGTTCGAGAACGGCGTCTTTGAGCGTCTTCGAATAAGGGTGTTGCGGGTTCGCGAGCACGGTCCGCGCCGCGCCGCTTTCGACTACCCGGCCCTTCTGCATAATGATGATGCGGTCGGAAATCGAATACGCGGTCGCCAGATCGTGCGTGATGTAAACGATCGACAAACCCAGCTCGTCGCGCAGCTTGCGGAACAGATTGACAATCGAAGCGCGCAGCGACGCGTCGACCATCGATACCGGTTCGTCCGCGATCAGCAACGATGGGCCGGACGCCAAGGCGCGCGCGATCGCCACACGTTGCAATTGACCGCCGGACAATTCATGGGGATAGCGGCCGCGCACTTCGGCGAGCGACAGACCAACCTGGCGCAAAGCCGTGTCGGCCGCCGCCTGGACCGCGGTTTCGCCTTGCGCGCCGGCGAATCGCTTGCACGTTGCGTAGAGATAGCGGTCGAGGCGCTTGAGCGGATTGAACACCTCGAACGGGTTCTGGAACACTGGCTGTACCGCCGCCATGAAGGCGTGACGTTCGACATCGCCGCGCATCTGCGCCAAATCCTTGCCCTTGAAGCGCACAGCTCCTTGGGTTGGCGCCTGAAGCGCCAGGACGATCCGCGCGAGCGTCGATTTGCCCGAGCCAGACTCCCCGATGATCGAAAATATCTCTGGCTTCGCGGCTTCCAGGCGGAAGCTGACATCTATCACTGCTTCGACGCGCGTACGCGACAACAGGCCGCCGCGCGTATAGGTCATCGACACACGGTCGAGTTCGAGCAAGGCCCCGATCATGGCGTCACCTCCACGCGGTCTTTCTCGAAACAGGCGACGCGATGGTCGGGACCGACCGATTCCATCGGCGGCACTTCCACGCGGCAGCGTTCGGCCGCGAAGGCGCAGCGCGGGTGGAAGCGGCAACCCGACGGCGGACTGGCGAGACTGGGCGGAGAACCTTCCAGCCCGATTCGCGGTTTGTCGTCGCCGATGCTCGGCAGCGAATGGATCAGGTGGCGCGTATAAGGATGGCGCGGCCGCGCGAACAGATCAGGCGTGCGCGCCTCCTCTACCAGACGGCCGGCGTACATGATCCCGAGGCGGTCAGTCAGATGCGCGTGCACGCCCATATCGTGGGTGACGAACAGCACCGACGATCCCATTTCGCGCTGGATAGAACGGAACATGCCCAGCACGTCCTTCTGCACAACTACGTCGAGCGCCGTCGTCGGCTCATCGGCGATGACGAAGTCCGGACGGCAGATCGTGGCGAGTGCGATCGCCACGCGCTGGCGCATGCCGCCGGACAATTCGTGCGGATAGGCCATCAATACCGACCCCGGCAGATTGACTCGGGCCAGATGCGCGATCACCGCCGCTTCGAACCCGGCCTTGTCGAGCCCCATATGGCGCGCGGCGAAATCGACGAACGAGGCGCCGACCCGCCGCACGGGGTTCAGCACGCTCATCGAACCCTGCATGACATAGGACAGGTGACGCCAGCGCACGCGCGCGGCGATTTCGGGCGGCGCGCGGCTAAGCCCTTTCGTACCCGGCATGAAGCTGAATTTGATCTCGCCGTCGACAATTTCGAGCGGCGGCTTGATGGCGCCGGCGATGGTCTTCACCAGCGTCGACTTGCCCGAACTCGATTCACCGGCCAGGCCGTAAATCTCATCGCGGCGCACTTCGAAAGTGATGCCATCGACGGCCTTCACTTCCCGATCGACGCCGAATAGCCGCAAGCGATACCAGGCGCGCAAGTCACGCACCGCGACGACGGGACCTTCGGCTGCTTCGGGCCGGGCGGCGAAGTTTTGCATGGCGGCGCTCATTCTTTACGCCCTCCGCCGCGCTCGAGACGTGAACGCGGATCGATATACTCGTTCATCGACACTGCGAGCAGATAGAGCCCAATGAACAGCATCACCACCAAGCCGACCGGGAAGGCGATCCACCACCAGATCCCCGCGACGACGGCGCTATGCTGATTGGCCCAATAGATCATCCCGCCTACGCTGGGCCGGTTGATGTCGGTGAAGCCGAGCACGGCGAGCGTCACTTCCAGCCCGATCGACCAATTCATGTTGTTGAGCGAAGTCGAAAACACGATCGGCAGGACAAAGGGCAGATGCTCCTTCGATAGAATCTCGTGCGTACGCATGCCCGAGAACACGGCCGTTTGGGTGAATTCGCGGTGCCGCAGACTAAGCGCCACTGAGCGGATCAGGCGCGCGTCGTAGGACCAGCCCAGCGACGCCGTCAGCACCGCCAACATCACCCACGACATGTTGTCGCGCATGACGAAGTAGAACAGCACCAGGATCGGAAACAGCGGGATGACGATAAAGGTATCGTTGATCGACATCAGCACGCGGTCGACCCACCCGCCGCGATAGCCCGCGAGCAGGCCGATCGACAGCGACAGGATGCGGCTGAGGATCGCAACCAGCAGACCGAAAGCGAGCGTGTTGCGGATCGAATAAGTCAGCAGCCAGAACAGATCCTGGCCCCGCGACGTGGTGCCGAACCAATGCGCGGCGGAAGGCGGCACGTCCATCGGCGCCACGAATTGATCCATCGGCGGATAGGGTGAAAAGAACGATAGCAACGCCATCACGACGACGATGCCTGTCAACAGGATACCGGCGAGGAACTCGCCGTTGTACCGCAGGAGATCGCGGAGAACGACGAACATGCTCAACCCACCGTGACGCGGGGATCGAGCAGCGGATAGATCAGGTCGATCACCAGCACCGCGATCGACACGCCCAGAATCGAGATCGTCGTGACGCCAAGCACGAGGCTGTAATCGCCCGCGTGCACGCCATCGACCAACAGCGAACCGATGCCGGGATAGCCGAACACGCGTTCGGTGATCAAAGCGCCGGAGAAGATGTGGCCGAGCGAGATCGCAAGACCCGTGACCTGCGGCACGATGGCGTTGCGCATGACGTAGGTCGTCAGGATGCGCGTCTTGTTCACGCCGGCGAGTTCGGCATAGGTCACATAATCCTCGGTCACGATGTTGGAGACGAGGCTGCGCATGCCCACAAACCAGCCGCCGAGCCCTACGAGGATGAGCGAGAGCATCGGCAGCACCGAGTGGCGCGCGACCGATAGCATGTAATCCGCGGACCATCCGCGCGGTACATTCATCTGCGAACCGCCCGAGATCGGAAGGATCGGCCACACGAAGCCGAACACGATCAACAGCACAATCGCGGCGATGTAATAGGGCATGGGATGCAGCGCCATCGCCAGGATGCCGAACGCCTTCAGCGTGCGGCTGCGGCGGTAGTAACCGGCGAGGCCGCCCAACGAATTGCCGATCACCCAGGTGATCAATGTGGCGACGCCGAGCAGGCCGACCGTCCAGGGTGTCGCGCGGCCGATCAGCGACGATACGGGTGTGGGAAAGGCCGACAGCGACGGGCCGAAATCGGCCACGATCACGCGGCGCCAGAAATTCACGTATTGCTCGATGGGCGAGCCCGTCAGCCCGTAAAGCTCGCGCAAGGACTGACGCATTGACTCGATCGCGTCTGGTGCGGTTTGGCCGAACGCCGTGGCGACCGACACCGTATGCTCCACCGGATCGATCGGCGTCGCATGCGTGATCACGTAAGCGAGATTGATGCCGATGAACACGACCAGAAGGAACTGCAGAAAACGTCCGGCGGCGTATCGGGCGTAAACGCGCATGTCGTGTGCTTTCCCGGGTGAAATCCGGCCGATCCGGCCGGCGCATGAAGGCACGCCGGCCGGAAGGCGCGGAGGACGGCTTACTGCTTAGGCTTGATCTTCACGAACATGTAGCGGGAGTTGCCCCAATTCGTGACCGGGTTGGCGTACGGGTTGTCCGCGCTGGGGAAACCGGTCCAATAGGTCTCATCGGCGACGGTGAACACGTTGTAGGCCATCAGCGGGATCAACGGCATTTCCCGCGTCGTGAGCTTGATAAACTCCTTGCCCAGCTCGATACCCTTGGGATCGTCGAAGTCGATCGTGCGGATCTGCTCGATGATCTTGTCGAGATCGGGATGCGACCAGCGCTGCCAGTTGCGTAACGGCTGCGACTGGCCGGGCGGGGCCACAAAGGCGGAGTGCCAGCTGTCCATGAAGAAGGACAGGTCCTGATGGCCACCCCAAGTCTCGACGCTCCAACTCAAGATCACGTCGAAATCGCCTGCCGCACGGCGCGTCAGCAACGTGCCAGCGGCTACGTCAACGCGCGCGTCGATGCCGAACTGACGCCAGTTCTGCGCGATCATCGACCCCGCGCGGGTCATGATCGGACGCGCGTCGCCTTCGACCACCACGCGGATGACAAAGGGCGTGCCGTCAGGCTTCAGCCACTGGTTGCCTTGCTTGCGGAAACCCGCGCGCTCCAGCAACTCCGTTGCCGCCTGCGGATCAGGCTTCCACCAGCCCGTGCCGAAAGCCTTCGCGACGTCGGCCGGATCGGACGGGATCTGGTTGCCCATCGACGGACGCAGACTATCCGCGATCTGACGCGCCATCGTCCGGTCGTAGGGCTTGATCTTGCGCTTGCCCGTATCGATCTCGAACTCGGCCAGCCAATCCTGCATCGGCCCGTGATAGAACTCCGGATGACGTCCGGTCGGGGGAACGGCGATCGGCGAGATCGTCGCAGCACCGCGATAGGACGCCATCGACACTGCCTTGATGTCGATCAGCAACGCCAACGCCCAGCGCACGTCCTTGTTCTTGAACATGTCGAGCTGAGTGTTGAAGATCGCCGCCGGCAGCGTTGGATCGGGATGCCCGAACGGGAAGCCCTTAAACCACGCCTTCGACGTCGGGTTCTGCCGCGCCAGCGTGAACATGCCTTCGGGCGCGATATCGTGGACGACGTCCAGTTCCTTGTTCATCTGCGCGATCACGCGCTTATCCGGCGGGCCGGGATCGACGTAAGCGAGATAACGCGGTGCGGGCTGGCCGAAGCGGGCCAAAGATGTGCGCTGCCAATCCTCGCGGCGCTGCCAGATATACCACTTGCCGTCCGGGTCATGGCTGTGCAGCACGTAGGACGACAGCGAGATCGGCTTGTCGAAGGCGAATTTGTTCGGATCCTCGACCTTCTCGAAAACGTGCTTGGGCGCGATCCAGACGGCGTTCCAGCGTACCGTGAACAGCGAATGGAAGCGCGAATTCGGGCGCTTCAATTTGAAGATAACGGTTTCGGCGTCGGGAGCCTCGACCGTTTCGACCGCGTTGGCGAGCACGGCGCTCCAGCGCATGCCCGGCGTCTTTACCATCATGTCGACGGTGAACTTAACGTCCGCCGACGTGAACTCGACGCCGTCGCTCCAGAAGATACCGCGGCGCAACTTCACCCGCATCTCGGTGAAATTGGCGTTGTAGATCGGCTTCGCCGCAGCGAGGGAGTTGTCCCACACACCGTCGATGCCGCTATCGGGATCGATGTACCAAAGCGTGTCGAGGGCCGCCTGCTGCAGTCCGTTAGACTGGCTGTTGGCGTTGATCGCCCAGATATTGAACCAGGCGGCGTTCTTGACGGTCCCTTCGGGGTTCTCGAGGATCAACAATTCCTTTCGCGGAATATCCCTCGGAATGCCCTGGGCCTCGGCGGGCTGCGTCAGTCCCCAAAAGGTGGAGCCGGCGAGAACACCGGCGGCAAGCCATCGTGCGGCGGATTTCATCCCATCCTCCCGTATTTTTTCGGCGCGAATTATTTTTGCTCGCGCATTCTTTTCAGCCGCCCTCCGTCACGGAACCCGTGAACGAATTTCGACGACCAGACGGATGATAGAGGCGCGTCAAGCGGCTTACAATCAAAGAGCCGGTTTATATCCAAATCTACGATATGAAATGGTCGCGATACCTATGTGCGCAGTGCAGCAACAGAATCTCATCGCTTCGCGTCGCGCATCGTTCGCAATTGCTGTTATTGTTACATCGGCACGATGTACGAAGTCGCCGCGTACATATCGTTATGTCGGCATATTCGAACAGGCACGATATCAAAGGGAGAAAACGATGATTTATCGCGGCGTGTTTCCGGTGGCGCCCACGGTGTTCGACACGCACGGGCGTCTCGATCTAGACGGGCAGAAGCGGTGCATCGACTTCATGATCGACGCGGGCTCGCACGGCATCTGCATTCTCGCCAACTGGTCGGAGCAATTCGCGTTGACCGACGTCGAACGCGAAACCGTGATGGACTGCGTGCTCAAGCACAATGCCGGTCGCGTGCCGATCATCGTGACGACGACGCACTTCTCCGCCGATGCATGCGCGGAACGCAGCATGCGCGCGCAGGAAGCAGGCGCTTCGATGGTGATGATCATGCCGCCCTATCACGGCGCCACGATCCGCGCGACCGAACCCGCGATCTACGAATTCTTCAAGCGTGTGTCCGATGCGATCACGATTCCGATCATGATTCAGGACGCCCCCGTCGCCGGCACGCCGTTGTCAGTGCCGCTGCTGGCGCGCATGGCGCGCGAGATCGCAAATATCAGCTATTTCAAGATCGAAGTGCCGCAGGCCGCCAACAAGCTGCGCGCGTTGATCGCCGAGGGCGGGGATTCGATCGTCGGCCCGTGGGACGGCGAGGAAGGCATCACGCTGCTCCCCGATCTCAACGCCGGCGCGACCGGCACAATGCCCGGCGGCGGTTATCCGGACGGCGTTCGTGCGATCTTCGACCCCCACGCTGCGGGCGATCGCGATGCCGCGAGTGCGGCCTATACGCGTTGGCTGCCGCTCATCAACTTCGAGAATCGTCAATGCGGCTTGATCGCCGCCAAAGTGCTGATGGAAGCGGGCGGCGTGATCAAGTCAGCGGCGACGCGTAAGCCGCTGATGCCGCTGCATCCACAGACCCGCGCCGAATTGATCGACATCGCGCGTGGTCTCGATCCGCTTGTGCTGCGCTGGGCGAAGTGACTAGCGCGCTTCGGTTGCCGGATTGTTGAGATCGAACGTCACGCCCAACGGATCTTCGGTGACGACCTCGTGGAGTCCGAGATTGGGCACCGTGCTCTAGCGGCATGGAAATCCACGACGGGCGAAGCACGCGCATGTCCGCGAGTCCCGTCGCGGTGAAGGCTATGTGATCCAGCTGGCACGGCGGATCAGCATGACCAGTTCCCGGCCGAGAGCGAGGAAGGGGATAAAAGGATGCGAGCCAAAGCAGCCTTCGCTGGCAAGGCCAACGCGAGCTTGGGGAGCGTACTCGAAAGCTGCTGCGATCTTACCTTCGCCGCATCAAGCTGGGAGCCCGTGCGCTCAACGTCTCGGCTGAACGTGCCAAAAGCATCTGTATCCACGCCCGCGGCTAGGCGCACCATCAGTCCAAGTCCTTCCTTCAGGACCGACGCGGTCGCGCGCTCTTTTCTATGCATGGTAGCCAGAACCGCGACGGTTTTTCTGTAAGGACAATCATCGCCTCGCCTCATCAGAAATCATCCTCGCGCTTCTTCTGTTCGAGCGTGCCGCCGTATTCCCGACGGTGAGTCGGCCGTGACGTTCGGACGACGAAGAATGCAGAACTTCATCGTCCACATATGAAAATCAAGGCATCGTCGCGGTCGCGACTTGTGAAGAATCGGACCGCGACTCAAGAACCGAGCTGGCATCAATGGTTGTCGCGCGGCGTACCCGAGGTCTGGGCGATCTTCTGATATTTGACCGCAGGCTTCAGCGTCATGCCTTCAGAAAGCTGATCGACCATCGAACGCTGGATCTCCTGCCACGGCGTCTGACTGGCCGGGTAGGAGAAGCCGCCCTTGGCGGCCAGATCGGCGTGCCGCTTCCTGATCTCTTCGGGCGGCAGCAGGATATCAGCCGTGCGCTTGTTGAGATCGATGCGGATGCGGTCGCCGGTCCTAAGGATCGCGAGGCCGCCGCCGACAGCCGCCTCGGGCGAGGCGTTTAGAATTGAGGGCGTGCCGGACGTGCCGGACTGCCGTCCGTCGCCGATGCAAGGCAGCGACAGCACGCCGCGCCGGATGAGCGCTGCCGGCGGCTGCATGTTCACGACCTCGGCCGCACCGGGATAGCCGATGGGACCGACGCCGCGAATGATCAGGATCGTGTGCTCGTCGATGCCGAGGGACGGATCGTCGATCCGGTGGTGATAGTCCTCCGGCCCTTCGAACACGGCGACCTTGCCTTCGAAGGCATTGGGGTCCTTCGGGTTCGAGAGATAGCGGTCCTGGAACTCTTTCGAGATGACGCTCGTCTTCATGATGGCGCTGTCGAAGAGCGTGCCTTTGAGGTTGAGGAAGCCCGCGTTCTTGCGCAGCGGATTGTCCCAGCTTCGGATTACGTCAGGATCGCCGGACTTCGCACCCTTGCAGTTTTCGCCGATGGTCCTGCCGGAAACCGTCATCGCATTCTCGCGGATCTTGCCGTGCCTCATCAGTTCGGCAATCACCGCAGGCAGGCCGCCCGCGCGGTAATACTCTTCAGCAAGATACTCACCCGCCGGCTGCAGGTTGACGAGAAGCGGGATCTCGAAGCCGTACTTTTCCCAGTCGCCAATATCGAGCGGCACACCCATATGTTTGGCGATCGCATTGACATGCACGGGTGCGTTGGTAGAGCCACCGATCGCCGTACTGGCAACGATCGCGTTCTCGAACGCTTCGCGCGTCATGATGTCCGACGGCTTCAGGTCCTCTGCGACCATCGCGACGATGCGCCGGCCGGTCTCGTAGGCGATTTGGCCGCGTTCGCGGTAGGGAGCCGGGATCGCCGCCGAACCGGGCAGGCACATGCCGAGCGCTTCGGAAAGCGCGTTCATCGTTGAGGCGGTACCCATCGTGTTGCAATGGCCGTTCGACGGGGCGGACGAGCTGACGATATCGATGAACTGCTCGTAGGTGATTTCGCCGGCTGCGTGGCGCTCGCGCGCCTTCCAGACGACCATGCCCGAGCCCACGCGTTCCTTGCCGTTCCAGCCGTTCAGCATCGGGCCCACATTGAGGCCGATCGCCGGAATGTTGACGGTGGCGGCTGCCATTAGCAGGGCGGGCGTTGTCTTGTCGCAGCCCGTCGTCAGCACGACGCCGTCGATCGGATAGCCGAACAGCACCTCAACGAGCGAAAGGTAGGAAAGGTTCCGGTCGAGACTAGCGGTTGGGCGCTTGCCGGTCTCCTGGATCGGATGGCACGGGAACTCGAAGCAAACGCCGCCGGCCGCGAGGATGCCCTCGCGCACGCGCTTGGCAAGCTCGAGATGGTGGCGGTTGCACGGCGACAGGTCGGACCCCGTCTGCGCGATCCCGATGATCGGCTTGCCCGACTTGAGCTCGTCGAGCGTCATGCCGAAATTGAGATACCGCTCGAGATACAGAGCGGTCATGCCGGGGTTCTCAGGATTGTTGAACCACTGGCGGGACCGTAGCGGGCGCTTCAAGGCTTCCTCCGTCGAGATGTTATGGGGCCGCTGGCGTGTGGCCTATGTTTGATGGTCTATTGAATACACACAATAGACCGACATCTCCCCAATAAATCGTCTGAACAATCAGAATTCTGACATCCGGGACGACTGCGCGTCAATCGGCAGAAGCAAGCCGAAAACGATGCGCAAAGCCGTGCGACAGGCAGTCTGCGGTCGCGCATTGGGCACATCGGTTGCAAGCCGTTTTGCGGCTTCGGCGGCAGTTTGCTCGAGCGCAAGGAAGTGAGCTGATGGCTCAGGGGCGATCGGTCGCAGAGGCCGTGCGATCGATAGGGGTAACGGAAGTTACGTACTATCGGTGGCGCAACGAGTACGGCGAGCTGAAAGGCGATCAGGTCAAGCGGTTGAAGGAGCTCGAGACAGAGAACACACGGCTGCGTCGTGCGGTCTCCGACCTGACGCTCGACAAGCTGACTTTGGTCGAGGCCGCAAAGGGAAACTTCTAAGCCCCGCACGCCGCCGCGCTTGTGTGGATCAGGTCGTGGACGAATTGGGCGTGTCCGAGAGGCGGGCATGCCGGGCTCTTGGGCAGCATCGATCCACACAGCGCAAAGTAAGGGCCGCCCCCGACGACGAAGCGGCTCTGACGTCCGACATCATCGAGCTTGCCGGCCAATATGGCCCCTACGGATACCGCCGGATCACGGCAATGCTCCGCAGGGCCGGTTGGGTGGTGAACAAAAAGCGTGTCGAGCGTATCTGGCGGTGTGAGGGGCTCAAAGTACCAGCCAAACAGCCAAAGCGTGGGCGTCTATGACTCAACTACGGCTCGTGCGTCCGTCTGCGGCCCGGGCAACCAATCCACGTGTGGTCCCATGACTTCGTCGCGGACCGCACGCATGACGGGAAGGTCTTCCGGATGCTCTGTATCGTCGACGAGTTCACGCGTGAAGCCCTCGCCATCCGGATAGCCCGCAAGATCAAATCTGCGGACGTCATCGAGGCGCTGGCGGATATGTTCATCCTGCGCGGCGCGCCGGCGCACATTCATTCAGATATTGGCCCGGAGTTCGTCGCGTTGTCACTGCGCGAATGGATTGCTGCCGTTGGCGCAAAGACTGCCTACATCGAACCAGGTAGCCCCTGGGAGAACGGCTACTGCGAAAGCTAAAGGCAAGCTGAGAGACAAGCTGCTCAACGGGGAAATCTTCTACAGCCTGAAGGAGGCCAAGACCGCTATTGAGTGCTGGAGGCGGCATTAAAACAACATCCGCCCGCACTCGTCGCTTGGCTATCAACCGCCTGCGCCAGAGGCACTGGTCTTGCGGGCAACCGCGCCAATGGCGCAAACAGCACGACTAAACTAACATCCGTAGCGGGCCACCCGGTGGGGGCCGGTCAATGAAAGAGACCGCTAGACCATTGATATAGATGTCTTCTTTAGTGGTCGGAGCGACAGGATTCGAACCCCGCGAGGCAATGCCTCGCGCCCCAGTCCCCCAGATCTTTAAAAACCGAATGATTTCAAATCTGGTTTCCGCTTCTTCCGGCAACAAAAGGAATTGAGTGGAAACCAAGGGCATTTAAACCCCGTCGAATGCAACGCCTACCCTCGCTTTTCGTTTCGAAATCTTGGCGATGGTTTAGCGGCACCGATCGAACGAACCGGTTTCCCGTAACCCGAATTTAAATTCACTTATGGCGTGCCGTAGTCGCTGTAAATGAGAACCTTTGGATCGAGGTCGCGGAAGAATCCCACCTATTGTAAATTCATGAGAAATAAGTATTTCCTCTAAATACTGAAGATTCTTGACGCCTCGCACCAAACATTCAGCCGTTCTCGACGACGAAAATCAACGACGAGCGGTAGCCAAATTTTCGCTATCAGAGCCGCGCCACGCCGAATTCATCGGCGATGCGGTCGAGTTCGACGCGCAGGGCTGGTGCCAGTGCGATGCCGTCCGCGTCAGCAGCGGCACGTCTCGCGGCGCGCCCCTCGCCGGGGATGCGCACCAAATCATGGCCAGGTAACGGCGTCGATGCCTTCAATGTGTCGAACGTTCGCCGACAATGCGCCTCGAACGCAGCCCTCCCGACGAACGCTGAGACGTCGATAGCGGCGACGAACTGGCCCGTATTCGTCGGGCTCTTCGTGTCGTTCGTGAAGTCGACGACGTCGGCGCCGAAGGCAGCCCCGTTCAGAACGCCAGCGAGAAGGCCGATGGCAAGCGACAGGCCGTAGCCCTTGGCGCCGCCGATCGGCAGCAGGAACCCGTCGTCGCGTTTGGCGGGATCTGTCAGCGGCTTGCCGTCTCGGCCGACCATCCAGCCTTCCGGCATTTTCTCGCCGCGCTGGGCCAATGTCTTGATCTTGCCCATCGCCGCAACCGTGGTCGCCATGTCGAGCACAAACGGGTCCGGCCCGCCGCTAGGAGCGGCGATAGCGATGGGGTTCGTGCCAAGCAAAATGTCGCTGCCGCCGAACGGGGCGACGTGGTTGGCGCTGCCGACGGCCGCACACAGCCCAATCATGTTCGCGGTTGCCTGCGGGCGCACATAGAGCGCCGCCGGCCCCGCATGATTGCCGCCGCGCACGCCGACCCAGCCGATACCCGCAACGCC
>JADCGL010000012.1 GCA_020248985.1 Telmatospirillum sp. | reverse complement strand
CGCTTGGGTGCGGGCGATTTCCTGCTGAACCTGTCGGTCGACGTTTCGTCGGTCGCTTTGATCGAACTCGCCCAGGAAAAGGGTGCCTTCTATCTCGATACCTGCATCGAGCCCTGGGCCGGCGGCTACACCGATCCGTCGCTCACGCCCTCGCAGCGTTCGAACTACGCTTTGCGCGAGTCCGCGCGTGCGCTGCGCGCTAAATACGCGGGCGGGCCCACGGCCGTGCTCACGCACGGCGCCAATCCGGGCCTCGTCTCGCATCTCGTCAAGGAAGCGCTGCTCAACATCGCCAACGACACGGGCGTGCCGCAGACGGCCCCCGCCACGCGCGAAGGCTGGGCCGGGCTCGCCGCCAAGCTCGGCGTCAAGGTCGTGCACATCGCCGAGCGCGACACGCAAGTTGCCGACCGCCCCAAGAAGGTCGGCGAGTTCGTGAACACGTGGTCGATCGACGGGTTCGTCGGCGAAGGCTGCCAGCCCGCCGAACTCGGCTGGGGCAGCCACGAAAAGGCGCTGCCCGCCGACGGCCGCCGCCACGAATTCGGCTGCGACGCGGCGATCTATCTGCTGCGCCCTGGTGCGGGCACGCGTGTGCGCACCTGGACGCCGCTCGAAGGGCCGTTCCACGGCTTCCTCGTCACGCACAACGAAGCGATCTCGATCGCGGACTACTACACCCTCAAGAAGGACGGTGCGGTCGCGTATCGCCCGACCGTGCACTACGCCTACCACCCGTGCGACGACGCCGTGAAGTCGGTGCACGAGCTCGCCGGCAAGAACTGGCACATGCAGCCCGCCAAGCGCCTGATGATGGACGAAATCGTCTCGGGCATGGACGAGCTCGGCGTGCTGCTGATGGGCCACGCGAAGGGTGCCTACTGGTACGGCTCGCGCCTGACCATTGCCGAGGCGCGCAAGCTCGCGCCGCACAACAACGCGACCTCGCTGCAGGTCACGGTGGCCGTGCTCGCCGGCATCGTGTGGGCGCTCGAAAATCCGAAGGCCGGCCTCGTCGAGGCCGACGAGATGGACCATGCGCGCTGCATGGAAGTCTGCCGCCCGTATCTGGGCGAAGTCGTCGGCGCCTACACCGACTGGACGCCCTTGCAGGACCGCGAGCGGCTGTTCCCCGAACAGCTCGACCGGTCCGACACCTGGCAATTCACCAACTTCCGCGTCGCCTGACGCATTCTCTGGAGAACTGGAGTATCTCGGGATGACCAACAGCAAAAAGATCCGCGACTTCCTCGCCGAACGACGCCCGACCCCGTACGTGGTCGTGGACCTCGACATCGTCGCGGACAACTACCGCAAGCTCAAGGACGCGGTCCCGCAGGCCGGCATCTACTACGCCGTCAAAGCGAACCCGGCCCCGGAGATCTTGGACACGCTCGCCAAGCTCGGCTCGTCGTTCGACACCGCGTCGGTCAACGAGATCGACATGGCGCTGCGCTCGGGCGTGGCGGCCGACCGCATTTCGTTCGGCAACACGATCAAGAAGCAGTCCGACATCGCGGCCGCCTATGCGCGCGGCGTGCGTCTGTTCGCGTTCGACTCGGAAGCCGAACTCGAGAAGCTGTCGCAGGCCGCCCCGGGTGCAAAAGTGTTCTGCCGCATCCTGACCTCGGGCGAAGGGGCCGACTGGCCGCTGTCGCGCAAGTTCGGCTGCGATCCGGCGATGGCGCGCGAACTGCTGATCGCGGCGGCGTCGAAGGGCGTCGTGCCGCACGGCGTGTCGTTCCATGTCGGCTCCCAGATGAAGGACCCGAACGCGTGGGACGCCGCCGTGGCGCAGGCCGCGTGGCTGTTCCGCGAATGCGAAGACGCGGGCGTGCAGCTCAACATGCTGAACATGGGCGGCGGCTTCCCCACGAAGTACCGCAAGGACATCCCGACGATGGGCAGCTACGGGGCGGCGATCCATGCCGCACTCGCGCGCCATTTCGGCAACCGCGTGCCCGAGATCATCGTCGAGCCCGGCCGCCAGATGGTCGGCAATGCCGGCACCATCGACACCGAAGTGGTGCTCGTGTCGCGCAAGTCGAAGACCGACACGAAGCGCTGGGTGTTCTTGGACATCGGCAAGTTCGGCGGTTTGGCCGAAACGATGGACGAGGCGATCCAGTACCCGATCGTGTCGGCCAAGAAGGGCAGCAAGGTCGAGCGCGTGATCCTCGCCGGCCCGACCTGCGATTCGGCCGACGTGCTCTACGAAAAGGCCGACTACCGTCTGCCGATCGACCTCGTGGCGGGCGACCGTCTCGAAATCCGCGCGACGGGTGCTTACACCACGACCTACTCGGCCGTCGCCTTCAACGGTTTCGAACCGTTGAAGTGCTACTGCATCTGAGGCGGCGATGATCGAGATATCGGCCGAACTGCCGGAGCACGATCCGGCGGTCGAGGCGCTGCTCGACCAGGCGTTCGCAGGTGCTTGGCGCGGCAAGACCTGCCACGCCTTACGTGCCGGCCGTGCGCCGGTGTGGGGCTTGAGCTTGGTTGCGCGCACGCGGCGTCGGCTCGTGGGCACGGTGCGCTTCTGGCACGTGCGCTTCGGCCGCTCGCAAGACGGGCTGATGCTGGGTCCGCTTGCGGTCGATGCGAACGCGCGCGCGGGCGGCCTCGGTGCGCGCCTCGTCGAGGAAGGCCTCGCAATGGCGCGCAAGCTCGGCCATCGGCGCGTGTTCCTGGTCGGCGACGCGCCCTATTACGGGCGCTTCGGCTTCACGGCCGCGCATACGCGCAAGCTGGCACTGCCCGGGCCGGTCGAGGCCAAGCGTTTCCTGGGGCTCGAACTTGTCCCGGGTGCGTTTGCCGGTGCGTCCGGACTCGTTCAAGCGAACGCCGCATAAACCTTGAAGCCGTTGCCTTCGGACAGACGTTCCAGGCGCTTGAAACGGCTTTGGAGCTTCTGCTCGTAGGGCAGGTGCCGGTTGGCGACGAGATAGAGCCGCCCGCCGGGCTTCAGCGCGTCCGCCGCCACGTCGATGAAGCGCAAACCAAGGCTGCGATCTTCGCCGTGTGCTTCGTGGAACGGCGGGTTCGTCAGCACCGCGTCGTAAAGTGCTGTGCCGACCCCGGCGGTTACGTCGTGCCACCTTGTCTGGGCCCGCGCCCCGAACGCGGACAGGTTGGCAGCGGCACAACGGACCGCCGGGCGATCGGCTTCGAACGCATCGAGCCGCACGATAGCCGGCGACCGTGCCAAGGCCGTCGCCGCGAGATAGCCGAAACCCGCGCCGAGATCGGCGACATGGCCGCCAAGATCGGCCGGCAGCAACGCCGCAAGGGCGGCCGAGCCCGCATCGATGCGATCCCACGCGAAAACGCCGGGAGCGGACACAAAGCGTCCGTCGAGGATCGGGCGTTCGGCGGTTTCCGCTTTCCACACGGCAAGATCGAGCGGCCCCGCTACGGTCGCATCGAGGCGCCGCGCCTTGCCCTTGCTGGTGGCGTGCGGGACAAGGCCGATCGCGGCGAGGTCCTTGGCGTAGCGGGCAGGCCCCACCTCGTTGCGGCCCGCCACGCGCAAGCGGCCGCCGGGGCCAAGGGCGGCCAAGGCTTGGGCAATGTCAAAAAGATTGCGCGCGCGCTGGCGGCCCAAGCGCACGAGTGCGGTTGCAACGGGAGATTCGGGGCTGCCGAGGCGCAGATTGCGGGCCATGAGCCGATCGGCGGCAGGCTTCCAATCCTGCAGGCACCACAGCCGATTTGCGAGCCCTGCCATCGCGTTGTGCCAATCGGCATTGGCGAACAGCACGCCGCCCGGCGGAAATTCCGCGGCGAACAAAAGATCGAGATCGGGATCGGCCATTGCGTTTGCGCCCTTGCGGCCGCAAACTAGCCCATCATGAGCCTGAGCGCGATCCGCCAATTTGCCATCGACTACGTGTCGCTCGAAGACCGGCTGCTGCTGCGGCTGCGCACCGAGGGCACGGCCGACATCTATCGGCTGCTGATCACGCGGCGCTATCTGTCGCTGTTCTGGACCGCGCTCACGGGCGAGCTGCACAAATCGCTCGCCGAAACCAAAAACGCCGTCGCGCGGGACTTTCTGCTCGAGATGGCCGAAACGCGCGCCACCGCCTCGGCCAATTTCTCGACGCCCTTCGAGGATCCAGCCGCCGCGAAAGCCGCTGCCGCGGCCTCTGCCGAAGGCAGCGCCAATCCCATTCCGGATGCGCATCTTCTGTGGGCCTTCCATATTCTGCGCAACCCGGACGGCACGACGCTCTTGTCGCTGATCACGTGGGATCGCATGCGCCTCGATTTGACGCTCGCCGACGACGGCTTGTTCGGCCTCATGAAGCTGCTGCGCGACGCCGCCCGCACGGCCGAATGGGAATTGCCGATGGAATGGGGCGTCAATTTCCCGGGTGCCGCCCACCACGCGGGCGAGACGCGCCGGCTCAATTAGCGCCGGCGCGCCACTTCCCGAAACCGGCTTTGCGCAATTCGCACGCGGGGCACACGCCGCACCCGTAGCCCCACGCATGGCGCTTCGTGCGGTCGCCCGCATAGCAGCTGTGGCTGTCTTCGAGCAGAAGGTCGATAAACGCGTCCCCGCCGAGTGCATGGCCAAGCGCCCACGTCGCGGCCTTGTCGATCCACATCAGCGGTGTTTCGATCACGAGCCGTTTGTCGAGCCCGAGCGAGAGCGCCACCTGCAGAGCTTTGAGCGTGTCGTCGCGGCAATCGGGATAGCCCGAATAGTCGGTCTCGCACATGCCGCCCACGAGGCGCTTCAGATCGCGCCGATAGGCGATGGCGGCCGCATAGCCGAAAAACAAGAGATTGCGCCCCGGCACGAAACTGTTGGGCAGGCCGTTCTTCTCGTAGGCGAAGGCCGCTTCGCTGGTGAGCGACGTGCTCGAGATCGCCGCGAGCCCCGCCATGTCGACGACATGGTCGGGCCCGAGCTTCGCCGCCCAGTGCGGAAAGCGCTCGCGCAGATTTTCGAGCAGCGTAAGCCGACATTCGAGCTCGACACGATGCCGCTGCCCGTAATCGAAGCCGACCGTCTCGACGCGCGCGAAATTTTCGAGCGCCCAGGCAAGGCACACGCCCGAATCCTGCCCGCCCGAAAACAGCACGAGCGCGCCGTCGGGCGAAGGGACGGCGCTCACCCCATCCATTTGGCGAAGAAGTCGTTGCCCTTGTCGTCGACCACGATGAAAGCGGGGAAGTCGACGACGTCGATTTTCCAGATCGCTTCCATGCCCATCTCGGGATAGGCGATGCACTCGACCTTCTTGATGCAGTTCTCGGCCAGCAAAGCACCTTCGCCGCCGATCGAGCACAGATAGAAGCCGCCGTGCTTCTTGCAGGCATCGGTCACGGCACGGCTGCGATTGCCCTTGGCGAGCATCACATGGCTGCCGCCGGCGGCCATGAATTGCTCGACGAAACTGTCCATGCGGCCCGCCGTCGTCGGCCCGAACGCGCCCGAGGCGTAGCCCGCCGGCGTCTTGGCGGGGCCCGCGTAGTAGATCGGATGGTTCTTGAAATAATCGGGCAGCGGCTTGCCGGCCTCGAGCTCGCTGCGCAGCTTGGCGTGCGCCAAGTCGCGCGCGACGATCAAGGTACCCGTCAGCATCACGCGCGTCGTGACCGGGAATTTCGAAAGCGTGTTGCGGATCGACGCCATCGGCTGGTTCAGATCGATCGCGACGGGATCGCCTGCCAGCTTGGACACGTCGATGTCGGGCAGATATTTCGCCGGGTCCGTTTCGAGCTGTTCGAGGAACACGCCCTCGCGCGTGATTTTGCCGAGCGCTTGGCGGTCGGCCGAGCACGACACGCCGAGGGCCACCGGCAGGCTTGCGCCGTGGCGCGGCAGGCGGATCACGCGCACGTCGTGGCAGAAATACTTGCCGCCGAACTGCGCGCCGATGCCGTTGGCTTGCGTGAGCTTGTGGATCTTGGCCTCAAGCTCGCGGTCGCGGAAGGCCTGGCCGTATTTGTTGCCTTGTGTGGGCAGATCGTCGAGATAGCGCGTGGTCGCGAGCTTCAGCGTCTTCATCGTCATTTCGGCCGACGTACCGCCGATGACGACCGCGAGGTGGTAGGGCGGGCACGCGGCCGTGCCCAGCGTCTTGATCTTTTCGTCGAGGAATTTGAGCATGCCGGCTTCGGTCAGGCGCGACGGCGTTTCCTGGAACAGGAACTGCTTGTTGGCCGACCCGCCGCCCTTGGCGACGTAGAGGAAATCGTAGTCCTGGCCTTCCGTCGAATAGATGTCGATCTGGGCGGGCAGATTGTCGCCGGTGTTGGCTTCCTTGAAGGTCTCGAGCGGGGCCACCATCGAATAGCGCAGATTGGTTTCGCCGTAGCTGCGCCACACGCCGCGCGCGATGGCTTCCGCGTCGTTGTATCCGGTCCAGACTTGCTGGCCCTTTTTGCCCATCACGATCGCGTTGCCGGTGTCCTGGCACATCGGCAGCACGCGGCCCGCCGAAATGCACACGTTCTTGAGCAGGTCGTAGACCACGAACTTGTCGTTGGCCGAGGCCTCGGGATCGTCGAGGATCGCGCGCATCTGCGCCAGATGCCCGGGGCGCAGCAGGTGCGCGATGTCGACGAACGCCTCGCGCGCGAGCAGCGTGAGCGCTTGCGCTTCGACCTTCAGAATCTCGTGGCCGTCGAATTTGGCGGCCGACACGAAATCGGCGGTCAGTTTGCGCCACGGCACATGCGCATGCGCCGTCTCGAGCATGTCGCGGAAGACGAATTCGGCCATTTCGGAATCTCTTTGCTGGGAAGGTTACTTTTTGCGGAACGCGTCGAGGGTCACGACGCGCGCCGACGCGTCGGCCGGTGCTTCGGCCGCGGCCGGGGCGGCCGCATCGGCCGGCGGGGCCGCCGGCGTTTCGGCTTTTTTGCCAAGCGATTTTTCGGGCGCCGCTTTGAGCGTGGCCACGCTTGCGGCCACATGCGGGAACTGCAGCCCGAACTGCACCGACGGATCGACGAAGGCGGTGATGGCGGCAAGCGGGATCTTCAGCGTTTCGTGCACGCGGTCGAAAGACAGCGTCACCTGGAACTGGTTTGCGTCCACCTCGAGGCCCCAGAACTGGTGCTGCAGCACGATCGTCATCTCTTCCGGATGGCGGCTGCGCAGGCGGGCGGGGATCTCGACGCCCGGATAGTCGGTGCGGAACGTCACGTAGAAATGGTGCTCGCCGGGGAGCCCTGCGGCCGCGGCGACGCCGAGCGCCTCGCGCACGACGCTGCGCAAGGCGCCTTCCATCATCCGGTCGTACTGCATTTTGTCGTTCGCTGCGTCGGCCACTTCAATCCTCGTTCGTTCGCGCCAGCATAGCGCGAATTGGGGGCTAGCGCTGAGTCGAAAATGGGCGCTGAAAGTGGGGGGGCTTCTGTTGCCCGGTGCCCCCCCGAACCGCGCTACAGGTTACGTATCAAGGGGCCGTTAGGCCGCGAGACGCGCTTCCGAAGCGAGAGCCACGTTGTCGTTGGCATCTCTTGAATGGCCCGATAACGGCGGAACCATGCCGAACGAAAGTCATGCCTTTACCCGCGCGTCGATCCTGGTTCGCCCCCAAGGGAGAAATGGTGGAGGCGCCGGGCACTGCCCCCGGGTCCGCATCGGCTATTACGCAAGCCGTTTATCGTCATAGCCGGTTGCCCGGCACCGCCGAATATAGGGTTTTTGCCTCGCCAGGGGAAGGGGCGGTAGGATTTGGCCCCGCTTGGTCGATTCGGGGCCAACACCCGCCCCTTTGCTTGAAAGCCGTCCGATGAAGTCTTCGCTCTCGCCCGAACAGCTTGCCGAAATCGCCGCCGCGCGCACCCAATCCAACCAGACGCGCCGACCGACCGTGCCCGCCCTCGAAGAGATTCTCTACGAAGCGCTGCCGGTGCTCGACCACGGCTTCGTGCGCGTGATCGACTATTTCGGCGACGATGCGGCGATCGTGCAGGCGGCGCGCGTGTCCTACGGTACCGGCACCAAAAAAATCTCCGACGACCGCAACCTCATCCGCTATCTCTTGCGCCATCGCCATTCGACGCCCTTCGAGATGTGCGAGATCAAGCTGCACGTGAAGCTGCCGATCTTCGTGGCGCGCCAATGGATCCGCCATCGCACGGCCAACGTGAACGAGTATTCGGCGCGCTATTCGATCCTCGACCGCGAATTCTACGTGCCCGAACCCGCCAAGCTCGCCGCGCAGTCGCAGAGCAACCGCCAGGGGCGCGGCGAAGTTCTTGCCGGCAGTGCGGCCGAGCAGACCTTGGCCGCCATCGAAGGCCTGTCGAACGAGGCCTACGAGATCTACGAGCGGCTGCTGAACGAGGGCGACAAGGCCGATCCCGAAAAGCCCGGCCTTGCGCGCGAGCTTGCGCGCATGGTGCTGCCCACGAACTACTACACGCAATGGTATTGGAAGGTCGATCTCAGCAACCTGCTGCATTTCCTGAGCCTGCGCGCCGACGACCACGCGCAGTACGAGATCCGCGTCTATGCCGAGACGATCCTCGACATCGTCAAGCGCTGGTGCCCGATCGCGTTCGAAGCGTTCCAGGATTATCGCATGGGGGGGACTGCCGTCTCAGGCCCGGGCATGGCGGTGATCAAGCGCCTGCTCGCCGGCGAGAACGTGACGCAGGCCGACAGCGGCCTCAGCAAACGCGAATGGACCGAGTTGATGGCCACGCTCGGGCGGCCAGCCTGATCTTTACGGCGTAACGCCTACTGCGGCAGGCTCGGATTGGTCGCCTGGCGGCGCGGCGGCAGCGGCGGGGCGAGCGGCTGGGCCGGCATGTTGTTGGCGTTGGGTGCCGGGGCGACCAAGGCCGGGGCAGCGGCAACCGGCGTGGGCGGTGCCGCAGGTGCCGGGACCGGCAACGCATCGTTGAGGCCCGATTGCGGGGCCGGTGCTGCGCGCGGTTGGCGCTGGCGCGGGGCTGAAGCCGGTGCGGCGCCGTTTGCCGCCCCGCCGCCCGACATGATCGACGACGGATTTTCGAGGCTGGCCCCTGCGAGCGGCATCGGCGCGCAATAGAGCTGCTGGGCGCGCGCCCAGTTGCAGAAGCGGTTGACCTCGTCGCGGTCGGGGAAGTCGCCGGCCACGACGCGAACCCACGGTTCGCCGCGCACCAGAACCGGCACGAAATAGGGGCGCAGCTGCTGCAAAGCCGGTTGGCGGCGCACCAAGGCCTGCCAGCCTGCTTCGGCCGCTTCCATCGATTTGTGCGATGCCAAATGCCCGCCCATCGCGAGCCCGCCCGTTGCCGATCCGCCGCCAGCACCGCCGCGCGCTTGCGCTTGCTGCTGCGCGCGCGGCTGCGGCTGTTGCGACTGCGGCGTCATCTGCTGCGGCGTCTGCGCCATCTGCTGCGGGGCCGCTTGCTGCGGCGCTTGCGCCTGCAGCGGATTGGGCGGCGGCGGCGGCGGCGCGATGTTGGCCGCGCGCGGATTGGGCCCTTCGTTTGCGCAAGCCGCAACCGCCAGCGCCAAACAGAGGCAAGCAAGCACGCGCAGAGGGACGAATTTTTCCATGGACTCTCGAACCCTATCGACTCGACCGGTTTCGAGGATTTTACCCAACTGCGGCAGCCGCGTCGAACAAGCGATTCTTCGGCGGGCGATTCTTCGCCCTGCGATTCGTCGGGCGGCGATTATTCGACGACGATGCGCGGGCCTGCAGCAGCCGGGCTCGCGAACCCGGCTTCGACTTTTGTCCACAGGCGTTTGGCGATCGCCCGGTAAGCCGCACTGTGCGGACTGTCGGGCTGGCTCACCACGATGGGCTGGCCCGCATCCGAAGTTTCGCGGATCGCGATATGCAGCGGCACTTCGCCCAGGAATTCCACGCCGAGCTTGTCGGCCTCGCGATGCGCCCCGCCATGGCCGAAAATCTCTTCGCGATGGCCGCAATTCGAGCAGATGTGGTAGCTCATGTTTTCGACGATGCCGAGTACGGGCACATCGACCTTGCGGAACATGTTGAGGCCCTTGCGCGCGTCGAGCAACGCGATGTCCTGCGGCGTCGAGACGATCACGGCCCCCGCCAGCGGCACACGCTGCGCCATTGTGAGCTGCGCATCGCCCGTGCCCGGCGGCATGTCGACCACGAGAATGTCGAGCGTCCCCCACGCCACATCGCGCAGCATCTGCTCGAGCGCGCCCATCACCATCGGCCCGCGCCAGATCATCGGCGTGTCTTCGGGAACGAGGAAACCCATCGACATGCATTTGACGCCGTAGTTCGTCATCGGCGTCAGCGTCTTGCCGTCGGGCGAATTGGGCCTGCCGGCAATGCCCATCATGCGCGGCAGCGAGGGGCCGTAGATGTCGGCATCGAGCATCCCCACTTTGAGCCCCTGCTGCGACAGGGCGAGAGCCAAGTTCGTCGCGGTCGTCGATTTGCCGACTCCGCCCTTGCCCGAGGCGACCGCCACGATCGCGCGCACGCCCGGCACCAATTGTTTGCCGCCCGGCGTGTTGGGCCCGCCGGCGGGCCCCGTGCCGGCCTGGCGGGCAGGGGCCGCGTTTGCCTGCTTCTGCGCGGTCAGCACCGCACTGACGCTGAGCACGCCCGGCAGCGCTTCGACCGCTTTTTCGGCCGCTTTGCGCAAAGGTTCCATCGCCCCGCCGCGCTTGGCATCGACCTCCAGCGAAAATGCGACATGGCCGTCTTTGACGATCAGCCCCTGGACCATGCCCAGAGCGACGATGTCCTGGCGCCGGTCGGGGTCGGGGATTTTCTTGAGGGCGGCCAGAATTTCGGCTTCCGAGGGGGCTTTTGCGGCGGTCACGTGAATTCCTGTCTTGATTCGGGGTAAATCGCGCCCAAATAACGGGGGCACCAAAAAGCAGCGCTTGGCCCGGCCAAGGCTGCCGCTTATATAGGCCCTGCCCAGCCGCCGTCCAAGCGATTGACGACTGCGACGCGGCAAAGGCCACAACGACGAAAAAGGACACCAGCACAATGCCGTGGAATCAAGGTGGTGGCGGCGGCCCGTGGGGCAGCGGCCAAAAACCGAACAATCCTTGGGGCGGACGCCCGGGGGGCAACAACGGCGGCGGTGGGGGTCCATTCGGCGGCGGCGGCAAGGGGCCGGATTTCGAAGACATCATCCGTCAGGGCCAGCAGCGCCTGCGCGAAGTGCTGCCGGGCGGCATGGGGGCGGGGCGCGGCCTTGCCCTCGGCTTCATCGCCCTTGTGGCGATGTGGCTGCTCACGGGCTTCTACCGCGTCGAGCCCGCCAATGTGGGCGTGGTCCTGCGCTTCGGCGAGATGGAGCGCATCACCTATCCGGGCCTCAACTGGCATGTGCCGTATCCGGTCGAGTCGGTGATCCAGCCCAATGTGCTGCAGGTCAACCAGCTCAATATCGGCTTCCGCGACGGGCAAGAAGCGCGCCGCGACCGCACGATGCTCGACGAAAGCCTGATGCTCACGGGCGACGCGAACATCTTGGACGTGCGCTTCACCGTGCAATGGCGCATCCAGGACGCCGCCAAGTTCCTGTTCAACATCGCGCAGCCCGAAGCCTCGGTCAAAGCCGTGGCCGAAGCCGGCATGCGCGAAGTGGTGGGCCAGACGACGGCGACCGCCATCTTCACGAACCGCAACGCGGTCGAAACGCGCGTGCGCTCGACGATGCAGGGCATTCTCGATTTCTACGATGCCGGCATCGCGATCGAGCAGGTGCAGTTCCGCGCGGTCGAACCGCCGGCCCAGGTCATCGACGCGTTCCGCGACGTGCAGCGCGCCAACCAGGATCGCGAGCGCGCACGCAACGAGGCCGAAGCCTACCGCAACGACATCGTGCCGCGTGCACGCGGCGAAGCCCAGCGCCTGATCCAGGAATCGGAAGGCTACCGCCAGCAGGTCGTCGCCCGCGCCCAGGGCGACATTGCGGGCTACGAAGCGTTGCTCGCCGCCTACGCGGCCGCACCCGAAGTCACGCGCCAGCGCCTCTATCTCGAAATGATGGAACAGGTGCTGCGCGGCAACCAGAAGGTCATCCTCGACCAGAACAACGGCCCGGGCCAGAGCCAGAGCGTCGTTCCCGTATTGCCGCTCGGCGATTTGCTGCGCCGACCTGCGCCGGCGGCCCCCGCCTCGACGGCGCCGTCGACCAGTGCGATGCCGAACCAAACGCCCTCGGTCGCCACGCCGCAAGGAGCCGCACGATGAACCAGACCCGTCTTATCGTCGCAGCCGTCGCCCTCGTGGCGGTGCTGTTCGCGGCCGCCAACGCCTTCTTCACGGTGGCGCAGGACAAGCAGGCGCTCGTGCTGCAGTTCGGCGCACCCGTGCGCGTGGTCAAGGATCCGGGCCTGCAGTTCAAGCTGCCCTTCGTCCAGAACGTGCTCTATTTCGAAAAGCGGCTGCTCGATTTCGACGACACGCCGCGCGAGATCGTGCTGGGCGACCAGAACCGCGTGGTGGTGGACGTCTTCGCGCGCTACCGCATCGTCGATCCGCTCGCCTTCTTCACGACCGCGCGCAACGAGTTCGGCATGCGCCAGCGTTTGGCCAATGCCGTGCAGTCGAACCTGCAGAACACGTTCGGCGGCGTGCCGCTGCAGGCTCTGCTGACCGACCGGCGTTCGGACCTCATGCGCCAGATCACGGCGGGCGTGGTCGGCGAGACGCGCAATTTCGGCATCGAAGTGGTGGACGTGCGCATCATGCGTGCCGACCTGCCGCCCGACAACTCGAACGCGATCTACGCGCGCATGCAGACCGAGCGCGAGCGCGAAGCGCGCCAGGCGCGTGCCGAAGGTGCGGAAGGCGCCCAGCGCATCCGCGCCGAAGCCGACCGCGAGCGCACGGTGCTGCTGGCCGAGGCCCAGCGCCAGGCCTCCGTCACGCGCGCCGAAGGCGACAAGGAAGCGGCGGACATCTACGCGCGCACATACAACGCCAATGCGGAGTTCTACGCCTTCTGGCGCAGCCTCGAGGCGTATCGCCGGGCGATCGGCGACACCAACGCCACGATCGTGCTGTCGCCGGACAGCGAGTTCTTCCGCTATTTCCGCGAACGCGGCGTCAACGTGCCGGCCCCCGCCAGACGCTGAAACCGCCGACCACGGCAGACACCGGAAAACGGGGCCTTCGGGCCCCGTTTTTTTTGAGTCGATGCTTGCCTATAAATAAATTGTCCTTACAAGGTTATATTTTCTGTATATTATATGTTCTATAATTAACCTGTTTTCCGCGTTGGAAAGCGCCCTCAACCGGCCCGGCGTGAAAGCCCGGCGCCGAAACGCCGGAGTCATGCCATGTATGTCCTCAAACTGAAGAACCCAGAACAGGAAACCGCCGACAGCTGGTTCGACCTCGCCGACACAGTCGGCCTCGGCCGCATGAACGGCCGCCGCGACGTTTTCAAGGTCGAAAGCATACTTGCCGACGCGGGCGATCTCGACTTCGCCGGAACCAACGGTCCGACCGGGTACGGGCTGTACACGCTCGACGAGGGCGTGCGCAAATTTCAGCGGCGAACCGGCCTCAAAGTCGATGGCTGGCTGCGACCCGACGGCCCCACCATCGCGAAAATGCGCGAACAATTCGGCCAGCGCTTTGCCGACTTTCCCGCGCCGACGCAAGCGCAGATCGAGCAGCATCACTTGCTGGCGTCGCAGGGCCAGGACGGTTTGCTGATTGCGCATCCGCCGCGGATCGAACTCAAAAAGCCGAAGAGCTATCCGCCCGTCGATCCGGAGACGCACGGCTCGAATACCTCATGGGTCGAATTCTTGACGCGCAACCGCACGAATTTCGACGGCGCACCGGAGATGCTTGCGACCTACATCAAGAATTTTGGTGCACGCGGCGTGTTGCAAGCCCGCGACTTCGTCGAGCAGTGGGACGCCGCCAAGCCCGGCGAAGGACCGGACGTGGTGGCGGCCGTACTTCGACATCTCGACGATGCAGTCGATCGACGCGCGTTCGTCGGTGGCGACCTGCCGCAAAGCCCGCCCATCGGCACGCTGCGGCCCGAGGTATTGCAGGCCGTCGCGCGCGCAGGCGATGCGGCGCAGCTGGGCGAAAGCGGGCGCGATCCGAATATTCAACTGGCGGCAGCGCCTGCTTTGCTGGCGATCCCGCAGTTGGGACAAGCCTTGATCGCCGGCGGAGCCGCTATCGCAGGCGCTCTCGGGACCAAGACGATCCTCGATCAGGCAACCAAGCCCGGCCAAGCGCCGTCGAGCCCGCCGCCATCCGTGCCGCCGAGCGGCACGACTGATCCGCTCCCCGGGCGCACGCCCGCTCCGCCAGCCGAGAAGCAGCCGGGTTATCCCGAACTCACCGAGGAGGACCGCACGATTCTCAAAAACATTCCGGTCATCCCCGACGATGCGCGCAAAGAGATCGGCGGCGTTGTCGCGGGCGTGATCGTCGAAAGCATCCAGTACGACGACGGTCGCACCGACAATCGCGGCACGGAACCGACCGTGACCGGCAACAACATCGTGGCAAAGGCGTGCGACGAAGCGATCGCAGATTCGCGAATCGCCGACATCATTGAACACACCGGTGGTGCGTCGCATGGCGGCGCAGGCAGGAACTACATGCCGGAGAAGACGGTCGAGACCCCTGATCGCAATCGGCGTCCCGACTATTCGATGGGCTTGAGCAAAGATCCGGAGGGGGAGTTCCCGTCGGGCCATATTAATACGGCCACGACTCGGGCCGACGGTACTTTGACGGGCCGCGAACAGCGCGCCTACGATGCCATAAAGCGTGCAGTCGAAAAGCTGGACCCCGAGCTCGTGCAAACGATCCCGAAATTCAAAGAGGGCGACGATCCCGAGGAATATGCGAAGAAGGCGCGTGCGGCCTGCGACAAAGTCGTGGGCGCGTTGGAAAAACTGATTCTCGATTCGAAGCGTCCGCAGAATTGAGGTCGCGTCGTGGACCTGAAGCAACTCATGTGGGAAGGCCCCGATCCAATCGTCCCGCCGAATATGGGGCACGAGGTTAGGTTTGCCTGGTGCCCGGAGGATTGGCGGCAGTTCGAGCTTTCGGTGCGCGCCGCGTATCCGAACGTTTTTTTCTACGAAAAATTTTTGCGTTCCGAGCGGTCGGGCGAAGCCGAGCCGAAATTGGTGCGCATCGAGCGATTGGACCAGTCGCGTCCCGACCGCGTCATCCAAATGCTGTTTCCCGATCCGGCCTGGGAGCCGAAGCTGATTCGAGGGCCGAATCAATACGGCAAGCCCGAATGGGACTTCGACCAGTATTGGTCCCCGCGCATTTGGATGGGGCCGCCGACGGCAGGGCCACGCGAAAACTTTGTCGGATGGGAAGGGGCCGAAAATGCGAATTTGCGCGCATGGCCGGGGCGCTCTATTCAAAGTTCATACCGACGCCAGTTCGAACACGAGGTGACTTGCCAGATCAGGATTCTCAATCTTGCGCGCAAACGCGGCCGCCGGATGGTCATCGTATTTTGGAAGTCGTTCGCGGACTACAAAGCCGGAATCGGCAAGGTGCCCGAAAGAATTTTCCCGAAGAACTACTATGTGTCCGAAGGCGTTCTCGACTGGTATCGGCAAAGTCCGAAACATATGCTGGGCGTCAATTCCATGGCCGGTCGCGATTGGACGTTTGCCTACCTGCCCCCCGAAGACGTGCCCGAGCATTTCTGGGGCGGCGTCAAAAAGCCAAAATGGGTGATTGAGGCGATCGAGAAATATCGGCGGTAGCGCAGCGGCTCCCGCCCAAAAAATTTGCGCCTGCGGCCCTGTTTTCGCCATTTTTCCGCCTATCTATAGGGGATCGACCGGCGCCCGGAGGATCGGGCATACTTTGCCGGTCCAACCGCTGCCGCCCCGTTTCGGGGCTTTCAGGGAGTTCCGATCCGTGATCGTCCGCGCCCTTGCCGCTACCGCTCTCGCCCTTACCCTGGTCCAGCCCTTTGCCGCACAGGCGCAGGTGCAAGTGCAGGCCCCCGCCGCCCAGAGCCAGGGGCGCGCTGTGCCCAACACGCTTGCCCCCAACACCTTCGCCGACCTGGCCGAGCGGCTGCTGCCGGCGGTCGTGAACATCCAGGTCGTGACCGCGCAGGCCGCCCAAGGCGGGGCGCCCGGGGCGGGGCCGCGCGGGCCGCAAGGGCAGGGGCCGCAGGGCCAGGCGCCGCAGCAGCGCCGCCCGGACGGGCAGCCGCAATTTCCGCCGGGCTCGCCGTTCGAAGATTTCTTCCGCGACTTTTTCGACCGCCAGGGCCGCGGCCCCGACCAGCCGCAGCAGCGCCGCGGCCAGTCGCTGGGCTCGGGCTTCGTCATCGATCCGGCCGGCTTCATCGTCACCAACAACCACGTGATCGACGGGGCCGAAGAGATCCGCGTCGTGTTCCACGACAACCAGAGCCTCACGGCCAAGCTCGTGGGCAAGGATGCGCGCACCGACCTCGCCTTGCTGAAGGTCGAGAGCCGCACGCCGCTGCAATTCGTGCGTTTCGGCGACAGCGACAAGTCGCGCGTCGGCGACTGGGTCGTGGCGATCGGGAACCCCTTTGGGCTTGGCGGCACGGTCACGCAAGGCATCATCTCGGCGCGCCAGCGCGACATCAATGCCGGCCCCTACGACGATTTCCTGCAGACCGACGCCTCGATCAATCGCGGCAATTCGGGCGGGCCCTTGTTCAATCTCCAGGGCGACGTGATCGGCGTCAACACGGCGATCTATTCGCCGACCGGCGGTTCGGTCGGCATCGGCTTCTCGATCCCGGCTTCGATCGTGACGAACGTGGTGGCGCAGCTGCGCAAAGACGGCCGCGTGCGGCGCGGCTGGCTCGGCGTGAACATCCAGAGCGTGACCGATGAAATCGCCGAGGGCGTGGGGCTCGACAAGGCGCGCGGGGCCCTCGTGGCGCGCGTGCCCGACAACGGCCCCGCCGCCAAGTCGAACATCCGGGCGGGCGACGTGATCGTGAAGTTCGACGGCAAGGACGTGACCGACATGCGCCGCCTGCCGCGTCTCGTGGCCGAAACCCCGGTCGAGAAGAGCGTCAAGGTCGAGGTGTGGCGCAATCGCGGCATCGTGACGCTCGACGTGACCTTGGGCGAACTCGAAGACGAGCAGGCGGCCCAGGCCGCCCCGGGTTCGCGTCCCACGCCGGGCCAGCCCGCACCGGGGGCCCCGCGCAACGAGCTCGACGTGCTCGGCATGACGCTCGCCCCTGTGTCGCCCGAATTGCGCACGCGTTTCCAACTGCCCGAGCGCCAGCGCGGCGTGGTGGTGACGGCCGTCGTCGACGGGTCGGTCGCGCAGGAGCGCGGCATTCGTCCCGGCGACGTGATCGTCGAAGTGGCGCAGACGGAAGTCGCCCAGCCCGGCCAGGTGCAGGACAAGGTGCGCGAGCAGCGCACCCAAGGCCGCCGCTCGGTGCTGATCATGGTCGAGCGCGGCGGCGAGCAGCGCTTCGTGGGATTGCCGGTCGAACCGCGCGGCTAGTCTTACGCTTGGGGCTCGCCCCAGCGTTTGACGAGGCCGGTGTCGATGTCGAACAGGTCGAGGGCGCGGCCCACCGTGTGCGCCACGAGATCGTCGATGGTCTTCGGTTTGGCGTAGAACGCCGGCACCGGCGGCAGGATCACCGCCCCGATTTCGGCGGCTTGCGTCAATGCGCGCAGATGGCCCACATGCAAGGGCGCTTCGCGCGCCAGCAGCACCACGCGGCGGCGTTCTTTCAATTGCACGTCGGCCGCGCGCGTGAGCAGGCCCGTCGTGTTGCCGTAGGCGATCTCGGAGACCGAGCGCATCGAGCACGGGGCCACGAGCATGCCGAGCGTCTTGAACGAACCTGACGAAATCGCCGCCCCCAGATCCTCGGAAGAGTGCACGACGTCGGCGAGTGCGGTCACCTCGCGCGCCGTCCATTCGGTTTCGTAGGCGAGCGTCATCGCCGCGGTTTTGGTCATCACGAGATGCGTCTCGATGCCGGCCGCGCGCAAAGCCTGCAACGCGCGCACGCCGTAGATCGCCCCCGAAGCGCCCGAGATGCCGACGACAAGCCGTTTGGTCATGCGATCGCCTCTTTGGGGGTTGCGAACTCGTTTGCCGCGTAGCCTTGCAGATACAAGAGGGCGGTCAAGTCGCCATGCACGATGTTGAGGCTGGCTTGGGCGGCGACCGCCGGTTTGGCGCGGAAGGCCACACCGAAGCCGGCCGCCCCCAGCATCGCGAGGTCGTTCGCACCGTCGCCCACGCTCAGCGTGGCGTCGAGCGGTGCGTCGATTTCGGCGCTGAGCTTTTCGAGCGTGGCAAGTTTCGCTTCGCGACCCAGGACGGGTTCGGCGACCGTGCCGCGGATTTTGCCGTTTTCGATCTCGAGCGTGTTCGCGTAGTCGCGCGCGAAACCGAGCTGGCGGCGCATGCGCGACGTATAGAACGTAAAGCCGCCCGACACGATCGCGGTCAATGCACCGTTGGCGGCCATCGTGGCGGCAAGTGCTGCGGCACCGGGCACGATGCGGATCCCTTCGGCCGCCTGCGCCAGCAACTTTTCGTCTTGGCCCGCGAGCAGGCCGACGCGCTCGGCAAGCGCCGCACGGAAATCGAGCTCGCCATTCATCGCCCGGCGCGTGATTGCGGCAACGCGCGGCCCAATACCCAAGCGCTCGGCCAGATCGTCGAGCATTTCGTTTTCGATGAGCGTCGATTCCATGTCGGCGACGAGCAGGCGCTTTTTGCGTCCCGCCGCCGGCACCACATTGGCGTCGACGGGGCGCGACCCCAGGATCGCGCGCGCGGCCGCCAGAATGCGTGCAGGATCGGCGTCGTTCGGGTAAAGCTCCGCGGCAATGCCGGGGGCGAGAATGCGGGCGGGTCCGAAAGCGGTGGCGAATTCGGCAAGCGTCGCCGCATCGAGCACGGGCTTCGCGGGATCGGCAGTCAGGACAAGGACAAGCTTCATGGCGGCGGGATCATGGTGAAGCCGGTGGGCGAGCGCAAGCCCGACGCGCTTATCGTCGCGGGGCCGACCGCGTCGGGCAAGTCGGCGCTCGCGATGGCGCTCGCGCACGAATTCGACGGCGTGGTGATCAACGCGGACTCGATGCAGCTTTACGCCGAACTCGATGTGCTGACAGCACGCCCGTCGCGCGACGACGAAGCTGCCGTGCCGCATCGTCTCTACGGCGTGTGGCCGGCCGCCTCGCACGGCACGGTCGGGCGTTGGCGCCAAGCCGCCTTGGCCGAAATCGCCGCCGCGAATGCCGATGGAAAACTTGCGATCGTGTGCGGCGGCACGGGCATGTATCTCAAAATGCTGGTCGAGGGGCTGAGCCACGTGCCGCCGATCCCGCCCGCGATCCGCGACGCTGCCCGCGCCAAACTTGCCGCCATCGGTGCCGCCGCTTTCCACGCGGAACTTGCGGCGCGCGATCCGGTCGCGGGCGCCAAGCTCACCAGCGCCGACAGCCAGCGCCTGCTGCGCGCCTACGAGGTCGTCGAAGCCACCGGCCGCACGCTGTCCGACTATCAAGCGGCCGACCCGCTTGCCGCGGCGACCTGGCCCACACTCGTGCTGCTGCCGCCGCGCGAAGCGCACCGGGCGGCTATCGCGGCGCGGACGCGCAAAATGGCCGAAAACGGCGCTTTGGACGAGGTGCGCGCCCTGCTTGCCCAAAACCTGCCCGACACGCTGCCCGCCATGCGCGCGTTGGGCGTGCGCGAATTCGCCGGGTACCTTGCCGGGCATTACGATTTCGAGAGTGCGATCAATATGTTGAGCCTGGCGACGGCGAAATTCGCCAAGCGCCAGGCGACGTGGTTCCGCGGCCAGATGAAGCACGCGCTGCGCTTCGATGCGCAATATTCGGAAAGTCTGATGGGTCAGATTCGCACGTTTGTTAAACAAATCCGTTGACGGGCTGGAACGCGGCGAATATGGTCCCGGTCCCGATTTTGCCCGTGCCCGAAATTGCCTGCCCCTGAAAGGATCCCAAAATGTCGACCGCGCCCGATGCGAAGCTCGCCCAGGACACCGCCCCGTTGTCGGGTGCGGAGATCGTCCTCAAAGCGCTGGCCGAGCAGGGCGTCGACGTAATTTTCGGCTATCCGGGCGGGGCGGTGCTGCCGATCTACGACGCGCTGTTCCAGCAGAATTCCGTGCGCCACATCCTCGTGCGCGCCGAAGCCGGTGCGGTGCACGCGGCCGAAGGCTATGCGCGCTCGACCGGCAAGGTCGGCGTGGTGCTCGTGACGTCCGGTCCCGGTGCCACCAACGCCGTCACCGGCCTCGTCGATGCGCTGATGGATTCGATCCCGCTCGTGTGCTTGACGGGCCAGGTGCCCACGCATTTGATCGGCAACGACGCGTTCCAGGAAGCCGACACGACCGGCATCACGCGGCCCGCGACCAAGCACAATTATCTCGTCAAAGACGTCAAGAACCTGTCGAAGACGATCCACGAAGCCTTCCACGTCGCGCGCAGCGGCCGCCCGGGGCCGGTCGTGATCGACCTTCCCAAAGACGTGCTGATGGCCAAGACCGAATACGCGCCGGCTCCGGCCAAGGCGCATCCGACCTATGCGCCGCGCACCGAGCCCGATCAAAAGGCGATCGCGCAGGCGGTCGATCTGATGCTGGGGGCCAAGCGCCCGATCCTCTACACGGGCGGCGGCATCATCAATTCGGGGCCCGATGCGTCGGCCGCCTTGATCGAGCTCGCACACCTCACCGGCTTCCCCACCACCAGCACGCTGATGGGGCTGGGGGCGATGCCGGCGTCCGATCCGCTGTTCTTGGGCATGCTCGGCATGCACGGCACCTACGAAGCCAATCTCACGATGCATGGCTGCGACGTGATGGTGAATCTGGGTGCCCGCTTCGACGACCGCGTGACCGGGCGCCTCAACGCGTTCTCGCCGAACTCCAAGAAGATCCACGCCGACATCGATCCGTCTTCGATCAACAAGAACGTGCGCGTGGATGTGCCCGTGGTCGGCGATGCCGGGAAAATCGTGCGCGCGATGATCGCGGAGTGGAAGCGCCGCGTTGCCGCCGGTGCCAAGCCCGACAAGAAGGCGCTTGCCGATTGGTGGACGCAGATCGAGCAATGGCGCAAGCGCGATTGCTTGGCCTATATGCGCTCGACCGACATCGTGAAGCCGCAATACGCGCTCGAGCGCCTGCAGGCCCTCACTGCCCATCGCGACGACGTGTTCATCTCGACGGAAGTGGGCCAGCACCAGATGTGGGCCGCCCAATTCATGAAATTCCAGAAGCCCAACCGCTGGATGACGTCGGGCGGCCTCGGCACGATGGGCTACGGCCTGCCGGCCGCGATGGGCGTGCAGATCGCGCACCCGGACGCGCTGTGCATCGACGTGGCGGGCGAAGCTTCGATCCTGATGAACATCCAGGAGCTCAGCACCATCGTGCAGTACCGGCTGCCGGTGAAGACGTTCATCCTGAACAACCAGTATATGGGCATGGTGCGCCAGTGGCAGGAGCTGCTACACGGCTCGCGCTATTCGGAAAGCTACATGGACGCGCTGCCCGATTTCGTGAAGCTCGCCGAAGCGTTCGGTTGCGTGGGCTTGCGCGCCACCAAGGTTTCCGAGGTCGACGATGTGATCAAGGAGATGATCGCGGTCAAGCGCCCGGTCGTGGTCGACATGTGCGTGGACCAGAAAGAAAACTGCTTCCCGATGATCCCGTCGGGTGCCGCGCACAACGAAATGATCCTCGGCCCCAGCGACAAGCAGCCGGGAACCGGCGGCGGCAATGGCGGCAAAGGCCCGATCTCGGAAGAAGGCATGGTGCTGGTCTGACGGCCAGCACTGCCTTTTTCCCCTTCGCCCGCGCCCCAAAAAATAGAGAACCGATCCAAGTGCCCCACACGCCAGCCGCCATCGAGCGCCATACCATCGCCGTCATCGTCGACAACGAACCGGGCGTGCTTGCGCGCGTCATCGGCCTGTTCTCCGGCCGCGGCTACAATATCGAGAGCCTGACCGTCGCCGAAACCGACGCTGCCAAGCACCAGAGCCGCATCACGGTCGTGACGACCGGCACGCCGATGGTGATCGAGCAGATCAAAGCCCAGCTCGACCGCCTCGTGCCCGTGCATCGGGTCTCCGATCTCACGCAGGAAGGGGCGCATGTGGCGCGCGAACTCGCCCTCGTAAAGGTCATCTCGAAGGGCAACGAGCGCGTGGAAGCCTTGCGCATCGCCGACATTTTCCGCGCCAAAGCGATCGACAGCACGATCGGTTCGTTCGTGTTCGAAATCACCGGTTCGGGCGAAAAAATCGACGCTTTCGTCAATCTGATGGTGCCGCTGGGCCTCGCCGAGGTCAGCCGCACCGGCATCGTCGCCATTGCGCGCGGCGAAACGCGGATGTAAATCCGCGCCTAAGCTTTACCGAAACGCCAGCTAAGAACACCCTGCCAAGAACACCCCAGAGGAGAGAGACCCATGCGCGTTTACTACGACCGCGACGCGGACGTGAACCTGATCAAAGGCAAAAAAGTCGCCGTCGTCGGCTATGGCAGCCAGGGCCATGCGCATGCGCTGAACATGCGCGACAGCGGCGTGAAGGACGTGGTCATTGCGCTGCGCGCCGGTTCGCCCACGATCGCCAAGGCCGAAGGGGCCGGCTTCAAGGTCATGACGCCCGCCGACGCCGCCAAATGGGCCGACGTCATGATGGTGGTCACGCCCGACGAGCTGCAGGCGAAGCTCTGGAACGACGACCTCAAGGCCAACATGAAGAAGGGGGCCGCCATCGCGTTCGCGCACGGCCTCAACATCCATTTCAACCTGATCGAGCCGCGCCCCGATCTCGACGTGTTCATGATCGCGCCCAAGGGCCCCGGCCACACGGTGCGCTCGGAATACCAGAAGGGCGGCGGCGTGCCGTGCCTCGTGGCCGTGCACCAGAACGCCTCGGGCAACGCGCTTGAGATCGCGCTCTCGTACTCGTCGGCCATCGGCGGCGGGCGCGCGGGCACGATCGAGACGACCTTCAAGGAAGAGTGCGAAACCGACCTGTTCGGCGAACAGGCCGTTCTGTGCGGCGGCCTGTGCGCGCTGATCGTGGCGGGCTACGAGACGCTGACGGAAGCCGGCTACGCGCCCGAAATGGCGTATTTCGAGTGCTTGCACGAGGTGAAGCTGATCGTCGACCTGATCTACGAGGGCGGCCTTGCCACGATGCGCTATTCGATCTCGAACACGGCCGAATACGGCGACTACACGCGCGGCTCGCGCGTCGTCACCGACGAGACCAAGAAGGAGATGAAGCGCATCCTCGACGACATCCAGTCGGGCCGCTTCGCGCGCGATTGGGTGCTCGAGAACGCGGCGGGTCAGGCGAGCTTCAAGGCGATGCGCCGCAAGCACGCAGCCCACGACATCGAAAAGGTCGGCGAAAAGCTGCGCGCGATGATGCCGTGGATCGCCAAGAACAAGCTCGTCGACAAGGCCAAGAACTAAGCCTTTCTTCGACGGTCCAAGACGACAGAACCCCGCCCGGGCAACCGGGCGGGGTTTTTCGTTGTACGCTAACATATTCTAAGATAGTATGTATGAACAATAAGGAGAAGCACGTGGTAGATATCCCCTATCTCATTACCAATCGGCGTCTTCCGGATCTGTTGTCAAAAATACAATCGGCTGCGGTCCCCGAGCGTGTTTCGTTTGAGTATCTAAAAAAATTAGGCTTTGCGAGCTCAAATGATCGTGCCCTCCCAAGCCTCTTAAAGAAACTTGGTTTTCTTGATCAAAGCGGAGTGCCGACAGAAAGATACAAGGCTTACAGAAATAAAACTGAAGGAATGAGAATCCTTAGCCAAGGGGTTAGGGAGTTGTATGCGGAAGTTTTTTCAGTAGATGAGAATGCCCATAAACTTTCCGAGGACAAGGTAAAAGGCATTATATCGAGAATTAGTGGAGAAGATGATCGAACCGTAAAAATGATGACGAAGACTTTTACGGCGTTATGTGGATTGTCGAGCTTTGATTTGCACGAAGAAGCCGGAAAGAAAGTCGAAACGCAAGCAACGAAGTCATCGCAGGGTCAGGCCGAGCAGGAGTCCGCGCCGAGCCTTCCGGTAGGAAGGGGATCTGGCGCTGGCGTGTCTCTACGTTACAACATCGAAATTCATTTGCCGGCAACTTCAGATGTTTCTGTTTATAATGCAATTTTCAGAAGTATTAGGGAGCACTTAGGTGAGTAAGAGCAGTGGTTTAGAAAAGGTTCGGCAACAGGTATTTGATGCCTTGCTGTTAAACGATAGTTTTCTTCGGTTGCGTGATCGTGGGATTGATATTGAGCTTCCTCGCGTAGAGTCGGCAAAAGTCGCAGAAGTTTCGCAGGACTTCAGTTTCAAGATTCGTCTTGAAGCCGAGAGAATGAAAAAGGTCTACGTCACTTTCTTCTCACTTGAGAACTCTGTTCGCGAGTTGATAGCCCAACGACTTTCGGAGCGTCATGGTATCGATTGGTGGACGACCAAGGTTCCTCAGCGAATTAAGGACTATGCTCAAAAGCTCTTGGATAAAGAAAACAAACAAAAGTACTTATCAAAGCGTGCAATGAGCAATGTGGGCTATTTGAATTTCGGCCATCTTACGCAAGTGATTGTAAGCAATTGGGAAGACTTCGGAGATTTGTTTCCAGAGCAATCATGGCTAACGTCCCGATTTAATGATCTAGAATCGTGCCGAAATACGATAATGCATTCAAATTCTCTTCCGGATATTGAAGTGGCGCGAATTGAGTCGATCGTAAGAGATTGGCTCAATCAAGTTGGATAGTGTTGCGGTTGATCCTACGGAATACATAACGCCTTTGATCAAATATGAAGTTAACCTTAAAGCAAGGCCAGCGGACTACTTCTGACTTGTCGTTTGTCTCTTGCTACGCCAATTCGCGCGCCATTTTGTTGAAGATCGCGTGGGCGAAATCGTTGCGGTCGCGTGCGGTCATCACGAACGCACCCAAGCCGCCGATCACGTTTTCTTCGTAACTCGCGCGCAGGCGCTCGAGCGGCATCGCGGCCCCCGAGCCGGGCGAGGCGATGGCGAGCGCGTTGATCGTAATGCCGGCCGCAACCGCGCGGTCGCGTGCGGCGGGGGCGGGCAGGATGGCGCTGCGCATGTCCGGCCCGTCGCCCGCGATGTCGATCGTGGCGCGCGGGCTGCGGAACGGGGCGGCGGCGATGAGGTCGGTCGCAATGGCGATCGCGTCGCCGATCGCGTTCCAGCTTTGGCGCACGCGCGGGGCCGCCACGAGGCGCTCGGCGAAGTCGGCGGCATCGTCGGCGCTGGCAATGCGCGCCCAGGGCAGGATGATGGCGGGCTCGCGCGGCGAGCCCCATTCGCCGTAGGCGACCGCGATGGCGCGCGTGGGCAGGCGCAGGATCGCGTTGACGATCTCGGGCCGTTCGATGGCGGCAGCCGTGCCCTCGCGCTGCAGCCGGTATTCGTCTTCGTCGATCGAGCCCGAGCCGTCGTTCAGCAACACGAGCAGCAGATCGACATTGGTGCTTTGCGCGGCGAGCGGGGATGCGGCCGCGGCGCCCAAACCAAGCGCGCCAAGCCCGAATTCGCGCCTGGTGAAGTGCTTGGGCGTGAGGCGCATGGGCTTAGGCGCTGCGGCGGCTGAAGAGCGTGTAGTAGCGGTGCATGCCGTCGATATTGAGATCGCGCATCTGCGCGTAGCCGGCCCAGTTCGCGTATTTCTGAAGATCGATGCTGGGGCGAATCTCGTCGAGGCTGCGGCCTGCGCGAAGGCCCGCGAGCACGCCGTCGCGGATCGTTTCCATGTATTCGCGGAACTGGCGCACATGCGCCTTGGTACCCATCGGCCCGTGGCCGGGGGCGAGCAGGTCGAAATCCATCGCCTCGACGCGCTTCAGCGAGTCGAACCATTCTTCCACGTAGCCTTCGTGCAGGTCGCGGAAGGCGACGGTTTCGACCGGGATGAAATCGACCGCAAACAGCGCGCGCGCGGCCGGAAAGCGCACGACGAGCGAATTGTCCGAATGGTTGCGCCCGACATATTCGAGCTCGACGACGGTACCGCCGAGTTCCAGCGTCAGCGCTTCGCTGAAGGCGACGTTGACCGGGGCGGTGCGGCGGCGCTCGTCGCGGATCTTGTCGCGCGCGCGCGCATGCGCCACCACGGTCGCCGTGTCGGCGAACATTTCGCCGCCGTTGATATGGTCGGGATGGTCGTGGCTGTAGACGAGATAGCGCACCGTCTGATTGAACCTCGTGCGCAGCTCGTTTTTGAGCCAATTCGCCGCGTCCGCGTTGATCGGATCGGTTGCGATCACGCCCGCCGGCGTCACGGCAAAAACCGAGAAATGGAAATTGTTGCGGAAGCGATAGACGTTGCCTGCGATCTGCACGATCTCGCGCACCGGCGCCTGCGCTTGCGCGAGCTGCACGGGCGTCTGCGCTTGCGCCATCGCCGGCGTTGCGAGAGCCGCGGCACCCGCAAGCCCGCCCGCACGCCGGAAGAGGTCTCGGCGCGCGAATGCCTCGGGCGCGAACATCGGATCGTCGTAGCCGCAGCACGAGCATTGCGCGTTGTCGGCATCGGCGGCGTTGCTGCAGGTGAAGCGGGTCATGGCGCCTCCGAGGATGGGGAAAAGCTTGCCCCATCGGTCCAGAAATCACGGACATGGTCAAACATCTTTGCATGACATCTGTTCTTGTTTTATTCCAGTTTCTGGCGTAGCCTCGACAGATCGGCTTTGCATCCGGGCCGGGCGCTGTTTGACAAGTGAAGAGCGTATTTCGGCCCGTGCGCAACAGATGGGTTTTTGCCGAAACCTGCGCGACATTTCTTTGTTTTTCAGATGTTTAGTTAAAAATCAGACGCGTCGATGTTGCGCCTGTGTTGCATCGGCGGCGCGTCGATGTCGCGCATATGTCGCGCTAAAATTTGCGGCGGCGGGCCGGTTTCGCGGTGCTGGCCTGCCCATCGCTGGTCAGATTGGGGCTATCTCTGTTAACCTTCCCCCTTGCGTGGAATTTGCGTTATCCACAGGCTTTTCAAGGATTCGCCGCGATGGCCGACAGCGACCGGGTTTGGATTTTCGACACGACCTTGCGCGACGGCGAACAGTCGCCGGGCTGCTCGATGAATCTCGAAGAGAAGCTTCGCGTCGCGCGCATGCTCGAAGAGATGGGCGTCGACGTGATCGAGGCCGGTTTCCCGATCGCGTCGAACGGCGATTTCGAAGCCGTGTCGGCGATCGCAAGCGAAATCAAAAAATCGGTCGTGTGCGGCCTGGCGCGCGCCGGCCGCAAGGATATCGACCGGGCGTGGGAAGCCTTGAAGGGGGCGGCCCGGCCGCGCATCCACACCTTCATCAGCACCTCGCCCTTGCACATGAAATACAAGCTGCAGATGGCGCCCGATGCCGTGCACCAGGCGGTTGTCGACAGCGTCACGCATGCGCGCAATCTGTGCGACGACGTCGAGTGGAGTGCCGAGGACGGCAGCCGCACCGAACTGCCGTTCCTGTTCCGCTGCATCGAGAGTGCGATCAAGGCGGGGGCTTCGACGATCAACATCCCCGACACGGTCGGCTATGCCGAACCGGCCGAGTTCGCGTCGCTGATCGCGGCGATCGTGGCCAATGTGCCGAATATCGACAAGGCGCGGCTGTCGGTGCATTGCCACAACGATTTGGGTCTTGGCGTGGCCAATTCGCTGGCCGCGTTGGGCGCCGGTGCCCGCCAGGTCGAATGCACGGTCAACGGGATCGGCGAGCGCGCCGGCAACGCGGCCCTCGAAGAGATCGTGATGGCGCTGCGCACGCGGCCCGACCGTCTGCCGTTCCGCACGAACGTGGACACCACGCACATCGTTCGCGCCTCGCGGCTGGTGTCGGCGATCACCGGTTTTGCGGTGCAGCCCAACAAGGCCATCGTCGGCGCCAATGCCTTTGCGCACGAGAGCGGCATCCACCAGGACGGCATGCTCAAGAACGCGCAGACCTACGAAATCATGACGCCCGAAAGCGTGGGGCTCGTGCGCTCGACGTTGGTCATGGGCAAGCATTCGGGCCGTGCGGCGTTTCGCGCAAAGCTCAAAGAACTCGGCTTCGAAGCGCTCGGCGACAATCTGCTCGAAGACGCGTTCAAGCGTTTCAAGGATCTCGCCGACCGCAAGAAGGACGTGTTCGACGAAGACATCGTCGCCTTGGTCGACGACCAGATGGGCAGCACCGACGACGCCATCAAGTTCGTGTCGCTGCAGGTCGTGGCCGGGTCCAAGGGGCCGCAGATCGCCGATCTCGAAATCGAGATCGAGGGCATTGTCCACAACGCCCAGTCGCGCGGCAACGGGCCGGTCGATGCGGTCTTCAACGCGATCAAGAAGCTCGTCCCGCACGAAGCCAAGCTGCAGCTCTATCAGGTGCACGCCGTGACGGCCGGAACCGACGCCCAAGCCGAGGTCACGGTTCGACTCGACGAGGGCGGCAAGACCGTCAACGGGCAGGGGGCGGATGCCGACACGCTGTGCGCGTCGGCCCGGGCCTATCTGAACGCTCTCAACAAGCTCTTGATAAAGCGGAAGAAATCGGCGCCTGCCGGGGCTGCTGCAGATATGTCGACAGTCGCGTCCATTTCGGCTTAATTCCGACCGAATCTGCGTCTATCCGGTGGGGTTTCGAATTGCCCCGCCATCCACGAAAGGTACGGACTTTCTTATGTTTTCGCGTCTTCTCGGAATGCTCTCCGCCGACATGGCGATCGATCTTGGCACGGCCAACACGCTGGTCTACGTGAAGGGCCGCGGCATCGTGCTGAACGAACCCTCGGTCGTCGCGATCGCCGAAATCAAGGGCAAGAAGCAAGTGCTCGCGGTCGGCGACGAAGCCAAGCTCATGCTCGGCCGCACGCCCGGCAACATCACGGCCATTCGCCCGTTGCGCGACGGCGTGATCGCCGACTTCGAAGTGGCCGAGGAGATGATCAAGCACTTCATCCGCAAAGTGCATAATCGCCGTTCGTTTGCCTCGCCGCAGGTCATCGTGTGCGTGCCCTCGGGCTCGACTGCGGTCGAACGTCGCGCCATTCAAGAGTCGGCCGAGAGTGCTGGTGCGCGTCGCGTGTTCCTGATCGAAGAGCCGATGGCGGCCGCGATCGGCGCCGGCCTGCCGGTGACCGAGCCCACGGGTTCGATGGTCGTCGATATCGGCGGCGGCACCACGGAAGTCGCGGTCTTGTCGCTGGGCGGCATCGTCTATTCGCGCTCGGTACGCGTGGGCGGCGACAAGATGGACGAAGCCATCATCGCCTATATCCGTCGCAACCATAACCTGTTGGTCGGCGAATCTTCGGCCGAGCGCATCAAGAAGGAAATCGGTTCGGCCTGCCCGCCCGACGACGGCGAGGGCCGCATGATGGAGATCAAGGGCCGCGATCTGATGAACGGCGTGCCCAAGGAACTGCTGATCTCCGAACGCCAGATCGCCGAGAGCCTTGCCGAACCGGTGAGTGCGATCATCGAGGCGGTCAAGGTGGCGCTCGAGCACACGGCCCCCGAACTTGCCGCCGACATCGTCGACAAGGGCATCGTGCTGACCGGCGGCGGCGCCCTGCTCGGCAATCTCGACTACGTGCTGCGGCACGCGTCGGGCCTGCCCGTGTCGGTCGCCGACGATCCGCTGAGCTGCGTCGCACTGGGCACCGGGCGCTGCCTCGAAGAGATGAAGACCCTCCGCAACGTTCTGATCTCGATGTACTGAGCCGCCCATGAAGCGTCCCGGACCCGTCCTGAAGCTGGCTGCCCCGATGCGGGTGCTCGCCCAGCGCACGGCGTTTCTGGGGCTGGTGGGACTTGCGGCCGGGCTGATGGTTCTCGGCAAAGCCGAGGCGCCGTTCATCGAGCGCGGGCGCATGCTCGTGGCCGATGCGGTGGTCCCCTTGCTCGACGCGGCCGCCCGGCCCGTGCACACGGCCAACGAGTTCGCCGACAATGTCCGCGGCCTGCTCGCGGTGCATGCCGAGAATGTTCGCCTGCGCGAACAGAACAACATGCTGATGCATTGGCAGCAGGTCGCCCGCAATCTCGAAGCCGAGAACCGGGCCTTGCGCGATACGGTGCGGGCCTCGACCGAAGCAAGCTTCACATACGTGACCGCCCGCGTGGTGGCCGATGCCGGCGGCGCCTTCGTCCGCTCGGTGCTGATCGCGGCAGGTGCCCGCGACGGCATCGCCAAGGGCCACACGGCCTTGTCGCCCGACGGGCTCGTCGGCCGCGTGGGCGAAGTGGGCGAACGCTCGGCGCGCGTGCTGCTGCTGACCGACCTCAACAGCCACGTGCCGGTGATGATCGAAGGCTCGCGCGATCGCGCCATCGTCGACGGCGACAATTCGGACCTGCCGCGGCTCGTGTTTTTGTCGTCGGGTGCGCGGCCGCAGATCGGCGACCGCATCGTCACCTCGGGCCATGGCGGCGTATTCCCGCCGGGTTTGCCGGTCGGCGTGGTCGTGCAGAACGGCGAGCAGGGCGTGCGCGTGAAGCCCTATGTCGATTTCCACCGCCTCGACTATCTGCGCGTGGTCGATTACGGCACCGGCGGCACCTTGCCGATGGCCGCCCCGCCGCCGCAATCGCGGCGCGGGCGCTAGCGGGGCTGCCCCGATGGTCGTGGCCGCTCTCGCCCAGTTCGACCGTCTCGTCAAACGGGCATTGCCTGCCGCTTTGAGCCTGCTCGTCGTGGCGCTCTCGGTTGTCCCCGTGCCGATCCCGGAATACGCCGTGCTCGCGCCCAATTTCGCGCTGATGTCGGTCTTCTACTGGACCGTCCACCGGCCGGATCTGTTTCCGGCGTGGGGCGTGTTCTTGATCGGCTTGTTCGCCGACGCTTTGTCGGGCGGCCTCGTCGGCCTTAACGCCTTCGTGCTGCTGCTCGTGCAGGCCACGATCATGGCGCAGCACAAGGTGTTTCGCGGCAAGGCCTTCTGGCTCGTGTGGCTCGCCTTCGTGATCGTGGCGTTCGGCGCCCAGCTGCTCGCGGCGGTTCTTGGGTTCGCGTTCCGCGGCGGGCTGCCGGGTTGGCCGATCTGGCTCTCGCAGTTTGCACTGACGATCGCCCTCTATCCCGCCCTTGCCGCCTTGCTGGGCCGCATGCAGCGCCTTTTCCTTGGCGGGAGCTGAGGCCGCACGATGCTGAGCCGCAACGATCCCAACCGGCAGCGCAGTTTCACCCGCCGCCTCGCGCTTCTGGCGGCGGGCAAGCTCGCTTTGCTCGGCGTGCTGGGTTCGCGCATGTACTATTTGCAGGTCGTCGAGGCCGACAAGTACCGCATGATGGCCGACGACAACCGCATCAATCTGCGGCTGCTGGCCCCGCCGCGCGGCCGCATCCTCGACCGCGACGGCACCGTGCTGGCCGACAACCAGCTCAATTACCGCGTGGTGCTCGTGGCCGAGCAGACCGGCTCGATTCCGGCCACGCTCGACACGCTGTCCGAAATCGTGCCGATCTCGGAGGCCGAGCGGCGGCGCGTGATGCGCGAGGTGGCGCGCAAACGCAAATTCCTGCCGACCACGGTCAAAGAGAATCTGAGCTGGGAGGACGTGAGCCGCATCGCGGTCAACGCGCCCGATCTGCCCGGCGTGATGATCGATGTGGGCTCGACGCGGCTCTATCCGCAAGGCGAGCGCATGGCCCATCTGATCGGCTATGTGGCCCCGCCTGCCGAGGCGGATCTCACCGGCGATCCGCTTCTGGAACTCCCCGATTTCCGCGTCGGCCGCAACGGCATCGAACGTGTGTACGACCTTGCGATGCGCGGTCGGGCCGGCAATACGCAGCTCGAGGTCAACGCGCTCGGCCGGCCGATCCGCGAGCTGTCGCGCAACGAGGGCGAGCCCGGTGCCGACGTCACGCTGACGATCGATGCGGAGCTGCAGATCATGACGGCCGCGCGCCTCGCCAAAGAGGAAAGCGCCGCCGCCGTCATGATGGATGTGACGAACGGCGACGTTTTGGTGCTGGCCTCGCACCCGAGCTACGATCCGCACGAATTCGCGCGCGGCATTTCGGGCCCGGCCTGGCGTGCATTGCTGAACAACCATCGCGCACCGCTGACCAACAAAGCCGTGTCGGGCATGTATTCGCCGGGCTCGACCTACAAGATGATGGTGGCCCTGGCCGCCCTCGAAAACGGCGTGGCGCCGGAAATGCGCGTCGGCTGCCCCGGCCACATGGATCTCGGCGATAACCGTTTCCATTGCTGGAAAAAAGGCGGGCATGGCGGCGTCGACATGATCGACGCGCTGATGCAGTCCTGCGACGTCTATTTCTACGAGATGGGCCGGCGCTTGGGTGCCGACCGCATGGCCGACATGGCGCGGCGCTTCGGCCTTGGCCAGACGCTGTCGATCGACCTGCCGGGCGAGCGTGCCGGCATCATTCCGACGCGGGCCTGGAAGCTCGCGCGCACCGGCAAAGGCTGGGCGCAGGGCGAATCGCTGGTGGCGTCGATCGGGCAGGGCTACGTGCTGGCAACGCCCCTGCAGCTCGCGACGATGACCGCCCGCCTCGTGAATGGCGGCTATGCCGTGGTGCCGCACCTCACGCGCGATCTCGTGCAGGATCGGCGCATGGTTGAGCGTCCGGCCGGAAACTTCGCGCCGATCGGCGTGTCGCAGCCGCATCTGGCGCTGATGCTGCGGGCTATGCGTGGGGTCACCAACGATCCGCGCGGCACGGCCTTCCGGGCGCGCATTCTCGACGCCGCCTACGCCTATGGCGGCAAAACCGGGACCTCGCAGGTGCGCCGCATCACCGAAGAAGAGCGGCGCGTGGGCCTGCGCAAGCCGGACCAAGTGCCGTGGCGCGAACGCGACCATGCTTTGTTCGTCGGCTACGGGCCGGTGGAGCAGCCGCGCTTCGCGATTTCGGTCATCGTCGAACATGGCGGCGGCGGCTCGGCTGTGGCCGCACCGATCGCGCGCGATCTGCTGCACGAGGCCATGAAACGCGACAAATTGCGCCAGCCCGCGACCGGCCCACGCTTGGCGCAGGGGGCGTGAAGATTCGTTCTCGACAAGGGCCGGACGCTTTGCTATACGGCGCCCTCTTCTTCGCTTCGGCGAGGGCGCTTAGCTCAGTTGGTAGAGCAGGTGACTCTTAATCACCGGGTCGTAGGTTCGAGCCCTACAGCGCCCACCATCTTGCCGGTTCCGCCTGCGCGCAATTGGCGCGGGCCGCGCGCGGCTTAGCCCGAATCTAAACCGCTTCTGCCTTTGTGCGTTCCGCGAGCGATCCAACGGCGTCGCGCGATGGGGGTGCGGCACCTGCGGTCTGGCAGGCAGCTGCCCCGGCCGCGACGGCGAATGCAAGATGCGATGCGGGATCGCCGTCTTGCCGCAGCATTCGGCTGGCAAGAAGCCCTGCGATGCAAGCGTCCCCGGCACCCACCGTATCGACCACGGCGATCGCGGGTGCACGCGCGCGCCAATGGCCGTCCGGCGTGAAGAGATCGGCACCCGCCGCACCTCTCGTGTAAAGCCACCAAGCCTGCGGGTTCCAGGCGCGCAGGTGTTCAAGCGTGCCCATCGGATCGGTCGTTCCGGTGAGGCCGACCAGATCCTCGTCGGACAGCTTGATCGTTTGCGCAAGACGACACATGCGCTCGAAGGTCGGGGTGTAGCGGGCGTCCATCGCGTTGCGGAAGTTGGGATCGTAGCTGATCGCGACACCCGCCGCGTGCAGCGCCGTCGCCAAAGCGACGAGCCGGTCGGACAGCGGCGGACGGGCGAGGCTGATGCCGCCGAAATGCACCCATGCGGCGGCCGGCATCCAGCCCTCGGGCAGCAGTGCTGGATCGAAATGCAAGTCCGCGCTGTTGTCGCCGACGAAGGAATAGCGCGGCGGTGCGGTTTCGAAGACGATCGCGAGCAGCGGCGAACGGTCGACGCGCTGCAAAAAGCGCGGATCGAGCCCGGCGGCTGCGTTCGCGCGCCGCAAGGCGTCGCCGAACCAGCAGCGGCTGATCGCACCGGCGAACGCGCTGTCGATGCCAAGCGCGCTCGCCGCGCGCGCGACATTCCAGGTCGAACCGCCGACCTTGCTGACCCAATTCTCGTCGCCGATGCGAATGAGATCGGTCAGCGCTTCGCCGACGGCGACAAAACGAGGAAGCGCTTGCGCCATAGCGCTAGGCCTTCAGCGTTTTGAGAATTTCGTAGCAGGCACCGGTCGTGTGGTAGTCGACCTTGCCTGCGGGACTCTTCTCGTCGGTCGTGTTGACGTTCGCGCGCGTCAAAAGCCGGAACCAAGCGCCATGCTTGTGGTCGATCCAATGGCGCCAGCAATAGGCCCAGAGGCGGTCGTACCAAGCCCAATACTCTGGTTTGCCCGTGCGGTGCGCGAGGACGGCGGCCGTCGCCATGCTTTCGCACTGGACCCAATGGTATTTGCGGTCGTCGCAGATCGAAAAGTCGGGGGCAAAACCGTAATAGAGGCCGCCATGCGTGTCGTCCCATGCGTGCCGGAAGGCGGCGGCGAACAGCGCTTCGGCTTTGGGCAAGAGCCAGGGCAGGGGGCGCTGCTGCTCGATCAAGATCAGCAGCTTTGCCCACTCGGTGAAATGGCCCGGCTGGTAGCCCCATGGCCGGAAGATGTTGGTCATGTCGTTTCGGTTGTAGTCCCAATCGACCGACCAGTCGCTTTTGTAGTGCTCCCAGATCATCAGCCCGTCGGTCAGTGCCGCTTGCCGCTGCACGATGTTGGAAGCCACGCGCTCCGCACGGTCGAGATATTTCGTGTCGCCCGTCGCCTCGAACGCGGCGAGGCACGCCTCGGTCGCATGCATGTTGGCGTTTTGGCCGCGATAGGGCAGCAGCTGCCAATCGGCGGTCGCTTCGTCGGCATAGAGACCGGCCTCAGGCGTCCAAAAACGCTGCTCCATGAGCGCGAAGGTTTCCTCGAGCCATACGCGCGCTTCCGAGACGCCGGCCATTGCCGCATGCGCGTAGGCGAGCAGCACGAAGGCGAGGCCGTAGCAATGGTTCGTCGCGTCGAGAATCTGCGCAGTTCCGTTCTGCCAGCGCAGCTGCCACGCATAGCCGCCTGTCGCCGGATTGCGATGCGCGCGGCGCAGGAATTCGACCGCATGGCGCGTATTGTCCCGATAGGCTTGGCTCTCGGGAAAATGTCGTGCGGCCATCGCCCACAAGAACACGTAGCGCGTGCTGCTCACGAGATGGCGCGTCTGCGCGTCGTAGACCATGCCGTCGTCTTTGAGAAATTGGAAAAAGCCGCCGCTCGGATCGTAGGCGCGCGGGTGGTAGAAATCGAGCGTATGGCGCACATGCGCAAGGATGGCTTTGCGGCTGTGGAAATCGGGCGGGTTTGGCTGCACGGCGACCTCTTGGAACGTTACCGCCCGAGAATGAGTTTCGGCAGCCACGTTGTCAAAGGCGGCCAGAACGTGATCGCCATCAGCACGGCCAGCAGCGGCAGCAGCCACGGCACGATGGCCCGCGACATTGCCGCAAAAGAGATGCCGGCGATTTTCGACGTCACGAACAGCACGACGCCGACCGGCGGCGTAATCGTTCCGATCATCAGATTCAGCACGAAAACGAGCCCGAACTGGATCGGATCGATGCCGAACTGGTCCGCCGCGGGCGTGAGGATCGGGATGAGAATCAGCATGGCGGCAAGCGCTTCCATGAAGCAGCCGACGACCAACAGAAGAAGATTGACGGCCAGCAGAAAGACCAACGGATCGCCGACGAGGGCCACGATTTGGGGGCCCACGGTTTGCGGGATGCGCGACAGCGACAAGCACCAGCCCAAAGCCGAGGCCGTCATGACCAGCGCCAGCACAACGCCCGTCGTTTCGACCGTCTCGGCGGCGATCCGCGGCAATTCGCGCAGATCGAATTCGCGGTAGACGAACAGGCCGAGGATGAGGGCATAGACCGTGGCAACGCCCGCCGCCTCGGTGGGGGTGAAGATGCCCGCGACCATGCCGCCGAAGAGGATCACGGGCGTCATCAACGCCCAATGCGCGCGGCCATAGGCGCGCAGGAGGCCGCGAAAGCCGGGGTAGGGATGGCGCGGCAGGCCGCGCTTGCGCGCAATGTAGGTCACCATCGCCATCAACGCGCCCGCCATCAGCAATCCCGGTATGACGCCGGCGAGGAAGAGGCCGCCGATCGAAACGTCGGCCGAAACGCCGTAGATGACCATCGGCAGCGACGGCGGGATGATGGGGCCGATCGTCGCCGAAGCAGCCGTGATGGCGGCCGCCGTTTCGGCGTCGTAGCCCTCGTCTCTCATGGCTTTGATTTCGAGCGTTCCCACGCCGCCGGCGTCGGCGACGGCCGAGCCCGACATGCCGGCGAAGATCACGCTTGCCAGAATATTGGCGTGGCAGAGCCCGCCGCGGAGCCATCCGACGCAAGCCGTCGCGAAGCCGAAGATGCGGTCGGTGATGCCCCCCGAATTCATGATGTTGCCCATCAAGATGAACAAGGGTGCGGCCAGCAAAGGGAAGGAGTTTGCCGCCTGCGCGATTTTCTGCGGCACGATCGAGGGCGTGATGCCGGTTGCGAACACGAACACCAGCGATGCAACGCCCATCGATACGTAGAGCGGCACGCCCAGCATCAAAGCCGCGAACCAGCCGGCCAGGATCCAGCTCATCGTTTCGATCATAGCATCTTCACCGATTGCGGGCCGACCGGCCCCTGGACGGCTTCCCAAATCTGCACGCACGCCTGCATCAGTACGGCGAGTGCGGCGATCGGCACGGGGATGTAGAGCAGCGCCGCCGAAAGCGGCACGCTGATCCATTCGACGTCGAGATTGCGCTCGACCAGCACGGGTCCGTAGACGAGCATGGCGCAAGCGAGCGCGATCACGCAGAGCTGGATCGCGATCTCCGCCGCGCGCCGGGCCGGCATCGGCAGGTGATCGACGATCACGTCGATCCGGATATGGCTGCGCGCGCGCGCGGCGAGCATCCAGCCGACGAAACCCGTCCACACCAGCAGATATTGCGCTGCTTCGTCCGTCCAGGGGAGGGGTGCGCCAAGTTGGCGCGAGACGACCCCGGCGACGACGCTGCCGAGCAGCGCCATCAGCAGAACGAAAGCAGCGGCGCGCAAGCCGAAATCGGCCGCGCGCCGCATCGTGTCGATCATAGCGCGCGCAATGCCTCGAACGTGTCGCGGCCCCAACGCTCGGCAAACTGTGCCGGCACGCGCGCCAGCACGGGGTCGCGGAACAGCTTGATGTCGGGCTCGATCACCGTCATCCCGGCGGTGCGCAGCGTTGCGACGAGACCGGCCTCTTGCCCCAGCAGTTCCTCGTCCTGCCATTTGGCGCCGTTGGCGATCGCCGTCTGCAGAATGTCGCGGTCGGCATTGCCCATGCCGCGCCAGAACGCTTCGTTCACGATCACCAGCCGCGGCGTGATGATGTGTTCGGTCAGAACCAGGAAGCGCTGCACTTCGAAGAATTTGCCGCTCTGGATCGTCGGCAACGGATTTTCCTGGCCGTCGACCGCACCTTGATTGAGGGCAAGATAGAGCTCGTTGAAATTGACCGGCGTCGCCTGGGCACCCCACGCCTCGGCCATCGCGCGGAAAACGTCGACCGGCGGAACGCGCAGTTTGAAGCCGACCATGTCGGCGGGCGTGCGCACGGCTTTGCTGCCCGTCGTCAGATGCCGTTTCCCGTAATAGGTGATGGCCGCAAGGCGCATGTTGCGGCGTGCCACGAGATCGTTGTTCATGCGCAGGAACTGCGGCGCCGTCGCCGCCTTCGCCATGTGGGCTGCGTCGCGCCACAGATAGGGCGCTTCGATGACGGACAAGGCCGGCAGCAAGGCCGCAAGCGCCCCGGCGCCGTCGGTCGTGATCTGCAGGGCCCCCGCCGACACCGCTTCCATCATGTCGCGGCCCGAGCCGAGCTGGCCGTTCGGGAAATTCTGGATGGCGATGCGGCCCGAGGTCTTCTCGCGCACTTCGGCGGCGATGCGGTCGATCATCTGCACCTGCGGATGCGTCGGCGCCAGCATTTCGCCCCACCGGATCGCCGTCGCCTGCGCGCGCGCAATGGTCGGTGCCGCCAGCAACCCGGCCGTTGCTGCGGTGCCGGCCAGCAGGCCGCGTCGTGAAATTCGAGACATGCGTTCTTCTCCCTCGTTGCGGCGCTTTGGCGCGCCTTCTGTTGAACTGGTGGGATCCCTTGCGCGCGGCATGCGATCCTCGGAGGCCCTTGCCTACATCTCCATTGCGCGTTGTCGCGCGTCCTGGATATGGGCGCCCAGGGCGGCTTGCGCGCCCGCGGCGTCGCGCGCCGCCATCTTTTCGACGATTCCCAGATGTTCGCGCATCACGGTTTCGACGCGGCTCGGATCGAGGCGCGTTTCGGCCTGGCGGATGAGGCGGATCTTGATCGAGTTGACCCGGTAGGCGCTCGACACGATGTCGTTGCCCAAATAGTCGATGATCGTGTCGTGCATGTTCCAGTCGACGATCTGCGCGCGGCGAATGACGTCGGGCGTCACGCGCTTGCGCGCATCCTTGATGATCCGCTCATGGGCTTCGCGCAGCCTTTGGAACTCGGATTCGGGCGCTTCGCGCACAAAAACCGCGACCGCCTCGCGCTCGAGCATCAAGCGGAACTGGAACGCGCAGCGGATCAGGCTCAGATCGACATGGGCAACCTGCATGCCGCGTTGCGGCACCGTGACGATCAGGCCTTCGGCTTCGAGTCGCGGCACCAGTTCGCGGATCGCGCCGAGCGGCAAGCCGGTGATCTCGACCAGTTCGCGTTGGGTCACGAACTGACCCGGCACGATCGCGCGCGCCAAAAGCCGATCGGTGAACGCAGCGTAGGCGCGTTCGCGCAATTTCGGCGTTTCGGCGCTCGTCTCGTTCATTCGGCCGCAGCCGAGGCCGTTGCCGCTTCGAACCGCGCTTCGAGCGCGCGCGCGCGCGCCGCATCGAGTTCGACGACGGGTGCGCGCATGCGCAGCCATTCGGGGTCCTTTTGGCGCCACGCAATCAACGCTTTTACCGCGGGCATGAAGGGATCTGCGACGATCGCCGTCACGCACGCGGCGATTCGCGGATCGTCTTTCCCTTCCCACGCCGCCGGCCGAAGAAGATCGGGACGCAGATTGGCGAGCCCGCAGATCGAGCCCGACCCGCCTTCGCGCACCGCGCGCGCCAGCAGGCGCTCGTCGCCGACGAGAATCTGCAGATCCTTGTGCGCGTCGAGGAAAGATTTGGCCGAGTCCCAGCTGCCGGTGCTGTCCTTGATGCCGATCACGGCTTGGGGGAACTCCTTGCGCAACCGCCCCAGCAAGGCAGGCGAAAAGGCAACGCGCGTCATGCTGGGGATATGGTAGATCAACACGTCCCGCAGCTTTCCGCCGAGCCGCTCGAACACAGCGGCGTACCAGCGAAACATGCCTTCCTCCGACGGGTCGGGAAAGTAGAAGGGCGGCGTCAAGAGCAGCGCGCGGCATCCAAAATCATAGCCCGCACGGCTTTGCTCGACCGCGTCGCCGATGGTTGCGGCCGTAACGCCCGCGATGACTTGTTTGGCGAGATCGAAGCCCGCACCGGCCAGAGCGCCCAACGCGGCATGACGCTCGGCAAGATCGATCGATGCACCCTCGCCGGTCGTGCCGAACATCGTCACGCTGTCGCAGCCCTTGTCGAGGACCCAGCGCGCTTGCGCCAAGGTGCGCGGCAAATCGACCGCCCCGTTCGGCAAAAAGGCCGTCGAGAGGGCACAGGAGAGGCCGATACGCGCGTTTGGCTTTGATGCGGACATGATGGCGATCTCTCTCCGAAAAAACATCTGTTGGTCGGGTTGTAGAGCGTCCGAGCAGTCTCTGTCAATACTGACATGTTAGAGCGTTTCGAGAGTTGCTTTGAATGCGCGCGGCACTGCGCGGCTTTTAGCGCGCATCGCGTCTGCCCCCATCTTGGTCCGATATTGACCCGGCGTGTTGCTCCTTCTTGACGTCCAAATCGTTTTGGATATAGGTTTTTCGAAAGTGCACCAAAAAAGACGGGAGGGAGAAATGACGCTGCGCCGCTTGGCCGACGAACTCGGTCTTTCTCCCACCACGGTTTCGCGCGCATTGGCCGGCTACGACGACGTGGCAGCAGCAACGCGCGCCAAGGTCGTGCGGGCCGCCGAGCGCCTCGGCTACGTGCCCAACGCGGCTGCAGCCGGATTTCGTACCGGGCGCAGCCGTGCGGTGGGCGTGGTGTTGCCCGCCCAGCCCGGCCATTTCGACGATCCGTTCTTCCTGCAGGTGCTGACGGCGATCGGTCGCAGGCTTGCCGAGGCCGATTTCGACCTGCTGGTCGCCGCCGCCCAGCCCGGGGAGGCAGAGCTCAAGGTCTATCGCCGGCTTGTCGATGCGCGGCGCGTGGACGGCATGATCGTCGCGCGCGCGCGGCTCGACGACGAGCGTATCGCGTTTCTGCAAGACCGCGACTTTCCGTTCATCGTGCACGGGCGCACGCGCACGAAGCGGCCTTATGCGTGGCTCGACATCGACGGCCATGCAGCGTTCCGCGACGCCACGCTGCGCCTTGCCGCAGCGGGCCACCGGCGTATCGCGCTTATCAATGCGCCGGACCACTATACTTTCGCGCACCATCGCCAAGCGGGTTGGCTTGCGGCACATGCAGAACTCGCACTGCCGACGGCGGAATTCCGTGCTGCCGAAGCCACCGAGGAAAACGGCCATCGCCTAGCGCGCGACCTTTTGGCGCTTCGCGTGCCGCCGACGGCCCTTCTATGCGGCACCGACCGATTGGCCGTCGGCGCCTTGCGCGCGATCGCGCAGGCCGGGCTCGTGGCCGGCCGCGACGTTTCGGTCATCGGCTACGACGATCTGCCGGTCGCAAGCTACACGCAGCCCGCCTTGACCACCGTGGCGCAGCCGTGGACGCAGGCGGGCGAAAAGCTCGTCGAAATGCTGCTCGCCTTGTTCGCGGGCGCCAAACCCGAATCACTCTGCGAATTGTGGCAGGGCAAGCTCGTCGTGCGCGGTTCAGACGGACCGGCACCGGACTACAAGACGAACGAAGACGTCAAAACGACGCACGCCAAAAAGGGAGAGAAACGACATGCGCAAACGACTCATCGCTAGTGCGGCGATCCTGCTGGGACTCGGCTTCCTGCCGCAAGCCCAGGCCCAGGAAACCGTGTTCATGTCCACGCAGCTGCGCCCGATCGAAGAAGCGCAAAAGGTCCGCGACGTGATCCTCAAAGGTTTCGCCGGGCAGGCCGTCTACGTGACCGAACAGCCGCAGCAGCTCAATGTGCGCATGCGTGCCGAAGCCGCCGCCGGCCGCCGTACGGTCAGCGTGATCGGCGCCCTGCACGGCGAATTGCAGCCGCTGCAGCCGATGGGTGCTCTCGACGACATTTCGGACGTCGCGACGAAGCTCGCCGATCGCGGCATCCCGGCCAATCTCATGAATCTCGGCAAGCTCGGCGGCAGCACGCAGGTCTATATCCCGTGGATGCAGGCGACCTACATCATGGTCGCCAACCGCCAGGCCTTGCCGTTCCTGCCGGCAGGCGCGGACATCAACGCGCTCACCTACGACCAGCTCAAGGAATGGGCGAAAAACGTGCGCGAGCGCACGGGCCAGCGCCGCCTCGGTTTCCCGGCGGGGCCGACGGGACTGATGCCGCGCTTCTTCCAGGGCTATCTCTACCCGTCCTACACGGGCAGTGCGGTTTCGGCCTTCCGCTCGGCCGAAGCCGAGGCGATGTGGACGAACTTCAAGGATCTCTGGCAGTACGTGCAGCCCAACTCGACCAGCTACAACTTCATGCAAGAGCCGCTGCTGGCCGACGAGGTGTGGATCGCGTTCGACCATGTGGCGCGGGTCCTCGATGCGTTGCGCCAGCGGCCCAACGATTTCGTCACCTTCCCGGCACCCGCTGGCCCCAAAGGCCGCGGCTACATGCCCGTCGTTGCGGGCCTGTCGATCGCCAAGGACGCGCCGAACCGGGCAGGGGCCGTGGCGCTGATCGACCATCTGAGCACGGCGCGCACGCAGCTCGTGACGGCGGCCGAAGTCGGCTTCTTCCCGGTCGTCAAAGCCGATCTGCCGGCTGACCTCGCACCCGGCGTGCGGCTTGCCGCCAACGCGATCGCGCTCACGCAGAATGCGCGCGATGCTTTGGTCAGCCTGCTGCCGATCGGGCTCGGCGACAAGGGCGGGGAGTTCAACAAGGTCTATATCGACACGTTCACGCGCATCGTGCTGCGCAACGAGCCAGCGCGCGCCGTGCTCGACCGCGAGGCCGAGAATCTGCGCGCGATCATGAACGCGACGGCTGCACCGTGCTGGGCCCCCGATCCGGCCAGCACGAGCGCTTGCCCGGTCAACTGAGCGAAAGAGGTGCGGGCGGAGCCGCTTTCCGGTTCCGCCCGCACCCGCATCGCCTGAACGCACATGCAAGCGCGCCCCGCCTATCTGCCCTATCTTCTGCTGGCACCGTCGGTGCTGTTCCTGGCGGCGCTCTTTCTCTATCCGCTCGCCGAAACGATCCTGCTGTCGGTACGCACGGCCGAAGGATTCTCGTTCGACAACTATCGCCGCATGGCGGGCGACCTAAATTTCGCGTCGGCCCTGGGCAACACCTTCCTGCTTGTGGGCGTGGTGGTGCCGCTGCAGATCGCCCTGGCGCTCGGCCTTGCGCAGATGCTCACGAAGATCACGCGCGGCCGCGAAATCGTGCTGTGGGTCTGGACGATCCCGATGGGCGTGTCGGACCTCGCTGCGGGCCTCGTCTGGCTCGCCCTGCTGACCGACCGCGGCTACGTGAATAGTGCGCTCTTCGCCCTCGGCCTCATCGACGGGCCGACCGGCTGGCTCTCCTACGAAACGCCGGTGACGCTGTTCGTCGCGATCGTGCTGGCCGAAGTGTGGCGCGCCACGGCGATCGTGCTCGTGATCCTCGTGGCGGGCTTCGGCCTGATCCCGAAAGAATACGGCGAAGCGGCGGAGATCTTCGGCGCCACGCCCTGGCAGCGCTTCACGCGCGTGACTTTGCCCTTGCTCAAGCCGAGCCTGCAGACGGCCCTCATCCTGCGCACGGTGCTGGCCTTCGAGGTTTTCGCCGTTGTCTTTGCGCTGGGCGGGCGCAACTTTCCCGTCCTCGTCAGCGAAGCTTATGTCTGGCAGTTCGAGAACCAGAGCTACGCCGTTGCCGCTGCCTATGCCGTCGTCGTGATGGCGATCTCGCTGGCGGCCACGGCAATCTATCTGCGCGTGCTGCGCGTGAAGCCTGAGGCGCGGCTGTGATGCGCCCGCGCAGCCTGCTGTTCTGGGCCGGTGTCGCGACGATGTGCGCCTGGGTGCTCGTGCCGATTTGGCTCATTGCGGCAGGGGCGATCGGCGGGCGCCAGGGCGTATTCCTGTGGCCCAAATCGATGCTGCCGCCCGAATTCACCTTCTCGGCGCTGGCGGTGTTCTTGCGCATCGAAGGGGTGGGCAAGGCGCTGTGGAACAGCGTGGCGGCCGCCGCGATGACGATGGCGTTCGCAACGCTGCTCGGCACGCCCGCGGGTTACGCGCTCGCACGCTTCTCGTTCCGCGGCCAAAACGCGTATCGGCTGCTCATCCTGCTTACGCGCGCGTTTCCGATCGCGATCTTGGCGCTGCCGCTGACGGTCGCCTTCATCAATTGGGGCCTCTACGACACGACGCTGGGGGTCGCCCTCGTCCACACTGCCCTGGCCCTGCCTTTTGCCGCCCTCGTCACGTCGAGCCTGTTCGTCGGCATCCCGCGCGAGCTCGAGGAGGCGGCGTGGATCTTCGGCTGCACGCGACTGCAGGCCTTCGTCAAAATCGTGCTGCCGCTGGCCTTGCCCGGCATTGCGGCAACCGGCCTGTTCGCTTTCGTGATCTCGTGGAACGAAGTGTTCGCCGCCTCCGTGCTCACGGTGCGCGAGCGCACGCTCACCGCCTATTTGCTGACCGTGCTCTCGGAATCGCCGCTGCATTTCCGTTTCGCCGGCGGGCTCGTTCTGATCCTGCCGTCGGTCGTGTTCATCTTCGCCGTGCGTCGCTATTTGTTCGCGATGTGGGGCATCGCCAACCGCTGAGGAACCCATGGCCGGCATCGCGATCGAAAACGTGCGCAAGAGTTTCGGGAGCATGACGGCGCTCAAGGAACTCTCGCTGAATGTCGAGGACGGCGAGTTCGTTGCCTTGCTGGGCCCGTCGGGCTGCGGCAAGACGACGTTGCTGCGCATCGTGGCGGGCCTCGAGACGCGCACGTCGGGCCGCATTCTCGTGGGCGGGCGCGACGTGAGCGACCTGCCGCCGCGCGAGCGCAAGCTCGCGATGGTGTTCCAGAACTATGCGGTCTTTCCGCACATGACCGTGTACGAAAACATCGCATTCGGCCTGCGCATGGCCAAGGCCGACCGCACCAAGGTCGAAAGGCAGGTCCAGCGTGCAGCGGGCCTCATGCATATCGAGCATCTGCTCGGCCGCCATCCGGGCCAGCTTTCCGGCGGCCAGCGCCAGCGCGTGGCCGTCGCGCGCGCCCTTGCGGTCGAGCCCAGCGTGCTGCTGATGGACGAGCCTTTGTCCAATCTCGACGCGCTGCTGCGCATGGAAATGCGCGCCGAGCTCAAAGCCGTATTGCGCGAGGCAGGTACCACGACGCTGTACGTGACGCACGACCAGACCGAAGCGATGGGGCTCGCCGACCGAATTGCGGTCATGCATGGCGGCCGCATCGAGCAGCTCGCCCCGCCGATGGCTGTCTATCGCACGCCCGCCACGGTTTTCGTGGGCTCTTTCGTCGGCGCACCGCCGATGAATTTCCTGCGCTGCCAGGCTGCCGACGGTGCGGTCGCGATCGGCGCGTTGAAACTCGCCTGCCCGCGCAACAGTGGCGAAATCGTCATGGGCGTGCGCGCCGAAGATCTGCTGCCGGCGACCGCCGGCACGGGTCTTCCGTTCGAGGTGCGCGTCGTCGAACCGCTGGGTTCGCATGCGCTGTTGACCGGGACTGCGCATCGCCAGCAGATCCGCGTCGTCTATGCGGGCGAACGCGACGTTTCGGCCGGCGAAACGCTTCATCTTGCCCCGATCGCGGGGCGCATTTGCTGGATGGATGCGGCCGACGGCCGCGCCATCGAAGGGACGACATGAACGTGCACATCGAAAAGGCGCAAGCCATTCTGCGCGCCAACGACAAGGGCGGCTACACCGTGCCGACGGCCCGGCTCTATCCGTTCCAGTGGAACTGGGACTCGGCTTTCGTCGCAATGGGGTGGCAGACATTCGACGAGCCTGCCGCGTGGCGCGAGGTCGAAAGCCTGCTCGAGGGTCAGTGGGACGACGGCATGTTGCCGCATATCGTCTTCCATACGGCGAGCGACCAGTACTTTCCGGGCCCCGACGTATGGGGTACCCACCACGCGCCACCCACCTCCGGCATCACGCAACCGCCGGTGCTCGCATCAGCAGTAGCACGCCTTATCGCCAAGGCGCACGACAAGGACCTTGCCGAGGCGAAAGCGGCGGCGATCTATCCGCGCCTGCTCGCGAACCATCGCTGGTGGTCGCGCGCGCGCGATCCCCATCAGACGGGCCTCGTGGCCGTGCTGCATCCTTGGGAAACCGGGATGGACAACAGCCCCGCCTGGGATACGGCTTTTGCACGCGTGCCCACGCAGACCACGACGGTCGTCAAACGGCGCGACACAAGCCATGTCGATGCCGGGCATCGCCCGCACGACATCGACTACCAGCGCTTCATCCACCTGGTCGATTGCTATCGCGAAGCGGGCTGGGATCCGGCGCGGATGTGGAAGGCGGCGCCCTTCAAGGTCGCCGACGTTTCGATCAATGCGATTCTGGCGCGCGCGGAAGCGGATCTGCTGGGGCTTGCCGTAAGCTACGGTACGGCCGCCGAGCAGGCCGAGATCGCGCAGCGTGCCGCCCAGATGAAGCAGGCCATCGCGACGTTGTGGCAACCCAAGCTGGGTCTGTTCGGCTCCCACGATCTGATCGCCGATGCTCCGATCGAAGTGGCGACCTCGGCAGGCTTCCTGCCGCTTTATGCCGATGCGGCGGATGCGGCCCAGGTCGCGAGTATGGGGGCAACGCTTGACCGCTGGCGTGCGCAGGTGCGCGTTTTGGTGCCTTCGACGCCGCCGGAATCGCCGGTCTTCGAACCGCTGCGTTATTGGCGTGGCCCGGTATGGGCCGTCGTCAATTGGATGATTGCCGACGGTTTTGCGCGTGCAGGCGATGCGGTGCGTGCGCAGCAGATTTTGGCCGCCACGCGAAGCGCGATCGAACAGGCAGGTTTCGGCGAGAACTTCGATCCGCTTAGCGGCGTCGCCGGCGGTGGCGGAACTTTCTCGTGGACGGCGGCGATCTATCTGTTGCTCACGTAGACTCGCGTCAACTGCCGATCTCGCCGCCGTCGATTTTTTCGATTGCGACCACCGATGGGCGCGGCGGCATGTCGGGCCGGAAGTCGGGCCACCGCGTCGACGGGTTTTCGAAGTTCGAGCCGCGCGCCTCGCCCGGATGCTGGATTGCGAGGAACAACGTCTTGCCGTCGGGCGTGAAGCAGGGCCCGCAAACTTCCGCCCCCGACGGCGCGCCGTAGAGGCGTTTGGTCACGGCGCGGCCGGGCCCTTCGAGCTCGGTCGCAAAAACACCGTCCGAGCGGGCAGGCACGGCTTGGGTCGGCATGCCGTCGGTCGCGATCCACATGCGCCCCTTCGGATCGAAGGCAATATTGTCGGGTGCCGCAACCCAGCCATGCGGCCCCACGCCGGGGCCGTATTTCGTCCGCGCGGCCGGATCATTGGGATCGCCTGCCAGCAACAGGATGTCCCAGCGGAATACGTCGGCTGCATGGTCGGCGCGCGATCCGCGGCCGCCCGGCGGAATCATCTCGACGATATGGCCTGTGCGGTTGTCGGCGCGCGGGTTGGGGCCGTTCGCGCGCGTGCGCGCATCGCTGGCGTCGGCTGCCGCGCGACGTTCGTTGTAGGTGCACACGACGTAGGTGCGTCCCGTTACGGGATCGGTTTCGACGTCTTCAGGTCGATCCATCGGCGTCGCACCGACGAGATCGGCAGCGCGGCGCGCTTCGATCAGCACGTCGGCTTGGCTTGTAAAGCCGTTGGCGGCCGTCAGCGGCCCTTGGCCATGCACGAGCTGCAGCCAGCGCAGCGTGCCGTCGGTCTGGAACTGTGCGACCGACAGCGTGCCGTCGTCGAGAAGATCGCGATTGGCACGACGGTTCTTCGGATCGTAGGTACCGCGCGTGACGAAGCGGTAGACATATTCGAACCGCTCGTCGTCGCCCGAATAGACGGCGACGCGCCCGTCGGGACACACCACGCAGGTGGCACCCTCGTGCTTGAAGCGCCCCAAAGCCGTGCGTTTGACCGGCGTCGACTGCGGATCGTAGGGATCGTATTCGACGACCCAGCCGAATCGATTGGGCTCGTTCCAGTTCGTCTCGACCTGGAAGCGTTCGAAGTAATTGGCCCAGGGTGCGCCCTGCCACGGCGACACGCCGTAGCGGCGATGGTTGGCGGCTTCCGGCGTTTTCGAAGCGTCGCCGCCGAAATAGCCATTGAAGTTCTCTTCGCCCGACAGAACCGTTCCCCAGGGCGTGACGCCGCCCGCGCAGTTGTTCAGCGTGCCCACGACGAGCGTACCGGTGCGATCCTCGTTCGAGCGCAGCCGCGGATGGCCGGCGGCCGGTCCTGAAACCCTGAACGCGGAACCTGCCGCGCTGAGGCGGCGATTGTAGCGGCTGTCTTTGACAATGCGCCAAGCCCCGTCGATCTTCGCAATCTCGACCGTGCTGAGACCGTGTGCCGCCATTTCGACTTCGCACTGTGCCTTGGTTTGGTTGCCGCGTTCGCCGATGCCTGGGAACATAAGATTGCCGTTGCAATACTCGTGGTTCGCGTGCAGCAGGCCGCGCGTCGAACTGCGCGAACCGTAGGGCAGGGGGAAGAACCACATGAAGTCGTTGTTGTAGCCGAATTGGCGTTCCTGTTTGGCGCCGGTCTGGCTGCCGGGATCGAAGTCGGGCGCGTCGGCGAAAAGCGGATCGCCCCATCGCAGCACCACTTGGCGCTTGTAGCCGGGCGAGACATGGTCGTTCGCGTCGAGATCGCTCGACGCATCGGCAAAGCGCAATGCGTTTCGCCGCGTTTGGGCTTCGGACGGCATCGCTGCGGCAACGCCGGCAGCCGTAGCCCCCGCAAGCACGGCGCGTCGCGATAGGCGTTCGGCCGCAATGTCGGCGAATACGCGGCCCATCGGGCGTTCGATGCCGTGCGTTTCGGGATCGTCGTTGGAATTCGCCATGTCCCCCTCCCATTTGAAATATGACATTTATGTTACAGTCAATGTGCAGGACGTTCCAACCCAAATCGAATTGCGCGCCGGGTTCCGAGGAGTCGCCTTTATGCAATTCCTATAACTTCCTTCGGCGGGCCGTCTCGAATCACTATGCCGACATCGATAGCTTTCTTCAGAGCGCCACGGCTGCGTTGGCGCCGCGATCCGAAGGAGGCCTTGCAATGCTCGACATCACCATGCTGGCGATCGGCCTGGGACTTTTCGTCGCCACGGTCGGCTACTGCTATCTGTGCGACCGGCTCTAGGGGCGATGCCATGACGTTCGATTATGCGTTGGCGGCAATCGTTACGGCGGGACTGCTTGTCTATCTGGTCTACGCCCTGTTGCGACCCGAGAAATTCTGAGGAGCGTCGGATGACACTCAATGGCTGGATGCAGATTGCCCTTTTTGCGGCGGTCGTGGCGGCACTCGTGCTGCCGCTGGGCGGCTACATGACGCGCGTGTTCAACGGCGAGCGCACACTGCTCGCCCCGGTGCTCGGCCCGGTCGAGCGGCTTCTCTACCGCCTGGCCGCCATCGACCCGGCGCGCGAGCAGAGCTGGCTCGCCTATACGCTGGCGATGCTGGTGTTCCACGTTGTGGGCTTCGTCTTTCTGTATGCGCTGCTGCGCCTTCAGGACGTGCTGCCTTTCAATCCGGCCGACATGGCGGCCATGCCGGAGGAATTGTCGCTCAACACGGCGATAAGCTTCCTCACCAACACGAACTGGCAGAATTACGGCGGCGAAAGCACGATGTCGTATCTGTCCCAAATGCTGGGACTGACGCATCAGAATTTCCTGTCGGCCGCGACTGGCATTGCGCTTGCGCTGGCACTCATTCGCGGCTTCTCGCGCAGTTCGGCCGCGACCGTCGGCAATTTCTGGGTCGATCTTACGCGCTGCACGCTCTACGTCCTGTTGCCGCTTTGTGTGGTATTCACGGTATTTCTCGTTGCCCAAGGTGTTCCGCAGACGCTCGGCGCCTATGTCGAAGCGACGACGCTTGAGGGCGCTTCGCAGACGATCGCGGTTGGCCCGGCGGCCTCGCAGATCGCCATCAAAATGCTCGGCACCAACGGCGGCGGCTTCTTCAACGCCAACGCCGCCCATCCGTTCGAAAATCCAACGGCCCTATCGAACTTCTTGCAGATGGTGTCGATCTTCGCGATCGGTGCCGCCCTCACGAACGTGTTCGGGCGCATGGTCGGCGACCAGCGCCAGGGTTGGACGATCCTCGCGGCCATGGCTCTTCTGTTCGTCGCCGGCGTGTGGACGACCTACTGGGCCGAGGCAAGCGGCAACGACGCGTTTTCGGCCCTCGGGCTTGCGGGCGGCAACATGGAGGGCAAAGAAGTCCGCTTCGGCATCGCCGCCTCGGCGTTGTTCGCGGTCATCACCACAGCCGCCTCGTGCGGTGCGGTCAATGCCATGCACGATTCCTTTACGGCCCTCGGCGGCATGGTTCCGCTCATCAACATGCAACTCGGCGAGATCATCGTCGGCGGCGTCGGCGCGGGCCTCTACGGGATGCTGCTGTTCGTGATCCTGGCGATCTTCGTGGCCGGTCTCATGGTCGGCCGTACGCCGGAATATGTCGGCAAAAAGATCGAGGCGCGCGAGGTGAAGCTCGCCATGCTGGCCATCCTCATCCTGCCGCTCCTGTATCTCGGCTGGACCGCGGTCGCGGTCGTCTATCCGCCGGCGCTTGCTTCGATAGCGAATGCGGGGCCGCACGGTTTCTCGGAAGTTCTATATGCCTACGTGTCGCAGACCGCGAACAACGGCTCGGCCTTCGGCGGGCTCACCGGCAACACGCCCTTTTACAATCTGACCGGTGCCGTCTCGATGTTCATTGGGCGTTTCTGGGTAATCGTGCCGGCCATGGCGATTGCAGGATCGCTGGCGGCCAAGCGGTCTTTGCCGGTGTCGGCGGGGACGTTGCCGACGACGGGCTTCCTGTTTGTCGGGCTCGTCGTCGGCGTGATCCTCATCGTCGGCGGCTTGACGTTCTTTCCGGCCCTGGCCCTCGGGCCCATCGTCGAACATTTGATGATGGTCGAAGGCACGCTTTTCTGAACGGTTCCGTTTCGGAGTTATGGCTATGGAAAACATTGCTGTTCGCAACGACCGCACACGTTCGGCTTTGATCGATCCGAAGATCCTGCTTCCGGCAGCCGGATCTGCTTTTGCAAAGCTCGATCCGCGGCTACTGATCAAGAACCCCATCATCTTCGTGCTTGCGGTCGTATCGGTACTTGCGACTGCGATCCTCGCCAAGGACATCGCGACCGGCGGGCCCGAGATCGGTTTTGCGGTCCAGATCGTCGTGTGGCTCTGGTTCACCGTCTTGTTCGCGAATTTCGCCGAGGCGGTCGCCGAAGGGCGCGGCAAGGCGCAGGCGGACACGTTGCGCAAGCTGCGCAGCGAGACATGGGCAAAGCGCATCGTCCATCCGCCGAGCGGTACCTACGAGAAGGTACCCGCAAGCGAGCTCGAAGTCGGCGACATCGTGCTCGTCGAAACGGGTGATCTGGTGCCGTCCGACGGCGAGGTGATCGAGGGCGTTGCCTCGGTCAACGAAGCGGCCATCACGGGCGAGTCCGCACCCGTGATCCGCGAGTCCGGCGGCGACCGCTCGGCCGTCACCGGTGGCACGCAGGTTGTTTCGGACTGGCTGCGCGTGCGCATCACGGCGGAACCTGGCAGCACCTTCATCGACCGTATGATCAAGCTCGTTGAAGGGGCCGAGCGCCAGAAAACGCCGAACGAGATCGCGCTGACGATCCTTCTCGTCGGCCTCACGATCATCTTCGTGATCGCCACGGCGACGATACCGGCTTACGTCGCCTACGCGGGCGGCACGGTTTCGGTGATCGTGCTTGCGGCCCTTTTCGTGACGCTGATCCCGACGACGATCGGCGCGCTCCTGTCGGCGATCGGGATCGCCGGCATGGACCGGCTCGTTCGATTCAACGTGCTGGCCGTCTCGGGGCGGGCCGTGGAAGCGGCGGGCGACGTTGATACGCTGCTGCTCGACAAAACCGGCACGATCACGCTCGGCAACCGCCAAGCGGCGGAGTTCAAGCCGGTGCGTGGCGTGACGGCGGACGAACTCGCGGATGCCGCCCAACTTGCCTCGCTGGCGGACGAAACGCCCGAGGGGCGGTCGATCGTCGTGCTTGCGAAGGAAAAATACGGCATTCGCGGTCGCGATCTTGCCGAAATCGGCGCGCAATTCGTGCCGTTCACGGCCCAGACGCGCATGAGCGGCATCGAAGCGGGCGGCTCTTGGATCCGCAAGGGTGCCGTCGATGCGCTGCTGGCCTATCTCGCACTTGCGGCCGCGCGCGACGCCAAAGCCCCGGCACCGCACGACATCGTGCAGGAACTGGCGGCGATCGCCGATGCCGTGGCCAAGTCCGGCGGGACGCCTTTGGCGGTCGCCAAAGACGGCCGAATCCTCGGCGTTATCTATCTCAAGGACATCGTCAAAGGCGGCATCCGCGACCGCTTTGCCGAACTGCGCCGCATGGGCATTCGCACGGTCATGATCACGGGCGACAATCCGATGACGGCCGCCGCGATCGCCGCGGAAGCGGGCGTGGACGATTTCCTCGCCCAGGCGACGCCCGAGGACAAGCTGCGCCTCATCCGCGACGAACAGGCCAAGGGCAAGCTCGTCGCGATGTGCGGCGACGGCACCAACGACGCACCCGCCCTTGCCCAGGCCGATGTCGGCGTTGCGATGAACACCGGCACCCAAGCCGCGCGCGAAGCGGGCAACATGGTCGATCTCGATTCGAATCCGACAAAGCTCATCGAGATCGTCGAGATCGGCAAGCAGCTCTTGATGACGCGCGGGGCGTTGACGACGTTCTCGATCGCCAACGACGTCGCGAAGTATTTCGCGATCATCCCGGCGATGTTCCTCGCATTCTATCCGCAGCTCGGCGCGCTCAACGTGATGAACCTTGCGAGCCCCCAGAGCGCCATTCTGTCGGCGATTATCTTCAATGCGCTGATCATCGTGGCGCTTATCCCGCTGGCGCTGAAGGGCGTGCGCTACCGGCCGATCGGCGCCGGACCGCTTCTGCAGCGCAATCTGCTGATCTATGGCCTTGGCGGCATCCTGATCCCGTTTGCCGGTATCAAGGCGATCGACGTGCTCGTCGCAGCTCTGCACCTGGCTTGAGGAGACCCACCATGCTCAAAGAACTTCGTCCTGCTCTCGTGCTTGCGATGGCTCTCATTTTTCTGACCGGCCTTGTCTATCCGCTGGCCATGACGGGCCTCGCGACCGCCGCTTTCCCGCACCAAGCGCAAGGCAGCCTTGTCGAGCGCGACGGCAAAATCGTGGGCTCGCTGCTGATCGGGCAGGAATTCGTCGGGGACGGCTATTTCCACGGGCGTCCTTCGGCGACGATGACGGCCGATCCGGCCGACCCGACGAAGAGCGTGTCCGCCCCCTACAACGCCGCCGCATCGGCCGGCTCCAATCTCGGGCCGACCAATCAGGCGCTGATCGACCGCGTCAAGGAAGACGTCGAGAAGCTCAAGGGCGAAAATCCGGCCGCCGTGCCGCCGATCGATCTCGTCACGACGTCGGGGAGCGGCCTTGATCCGCACATCACCCCGGAGGCCGCTTTCTTCCAGGCCGCACGGGTTGCCAAGGCGCGCAATTTGCCCGAGACTCGCGTTCGGCAAATCGTGGCCGAGAATACTGAAGGTCGGCTCCTCGGCTTGCTCGGGGAGCCGCGCGTCAACGTGCTTGTGCTGAATCTGGCGCTGGACCGGGCTTCGGCAAAGTGACCTGACAGCGCTTGGGGGGCCATTCGAGGACGTTGACGGCAGATGGCGAACGACCACCGAAACGGCGACTATCGGCCCTCGCCTGATGCTTTGCTGGCCGCGGCCCGGCGCGAGACGAGTGCGGCGGGCAAACTCAAGATCTTCGTGGGTGCCGCACCCGGCGTGGGCAAGACCTACGAGATGCTGCAGCAGGCGCGCGCGCGTCTGCGCGACGGCGAAAACGTGGTCGTTGGAATTGTCGAAACCCACGGACGCGCCGAGACGCATGCGCTGCTCGACGGGCTCGAGATCGTGCCGCGGCGCCGTATCGACTACAAAGGCCAATCGCTCGAGGAAATGGATCTCGACGCGATCCTCGCCCGTCGCCCGCGCATCGTGCTGGTCGATGAGCTCGCGCACACGAACGTGCCGGGCAGTCGGCATCCCAAACGGCACATGGATGTCGAGGAACTGCTGAGCCGCGGAATCGACGTCTATACCACCGTCAATATTCAGCACATCGAAAGCCTGAACGACGTGATCGCGCAGATCACGCATGTACGCGTGCGCGAAACGCTGCCCGATTCCGTGTTCGACCGCGCCGACGCGATCGAACTCGTCGATCTCACGCCGGACGACCTCATCCGCCGCCTGAAAGACGGCAAGATCTACGTCACGGCTCAAGCCGAGCGCGCGCTCGTGCATTATTTCTCGCCGAGCAATCTCACGGCCTTGCGGGAGATCGCCTTGCGGCGAACGGCCGAACGTGTCGACAAGCAGCTTGTCGCACAGATGCAGGCCCAGGCGATCGCGGGGCCGTGGGCGGCGGGCGAGCGCGTGCTCGTCTGCATCAGCGAGGATCCGCGCTCGGCCGGGCTCGTGCGCTACGCCAAGCGGTTGGCGGACCGTCTGCATGGTCCCTGGATCGGGCTCAGCATCGAGGGCCGACGGAGTCTGCGCTTGAGCGAGGAGGAGCGGGACCGGGTCGCCGACACGCTGCGGCTCTGTCAAGCGCTTGGCGGTGAGGCGGTGACGATTCCGGGCGGAGAAGGTGGCCTCGCGACCGAGATTGTGCGCTATGCGCGGGCAAACAACGTGACGCAGATCGTCATCGGCAAGTCGACCCGGCCGCGCTGGTTCGAGATGCTGCACGGGTCGATCGTGCACGACCTCGTACGCCTGTCGGGAAACATCAGCGTCAACGTGATTGCCGGCGACGATGTGCCGGGCGAGCGGATTCCTAAAAAGACCGTGCGCACGGCACCGTCTGGCGAAGCATTCGATCCCAAACCGTTTTTCGTCGCGGCGGCGGTCGTGATGGCCGCCCTTGGCCTCGGCATGGCGATCCATCCAATTCTCGGAATCGAAAATATCGACCTAGTTTTTTTGACCGCGATTGTAGGTGTTGCGGTGCGCTACGGTTTGCCGCCGTCGATCTTCGCGAGCCTCCTTGCGTCGCTTTGCTACAATTTCTTTTTTCTGCCGCCGCTTTATACCTTCACGATCTCCGACCCGACGAACATTGCGGCCTTCTTCTTTTTTGTCGTCATCTCCGTTGCTGTTTCGAACCTCGCAGCGCGCGTGCGCACGCAAGCCGTGGCGGCGCGCGACCGGGCGCGCACTGCCGAAGCGCTCTACGCGTTCAGCCGCAAGCTTGCGGGCGTTGGCACGCTCGACGACGTGCTGTGGGCAACTGTCTACCAGACGGCGATGATGCTGAAGGTGCGGGTCGTGGTGCTGCTGCCGAAAAACGGCGCCTTGGCCGTGCGCATGGGCTATCCGCCCGAAGACCATTTCGAAGACGGCGACCTCGCCGCCGCAAAATGGGCATGGGAGAACAACCGGCCGGCGGGCCGCGCGTCGGACACGCTGCCGGGAACCAAGCGGCTGTTCCTGCCGATGCGCACGGGGCGCAGCGCCATCGGCGTGGTCGGCATCGACAGCGACAAGCCGGGGCCGATTTTGACCCCGGACCAGCGCCGGTTGCTCGACGCGCTGATGGACCAGGGGGCGATCGCAATCGAGCGCGTGCATCTTGTCGAAGACATGGATCAGGTGCAGCGCACGCTTGCGGCCGACAAATTGCGGGCGGCATTGCTGACCTCGATTTCCCACGACCTCAAAACGCCGCTCGCGGCCGTTCTTGGGGCGGCAAGCACGCTGCGCGACATGTCCTCGAAGCTGAGCGAGGCCGAAAAAGTGGAACTGCTTGCGACAGTGATCGACGAGTCCGAGCGGCTGAACCGCTTCATCGCCAATCTTCTCGACATGACCAAGCTCGAATCCGGTGCCGTCATGCCCAATCTGGCGCCGCACGATGTAAGCGAGGTCGTGCGCAGCGCGGTTCGTCGAGCGGGCAAGATTCTCACCCATCATCGCATTGCCGTCATGCTCGACAACGAACTTCCGATGGTCGATCTCGACGCGGTGCTGTTCGAGCAAGTCATTTTCAATCTGCTCGACAATGCCGCCAAATACGCGCCCGCAAACACCACGATTTCTATCCGCGGCTGGCGCGAGGGGGGCTCGGTATGCCTGCAGCTTGCCGACGAGGGCGAAGGCATTCCGGGGGGCGATATCGAGCATATCTTCGACAAGTTTTTCAGGGTCCAGAAGGGCGACCGCGTGCGGGCGGGGACGGGACTGGGTCTCGCCATCGCACGCGGTTTCGTCGAAGCCATGCGCGGCACGATCGCGGCGTCGAACCGGTCGGATCGGTCCGGGGCCGTGTTCACGCTGCGCATGCCGTTGCGCACTGACGGCCAAAGACAGGATGCAACGGCATGAATCCGGGCGGTCTCAAGATACTGGTGATCGACGACGAACCGCCGATCCGAAAATTGCTGCGGATGGGTTTGAGTGCGGAAGGCTACCAGATCCTCGAAGCGCCGAACGGCAAGACGGCACTCGAACTCTTGAGCGCCGGACCAGATCTGGTGATTCTGGATCTGGGCTTGCCCGACATTCCGGGGCACGATCTGCTGCAGGCGATCCGCGCGCGCGACGAGCGGGTCGCCGTTGTCGTGCTGTCGAGCCGGGGCGACGAAGAGGGCAAGGTACGCGCCCTCGATCTCGGCGCGGACGATTACGTGACGAAACCGTTCGGCATGGGCGAGCTGCTCGCGCGCCTGCGCGCCGCCTTGCGCCACCAACTGCAAAGCAGCGGCGAGCGACCGATCTTTAAGGTGGGCGAATTGTCGGTCGATCTCGTGCGCCGGATCGTTAAAGTCGGTGAGAACGAGGTCAAGCTGTCGCCCAAGGAATACGATCTGCTGCGCGTGCTGGTGCAGCATGCGGGCAAGGTTCTCACGCATCGATTTCTGCTCGGCGAACTGTGGGACGAGTTCACTGACGCGCAGTATCTGCGCGTCTATGTGCGCCAGCTGCGCCAGAAGATCGAACCGGACCCCGACCGCGCCCAGTATATTCTGACTGAAACCGGCATCGGCTATCGGCTGCGCTCGCCGGATTGAGGCGGCACGAACTGCGTCTAGCTACGATCGTTGCATGGCCTGAATCAGACGGGTGCGTTTGGCTTGGAATCGTGCTGACTCGACGACGGCGGGGTTCACGCAATTAGACGGCAGCGCGCCTTCGGCGAAGGCGGAAAGCTCTCGCGCGATCGCGGCAAGAACGTCGGTGCGCAACTCGTAGGTATCGCAAATCGCATGCGGCGAGAGCACCACATTGTCGAGGCGGGCGAGCAGATCGTCGGCGGCAAAGGGTTGTGGATCGAACACGTCGAGGGCCGCTGCGGCAATGCGGCGCTCGGCAAGCGCGTGCGCAAGCGCCGTTTGATCGATGATCGGGCCGCGCCCGACATTGACCAGCACGCCGTCGCGCCGCATCAAGCCGAGTTCGCGCGCACCGACCATGCCGCGTGTTTCGTCCGTCAACGGCGCGCAGATGACCACGAAATGGCTTTCCTGCAGCAGGCGGTCGAGCAGTACCGCCTCGGCCCCCATGCGCTGCGCGCGTTCCTGCGTCAGGCGCGGCGAATAGGCGAGGCAGCGCATGCCGAACGGGGCCACGAGCCGCACGAGTTCGGCCCCGATGCGGCCCGGCCCGATCACGCCGAGCGTCTTGCCGTAGATCTCGCGGCCGCGATGGTACTGGCGGTCGTCCCAGCGGCCCTCGCGCGTCAACCGGTCCATGGCGACGATGTGGCGCGACGCGGCCAGCATCAGCGCCAACGCGCCGGCGGCCGTGCCTTGTGTGAGTGCATCGGGCACGTTGAACAGCAGGATGCCGTGGCGCGTGAGGGCGTCGACGTCGATCTTGTCGATACCAACGCCGGCGCGTGCGACCACCGTCAATGTCGCGGCTGCGGTCGCGATCGATGCTTCGGGCAGATACTGGCCCAGCATCAGCAGCACGTCGGCATTTGCAAGTGCTGATGCCGGCACGGCTTCGGTCTGCGGGGCTGCCGGCAGCAGAGCAAGATCGAAGCGGGCAGGATCGAACACGCCGAAGCCAAGATCGGCCGGCGCATCGCGGCCGATCGTGTGCAGATAGTCGCCGCTTGCAACGATGCGCAGAGGCCGGCGCATCGCCGCCTCAGAACCGCGTTGCCCAGCCGCTGCGGAACAGCGGCAGGAACGCGTCGCGGTCGAACGGATGCGCTAACGCCACGTCCGGCCGGAACTCGCCGACACCGAGGCCCGGCCGTTCCGGGATGTCGTAGTGCCCGCCGACGGGCCGGGGCGCATGGTCGAGCAGGTCGAAGCGCATCGGCACGTCGTATTCGCAGAAACTCTCCTGCATCACGAAGTTCGACGTGCACGCATCGAGCTGGATCGCAGCAGCCGTCGCGACCGGCCCGAACGGATTGTGGAACGAGACCGGGATATAGGCCGCATCCGCGATCGCGGCGATTTTCTTGCCTTCGAGAATGCCGCCGACATGGATGAGATCGGGCTGCAGCACGTCGATCTCGTTTGTGCTCAGCAGTGACTGCAGCAGATAGCGGCTGGTGCAGCGCTCGCCGGTTGCCAGGCGCTGCGGGATGGCTCGGCCGACGGCGGCCAAGGCGCCGTGATTGTCGGCATCGACCGGCTCTTCCATCCAATAGAGTCCGAATGGTTCGAGTTTGCGGCACACATCGATCGCCGCACCGACGCTGAAACGTCCGTGCGCGTCGATCAGCATATCGACATCCGGGCCCACGCCCTGGCGCACGGCGGCGACGAGATCGAGCGCTTTGCGGATGTCGACAGCTGCGGGATCGCGTCCGCTATCGCCGAACGGGTCGAATTTGAGGCCGCGATAGCCCTTGGCTGCGACGGCGGCGGCCGCTTTTTCCATCTCGGCCGGCGTGGTTGCCTGGCCGTACCAGGCGTTGGCGTAGGCCGGCAGGCGTTCGTACATGCGCCCGCCGAGCAGATCGTAGATCGGCCGGTCGAGAGCTTTGCCGACGATGTCCCACATCGCCGTCTCGATGGCGGCAATGGCGCTGTTGAGGATGGGGCCTTGCATGAACTCGTTGCGCCGTATGTCGGTGCAAAGGCGCTCGATCGAAAAGGCCGACGCGCCGATCATGTAGCGATGCGCAAGCTGGTCGATCGCGGCCGCAACCGCCTGCGGCTGGTATTCGAGCGAGCCTTCGCCAATACCGCAAATTCCGTCGTCGGTCTCGACATGGGCGAACACGCAATTGCGCCAGCGCATGCCCACGACGTAGCTCGTGATACGCACGATGCGGCAGGCGCGCCGCGTGGCTTGCGTTTCGAGCTTCATCCCCGCAGCCATCGCGGCACCCCCGTCGACAGGATCGGAAAGAACACAAGCACCATGATGAGGCCGATCTGCGCATAGAAGAACCAGCGCAACTCGTGCCACAGCTGGCGCAGTGTGATGTTGCCGATCTTGCAGGCAACGAACAGGCAGATGCCGACCGGCGGCGAAATGAGGCCGAGCGTGCAACTGACGATCATGACGATCGAGAAATGGATGTCGTCGATGCCCATCTCGCGCGACACGGGCAGCAGGAAGGGCGCCAGCAGCAGCAACGCCGGCCCTGCATCGAGGGCGAGCCCGATCAGCAGGAACGAAACGACGCAGGCGATCAGGAAAAGCTGCGGCTGGCCTGCGAATGCTTTGGCGAGCCCCGCCGTCCATTCGCCGATCCCGGCCATGATCATTACGTAGTTGACGATTTCGACGGTCGCGATCAGCAGGAACAGCGAGGCGGTGAGGCGGGACGCATTGCGCATTGCCTCCATGGTCGAGGCGAAATCGAGGCTGCGGAACACGAACACGCCGAGGAACATCGCGTAGAGGACGGCAATGCCGCCCGCTTCGGTCGGCGTGAAGGCGCCGGACAAAGTGCCGACGACGATAAAGGCGGGCAGGCTCATCACGAGCGAGCCGTCCCGCGCCAAGCGCGGCAAGTCCGACCGCTTGATCTCGACATTCGAGATCGGCAGGCCGCCTTTGAGCCCGCGCACGAACACCACGAGGCCGCACGCAACGCCGAGCAGCAACCCCGGCACAATACCCGCCAGAAACAGATTGAGCACCGAGATGTCCGCCACAGCCGCGTACAGCACCATGATGACGGACGGCGGAATGATTGGCCCGATCACCGAGGCGGCCGTCACGACGGCGGCGGCGAACGCCTTGCTGTAGCCCTCGCGCGGCATCGAGTTGATGAATATCTGGCCCAGGGCCGCGATGTCGGCGACGGCGGTGCCCGAAATACCCGAAAACAGTACCGCCGCGAAGATCGCGGCATAGGCCGTGCCGCCGCGCACCCGCCCGACAAGGGCGCGCGACAAATCGATGAGGCGTGCGGAAATGCCGCCGCGATTCATGATCTCGCCGGCCAGAATGTAGAAGGGCGCTGCCAGCAGCACGAAACTGTCGAGGCCCGCGAACATTCGCGAGGCAATGTTCAGAAGCGACGAACTGTCGAGGAGAAGGGCAACGACCGATGCGAGCCCGAAAGCGAACGCAACCGGCATGCCCGCAAAAAGGAGAACGGTCAGCGTCACCAGAATGGGCGTCATGCGCGGCGCCTCGACAGCAGGCAGTCGGCGGCTTTCGTGAGATGCACGACCGTCAGCAATATGCCGCCGATTGCAATGGCGCCGTAGACATAGATCATCGGCAAGCCGCTGGTCGGGGCGGTCTGCGAGCCGTTGAGCGTGCAGTAGATCCAGCCCTGCCACGCGAGGATGACGGCGAAAGCGACGTTGAGCAGATGCAGAAAAAAGCGATGCGTCGACTGGAACGCTTGGCCGCCGAATTCGGCGAACAGGTTCATGTCGAGATGTTCGTCGTGCCAGCTTGCGGCGGCCGAGCCCAGAAACGTGATCCAGATCGCGAGATACCGGATCGATTCCTCGCTCCACGAAATCGAATCGTTCATGACGTAGCGCATGAAAACGCTCGCACCGTTGACGGCCACGAGCGCCAGCAGCAGCCAGCCCGTGGCGTGGTCGCAAAGTGCGGCGATTTTCCCGACCGCGTTGCGCAGCCTATCCATGCGGTTTGCCTTTCGCCTCGCGGCCGAGCCCTGCGCGGGCCCGGCCGACGCAGCGTGCGGTTCAGAAATTGTAGACGCGCTTCTTGGTCTCCTCGACCGCGACGAGCAGGCGGTCGATCAGTTCTTTGTTGGTCTGCGACGCGATGAACTCGATGACCGCGGGCTGGCTCGTCTTGCGGAAGGCTTCTTTTTCCGACGGCGAGTTGACATAGACGCGCACGCCCGCCTGGCGAATCTTTTCGATGCCCTGCAGATTGTCCATCGCCTTGCGCGAGTTGGCGACTTCCGTGTGCATGCGCGCCCCGTCGAGCAGGATCTGCTTGTTGTCTTCGGACAGGCTGTTGAAGACCCGGTCGTTGATGACGACCAGATGCATGCCGAAGATGTGCTCGTTGACGCTCATGAACTTCTGCACTTCGTAGAGCTTGCCGTCCCACACGGTCGAGGCGGCGTTCTCCTGTCCGTCGACGACGTTCTGCTTCAGCGCCGGAATCAGTTCGGGGAACGAGATGGGCGTCGCCGAAGCGCCGAAGGCGCGCATGAAGTTCACGTAGACCTGGCTCTGCATCGTGCGCATCTTGAGGCCCTTGAGATCGTCCGGATTCCTGATTTCGCGCACGTTGTTGGTGAGGTTGCGGAAGCCGTTCTCCGAAAGCGTGAGCGTGCGAATGCCTGTCGCCTTGCGCATGTCTTCGGTCATTTCGCGCATGAACGGGCCTTGCATGAACTCCCACGCGACCGGCGACGAGGGGAACAGATACGGGATCTGGAAGACTTGCATCGGCTTGTGGAACGAGCCGAGCACCGAGTCGTCGGTCAGCGCCATTTCGAGCGTGCCGTTCTTGACCTGCTCGGTCACCTGCAGGCTGCCGCCGAGCGTGTTGAAGAACAGGCGGATTTCGAGCTGCCCCTTGCTCTTGAACTCCACGTATTCCTTGAGCGCCTTCATGCCGAGGATTTCGCCGCCCTGGCTGTCGGGGGCGCCGATGGCAAAGCGAAGCGTGGTTTTCTGCTGGGCGTCGGCGTTACCGGCGAGGCCGACGGCAAAGAGTGCTGCGAGCGCAAGCGTTGTCGTTTTCATGGCGTTTCTCCTCTGCGGGTTCCGGCTTTGGCAGCCGTTTTTTGGATTTTCGGCGTCTTCAGATGCTGGGCGTTGACGCAATTGGCGCTCGCACCCGTCTCGAGATGGGCAAGAACCGTCTCGAGCGAAAACGAACGCATATCGACGAGCGAGGCAGGGCTGTAGAAAGCGGCATGCGGACTGAGCGTAAGGCGGCCGTCGAGCCAGGCTTCGCGCTTGATCCATGCGCGAACCAGACGGTTCGACGGGTCGGCAGGTTCGACGGGCAGAACGTCGAGCCCGGCAGCGGCAACGCGGCCGCTGCGCAGCGCATCGTAGAGCGCATCGAGATCGACGATGGCGCCGCGCGCGGTGTTGACGATCACGAGGCCCTTCTTGGCACGCGCGAGGGCAGCTTTGCCGATGAGCCCGACCGTCTCGGGCGAGGCCGGTGCGTGCACGCTGACGACGTCGCTTGTCGCCATCAGATCGCCGAGCGTTTTGGCGCGGCGCGCACCCACGGAGATCTCGATGCCGGCGGAAGCAAACGGATCGTAGAACGCGATGTCCATGCCGAAGCTGCGCGCGCGCAAGGCGGCTGCAAGCCCGATGCGCCCAAGCCCAATCACTCCGAACGTAGCACCGCGCAGACGGCGCACCACGGGCGCCTTGGCGTGGTGCCAGTTGGCGCTTGCATCGGTGCGCAAGAGCTCGTGGTAGCTCGCCGTGCCGCGCGTGAGGGCTAGCATCAAGGCGATCGCGTGGTCGGCGACTTCCGAAGTGCCGTAGTCCGGCACGTTGTAGACGGCAACGCCGCGCTTGCCCCAAGCGGCAATGTCGATGCAATCGAACCCGACGCCCGAGCGCAGCACGGCGCGCACCTTGGGCCAATCGGCCGGGCGCCCTTCGATGCCGGTGCCGGCCGGATAGTGGATCACGGCATCGGCGCGTTTGCGGATCGCCGCAGGGATCGGCGATTTCGCGGCTGCGGCGACCGGCTGCACGTAGAGTTCGCAGCGCCCTTGCGCCAGCTTCTGTTCGAGCCGGTCGTCGGGATGCGTGAATTGGCTGAGCACAACGAGCATGATTGCCTCTATCCGATCGCCGCGATGGTTTGGCCCATTTTGACGACGTCGCCCGCATGCGCGAGATGCGGCCCCATCGTGCCGGCGGTGGGCGCTTCGATTTCGACGACGGCTTTGTCGGTCTCGACTTCTGCGATCACGGCATTGGCGGCGACTTTTTCGCCCGGCTGGATCAGCCAGCGCACCAAGCGCCCTTCGCTGACGGTGAGATCGCCGAACGGCATCTTGACCGGCGTGCCGTCGATTTTCGTTTCCGGTGCGACGGCAGGTGCAGTCGGCTTCGCGGCCGCGACCGGCCGCTCGATTGGTGCGGCGAGGCCGACGCCGCCGCGGCCGTGGCGGCGAATGGGATCGGCGTGGCCCGCGATCGTGCGACGGATGGCGGCAACGATCGCCTCGGTGCCGACCAGCATCGCGCGCTCGAGGGCGGGCGCAAACGGGTGCGGCACAGGCTCGGTATGCAAACGCGCGACGGGCCCGTCGAGCGAGTCGAAGGCAAGCTCGTTGATCGACTGCGCAAGCTCGGCACCGACGCCGAACATCGCATAGGCTTCGTCCACGACCAGCAGCCGATGCGTCTTGCGCACGCTGGCGGCGACCGTATCGACGTCGAGCGGCTGGATCGTGCGCAGGTCGACGATCTCGACTGAGATCCCTTCGGCCGCCAGAATCTCGGCGGCTTCGAGGGCGCGATGCACGAGCTGGCCTGCACTCGCAACCGTGATGTCGCTGCCTTCGCGCGCAATACGCGCGAGGCCGAACGGCACGTAATGCTCGCCCTTCGGCACCGGGCCTTTGCTCGCGAACAGCGCTTTGGTTTCGAGCATCAGCACCGGGTCGCCGGCATTGAGGGCTGTTTTCATCAGGCCTTTGGCATCGGCGGGCGTGGAAGGCAGGCACACGATCAGGCCCGGTATATGCGCCCAGGCCGGATGGTAGGTGCCGCTATGGTGCGGGCCCGCCGAGCGCACCGCACCCGAGCCCACGCGCACGACCATCGGTGCGTGGACCATGCCGTTCGACATGTAGCGCAATTTGGCGGCCTGAAGCGCGATCTGGCCCGCCGCTTCGAACAGAAAATCCGCGAACATCAAATCGGCGATGGTGCGAACACCGGTGGCCGAAGCGCCCAACGCCGCACCGGTGAAGCCAAGCTCGGAGATCGGCGTATCGACCATGCGGCCGGCACCGAATTCCTGCCACAGATTCTTGGTGTGCGCGAAAGTGCCGCCGCGCTCGCCGGTCCCTTCGCCGAAATAGACGATGTTGCGGTTGCGGCGCATCTCTTCGGCAATGCCGTCACGCACCGCATCGAGCCAGCCGGTCTCGACCGTCTCGCCGGGTGCGCGCGCGACACTTGCCACCGCCGGATTGATCGGATCCGCAAAGGCGTGGAGAAACACGGTCGCGGGATCGGGTTCGGCCGAGCGGCGCGCAAATTCGATCGCGGCTTCGACGTCGCGGTCGATCTTCTCGTCGATCTGGTCGAGCGTGCGGCCGGTGACGATCGCGTAGTCCTCGACGATGCGGCGGCGGAAGTTTTTGACCGGGCACCGTTCGGTCCATTCATCGACCTCGCGCTGCGTTCGATACGTGCCGGTCAAGGGATCGCCCTCGTGGTGGCCGACGGTGCGATAGGTCTTGGCCTCGATCAGCGTCGGCCCGCCGCCGGCGCGCGCGCGTTCGATCGCTTGGTTGGCGGCCTGCCACACGGCAACCACGTCGTTGCCGTCGACTGCAATGCCGGGAATGCCGTAGGCGGCCGCGCGTGTGGCGATCTCAGGATTTTTGGTGACGGCGCTGAGTGCCGTCGCGGTCGCATAGAGATTGTTCTCGCACACGAACACCGCCGGCGCGTCGAACGCACCGGCAAGATTGATCGCTTCGTGGAAGGCCGCATGGCTCGTCGCACCGTCGCCGAAAAAGGCGACCGCAACGCCCCGCGTGCGGCGATGGCGCGCACTGAAGGCAGCCCCGACCGCCGAGGGCAGGCCGCCGCCGACCAAGCCGTTGGTGCCGAAAAGCCCGACCGACGGGTCGTAGAGATGCATGGTGCCGCCGCGCCCGCCGCAGCAGCCGTCGCGCTTGCCGTAGAGTTCGGCCATCAGGATTTTCGGATCCATGCCTTTGGCGAGCGCATGGCCATGGCCGCGATGCGTAGACGTGATCCAGTCGGTCGGCTCGAGATGCGCGCAAATACCGACGGCCGTCGCTTCCTCGCCGATATAGAGATGCAGGAAACCCGGCGTTTCGCCCGCGCGGCACGCGACCTGGGCCGCCAACTCGAATTTGCGCAGCAGCACCATCTGCCGGTAGAGCTCGATCATCGCATTGGCGTCGAGCCCTTCGGGCAGCGGCAGGCGGTTCGACGCTTTGGCGGCGAGTTCGGGGCGCGGGGTCGCTGGCAGGGCTTGCGGCATGGCTCAAAAATCCCTTGCAAAGCCGGCGGTCCAACCGCCGTCGATCGCCAGAACATGGCCGGTCACGTAAGTGTTGTCGGGTGCGCCGAGGAAGAGGGCACCGCGCGCGATCTCCTCGGGCTCGGCGGGGCGGCCGAGCGGAATGTGCGAGAGCAGACGCGCATGCAGATCGAGCTCGGCACTGGTGGCATTGTGGATCCAGTTGCGCCAGCCCGTCGTCGCGGTCGAACCGGGTGCGATCGCATTGACGAGAATGCCGTCGCCCGCAAGCTCGAGCGCCATCGAGCGCGTGAGATTGACCACGCCCGCTTTGGCGGCAACGTAGGAGCTCTGCAGGCGCATCGGCACGAGGCCCAGCACCGAGGCAATGTTGACGATGCGGCCGAACTTGGCCGCGCGCATCGACGGCACGATCGCCTGCGACATCAGGAACACGCCGGTAAGATCGATCGCCAGCATCTCGTCCCAAGCCGCGATGGGGAAATTCTCGACCGTCTTGCGGTCGGCGGCTTTCACGCCAATGCCAGCATTGTTGACGAGAATGTCGATGCCGCCCGTGGCCTTCAACGCTTCAGCTGCCACGCGCGCGATCGCGGCACGGTCGGATACGTCGAGCGCGTAGACGAGATGGCCGGCGGTGTGGGCTTGTGCGTCTGCGGCCGCCTGGCGCGCGCCCGCTTCGTCGCGGTCGCTGAACACGACCCGCGCCCCATTGGCCGCAAAAGCGTGCGCAATGGCCCGACCGATACCTTGCGCCGCACCGGTCACGAGGGCCGTGCGTCCGCTTAGATCGCATTTCATGCGCTTTCTCCGAAGCGCTCGTGTGTCCCGTCGGCGAACCGATCGGGTCTCCCATTGTTATGACAACTCGACCGACCGGTTTTTGTCAAGACCCGGATTGCGGATGCTGGTTCTGGCCGAAGCGATAGGCAACGCGCGCGTCGCTCGCAAGGGCGCGCGTATAGGCAGCCTCGAGCGGCCTGCCGCTTGTGTCGCAATAGCGCAGCAATGTCGCCAGCAGCGGCGTGCCGAGGCTGCAGCCCAGGCGCAGCACGTCGGACTCGTTCGCACCGTCCGCCCAGATCGAATGCGTGACGTCGCCGATCTCGATCGCCAAGCGGCGCTGCAGCACGCGAAAGACGACCGGGTCGTCGAAATCGGCCTTGCGCAGGCGCTTGCCGATCGCGGGCGGAAAATAGATCGTCGAGCGCGCATAGGCGCGTCCCTGGCGTTTGAGTACGCTGCGCAGGCAATAGAGCCGCGTCTGCGGCGTTTCGCCGAGGATCGCGGCCGCATCGGGCTGGCGTTCGCGCGCGTAGCTTTCGATCGCCAGCACGGCATTGGCCACCATCGCCACGATGTCGCCCAGCGATTCGACCGCAAAGCCGAGGCGCAGGGCGGGCCCGGCGGAAACCACTTCGGTGCGCCTTGCGCGCGCTTTGCGGATCAGCCCGTCCTGCTCAAGGAGCTGCAGCGCATGGCGTACCGTGATGCGGCTCACGCCGTATTGTTCGGAGAGTTCGGCTTCGGTCGGCAGGTTCGCACCCACCGGCCACTCGGCGCGGCGGATCTTTTCGCGCAGCGACGCGAGCAGGCGCTGGTACAGCGGCATCTGGCCGGTTGCATCGGTCTCGGCATCCATCGTGCGAACCATAGAGCCAATTTCGCGCAAACGGAATTGGCTCGCTTTTGGCGCTGCCGTCGGCTTGACTTGGCGCCTATGAAGCCCGGCAGCAACGCGGGCAAAGGAGGAGAGCCGACATGATCTACGAATTGCGCATCTACCATTGCGTGCCCGGGCGCCTTCCGGCCCTCCATGCGCGCTTTGCCAACGTAACGCTCAAGCTGTGGGAAAAGCACGGCATCCGCCAGACCGGCTTCTTCACCGACTACATCGGCGACAACTGCAACGCCAAGCTCACCTATCTGCTGGCTTGGGAGAGCTTGGCCGAACGCGAGCGCGTCTGGAACGCGTTTGCGGCAGACCCGGCGTGGATTGCCGCGCGCACGGAATCGGAAAAAGACGGACCGATCGTGGCGCGCGTCGAAAATTCGATTCTGTCGCCGACAGCCTACTCGGCCCTGCAATAGAGCCGAGGTACGGCTACCACTGGAAGCGTTCGACGCCCTCGAAGGTAAGTTCGCTGCCGTCGGACATTACGACCGTGCCCGACACGTCTTGGCCGAGCGCGATCGTGCCGTGCGCCGAAGCATCGGTCACAACGGTGCCGTCGCTCAAGGCGAGGGTCCAGCCGCCGGCACCCGGCCCGCCGAGATCGCCCTGGATCGAGATCGTGTCGATCCAGCTGGCGCCGAAGCCGCCTTGCACGATGTCGTTGCCCATGCCGACGCCGAAATAGGCGAGGTCGGAACCGTCGCCGCCCTGGACGAGGTCGTTGCCCGCCCCGCCGGCGAGCGTGTCGTCGCCAAGCCCGCCGACCAGCGTGTCGTTGCCGGCCCGCCCGTCGAGCGTGTTGGCATTCGCGTCGCCCGTCAGCGTATCGGCGTTTGCACTGCCCGCGACATTCTCGAAGCCGCTGATGCTGTCGCCCGTTGCATCGCTGCCCGAGGCGGTGTTCGTGGCAAGACTCACAGTCACGCCGCCGCCGGAAGTGCCGTAATCGAGCGTGTCGATGCCCGTGCCGCCCACCAGCGTGTCGTTGCCCGCACCGCCGACCAGCGTATCGTCGCCGGCACCGCCCGTCAGCGAATCGTTGCCGGCCCCGCCCGCGAGCAGGTTGGCGTTGCCGTCGCCCGTCAGCGTGTCGTTGGCCGAACCGCCGGTCAGGTTCTCGATGCCCGACAGCACGTCGCCGCTCGCATCGCCCGCCGTGCCGGTGCCGGTCGCAAGGCTAGCCGTCACGGCCGTCGTCGAGGTCGCGTAGCTTGCCGTGTCGATGCCGGTACCGCCCGCCAGCGTGTCGGCGCCTGCACCGCCGATCAGCGTGTCGTCGCCGAGCCCGCCGGTCAGCACGTCGTTGCCCGCGAGGCCTTCGAGGATGTTGGCGTTGCCGTCGCCGGTCAGATTGTCGGCCCCGCTGCCGCCGGTCAGATTTTCGATTTCGGCGAACACGTCGCCGTTCGCATCGCCCGCCGTGCCGAGGCCCGTTGCAAGGCTCGCGGTGACGGCCGCCGTCGAGGTCGAATAGCTCGCGGTGTCGGTGCCAATACCGCCCGTCAGCGTGTCGCTGCCCGAGCCGCCGATCAGCGTGTCGTTGCCCGCCCCGCCGAACAAGCGGTCGTTGCCGGCCATGCCGCTCAGCGTGTCGTTGCCGTCGCCGCCGTCGAGGAGGTTGGCGTTGCCGTCGCCGGTCAGCGTATCGGCAAGGGCCGAGCCCGTGACGTTCTCGATCGTGGCGAGCGTGTCGCCTTGTGCGGTACCGCCCGTACCGGTACCCGCCGTGAGGCTCACCGTTACGGCCGCACTGGAAGCGCTGTAGTCGGCCGTGTCGATGCCGGTCCCGCCGACCAGCGCGTCCGAACCCAAACCGCCGACCAGAATATCGTCGCCCGCACCGCCGTCGAGGCGATCGGCGAGGCCGCTGCCCGTCAGCGTGTCGGCAAGGCTCGAACCCACGACCGTTTCAATACCGGACAGCACGTCGCCCGCCGCGTCGCCGCCGGACCCGAGACCCGTCGCGAGACTGACCGACACGCCTTGCGTCGAGGTTGCGTAGCTGACCTGGTCGTTGCCCGCACCACCAATGAGCGTGTCGGCACCCGCACCGCCGGCCAGCGAGTCGTTGCCCGCACCGCCGTCGATCACGTTGGCATTGGCATCGCCCGTCAAAGTGTCGGCATTGCTGCCGCCGGTCAGATTTTCGATGCCGACATAGACGTCGCCATTGGCATCGCCGAGGGTCCCGGCTCCGGTCGCAAGGCTCGCCGTGACCGATGCGGTCGAGGTCTGATAGCTCGCCGTATCGATGCCCGCACCGCCGACGATCGTGTCGGCACCCGCACCGCCGAGCAAGAGATCGTCGCCCGCACCGCCATCGAGGCGGTCGGCACTGGTGCTGCCCGTCAGCGTATCGGCATAGCTCGAACCGACGAGCGTCTCGATGCCCGACAGCACGTCGCCTTGCGCATCGCCGCCGGTGCCGAGACCGGTGGTGAGGTTGACGGTAACGGCGGCGGCCGACGCCGAATAGTCGGCCGTGTCGTTGCCAGTGCCGCCGACGATCGTGTCGGCACCCGCACCGCCCGCGATGAAATCGTTGCCGGTGTTGCCGTCGAGGCGATCGGCCCCGCTGCTGCCCGTGAGCGTGTCGGCAAGCGTCGAACCGACGATCGTTTCGATACCGGACAGCACGTCGCCCGCCGCATCGCCGCCGCTGCCAAGGCCGGTCGCGAGATTGACCGATACGCCGGCCGTCGAAGCCGCATAGCTGATCTGGTCGTTGCCGGTACCGCCGACGATCGTGTCGGCACCCGCACCGCCCGCCAGCGAATCGTTGCCGGTTCCGCCGTCGATGACGTTGGCGTTGGCATCGCCCGTCAGCGTGTCGGCGAGTGCCGAGCCCGTGACGTTTTCGATCCCCGAAAGCACGTCGCTTGCCGCATCTCCGCCGGATCCGACGCCGGTGGCGAGGTTCACGGTTACGGCAGCGGTCGATGCGCTGTAGTCGGCCGTGTCGATGCCGGTTCCGCCGACCAGCGTGTCCGCACCCGCACCGCCGATAAACATGTCGCCGCCGCCGCGGCCCTCGAGCCTGTCGGCACCGGTGCTGCCGGTCAGCGTATCGGCGAATTCCGACCCGATGACGGTTTCGATGCCCGACAGCACGTCGCCAGCCGCGTCGCCGCCGCTGCCAACGCCGGTCGCGAGATTGACCGCAACACCTTGCGTCGATGCCGAATAGTCGACCAAGTCGCTTCCGGCCCCGCCGACGATTGTGTCGGCGCCCGCGCCGCCGGTCAGCGAATCGTTGCCGGCCCCGCCGTCGATGACGTTGGCATTGGCGTCGCCCGTCAGCGTGTCGTTGGCCGAACCGCCGGTCAGATTTTCGATGCCGGAGAACAAATCGCCGCTGGCATCGCCAAGCGTGCCGGTCCCGGTCGCAAGATTCGCCGTGACGGCGGCCGTCGAGGTCGCATAGCTCGCCGTGTCGGTGCCGGCACCGCCCGTGAGCGTGTCCGCACCTGCCGCACCGATCAGCGTGTCGTTGCCCTCGCCGCCGGCGAGCAGGTTGGCGTTGGCATCGCCGGTGAGCTGATCGGCGAAGGCGGAGCCCGTAACGTTCTCGATCGTGGCGAGCGTGTCGCCAGCCGCATCGCCGCCAGTACCCGTACCCGCCGTGAGGCTCACCGTGACTGCCGCCGCCGAGGCGCTGTAGTCGACCGTGTCGATGCCCGCACCGCCGACAAGCGAGTCCGCACCCAATCCGCCGACCAGCAAATCGTTGCCGGAACCGCCATCGAGGCGATCGGCGAGTGTGCTGCCCGTCAGCGTGTCGGCAAGGCTCGAGCCCACCACGGTTTCAATACCGGAAAGCACGTCGCCTTCGGCATCGCCGCCGATCCCGAGGCCCGTTGCAAGATTGACCGAGACGCCGACCGTCGAGCTTGCGTAGCTGACTTGGTCGGTGCCGGTCCCGCCGATTAGCGTGTCCGCCCCCGCACCGCCAGCCAACGAATCGTTGCCCGCACCGCCGTCGATCACGTTGGCGTTGGCATCGCCCGTCAGCGTGTCGGCGGCTGTCCCGCCGGTCAGATTTTCGATGCCCGACAACACGTCGCCGCTGGCATCGCCAACCGTACCGGTGCCTGTCGCAAGGTTCGCCGTAACCGACGCGGTCGAGGTTGCGTAGCTTGCCGTGTCGATGCCGGCACCGCCCGTCAGCGTGTCGGCACCGGCGGCACCGATCAGCGTGTCGTCGCCAGCTCCGCCATCGAGCACGTTGGCGGCGGTGTCGCCCGTCAGCGTATCGGCGAAGGCCGAGCCCGTGACATTCTCGAACGTCGCCAGCGTATCGCCTTGCGCGTCGCCGCCACTGCCCGTGCCGCTCGTGAGGCTCACCGTGACGGCTGCCCCGGAACTCGCATAGTCGGCCGTGTCGATGCCGGTTCCGCCGACCAGCGTGTCGGCACCCGCACCGCCCGCAATGAAGTCGTTGCCCGTACCGCCGTCGAGGCGTTCGGCACCGGCGCTGCCCTTGATCGTGTCGGCAAGCGTCGAGCCGACGACGGTTTCGATGCCGGACAGCACGTCGCCTGCCGCATCGCCGCCGCTGCCAAGGCCGGTCGCAAGATCGACCGCAACGCCCGCGGTCGAGGCCGCATAGCTGATCTGGTCGCTGCCGGCCCCGCCGATGATCGTGTCGGCACCCGCACCGCCGACCAGCGAATCGTTGCCGGCCCCGCCGTCGATCACGTTGGCATTGGCATCGCCCGTCAACGTATCGGCCGAAGTCGAACCCTTGACGTTTTCGATGCCCGACAGCACGTCGCTTGCCGCATCGCCGCCCGACACGGCACCGGTCGCAAGATTCACGGACACGGCAGCGCCCGAGGCGCTGTAGTCGGCCGTGTCGATGCCCATACCGCCGACCAGCGTGTCGCCGCCCGCACCGCCAGCCAGAAGATCGTCGCCGCCGCCGCCCGTGAGGGAGTCGTTGCCCGCACCGCCCGAAAGAATGTTTGCATTCGCGTCGCCGGTGAGAATGTCGGCGGCCGTACCGCCGGTCAGATTCTCGATGCCGGAATAGACGTCGCCCGCAGCATCGCCCGCCGTGCCCGTGCCCGTCGCGAGATTGGCATTCACGGCCGTCGTCGATGCGGCGTAACTTGCCGTATCGGTGCCGCTGCCGCCCGTCAGCGTGTCAGCACCAGCACCGCCCGCAAGCGTATCGTCGCCCGCACCGCCGCTGAGCATGTTGGCGTTTGCGTCGCCGGTCAGCGTATCGGCAAAGGCCGAGCCCGCGACGTTCTCGATCGAATTGAGCGTGTCGCCTTGCGCGTCGCCGCCGCTCCCGGTTCCCGCCGCGACATTGACCGTCACGGCCGCACCCGAGGCGCTGTAGTCCGCCGTATCGATGCCCGCACCGCCGACCAGCGTGTCGGCACCGGCCCCGCCGATCAGAATGTTCGCGTTGGCATCGCCGGTCAGCGCGTCCGCACCGCTGCCGCCCGTCAGATTCTCGATGCCGGAAAGCGTGGCGCCCGTGCTTGTGGCGCCGGTCGTGAGATTCGCCGAAAGGCCTGTCGTCTGGTCGGCGAAACTCGCCGTGTCGATTCCGCTGCCGCCAACAAGCGTGTCGGCGCCACCGCCGCCGGACAGCACATCGTCGCCCGCACCGCCGCTCAGCACGTTGGCGTTTGTGTCGCCCGTGAGCGTGTCGGCCCCGCTGCCGCCGGTGACGTTCTCAATGCCGGAGAGCGTGGCGCCGGTGCTGGTGGCACCGGTCGCAAGATTTGCCGAAAGGCCGGTCGTTGCGTCGGCAAAACTCGCCGTGTCGATGCCTGAACCGCCAATGAGCGTGTCGGCCCCGCCGCTGCCCGCGAGCACATCGTTGCCCGCACCGCCATCCAGAACGTTGGCATTCGCGTCGCCGGTGAGCGTATCGGCATCGCTGCCGCCGGTAAGATTTTCAATGCCGGAGAGTGTGGCGCCTGTGCTCGTCGCACCGGTCGCGAGATTTGCTGTGAGTGCTGCCGTTTGATCGGCGAAGCTTGCCGTGTCGGTGCCGCTGCCGCCAATGAGCGTATCGGCCCCGCCGCCGCTCGTGAGCATGTCGTCGCCCGCACCGCCGCTCAGTACGTTGGCGTTTGTGTCGCCTGTGAGTGTGTCAGCACCGCTGCCGCCGGTGACATTCTCGATGCCGGAGAGTGTAGCGCCGGTGCTCGTGGCACCGGTCGCAAGATTTGCCGAAAGGCTGGCCGTTGCGTCGGCAAAACTCGCCGTGTCGATGCCCGAACCGCCAACGAGCGTGTCGGCCCCGCCGCTACCCGCCAGCTCATCGTTGCCCGCTCCGCCATCGAGTACGTTGGCGTTCGCGTCGCCGGTGAGCGTATCGGCGCCGCTGCCGCCCATGACGTTTTCAATGCCGGAGAGTGTGGCGCCTGTGCTCGTGGTACCCGTCGCGAGATTGGCTGTGAGTGCTGCCGTTTGATCGGCGAAGCTTGCCGTGTCGGTGCCGCTGCCGCCAACGAGCGTGTCGGCCCCGCCGCCGCCCGTGAGCAAATCGTCGCCCGCACCGCCATCCAGAACGTTGGCATTCGCGTCGCCGGTGAGCGTATCGGCATTGCTGCCGCCGGTAAGATTTTCAATGCTGGAGAGTGTGGCACCCGTGCTCGTCGCACCGGTCGCGAGATTCGCCGTGAGCGCTGCCGTTTGATCGGCGAAACTCGCCGTGTCGATGCCGCTGCCGCCAATGAGCGTGTCCGCACCGCCGCCGCCGGACAGCACATCGTCGCCCGCACCGCCACTCAGCACGTTGGCGTTTGTGTCGCCCGTGAGCGTGTCGGCCCCGCTGCCGCCGGTGACGTTTTCAATGCCGGAGAGCGTGGCGCCGGTGCTCGTCGCACCGGTCGCGAGATTGGCCGTGAGTGCCGCCGTCTGATCAGCGAAGTTCGCTGTGTCGTTGCCGGCACCACCAATGAGCGTGTCCGCACCGCCGCCGCCCGTCAGAACATCGTTGCCCGCACCGCCGTCAAGCACGTTGGCGCTCGCGTCGCCTGTCAGCGTATCGGCGCCGCTGCCGCCAGTGACGTTCTCGATGCCGGAGAGCGTGGCGCCCGTGCTCGTGGCACCGGTCGCGAGATTGGCCGTGAGCGCTGCCGTTTGATCGGCGAAGCTTGCTGTGTCGTTGCCGGCACCGCCAATGAGCGTGTCTGCACCGCCGCCGCCCGTGAGCACATCGTTGCCTGCACCACCATCGAGTACGTTGGCGCCCGCGTCGCCGGTGAGCGTGTCCGCCGCACTGCCGCCGGTGATGTTTTCGATATTGGCATAGCTGTCGCCGCGATTGCCTGTACCGGCGGCAAGATCGACGACGACAGAGCTGGTTGTGGCGGCGTAGCTGACCGTGTCGCTGCCGGTACCGCCGTCGAACGCTTCGCTGCGCACGCTGTCGACGAAAGCGTCGTTGCCGAGCGTACCGTCGACCGCCAAAGCGCCGGTCGAAACCGAGGCGGTTGCGGTTTGGCTTGCCGATGCGCTCGCACCGCCGGCCTCGGCGGAGTTTGCGGCGAAGACGAAGCCGCCGACGGCAGCTGCCGGGATCGTGTCGGCCGCGCGGACCTGGAACGTCGCGTCGAGACGCCCGTCGGAGCCGACGATTGCGCTGAAATCGATGGTGCCGCCGGTTCCGTCCGTGCCGGGCGTCCAGATGCCGCCCGCGGTGTCGGTGACGATCAGCTTGTCCGGCACCGTCACCGTTGCATTGTGGGTCTGCGAGCCGTCATTGTCGTTGAACTGCACGCCGACCGTGACGCTGCCGGTTTCGCCGTTCACGAAAATCGCATCGGTGCCCTGCGCGCTTTGGACCGCGATCGACACACCCGTCGGCTGGTCGGCAACGCTGTCGATATCGACATGCAGCGTTCCCGTTTGCGTCGCGACGCGGCCGCTCGCGGTTTCGGTCGCGCGGGCTTCCACGCTCAGCGTGTAGCGGCCGGAACCATCGGCAGGCGGCACGAAATTGAGGCCGGCGAGATCGCCGGCAGCGAGCGTCCACGAGCCGTCGCCGTTGTCGGTGCCCGCACTCAAGCTGCCGCCGGCCGGCATGCCCGAGATCGTCACGGTCAGCGATTCCGACCCGTCGGTGTCGCCCAAGGCGGCTTGAACATCGAGCGCCACAAACATGTCCTCGGTGCCGTGCGCATCGGCAAGCTGCAGCGTCGGCGCTGCGGCTTCGAGGTCGAGCGGGGCGGCGGTCGTTTCGGTCGGCTGCGCCAGTGTCGTGTCGGTTGCCAGCGGTTCGGCGCGTGCCGGTGCGGCAGCCGGTGCGGGCGCATCGGAGCCGGGCCGCGCTGCGGTCGTTTCGCCTGCCGCGCGCGTGTTGGCGGCGGCGGTCGGGTTCGTTGCAACCCGTGCGGCCGCATCGGTCGGTGCGTTGGCAAGGGTGGGTGCGGCGATCGTATCGGGGCCCGCACCTTGGGCCGCATTGGCGACTTGCGGCGTGTCGGCATTCGGGATCGCCGCGGTCGCATCGGGCCCGCCTGCTCTGGCAGCACTTTCGGCATCGCGCGTGGGTCCACGCGTCTGCGCCGTCTGGAGCGAAGTTTCCAAATTGGTCGCAAGCCGCTCGCCGGTCGCCAGCGTCGTGTTGGCGGCAGCGCTTTCGTCGGATGTCGATCCTTGCGGGGCCGTCGCCTGCGTGATTTGGATGCTGCTGGCGACGATGCTGGGGCCGTCATTGGCCGGCGGTGCAGGCGCGAAGCTGCGCTCGTCGCCCATCAAGGTTCCGTAATGCACAGCCCCCATGCCGGTTGCGTCGGTGGCGATAATCGAGGCAGGCGGCGGTGCCGGGGTTGCTTGAGGCTGGGGCGGCAAAGCGGGGGCTTGGCCAGCGCTTTGCGCGGTCGCCAGGGCTTCGTCGGCAATAATCGTCGATTTAGGGTCAGCCATATCCTCACGCATTCTGCAGAGTATTGATATTGATGACAAAATTCAGATAATTAAAATTATCGTCTTTTTTTAAGTTTGAGTCCAGTGGAATTATCAGTCATTATTATAGCAGATTGCAAATCAATCTGCCGTATCGCAGCGGCTGGCCCGGGGGAGATTTCGCGCGCGCAATGGCTCAATTCGATCGCATACCGATGGGTGCCGGGCTCGGCATGGCGCTGAACCCGACGCTGTTGGTCGCCTCGCTTGCCCTCAATCTGTTCGGCGTCGCGCTGCCGGTTTTCACGCTGCAGATCTACGACCGCGTGATCCCGAATGCCGCAAGCGATACGCTGGCGCTGCTGGTGCTGCTGCTCGCGGCCATTCTGGTGGGCGAGGGAATTCTGCGCGGCGCACGCAACATGCTGACGAGCTGGGCCGGTGCGCGTTTCGAACACGCGGTTGGGTGCGCCGCGATCGGGCGCCTGCTGAATGCCGATTTCGTGAGCGTGTCGCGCGATTCGGCCGGCACGCAGCTCGAGCGGCTGGGGGCTGTCGATCGTCTGCGCGAGTTCTACGCCAATCAAGGGGCGACGATTTTCGTCGATTTGCCGTTCGCGTTGGTTTTTGCAGGGCTGATTTGGGTCATCGGCGGTTCGCTCGTCTGGGTCGTGGCGGCCGTGTTTTTAGCGTTTGCGGTGGCAGCTCTCGGCGTGGCCGGCTTCCTGCGCAGGGCCATCGCCGCGCGTGCGCAGTCCGACGATCGGCGCATCAGCTTCATGATCGAAGTGCTGACAGGGGTCGCCACCGTCAAGGCATTGACGATGGAACGCCAGATGATGCGCCGTTACGAACGTCTGATGGATCAGGCGGCGGCGGGGGCGCATCGCGTCACCAATCTTTCGAGCCTGTCGCAGACGCTCGGCATGCTGTTCTCCAATCTCGCGGTTGTGGCCGTGCTCGGCTACGGCGCATTGCAGGTGATCGACGGCGACCTCACAGTGGGCCAGCTTGCCTGCTGCTCGCTGCTCGCCGGTCGCACTTTGCAGCCTTTGATGCGCGCGATGGGCATCTGGACGAATTACCAGAGCATTCGCAACGCGCGCGCACGGCTGGAAGCGTTGACCGAACTGCCGCAAGAACCGGCGGCGGGCGAAGCGCGCGCCGTTCGCGTCACGGCCGGTGCCATCGATCTGCGTGGTGTGGATTTCGGTTACGGTCCCGGCCGCACGATCCTCAAGGACGCCGATCTTTCGATCAAGGCGGGCGAGTGCGTGGCGATCGTCGGCACCAACGGCACGGGTCGATCGACCGTTCTGTCGCTGCTGGCAGGTCTCGTGCGCCCGCAAGCCGGAGCGATCGCCTATGACGGGGCCGTTCTCAAGGCCGAGGATGCGCGCCCGGGACCTGCCGAGATCGCCATTCTGCCGCGCCAAGGTGTCGTGTTCCAAGGCCGCCTTATCGACAATCTGACGATGTTCCGCCGCGGCCCGATCGTGGACACGGCTCTCGACGTTTCCGCCCGCTTGGGGCTCGACGCGTTCGTGGCCGCCCAGCCGCAGGGCTACGAAACCGAACTCGGCGATCCCGAAGCGCTGCCCGGCGGCGTGCGCCAGCGCATCGCGATCGTGCGGGCCCTCGCGGATACGCCGCGCATCGTGCTGTTCGACGAAAGCAACAACAGCCTCGACCACGATTCGAACGACCGGCTCTTGCAGATGCTGCGCGACCTCAAAGGCCGCAGCACGCTGGTGCTGGTGAGCTACCAGCCCTCGGTGCTGCGCCTTGCCGACCGGGTGCTCGAACTGCGCGACGGCCGCTTCCATGAACGCCCGCGAGGGTCCGCATGAGCGAGCCCGTCGCCTTGCCGCAGCGCTCGCGGCCCGACATTGCGGTCGTGCGCGCCGATCCGCTGGCCGAAGAACTGCGCCAAGGTCGGCTCGAAGCGTTCCAGGCCCATTCGCCTTTCACCGCCTGCTTGATGCCGCTTCTGAACGCGCTCGGCTGGCGCGGCGATCCGCGCGTGATCGTCGAAGCGCTGCCGCATTTTGCGGCCAATCTCGATCTCGATGGTTTGCGCAATGTTTTGGCCGAGCTCTCATTCGCGACCAAGCCCTACAAAAAGCGGCCCGACGAAATCGATCGGCGGCTGCTGCCGTGTCTGCATGTGAGCCCGTCGGGTGCACCGCGTGTGCTCCTGTCGCGCGAGGGCGCGCGCATGCGCATTTTCGACGCGCACGCCGGCGAGGAGCGCGACGTGCTGGCGGCGGATGTCCCGCTGGGCTCGATCTATCTGATCGAAACGATCGAGACATCGCGCGAGGAGAATGCCGCCCAAACCTCGTTCATGTCGCGCTTGCTGCATCGTTTCCGCCCTATTCTGGGCCAGCTTGCGCTGCTGACGCTGTTCACCGATCTGCTCGCACTTGCCTTCCCGCTGTTTTCGATGGCGGTCTTCGACAAAGTCGTCGGAACCCAGTCGCGCGCGCTGCTGTTCTCGCTCGCCATCGGCATGGCGGCGGTGTTCGTGTTCGATTTCCTGATGCGTCTGCTGCGTGGCCGGCTGTTGGCCTATGTTGGGGCGCGCATCGAGCGGCTGATTTCGGTCGCCGTGCTGCGGCATCTTTTGCGCTTGCCTACCCAGTATTTGGAGGGTGCGCCCGTCGGCACGCAACTCGCGCGCCTCAAAGAGTTCGAGTCCGTGCGCGAGTTTTTCAACGGTCCGCTCGCCGGCGTGGCGCTCGATCTGCCGTTCCTGTTCGTGTTCCTCATCGCGATCGGCATACTGGGTGGGCCGCTCGTCTTGGTGCCGCTGGTGCTGGGCTTGCTCCTGGTCGTATCGGGCTATTTCGGGTCGGCGCTGCTGCAGGGGCCTTCGGCGCGGGCCAGCAAGGCGCGCAGCCAACGCCACGCGTTGTCGGTCGAAATCGTGTCGAATTTGCGCGCTATCAAGCAGATCGGCGGCGCCGATGCCTGGCTCGAACGCTACCGTGCCGCTTCGGCCTCGGCAGTCGGCGAAGGGCGCAAGGTGCAGGCCAGCAACGCGGTTCTGCAGACCGCGTCGCAAGGCCTCACGATGCTTGCCGGCGCCATCGTGCTGGTGTGGGGAGCTGCCCGCATCATCGATGCGCAGATGTCGGTGGGTGCGCTCGTCGCGACGATGGCGCTCACGTGGCGCGTGCTGTCGCCGCTGCAGGTCGGCATTGCGGCCCTGTCGCGCCTCACGCAGATCCGCCAGAGCTTGGCGCAGATCGACCAGCTGCTGCGGCTGCGCCCGGAACTGACCGACCGTGCGACGCCCGCCGTCGTCCAGCGCGTGTTTCGCGGACAGATCGCTCTCAACCGCGTGTCGCTGCGCTACCGCGCGGAAGCCGAGCCCGCCTTGCTCGGCGTGGATTTCGTGGCGAAGCCCGGCGAGATGGTGGGCTTTGCGGGGCACTCGGGTGCCGGCAAATCGACCGCGCTCAAAGTCATGATGGGTCTCTACCAGCCGCAGGCGGGCACGGTGCAGCTCGACGGCCTCGACATCCGCCAGATGACGCCGGCCGAGCTTCGTCTTGCGATCGCCTATGCGCCGCAAAGCCGCCATCTCTTCTACGGCACGATCGCCCAGAATCTGCGCCTCGCGGCGCCTACGGCGAGCACGCCCGACCTGCATGCGGCTCTCGCCGAAGCCGGCGGCCTCGACGAAGTGCTCGCCCTCAAAGACGGATTCGACACGCAGCTCGGCGACCAAGGGGCGAGCGGCCTGCCCGCAGGCCTCTTGCAGCGCATCGCCCTGGCGCGCGTTTTCCTGCGGCCGTCAGCCGTGCTGCTGCTCGACGAGCCCGGCCAGTGGCTCGATGCGAACGGCGACGCCGCTCTTATTGCCGCGCTCCAGCGGCGCAAGGGCAAGCAGACGATCATTCTGATTTCCCATCGCCCGAGCCATCTTGCTTTGTGCGACCGCGTCGCTACGTTCGACGGCGGCCGCATCGTGCAGATGCGCGCCAACCCTTCCGCCTCGGTTCCCGGAGCCATTCGATGACGCTGCCCTCGACAGCACTGCGGGCCGATCCTGCCCGCATCCGCTATCTCACCCTCGCGATCCATCTCGAGGAAGGCGGCGCCCCTTGGCTCATGCGCGCGGCCGTGTGGCTGATCGCGGCCTTGCTGGGCGGGGCCGTCGCGTGGGCGGCCTACACCAACGTGGCGCAGATTGCGCAAGGCCCCGGCGAGATCGTGCCGGCCGGCAGCGTGCAGCTCGTGCAGCATCTTGAAGGCGGCATCGTCGCTCATATTCTCGTGCGCGAAGGCGACGTCGTCGAAGAGGGCCAGTTGCTCGTCGAGATCGACGCGACGGCTGCGACGGCCGAGCGCGACCAGCTTGCCTCGCGCGAGGCTAGTTTGCGCCTGCAGGCCGAGCGCCTGCGCGCCTTCGCCGAGGGGCGCGTTGCCACGCTTGCCGAAGCGACCGAAACGGGCCTTTCGGCAGATCAAGCGGCGATACTGCGCACGCAGGAGCGCGCACGCACCAGCCAGCGCGTGGTTCTCGAGCGCCAGCTCGGCGGGCGGCGTGCGGATCTCGACGCGTTGCTGAGCCAGCGCCGTACGCTCGAGCGCCAGATCGAAATCACCGGCGAAGCGCTCGGCATGCGCCAGCGCCTGACCGACCAGGGCCTCAATTCGCGCATCACACTGCTCGACGTGCAGCGCGAGATGAACCGCGTGCAGGGCGAGCTTTCGACCGTAACCGTCAATATTGGGCGCGCGCGCGAAGCGGTTGCGGAAGCCGAACAGCGCCTGATCGAACTCGACAGCCGCTTGTCGGCCGAAGCGATGCGCGAAGTGGGCAGCGTCACGGCCGAACTGCGCCAGGTCGAGGAGGCGCGCGTGCGTCTCGACGACCGCGTCGCGCGCACCAAGGTGCTGTCGCCGGTGCGCGGCGTGGTCAAGGAAATGCGCGTGCGCAGCGAGCGCGGCGTCCTGCCGCCGGGCGGCACGCTGCTCGAAGTGGTGCCGATCGGCCGCGAGCTCATCGTCGAAGCGCGCCTGCCGCCCAACGATATCGGCCAGGTGCGCGTCGGCCAGCCCGTTTCGGTCAAGATCTCGACCTACGATTTCGCGCGCTTCGGCAGCGTGCCCGGCACGCTCACGAGCCTGTCGGCCTCGACCCTCACCGATCCGCAGGGGCGCACCTACTACAAGGCGGTCATCAGCCTCGACAAAAACTACGCGGGTGACGATCCCGCGCGCAATCCGCTGCTGCCGGGCATGACGGTGCTCGCCGACATCAAGACCGACGAGCGCAGCGTGCTGCGCTACATGCTCAATCCGGTCTACCGCGCGCTCGACCAGGCGTTCAGCGAGAAGTAGACAGACGCGCGCCTATCTTGGAGCGCGTAGTCGCATCACGATATAGAAGGCGATGCCGAAAACGAGGATGCCGAACAGCGGCCAGTGCCAATAGAGTGCCAGCTTTGGGATGCCGCCGAACGCGGCCCGTGTGCAGCCCGGCTGGCGCATGAAGGCGACGCGCTGGCAGTAGAAATAGATCGGGCTTTGCAGCCACGCCGCAAGTGTGCCGAGCATGCCGCCCATCGTACATACAGCGACTGCGGCAAACGCGTGCGCCGGTTTCCAGACGAATGGCGCCATCGGTCGGCAGCCTCCCCTCGCGGGAAACGAGTCTAGACTGAAACGAACGGTCGGGCCAAGCCTGTCGCCTTGACCTTGCCGTGCGGGAAGGGTCCATCATCCTGTCCGAAGGAACCCAGCAAGCCATGCCCGACGACGCCAGAGCAAAAGCCGACGCCTATGCGATCCCGGTCGAGGGGATGAGCTGCGCCTCGTGCGTGGCGCATGTCGAAAAGGCATTGGCGCGGATTCCGGGCGTTGCGTCGGCCGTCGTCAATCTCGCGACCGAGCAGGCGCAGGTGGTGCTGTCCGATCCGGCGGCGCTGGCGAAACTCGCCCCTGCGATCGAAGCGGCCGGCTATTCGGTGCGCACCGCTTCGGTCGACTTCGCCGTATCGGGCATGACTTGCGCTTCGTGCGTCGCGCATGTCGAGGCGGCGGCCAAACGCGTGCCGGGCGTGCTTGCGGCGACCGTCAATCTTGCCACCGAGCGCGCGCACGTCGTCTATCGCGACGGCATTGCCGATCCGGCCGCCCTTGCGCGCGCGATCGCGGATGCGGGTTACGACGCAACGAAGCTGGGATCCGAAGCGCCGCCTGAAAACGAGCGCGACGCGAGCACGGGGCTTGGCCGCCGTCTTGTTTTGGCGGCGGCGCTCGGCGCGCCGGTTTTTGCGGTCGAGATGGGCGGGCATCTGTTCCCGCCGCTGCATCACTGGATCCATGCGGCGTTTTCGCCGGTCTTCGTCGCCTATGCGTCGCTCGTGCTGACCACGCTCGTGATGTTCGGGCCGGGCATCGATTTCCAGCGCGTGGGTCTCGCCAATCTGCTGCGTGGCACGCCCGACATGAACACGCTCGTCGCGGTCGGCACGCTCAGCGCCTATCTCTATTCGCTGGCGGCGGTCGCGGCACCCGATCTTATGCCCGACGGTGCGGCGCATCTTTATTTCGAAGCGGCCGTCTCGGTCATCGTGCTGGTGCTGCTTGGCCGCTATCTCGAGGGCTTGAGCCGCGGCCATGCGCGCGATGCGATCGAACGGCTGGGCCGCTTGCAGGCCAAGACCGCGCGGGTCGAGCGCGACGGCGTTTTCGTCGAACTGCCGATCGCGTCGGTCGTCGTCGGCGACCGGCTGCAGGTCCGTCCGGGCGAGCGCATTGCCGCCGACGGCACGCTCGCCACCGGCCATTCCTATGTCGACGAGTCGATGGTCACAGGCGAGCCCGTGCCCGTCTTCAAAGAAGCGGGTGCGGCCGTTATCGGCGGCACGGTCAACCAGAACGGCGGCTTCGTTTTCACGGCGACGAAAGTCGGTGCGGACACGATGCTGGCGCAGATAAAGCGACTCGTCGAAAACGCGCAAGCTGGCAAATTGCCGATCCAGGCGGTCGTCGACCGCGTGACCGCGCGCTTCGTGCCGGCCGTGTTTGCGGCGGCGGCGGCGACGTTTGCGGGCTGGATGCTGTGGGGCGGGGCGGATGCGTTCGGTTTGGCGCTCGCCAACGCGGTTGCCGTGCTGATCGTCGCCTGCCCGTGCGCCATGGGCCTTGCCACGCCGATTTCGATACTCGTCGCAAGCGGGCGTGCGGCCGAGCGCGGCATTCTGTTTCGGCGCGGCGAAGCTTTGCAGCGATTGGGAACCGCAACGCTGGTCGCGTTCGACAAGACCGGCACGCTCACCAAGGGACGCCCTGAACTGACCGATCTCGTTGTCGCAACAGGTTTTGCGGCCAACGACGTGTTGGCGCTGCTGGCAGCGCTCGAAGCCGCGTCCGAACATCCGATCGCGGCCGCAATCGTGCGGGCGGCGAAGGACAAGGGCCTCGCGGTCTTGCCCGTCGCCGATTTCGCCGCAAGCCCCGGCCTGGGTGCCTGCGCGCGCGTGGGAACGCACGACGTCGCCGTCGGGGCCGACCGCTATCTCGCCTCGCTCGGCATTTCGACGGCCCCGTTTGCCGACGCGATGGCAGCACTTGCCAAAGAAGGCAAATCGCCGCTCTTCGCCGCGGTCGACGGACGCTTGGCGGCCCTCGTGGCGGTTGCCGATCCGATCCGCGCAAGTGCGAAGCCCGCGATTGCGGCGCTGCAGGCGGCGGGCCTCGCGACCGCGATGGTCTCGGGCGACAATCGCGCGACGGCGACCAGCGTTGCCGCGACGCTTGGCATAGCACGCGTGGTCGCCGAAGCGATGCCCGCCGACAAGCTCGCCACACTTGCGACGTGGCGCAAGGCGGGCGAAACGATCGCGTTTGTCGGCGACGGCATCAACGATGCGCCCGCCTTGGCAGAGGCCGATATCGGCATTGCGGTGGGCAGCGGTACCGACATCGCGATCGACAGTGCGGACGTCGTTCTCGTTGCAGGCGACCTCGCGGCGGTTGCCGAGGCCGTGGCGCTGTCCAAAGCCACCATGCGCAATATCCGCCAGAATCTGTTCTGGGCCTTCGGCTACAACGCAGCTCTCATTCCGGTTGCGGCGGGTGCGCTCTATCCGTGGTTCGGCATCCAGATGTCGCCGATCTTCGCGGCGGCAGCGATGGCGGCGTCGAGCATCTTCGTCGTCGGCAATGCGTTGCGCCTGCGCCGCTTCGCGCACTAGCCCGTGTTGCGCATGCCCGCCGCGATCGCGTTGACCGTCAGCAGCAGCGGATGGCGCCACGCCGCCCCGTCTTGCTGGCGTGCACGCGCGATCAAGGCTGCCTGCAATGCGTTCATCGCGTCGAGATAGGGTTTTCGCCGGTCGAGCGACAAGGCGAGCAGCGGATTGCCCGCAAGCGGCGCGTTGCCGGTGATCCGGCGCAGCATGCGCGCGGTCGCCTCGAGTTCGCCCGCGATCGCGGCGAAGATGCGCTTGGCCGCGATCTGGTCTTGTGCCAGCGGCATATAGAGGCGCGCGATCTCGCTCGAGGCTTTGCTTTCCGCCATCGCGACATTGTCGACGAGATTGCGGAAAAACGGCCAGTCGCGATGCATGCGCCGCAGCAGGGCAAGATTACCGGGCGCTTCTTTGGCGAAGGCCGCAACCGCTTGGCCCACGCCGTACCAGGCGGGCAAGGCAAGTCGCGCTTGCGACCAGCCGAACACCCACGGGATCGCGCGGATCGCACGAATGTCGCGCCCGGCCTTGGGCCGATGCGAGGGCCGTGAGCCGATATTGAGGAACGCCAATTCATCGACCGGCGTGGTTTCGTAGAAATAGTCGAGAAAGCCCGGGCTCGCGACGAGCTCGCGATAGGCCGCCTCGCCAAGCTCGGCAAGCCGCGCCATGGCGGCGGCCCAAGCCTGCGGCCGTGCGCCCTTGCGATAGGGCGCGCCCAGCGATTTTTTGAGGAGGCCCGTGAGTGCCACGGTGAGCTCGTAGGCGGCGGTGTCGCGGTTCGAATATTTGAACGACAGCACCTCGCCCTGTTCGGTGAATTTGATGCGCCCGTTGGCGGCATCGCGCGGGCCCGCGAGGATCGCATCGTGCGTGGGCCCGCCGCCGCGCGCATGGCTGCCGCCGCGCCCGTGGAACAGCACATACGCGACGCCCGCTTGTTTGAAGATTGCGGCAAGCCGCGTCTGCGCGCGGTGCAGCGCCCAGGACGAGGCCAAAATACCGCCGTCTTTGCAGCTGTCCGAATAGCCGAGCATCGCTTCCTGCAAGCCGCCCGACGCCGCAAGGATCGCGCGATAGACCGGGCGCGCGAGCAATGCTTCGACGATGCCGGGAGCTGCTTCGAGATCGGCGATGGTCTCGAACAAGGGTGCGACGCGCAGATCCATCGCGAAGCTGCCGTCGGGGCGCGGCTCGAGCAGACCTGCAAGGCGGGCGAGCAGCAGCACTTCGAACACCGCACTCGCACTGCCCGCCATCGACACGACGTAGGTCTCGACCGATTTGGCGCCGAACTCGGCATGCAGTGCCGCGATTGCACGCAGCGTCTCGAGCGTTTCGCGCGTCTCGGCCGACAACGCACTGCCGAGCAGCACCACCGGCCCCGGCCGCGCGATCAGTTCTTCGAGCAGATCGAGGCGCGTGGTTTCGTCTTGGGCGAGATAGTCGGGCAGGCCCGGAATGCCGGCGAAGATTTCCTGCACCGCATCGCGATGGCGCTTGGCTTCCTGGCGCACGTCAAGGCGGGCGAGATGGAAGCCGAACACGCCGACGAGGCGTTCGAGATCGAGGAGCTGCCCGTCGGCCAGCCGCGCATCGCCGTCGTGGCGCAAGGCTTGGCGCAAGGCGGCAAGATCTTCGGCGAAAGTGGCCGCGTTTGGATAGGCTTCGGCCGGGCACGGTGCATCGCCGCCGCCGAGCTGCATTTGCGTCCAATCGAGCCGCACCTGCAGGCGCAAGCGGATATAGGCAAGTTTGCGCCGATAGGGTTCGCGCTGCAGCCGCTCGGTGAATTCGCCGAAAACGGCGGCGGCATAGAGCTTGTCGTCGGCAGCAAGCATTGCCGCGAATTTTGGATCGAGATCGATATAGGCAGCCGATTGCGTGAGCCGGTCGGCAAGCGCTTCGGTGCGGCGCAGATATTCGCGCAACACTTCGCGCGACTGGGCGCGCATCGCGAACAATGTTGTTTTGGCGGTGACGTTCGGATTGCCGTCGCGATCGCCGCCGATCCACGAGCCGAAGGCGAGCAGATGCGGCGGCGGCGTGCAGCCTTGCGGCAGCACGCTTGCGAAGCCGCGCAGCGTGTCGGCGACGGCGTCGTAGAGCGCCATGCGGAAAAACAACAAACCGTTGGCGATCTCGTCGGCCACGCTGAGTTTTTCGGCGCGCACCGTGTCGGTTTTCCACAAGGTCGCGATCTCGTCGCGGATCGCGTCGACCTGGTCGGCATAGAGCCGGCTGCGCGGATCGAGCCCGACAAGTTTGGCCACAAGATCGTAGAGGCGGCGATGGCCGCGCTGCACGGTCTGGCGTCGCGCCTCCGTCGGATGCGCCGTCATGACCGGCATCAGCGCCAAATCCGGCAGCAAGGCGCGCACGCGCTTGGCCGAGGCGGCGCTGCCGAGCTGCGCGAAGGTTTCCGGGAACGAGCGCGGCCACGCCGTATCGGCGTGCACGCGCTCGTCGGCACGCCAGGCCTCTTCGACGATATTGACGACGGCAAAAAACAACGCGAAGGCGCGCGCGAGCATGATGGCGCGGTCCGGTTCGATGTCGGCAAGGCCCGCCGCCAGCTTTACGATGGCCTTCGTGTCCGGTTTGGCGTGGCGGCGCAGGGCGACGAAGCCTTGGCGCAGTGCTTCGAGCGCAGCATAGGCCGCATCGCCCTCTTGCGCGCGGACTGTCTCGCCGACAAGCCCGCCCAGAAGTTTGACGCAGCCGCGCATGGCGCGTTCGCGTTCCGCACGGTGGGGCATGGGGATCGACCTCGTCCGGCTATGGGGCGCGTGAATTGCCGGGCAATGCCGTGCAAGAAGCGTGCAGAGGGCGAGCCCTCAGGCCAGAACGGCCGGCAGGCGGAATTGCATCGTTTCGCGCACGCCGTCGAGAACGGCCAACTCGACCGAGCGGCGCTTGCGAATGCCGTCGATCAGCGCATCGACGACCGATTCGGGGGCCGAGGCGCCCGCCGTGATGCCGAGCGTTTCGACCGTGTCGAGCCAGCGCCAATCGACGGCATCGACATCGTCCACAAGATAGCCGGGCACGCCGCAATCGACGGCGATCTCGCGCAAGCGGTTCGAGTTGGAGCTGTTGGCGGCCCCCACGACCAGCACGGCATCGACGCGCGCGGCGAGATCGCGCACGGCCGTCTGGCGGTTCTGCGTGGCGTAGCAGATGTCCTTGGTGTCGGGTCCTTCGATGGCCGGAAAGCGGCGGTGAAGCGCTTCGGCAACTGCGCGCGTTTCGTCGACGCTGAGCGTGGTCTGTGTGACGTAGGCGAGATGCTCGGGATCCGCGACCTCGAGGCTTGCGACGTCTTCGACGGTTGCGACCAGATGCACGCGCCCGTCGATCTGGCCGAGCGTGCCGACCACTTCGGGATGGCCCTCGTGGCCGATCAGCACGACCTCGTAGCCTTGGGCCGCGTAGCGGCGCCCTTCGATATGCACTTTCTTCACGAGCGGGCAGGTTGCGTCGATCGCGGCAAGTCCGCGTCGCTCGGCATCGCGCTCGACCTCGCTCGGCACGCCATGCGCGCTGAAAATCGCGACGGCTCCGGTCGGAATTTCGCCCAGCGATTCGACGAAGATGGCCCCCTGCGCTTTCAACGCATCGACGACGTGGCGGTTATGGACGATCTCGTGGCGAACATAGACGGGGGCGCCGTATTTGGCGAGGGCACGCTCGACGATCGCGATCGCGCGCACGACGCCTGCGCAAAAGCCGCGTGGCTGGGCCAGTATGACGCGCATCGAGACTATCCCCCTTCATCTCGCCGTCCTGTCGTCTCCAAGTTTCGCAAACTCGCAGGTTGCATGCAAGAAACCTTGCATTTGCGGACCCGCACACCGATACCGCGCGACTGTAAACCGAGTAAGCCGTTCGCAAGGCCGCGCGCAGCTGATAGGATCGCACGCAGGGGGGAAGAGCCGTGATCGAAATATTGTTCATGTGCTTCCTGGTCGTGCATGTCGCGACGGGGGCAACGGGGCTGGTGTCGTTTTGGGTGCCGGTCGTGGGCCGCAAGGGGGCGGCTGCACATCGGCGCTGGGGGCGCGTGTTCTACAATTGCCTGCTCGTTACGGCCGCGATGGCGATCGGTATGAGTCTGTGCTCGCTTGCGGCACCGCTCGAAACCCATCCCAAGCTCGACGATGCCGCCCTCGTGCGCGGCCTGTTCGGCTGGATGATGTTGTATCTCGCGATCCTCACGGTGAGTCTGTGCTGGCACGGAATGTCGGCGATCCGCAATAAGTTCGACCATGCGGCCAACCGCAGCTGGCCCAACGTGGCGCTGCAGCTGTTGGTCATGGTTGCGGCCGCGAACTGCGCGTTCCAAGGCTGGCTTATCGACCAGCCCTTGATGATGGGCATCTCGGCCGTTGGCATTGCGTCGGGCGCAACCAACCTCTACTTCGCGGCCAAAGCCGAGCCCGGGCGCAGCGACTATTTGAAGGAACATGTGAAGGCGCTCGTGGGCGCCGGCATTTCGGTCTATACGGCGTTTCTGGCGTTCGGGGCCGTGCGCTTCATGCCGCACAACGCCTTCAGCCCCACTTTGTGGGCGATCCCGCTTGCGACCGGCATTGCGCTGATCGTCTACCACCAGTTCCAGATTGACCGCAAAGCGCGGCGCGCACGCCTCAGCGTCGGCGCACTCGCACGCTGATTTCGCGCGACGGGCGCGTGGTGAGGCGCGCTACGGGCCGCACTTTCTCAGGCGCCAGCGTTTCGAAATCGTAGCGCCGCACGAGGCGTGCAAGGATGAGGCAGCTTTCGAACGTCGCGAAGGCAGCGCCTACACAAATGCGCTGGCCGAGGCCGAACGGCATGTAGGTGCCGGGCACCAAATTCTTTTCGTTTTCAGGTGCGAACCGGTCGGGATCGAAACGGTCGGCGTTTTTCCAGTAGATCGCGTTGCGATGCGTGGCCCACGGTGCGAGCATCACCATCGCCCCGCGCTTGATGCGCCTTCCCGCGATCGTCGTGTCTGCCGCCGCCACGCGCGGCAGGAACGTGATCGGCGGATAGAGGCGCAGGGTTTCGCGAAACACATTGCGCACATAGACCATCTGCTTGGCGTGTTCGAATTCGACCGGCCCGTCGCCCGAGACGCGCGCGATTTCGGCGCGCATGCGCGCCACGATCTCGGGCCGCATCGACAGGATGAAAAAGACCCAGGTCAAAGCGCTCGCCGTCGTTTCGTGGCCCGCCAGGAAAAACACGCCGATCTGGTCGATCAGTTCTTCGCGCGTGAAGCGGAGGCCGCTTTGCGGATCTTGCGCGGCGATCACCGCACCGGCGATGTCGTCGATCTGCGCTGCCCCGGTTGCGATGCGCGGATCGACGAGATCGCCAATATGCCGCCGGATGCGCGCGCACGCCGCCAGCACCGTGTCCGATTGGTGCACTTGCGCAAACGGTCTGCCGAAGATGAGGCGCCCGAGCTCGACATTGGCGACGTGCCGTTCGAAGATCAGGAAATTGTCGAACACGTCGCGCGCCGTCTGCGATTCGAGCGATTTGGAAAAGATCGTGCGGCAGACGATGTCGGCCGTCAGGTGGCTCATGGCCGCGTCGAGCGAGATGGATTCGCCCGTGCCGGCGACGCGGTCGAGATGGCTTTCGTAGTCGTCGACCGTTGCTGCCATCACGTCGAAAGCGCGGTTGATGCGCATATGCGAGAAGGCCGGATCGATCATGCGGCGCTGGCGGCGCCAGATCTCGCCGCTCGAGACGAACATCGAATTGCCGACGAGCGGTTCGAGGGCGCCGACCATCAGATCGTTTTTGGGATAGATGCCTTCTGCATCGGCGAAGATTTCGGTCGAGACCGCCGGATCGTTGACGAGCAGGATCGAGCGGCGCGAAAAGCCGAGCGGCGTGATCGGCTTCGAATAGGCTTCGGCCGGCAGTAGGCTCAAAAGATCCTGCTCGCCGCGCAGCACCGTGCGCACGAGTGCGGCGAGTGCCGACAAAGGTGCGGGTGCTGGCGGCCGGTAGAGAGCGTTGGCGTCGATCAGAATTCCCCCCAAGGCGAGAGCCTGAGCCTAAGTGCTTGGCCTGCCATGCGGCAAGAGGCGCCTTTGCCCATTGACCCGGCGAATCGCGCGGCTAATGTGGCTGGGCAAGTCCCTGGGGGCAGAGGGATTCGCACAACAGGGGAGGGGGCATGTCAGCTGCGTTTCCGTTTTCGGCCATTGTCGGGCAGGACGAACTCAAGCTCGCTTTGACGGTGGCCGCCATCGATCCCGGTATTGGCGGTCTGCTCGTGTTCGGCGACCGCGGTACGGGCAAGTCGACGGCCGTACGCGCCCTTGCCGCCTTGCTGCCGAAGATGCGCGCGGTCGAGGGTTGCCCCTATTCGTGCGATCCCGACGGCGATCTTGCTGCTTGCCCCTATTGTTCGATTCACAAAGAAGCGCGCACGCGCACGCGGCAAGCGGCCGTTCCGGTCGTCGATCTGCCGCTGGGCGCGACCGAAGACCGCGTCGTGGGCGCGCTCGATCTCGAGCGTGCGCTCACGCGCGGCGAAAAGGCCTTCGAGCCGGGCTTGCTCGCGCGTGCCAATCGCGGCTTTCTCTATATCGACGAAGTGAATCTGCTCGAGGACCATCTCGTCGATTTGCTGATCGACGTGGCCGCCTCGGGTGAGAACGTCGTCGAGCGCGAAGGCCTGAGCGTGCGCCATCCCGCGCGTTTTTCGCTGATCGGCAGCGGCAATCCCGAAGAGGGCGAATTGCGCCCGCAATTGCTCGACCGTTTCGGGCTGTCGATCGAAGTCAAAACGCCGACCGATCTCGAAACGCGTGTCGAAGTCGTCAAACGTCGCGACCTGTTCGAACGCGACCGGGCGGCGTTCGTCGAGAAGTGGAAGGCGGCCGACGCCAAATTGCGCGCGCGCATCGTGGCCGCGCGCAAGCGTCTGCCCGACATCGCCGTCGCCGACGCCGCGTTGAAGCGCGTGGCCGAGCTTTGCATGAAGCTCGGCACCGACGGTCTGCGCGGCGAGATCACGCTCATTCGGGCCGCGCGTGCGCTTGCCGCGCTCGACGGCGACGCAAGCGTGGGCGACACGCATATTCGCCGCCTCGCCCCTTCCGTGCTGCGCCATCGGCTGCGGCGCAATCCGCTCGACGATACGGGCTCGAGCGTGCGCGTCGAACGCGCCATTTCCGAACTTTTCAGCGCGTGAGCGACGGCGCGCCCATGGCCGGTTCGGCGTGGGATCGCGCGGTGCTCGCCGTGCAGCTGCTCGCGATTGATCCGGCAGGGCTCGGCGGTTTGCATTTGCGCGCCCCCGCAGGTTTCGCGCGCGACGCATTGCTGGGCCTTTTGCGCGATTTGCTGCCCGCAGATGCGCCGTGGAAGCGTGTACCGCTGCAGATCGCCGACGAACGCCTCTTGGGCGGGCTCGATCTTGCCGCGACCTTGAAGGCAGGCCGCCCGGTGGCCGAGCGCGGCGTGCTGGCCGAGGTCGATGGCGGGGTGGCCGTCTTCGCGATGGCCGAGCGGCTGGCGCCTGAGACGGCCGCGCGTATTGTGGCCGTGCTCGATCGCGGCGAAGTGGTGCTGGCGCGCGATGGGTTGTCGTTGGCGACACCGACGCGCCTTGCCGCGATCGCGCTCGACGAAGCGGTCGAGGCCGACGAGCAGCTCCCCGCCGCATTCGCCGAGCGGCTCGCGTTTTTCGCCGACCTTGGGGCGGTGCGGCACGGCGAGATCGGCGCTTCTTCAATCGACCGCGAGGCGATCGCGGCGGCGCGCGAAAGCCTCGCGCAGATCGAAATCGCGCCCGAGATGCACGCCGCGATCTGCGGCACGGCGCTCGCACTCGGCATCGGTTCTTCGCGTGCCGATCTGCTCACTTTGCGCGCGGCCCGCGCCTCGGCCGCCTTGTTCGGCCGCGAAGCCGTGACCGGCGACGATGTGTCGGTGGGGTGCGCACTCGTGCTTGCGCATCGCGCGACGCAAGTACCCGCCCCGCCGGTCGAAGAGGAACAAGAAGAAGCGCCGCCGCCACCGCCCGAGCAGGGCGACGATGCCGAGCCGCCGACGGAGCAGGCCACGCCCGACAAACCGCTCGACGACATAGTGCTCGAAGCGGCGGCCGCCGCGATTCCGCCCGATCTGCTGGCACGCCTCAAGGTTGCCAAGGCGCTCGGTGGCGGTGCGGACTCGGCGGGCAAGTCGGGGGCGCTGCAGAAATCCGGCAAGCGCGGCAGGCCTGCGGGCATATTCCGCGGCATGCCGGGCCAGCGCAATGCGCGCCTCAATCTTGTGGCGACCTTGCGCGCGGCCGCCCCCTGGCAGCGCATTCGTGCGGCGGGCGCGACAGCGGGCCCGCGCGTGCGCGTGCTCTCGGAAGATTTCCGCGTGACGCGCTTCAAGCAGCGCCGCGAGACGACCACGATCTTCGCGATCGACGCGTCGGGCTCGGCTGCCTTGCACCGTCTGGCCGAGACCAAGGGGGCGGTCGAATTGCTGCTGGCCGACTGCTATGTGCGGCGCGACCGCGTGTCCGTAATCGCATTCCGCGCCGGGCGTGCGGAACTGGTGCTGCCGCCCACACGCTCGCTTGTGCGCGCCAAACGCGCCTTGGCGGGTTTGCCGGGCGGCGGCGGCACACCGCTTGCGACCGGTATGGATACGGCGCGCGAGCTTGCCGAAGCCATTCGCCGCCAGGGCGGCACGCCCACCTTGGTGCTGCTGACCGACGGCCGCGCCAACGTGACGCGCGCCGGGATCGGCGGACGCGACGCGGCGGAGGCCGATGCGATGGATGCCGCGCGCCGCATTCGTGCCACGTCTTTGCGTGTGCTGCTCGTCGATACAGGCCAGCGACCTACGCCGCTCGCCCAGACGCTGAGTACCGCGATGGGGGCTGTGTATCTTGCCTTGCCGCGCGCCGATGCCGCGACGTTGAACAAGGTCGTGCGCGGCAGTTTCGCTTAGGCGATGCCCCAGCTTGCCGCGTAGCGGCGAATGGCCGAGGCCGCGGCGGTGGGATCTTCCTCGTGCGCGAGATGGCCGAGGCCGCTTTGCGTTTCCACGGCCGCATCGGGCAGCAGCGTTTTCACGCGCTGCGCATCGCGCGGCGGCACCGTGCGGTCGTTCGCGCCCACCACCAAGGCAAGTGGAACAGCGAGCTTCGGCAGATCGCGCACAAACGCATCGAGGTCCCAATTCGCCATCATGCCGAGCGTTGCTTCGACATGGCGCAGGCTTGCCATGAGGCGGCGGTAGAATTCGATGCCTGCGGGATCGAGCTTCGAGCCCGTATCGGCCATCAGCCGTTCGATCGCCGCACGATCCTTGGCGCGCCATGCCACGAGATCGGGGACGAGCGGCAGGTTCGCGAGCAGCTTCGCAGCCGGCGAAAAGAAGCGGCCCGCGAAGCCGCGCAGCGGCAGCAAGGCGCCGTTGAGCGATACCAAACCCGCCGGTGCGATGCGCCCGTCGAGGCACATGCGCGCAGCGATCGCGGCCCCGGCCGAATGGCCCACGCACAGTGCCGGTGCGAGACCCAATTCTTCGAGCAGCTGGCCCGCGGCTTTGGCCATGCCCGGCAGCGAGAGCTGTGCCGCCGGCGGAATGTCGGAGAAACCGTGGCCCGGCAAATCGGGCGCCACAACGGTAAAATGGTCCGCCAGAAGCGGCAGCACGCCGCGCCAGGAATGGGTGGCGGCCCCGGTACCGTGGATCAACAGCACCACGGGCCCGCTGCCGGCGACCTGCACATGCCAGCGCAATTCGCCTGATTTCACGAAGCGGCTTGCGCTGCGGTTGGGCCAATCGGCGCCCGCGCGCTCCCAGTTCGGTCCCGCCGCCGCCATACAAACCCCGATCCCCTGTCGAAAAGATTCTGTCAGCTTAGCTTGATGAACGTCTTCCGAAAAGTGCCAACCTGGGTTTACAGTAGGACTCGGGGGACGTCACTCGCCTGGGGGGAAGGGCAAATGACCGTGGCATTCATACGCGAGCCGAAGACCGGTTCGAGCGATCCCGATCCGCGCCCGCACGCGATCGTGATCGGCAGCGGCTTCGGCGGACTTGCCGCGGCGATCCGGCTCGGTGCCCGCGGCTATCGGGTGACGGTGCTCGAGAAGCTCGACCAAGCCGGCGGCCGCGCCTCGGTGTTCCGCCAGGACGGCTTTGCCTTCGATGCCGGCCCTACGATCATCACCGCCCCGCACATGCTCGAAGAACTCTGGACCTTGTGCGGACGCAAGATGTCCGACGACATTTCGCTGCGCGCGATCGATCCGTTCTACCGCATCTGTTTCGAAAACGGCAAAAGCTTCGACTATTCGGGCGACCCCGATCGCATGCGCGCGGAAGTGGCGAAGTTCAACCCGGCCGACGTCGCCGGGTTCGACCGTTTCGTCAAAGCGAGCGAAGACATTTTCAAGGTCGGCTTCGAGCAGCTCGTCGACCAGCCCTTCGGCTCGTTCCTCGACATGGTCAAAATCGCCCCGCAATTGCTGCGGCTCGAAAGCTACCGCACGGTCTACAGCCTCGTTTCCAAGCACATCCAGGATCCGCAGCTGCGCGAGCTTTTGAGCTTCCATCCGCTGCTCGTCGGCGGCAATCCGTTTGCGGCGAGTGCCATTTTCTGCCTGATCGCGTTTCTCGAACGCAAATGGGGCGTGCATTTCGCGATGGGCGGCATGGGTGCTGTGGTGCAGGGCCTCGTCGGCCTCATCGAAGGCCAGGGCGGCACCTTGCGCTGCAACGCCGCGGTCTCGCGCATCGAAGTTTCGAACCGCCGGGCGACGGGCGTCACGCTCGCCAACGGCGAGACGCTCGCCGCCGACATCGTCGTCTCGAACGCGGATTCGGCCTACACCTACCGCAGCATGATCGCCCCCGAACATCGCCGCCGCTGGACCGACCGCAAGGTCGAAGGCATGCGCTATTCGATGGGGCTGTTCGTCTGGTATTTCGGCACCAAGTGCCGCTACGAAGACGTGCAGCACCACACGATCCTGATGGGCCCGCGCTACCGCGAATTGCTGCGCGACATTTTCGAGCGCAAGCATTTGTCGG
>JADCGL010000011.1 GCA_020248985.1 Telmatospirillum sp. | reverse complement strand
TGAAGGCCGTCACCGTGTTGCCGGTGTCGGCGAGCGTGAGATAGTCCGAGCCCGCCTGCAGGTCGATGCGTTCGCCCGCGAGATAACCCGAGGCCAGCGTGACGCTGTCGGCGGCCGAGCCGCCGACGACGGTTTCGACATTCACGACGGTCAGCGTGTTGGCCGTGTTGCCGAGGATGAGCCGATCGGCCCCGCCGCCGAGATCGACCGTGCCGTCGGTAAAAGCCGTGCCAAGCGTGATCGTGTCAGCACTCGAGCCCGCGATCAGGGCTTCGACGTTCGAAACCGTGATGCGGTTCGTACCTGCGGCCAGCACCAGCGTGTCCGTGCCGCCCCGCAGATCGACGAGACCGCCGGTCATCACAGTGCCGAGCGTGACCGTATCGTCGCCGGCCGCACCGACGATCGTTTCGATATTGGCAAGGGTCACGGCATTGTCGCCGTCGGCCAGCGTCAGGCGGTCGCTGCCTGCACCCAGATTGAAGGTTTCGCCGCCCATGTAGACGGTGCCGAGCGTGACGCTGTCGGCACCCGTACCACCGACCAGCGTTTCGACGTTTGTAACCGTGAGCGTGTTCGAGAAATTGCCGAGCACGAGGCGGTCCGCCCCGTCGCCGAGATCGACCGAGCCATTCGCAATGGCAGCAGCCAGCGCGATCGTGTCTGCGTTGACGCCGCCGACGATAGTTTCGACGTTGGCGGCCGTAACCGTGTTGGCGAAATCGCCGAGCGCGAGCGTGTCGTTGCCACTGCCGAGATCGATTGTCGCCGTGCCCGAATAGGCCGTCGCGAGCGTCACGTTGTCTGCCCCGCCGCCGCCGACGATCACCTCGATATTGGCGATCGTCACCGTATTGCTGAAGCCGCCCAAGATAAGACGGTCGTTGCCCGTACCCAGATCGATCGAGCCGTCGACAATGGCGGCTCCCAGCGTGACTGTATCGATCGCCGTGCTGCCGGTGATCGTCTCAACGTTCGAGACCGTCACCCGATTGCCGTTGCCGCCGAGCGCCAGCGCGTCGCTGCCCGCGCGCAGATCGATCGAAGCGCCCAGCATGCCGATGCCGAACGTGACGGTGTCGTTGCCGGCCCCGCCGACGATGGTTTCGATGTTGTTGACGGTCAGCGTGTTGTCGGCGTCCGACAGCACGAGGCGGTCGTTGCCGCCTCCCAGATCGATCGAGCCGCCCACGAGCGCGCTGTCGATCGTGACCGAATCCGCCCCTGAACCGCCGGTGATGGCCTCGACATTGGAGATGGTCAAGCGGCTGCCGGCGTTGCTGAGGATAATCGCGTCGAACCCGTCGCCCAGATCGACCGTGCCGCCGGTGAGGGCGGCCGTGAATGTGACCGTATCGTCGGCAGCGTCCCCGACCATGGTCCCCAGACTCGAATAGCTGTAGCTACCGCCGGTCGAAGGGAGCGTGACGATGGATGACGACATTTGCGGGCAATCCTTGAAATGGTGATCTTCCGCACTGCCATCGCAAGCCCCGGACCATGTAACAATCAAGCGATTTCAATAGCTTAAAATGTTTCAGCAGCCGCCTTTGGTGCCGCCCGGCAGGAACCGACCGGCAGATTCTGCCGGGCCATACCGCACTGTGACGGTAGACACCTTGCTTTTGGCCTGCGCATGATTGTTGCAAGACGACGTTCGACGACTCGTTTTTGCGACGCCGCGTTCTACTTTCGATGGGGTGCAAATGCCTCAAACGCCGCAAGTGCCGCCGACCGGTCCGGGTCTCCCCCGGGTCCCTGCCTTGCTATGGCGTGCACGGCTCGCTTTGGCCTGGGAGCGGCTGTGGCCGGCCCTGTGGCCGACCTTCGCGGTCCTGACCCTCTTCATCGCCGTCGCCCTGTTCGACCTGCTGCCGCGGCTGCATTGGTTCGGCCACGGGGCCGCTTTGCTGCTTTTCGGGACAGCGCTAGGCACGGCCCTATGGCACGCGCGCGAGGCCTTCCGCCTGCCGGACCCGAATGCGGCGCGGCGGCGCGTGGAAACCGCGAGCGGCCTTGCCCATCGCCCGCTCGCCACCCTCGACGACAGCCTGCCGCCAAGTTCGAACGATGCGATGGCACAGGCTTTGTGGGCCGCCCATCGCGCGCGCGTGGCGCGCATGCTGGCAAGCTTGCGAGCTGGGTGGCCGCACCCGGGGATGGCGATGCGCGATCCGTTGGCGCTGCGCGTTGTGTTGGGTCTGATTTTGATCGTTTCGGTTTCCGTCGGCGGCGACCGGGCCGGGCGCAATTTTGCGCGCGCTTTGTCGCCGGGTGTGGAGACGCTTGCCGCCCTGCCGGGCACGCTCGATCTCTGGATCACGCCGCCGGCCTATACGGGCATGCCGCCCGTGCTGCCGCGGCTTGAGGCGAACGAAATCGCCGTGCCCGTCGGCAGCCAAGTAATCGCCCAGGTTGCCGGCGGCAAGGGCCAGCCGCGCCTTGTCGTCGACACGAACGTGCAGGCTTTTGCGCCGATGGAAAATGCGGCCCTTGCGGCCACGGCCCCTGCCGGCGCGGCAAGTCTGCAAGCCTGGCGTGTGGCCGCCGATCTTAAAGAAGGCCAGCGCCTGACGATCGAACAAGGCAGCGGCACGCTCGCCTCGTGGGCGCTGCGTTTGATCCCCGACGCGCCGCCGACAGTCGAATTCGTCGCCCCGCCGCAGCGCAATCCGCGCGCGGCCGTGCGCATGGAATACAAGGCGCGCGACGATTACGGACTTTCCGGCGTGGTCGCCGAGATCCGCCGCCCGGCTGACGCCAAGTCTGGCCCGGGTGCGCCCATCGATCTTGCGTTGCCGCTTTCTGCCTTGCGCGCAAAAGAAAGCACGGCCATCAGCCTGCACGACCTTACGAGCCACCCGTGGGCCGGGCTCGATGTGCGCGTGACCTTGCGCGCCTCGGACGAAACCGGCCAGTCGGGCATTTCGGAAACGCTCGACTGGGTGCTGCCCGAACGGCTGTTCGAGCATCCGGTAGCGCGCGCCGTGATCGAGCAGCGCAAATTGCTGATGGGGAACCCGGACCTGCGCGCCGGTGTAGCCCGGGCACTTGCCGCCATCGGCCTCAACCCCGCCCAGTATGCCGACGACCAGACCGTGTTCCTGGGCCTGCGTATCGCCTCGCTGCGCTTGATGCGTGCAACACCAGAGAATCTCGGCGATGTGCTCGACGACGTGCAAGGCTTGATGTGGGAAACGGCCTTGCGCATCGAAGACGGCCGCCAGTCCGGCACCGAGCGCGAATTGCGCGCGCTCATGGAGCGGCTGCAGGAAGCGCTCGCCAAAAACGCGCCCGACGCCGAAATCGAGCAGCTGATGCGCGAATTGCAGGCGGCGATCGACCGGCATCTGCGCGCAATGCTCGAACAGGCCCTGCGCAATCCCGACCAGAGCCGGCAGCCCCCGGACCGCAATGCCCAGCGCATGGAGCGCCAGGATCTGCAGAAGCTGCTCGACCAAGCCCGCCAACTCGCGCGCACGGGGGCCCGCGATGCGGCCCGCGATCTTCTGTCGCGGCTTCAGCAGATGCTCGAAAATCTGCGCGTGCAGCAGGCCCAGCGCGAAGGCAATCAGGACGGACAGCCCGGCGACGGCCAGGCGCAGGAAATGATGAAGAGCCTGCAGGAGATGATGCGCCGCCAGCAGAGCCTGATCGACCGCACCTTCCGCCGCTCGCAGCAGAACCGGCCCGGCCAGTTCCGCCCCGGCCAGCAAGGTCAGCAGGGGCAACAAGGCCAGCAGGGCCAACAAGGGCAGCAGGGTCAGCAAGGCGAGGGCGACGGGGACGGCGAAGGCGATGCCGCCGAGCAAGAGGCGCTGCGTGGCGCCCTTGCCGATCTGATGGGCCAGCTCGGCGACATGATGGGCCAAGTGCCCGATGGATTCGGCCGCGCCGAACGTTCGATGCGCGACGCGCAAGGCCAGCTGCAGCGCGGCGCACCCTCGCGCGCGCTGCGCCCGCAGATGGATGCGCTCGACCAGATGCGCTCGGCCGCACGCGACGCCATGCGCCAGATGATGGAGCGTTTCGGCCAGGCCGAAGGCGAAGGGGCCGGCGACGACGCCTTCAACCAGCAGCAGGCCGACGACCGCGATCCTTTGGGCCGCGGGCCCGACGGCAACAACGGCACCTTGTCGGACAGCTACCAGCGTGTGCCGCAGGTCGGCGAAGGCCAGTTGCTGCGCTCGCAGGAGATTCTCGACGAGCTGATCCGGCGCCTGGGCGAACGCAGCCGCCCGACGGTCGAGCGCGACTATCTCGAACGCCTGCTGCGCCGCTTCTAGCGCTGCGATGTTCGATCTCGGCAATCTGTTGCTGTTCCTGGCCGCCGCCCTCGTGGTCGCGATTACGCCGGGACCCGGCATTTTCTACGTTGCCGCGCGCAGCCTCGCCGGCGGCCGGCGCGACGGGCTCGCGTCCAGCTTCGGCACCGGCCTTGGCGGGCTTGTGCATGTGGCGGCCGGGGCCGTCGGCGTCTCGGCGCTGATGCTCGCGAGCGCCCAAGCTTTCACGCTGCTCAAAATCGTGGGTGCCATCTACCTCGTGTGGCTCGGCCTCCAAACCTGGCGCCAGGCGGGCGAGCCCTTGATCGCCCCGGACGGGGCCGCGGCCGGCACGGCGCGCGCATTTCGCGACGGCATTGTCGTCGAGATTTTCAATCCCAAGACGGCCGCCTTTTTCCTCGCGTTCCTGCCGCAATTCGTGGATCCGCAGGCAGGCTCGGTGGCGCTGCAATTTGCCGTTCTCGGCACGATTTCGGTGGCGCTCAACACAGGGGCCGACGTCGTCGTGGCGTTTGCGGCGTCGCAGGCGCGCGACGGTCTGGCGCACTATCCCGTCGCCGTTCGCCGCATTCGCCGTGCAGCGGGCGCGTCGATCGCAGCTTTGGGGCTCGCCCTCGCTTTCGCGCGCAAACCCGGCTGAAGCTCTCAGAAAATCATATCGTCGCCGTCGTCGCCGCGCCCGCTCAGTACGATTTCGTTGCGCGAGGCAAGATCCTTGGCGAGATCGATGATGGCGCGCTGCGCTTCGCCCACCTCTTTCACGCGCACCGGGCCAAGAGCCGCCATGTCGTCGTGCAGCAACGTGGCCGCGCGCTCCGACATGTTGGCAAGGAAAATTTCGCGCACCTCTTCGGGCGCGCCCTTGAGGGCAAGGGCTAGGCGCCGCTTGTCGATCGCGCGCAGCAGCGTCTGCACGCCCGCCGGCGCGAGCCTGACCAGATCCTCGAACTTGAACATGCTGTCGCGCACTTTGTCCGCGATGTCGGGAGCGCGCTCTTCGAGCGCACCCATAAAACGCCGCTCGGTCGCCGATTCGAGCTCGTTGAAGATCTCGGCGACCGCCTCGTGGCTATTTTTGCGCGGCGCTTTGGCGACGTTGCTCATGAATTCGTTGCGCAAGATCGCCTCGATTTCGTCGAGCACGTCTTTGGGAACGGTGTCGAGGCGCAGCATGCGCGTGACGACTTCCATCGCGAAATTGTCGTTGAGCTGCGACAGCACCTTGGCCGCGTAGGAAGGCGTCACCTTCGACAGCACGACGGCGGCGGTCTGCGGATATTCGTTTCTGAGGTAGGCCGCCAGCATCTGTTCGGGCACATAGCCGAGTTTGTCCCAGATCGTGCGCCCGCGGGGTCCGCGAATATCGTCGAGAATGCCGCCGGCGCGTTTGCCGAGCGCCTTGCCCAAAAAGCGCTCGGTGCCTTCCATGGTTCCGGCAACGCCCGAACCCTGGCCCATTTGGGCTGCGAAATCGGCGATCAGCTGCTCGATGACCTGGGCGCTGACGGCCCCCAAACCCGCCATGACGAGGGAGAGCTCCTTGATCTCCTCGTCGTCCATCATTGCGAAGATTTTGGTCGCACTCTCCTCGCCGACGGCCAAAAGGAGAATGGCCGCCTTTTCCGAACCGGTCAGCGTCCGGTAGTCGTCGACGGAGCGGGGTGCAGACATAAGGCCGTGAGTTTACGCCGATTCGGCGGCTTGGCAAAACGAGCGGCCGAATCGGGGCCTCGAATATCTTGCAATCCGCCGCAGTTCCCCTAAATGGAGGGTCGAACCGACGAACGAGAGAAAAACGGGTTCTCCAGGACAGCGACGGCAATGATCGAGATTCAGGGCCTGAAGAAATATTTCGGCCATATTCGCGCAGTCGACGACGTGTCGTTTTCGGTCGCGCGCGGCGAAGTGCTGGGCTTTTTGGGCCCCAACGGCGCCGGCAAATCGACGACCATGAAGATGGCGACGGGCTTTCTCGCCCCCACGGCCGGAACCGCGCGCATTTGCGGCTTCGACGTGCAAGCCGAACCCGTCTCCGCCAAGCGCAAAATGGGCTATCTGCCCGAAGGGGCCCCCGCCTATCCCGACATGACGGCAGCGGCCTTCCTCGATTTCATCGCGGCCATCCGCGGGTTCGACGGGATCGCGCGCGCCAAGCGCGTGGCGGCTGCGGTCGAACGCACACAGTTGGCCGGCATTCTCGACCAGTCGATCGACACGCTCTCGAAAGGCTTCAAGCGGCGCGTGGGTCTTGCGCAAGCGCTGCTGCACGATCCCGACGTGCTGATCCTGGACGAGCCCACCGACGGTCTCGATCCCAACCAGAAGCACGAGGTGCGCAACCTCATCCGCAGCATGGCGGCCGACAAGGCGATCGTTATTTCGACGCATATCCTCGAAGAGGTCGATGCGATCTGCACGCGCGCGATCATCATCGCCAAAGGCCGCGTGCTGGCCGACGGCACGCCCGAAGCGCTCGAAAAGCGCTCGCGCTGGCACTACGCCGTGTCGTTCGTGACCGACGCGGCGGCGATCGACGCGCTGCAGGCGGCCCTCGGTGCACATAGCGGCGTGGGCGGTTTCGAGCGTATTGCCGGCGAAGACGGGCTTGCGATGCTGACCGCCTTCCCGCGTGCCGGCGCCCCGATGCTGGCCGAGCTTGGCGCCATCGCGCGCGCCAGCGGTATCCGCATCGACGAGATCCGCGAAGAGCGCGGCCGCCTCGACGAGGTGTTCCGCACAATCACAACCGCCAGCCAAGCAGCCTGACGCCATGCGCAATATCTGGTTCATCTTCAAGCGCGAACTTGGCGGTTATTTCGCCACCCCAGTCGCCTATGTGTTTCTGGTCATCTTCCTGGTGCTGGCCAGCGTCTTCACCTTCTATCTCGGCAATTTCTTCGAGCGCGGCCAGGCCGATCTCCAGGCCTTCTTCTCGTTCCATCCGTGGCTCTATCTGTTCTTGATCCCGGCCATCGCGATGCGGCTGTGGTCGGAAGAGCGCCGTTCCGGCACCATCGAGCTCTTTTTGACGCTGCCGATCACCGTGGGCCAAGCCGTCGTCGGCAAATTCCTCGCCGCCTGGGCCTTCGTGGTGCTGGCCTTGGCCCTCACCTTCCCGATCTGGATTACGGTCAACCGGCTGGGCGATCCCGACAACGGTATTGTGCTCGCGAGCTATGTGGGCTCGGCCATGATGAGTGCGGGGTATCTCGCCATCGGCTCGGCGATTTCGGCGACGACCAAGAGCCAGGTCGTGGCTTTCGTGGTCTCGGCCGCCGTGTGCTTCGTGTTCACGGTCGCGGGCACGCCGATCGTGCTGTCCTTCTTCTCGGGCTGGGCGCCGGGCGCGCTCGTCGATGCGGTTGCGAGCTTCAGCTTCCTCACCCATTTCAACGCGATCTCGCGCGGCGTGATCGACCTGCGCGACGTCGTGTATTTCGTCTCGCTCGTCGCGGCATGCCTGTTCGTCAATGCCGCGATCGTCGAATTGAAGAAGGCGGGTTGATCCAATGGCCGAGAAAGCCCCTTCCAACATCGCCGCCAAGCGCGCCGCCGCCGCAGGGGCAGGCATTGCGCTTGCCGCACTTCTATTCGTGGCCGTCAACATGCTGGCCAATCTCTTGTTCGCGAACGCCCGCCTCGATCTGACCTCCGACCGGCTCTTCACCTTGAGCCAGGGTACCCGCGCGATCCTCGGCAAGATCGAAGAGCCGATCGTGCTGCGCTTCTACTATTCCGAGCGCCTGGGCCGCGAAGTGCCGAGCTACGGCGTCTATGCCCAGCGCGTGCGCGAGCTTCTCGAGGAATACCGCAACAACGCGCGCGGCCGTCTGCGCCTCGAAGTGATCGACCCCGCCCCCTATTCGGACGAAGAAGACCGCGCGGTCGCCTTCGGCCTGCAGGGCGTGCCGCTGAACCAGCAGGGCGAAACGGTCTATTTCGGGCTCGTCGGCACCAACGGGGCCGACCGCGAAGAAACCATCCCGTTCTTCCAGCCCGAGCGCGAGCGCTTCCTCGAATACGATCTCACCAAGGCCGTCTACAATCTGTCGGTCACGAAGAAGCCGCAAGTTGGGCTGCTGTCGAGCTTGCCGATGGAAGGCGAGTTCCGCGGCCGCGGCCAGCCGAGCCCGCCGTGGGCCGTCTACACGCAGCTTGGCCAATTTTTCGACATCCGCCCCGTGGCGCGCGACGTCGCCGAAATTCCGGCCGAGATCGGCGTGCTGATGGTCGTGCATCCCAAGAACTTGCCCGAGCCCACGCTCTACGCGATCGACCAGTTCGTGCTGCGCGGCGGACGCGCCCTCGTGTTCGTCGATCCGATGTCGGAAAGCGAAATGGCGCGCGGCGGACCTGCCGCCATGGGCGGCCCCACCGGCTCGAACCTAACAAAACTGTTCGACGCATGGGGCTTGTCGATGGAAGACGACAAGCTCGCGGGCGACCGGGCGGCCGCACGGCGCGTGAATGCCGGCACCGAGGGCCGTGTGCGCGCGGTCGATTACGTGCTGTGGCTCTCCTTGCGCGAGGCGAATTTCGAGCGCAGCGACGTGCTGCTGACCGAGGCGAGCACGATCCAGATGGCGTCTGCCGGGATCCTCGCCAAGAAGGACGGCGCCACGACCGAATTCGTGCCGCTGCTGCGCACGAGCCCGCAATCGCAGGCGATCAGCGCGGACGAAGTGCGCATGCAGCCCGATCCGGCGGCGTTGCTTGCCAACTTCAAACCCTCAGGCAATTCGCTGGCGCTGGCAGCGCGCATTCGCGGCCAAAGCAAATCGGCTTTTGCCGAGGCACCCGCCGTGGCCGAAGGCCAACCCGCCCGCACGGCAGCACATCTGGCGCAATCGACCGGGTCCATCAACGTCATCGTCGTGGCCGATACGGACATGCTCGAAGACCGGTTCTGGGTCCAGGTACAGGATTTCTTCGGCCAGCGCGTGGCCACCCCAGCCGCCTACAACGGCGACTTTGTCGTGAACGCGGTCGACAATCTGCTGGGCTCGTCGGACCTCATCGGCCTGCGCGGGCGCGGCCTGTCGCAGCGCCCCTTCACGCTGCTTGCCGACATCCAGCGCGAGGCCGAATTGCGCTTCCGCGCCAAGGAGCGCGAACTGAGCGAGAAGCTGCGCGAGACCGAGCGGCGCCTCGCCGAATTGCAGGGCCGTGGCGGCCCGCGCGGCGAAGACGCCCCGCGCTCGATCCTGACGGCCGACCAGCAGACCGAGATCGACCGTTTCCGCGCCGAGCTCATCGGCGTGCGCCGCGAGCTGCGCGACGTGCAGCGCGATCTGCGCCAGGACATCGAAGCCGTGCAGACCTTCACCAAGGCGGTGAATATCGGCGCTGTGCCGGCACTGGTTGCTTTGCTGGCGATCGGGCTTGGCCTCGCGCGCCTGCGCCGCCGCAGCAGCTGAGAGACGCCAAGATGCGCACCAAAACGCTTGTCGTGCTGGCCGGCCTGACGCTTGCAGCGGGGGCAGGCGCTTTTTATGCGGCCCAACAGCGCAACGCGCCCGATGCAGCAGCTTCGATGCAGAACCAGCCTGTGCTGCCGGGCCTTGCTGCGCGCATCGACGGGCTCGCGCGCGTCGAGATCGAGCGCGGCGGTGTGGCCTTTGCACTGCAGCGAGGGCCCGACGGCAATTGGTCGCTGCCCGGCAAATCCGACTATCCGGTCGCCTTCGAGCCGGTGCGGCGCTTGGCGCTCGACATGGCAAGCTTGCGCATCCTCGAGGCGCGCACGACCAATCCCGCCCTGCACGGCGAGATCGATCTCGACGGTGCCGGTGCCGACCAGAAGGCGACACGCGTGACGTTGTTCGGGCCCAACAATCAGAGGCTTGCAAGCCTGCTGGTGGGCCGCACGCGTTTCGGCCGCCAGGGTACTGCCGGCGACGGCACTTTCGTGCGCTTGGCCGACCAGAACCAAGTGTGGCTCGCGCAAGGGCGCGTTTCGGTCGAGCGCGAGGCCGCACGCTGGCTCGACCGGCGCTTGGCAGACGTCGCGCGCGAACGCATTGCCGCCGCCCGCGTGGTCGCCGCCGACGGCACGGTGCTCGCAGTTTCGCGCGCAAAACCGGACGACGAAGATTTTGTGCCGGCCGATCTTCCCGAAGACAAAAAGATCAAGTCGCCTTTCGACGTCAATCTCGTGGCAAGCGCCCTCGAAGGGCTCGAGCTTGAAGACGTGCGCAAGGCCGACGGTCTCGTGTTTGGCGCGGATGCCGACTATTCGGAATATCGCAGCTTCGACGGCCTGGTCGTGCGCGCGGAACGCGCGCGCGACAGTGCGGATGTCTGGGTGCGTTTCGAGGCCCGCTTCGATGCCGCAGCCGCCCTCGATCCCGTGCCCGAGGGTACGAAGCTCAGATCCGCCGAGGACGTCGCCAAGGAAGCGGCCGCCTTCAATGCGCGCACGGCCGACTGGGCCTATCGCCTGCCCGGCTACAAAATCGAATACATGACCCGCAGCCTCGCCGATTTGGTCGAGGACAAAACGCCCTGAGTCGGGGGCGCAAACAACCCTTGTGAGTCCTGGGGATAAGTCCGAAAGTCCCTGCACCACAATATCTTGTGGGTCTGGGGATTGTGGAAACATAGAGAGAACATTTCGATTGAAGCGGCCGCATTCTCGGGCTTAGACTGCGGCCATTCGTTGCCCGTTTTGCGCCTTCCCAAAGCTTCGCCCGAAAGCCCCAGCCATGCGTCCGATCGCTGCCATCTCCCAGCAAATCTGGGACATGAAGTACCGTTTCAAAACGCCCGACGGTGCGCCCATCGACAAGTCGATCGAGGACACCTGGATGCGCGTGGCGACGTCCTTGGCCGCGTGCGAAGCCGATCGGGCGACGTGGACGGCGCGTTTCTACGAAGCGCTCGACGGCTTCAAATTCATCCCCGCCGGCCGCATCGTTGCAGGTGCGGGGACCGCGCGCAGCGTGACCCTGTTCAACTGCTTCGTGATGGGCACGGTTCCCGACGACATGGGCGGCATCTTCGCGCATCTGCGCGAGGCGGCCCTCACGATGCAGCAGGGCGGCGGCATCGGCTACGATTTCTCGACGCTGCGGCCCAAAGGTGCTGCCGTCAAAGGCGTGGGTGCGGACGCCTCGGGCCCGCTCACTTTCATGGATGTGTGGGACGCGATGTGCCGCACGATCATGTCGGCAGGCAGCCGGCGGGGTGCCATGATGGCGACCCTGCGCTGTGACCATCCGGACATCGAAGCCTTCATCGAGGCCAAGCGCGAGCCCGGGCGCCTGCGCATGTTCAACCTCTCGGTCCTCGTGACCGACGCGTTCATGACGGCCGTCAAAGAGGACGCGCCCTGGCAGCTCGTGTTCGGCGGCACGCATTACAAAACGCTGCGCGCGCGCGAGCTGTGGGACAAGATCATGCGCGCGACTTACGCGTTCGCCGAACCCGGCGTGATCTTCATCGACCGCATCAACCGCACCAACAATCTCTGGTACGCCGAACAGATCGCGGCGACGAACCCGTGCGGCGAACAGCCGCTGCCGCCCTACGGCGCTTGCCTGTTGGGTTCGGTCAATCTTGCGGCCTTCGTGACCGACCCGTTCGGCGCCGACGCGAAGCTCGACGAAGCCGAGTTGCTGCGCACAATCCCGCTTGCCGTGCGCATGATGGACAACGTCACCGACGTGTCGCGCTTCCCGCTGCCCCAGCAGCAAAAGGAAGCGCAGGACAAGCGCCGCATCGGCCTCGGCGTGACGGGGCTCGCCGATGCGCTGGCCATGTGCAAGCTGCGCTACGGCACCGATCCGGCCGTCGCGATGACAGAGCGCTGGATGCGGCTCATCCGCGATGCGGCCTATGCGGCGTCGGTCGATCTTGCGCGCGAGAAGGGCCCTTTCCCGCTCTTCGACCGCGACAAGTATCTGGCCGGCCCCACGATCCAGAGCCTCGACGAAAATCTGCGTGGCCGCATCGCCGAACACGGCATTCGCAACGCGCTTTTGACCTCGATCGCCCCGACCGGCACGATCTCGCTGATGGCCGACAACGTGTCGTCGGGCCTCGAGCCGATTTTTTCGCTGTCCTACATGCGCACGGTGCTGATGCCCGACGGCACGCGCCGCCAGGAAGAAGTCAGCGACTACGCCTACCGACTCTACAAGCGCCTGCACGGCGACAATGCCGACCTTCCCGACTATTTCGTCGATGCGCAGCGCTTGAGCCCGTCCGAACATGTCGTGATGCAGGCGGCCGTGCAGAAATACATCGACGCCTCGATCTCGAAGACCATCAACTGCCCCGAGGACATGTCCTTCGACGCCTTCAAGGACGTCTACACCCAAGCCTACGCGCTCGGCTGCAAGGGCTGCACAACCTACCGGCCCAACGACGTGACGGGCTCGGTCTTGACGGTAAAAAAAGAGGAAAGCAAGAAGGCAGCCTCGCCCGTGCAGCAGACGCTGCCGCTCGGCAAAGCACCGGTGCGCGCTTCCGACCCCTACGAGGCGGGCGGCATCGTCTACATGACGCGCCCGCTCGACCGGCCCGAAGCGCTGCCGGGCCAGACCTACAAGATCAAATGGGCCGAGGCCGAACACGCGCTCTACATCACGATCAACGACGTGATCACCGACGGGCGCCGGCGCCCGTTCGAAGTGTTCATCAACTCGAAGAACACCGAGCATTATGCCTGGACCGTGGCGCTTACGCGCATGATCTCGGCCGTGTTCCGACGCGGCGGCGACGTGTCGTTCGTGGTCGAAGAGCTCAAGGCCGTGTTCGATCCGCGCGGCGGCCAATGGATGAACGGGCGCTACGTGCCCTCGCTGCTGGCCGCGATCGGCGAAGTCATCGAGCGCCACATGGTTCAGATCGGCTTCCTGCGCGCGGGCGAAGCGCTCGCCGCCGACCCGATGGCCGAACACGCACCCGTGGCGATCGCGGCAAGCGAACTTGCCCCGCCCTCGCAAGCCACCGGTGCGGTCGCAAGCCTGTTTGCGCAAACGATGTCGTCGGGACCCGTGGGCAAAATCGATTCAGGCCCCGGCCGCCTTGCGGGCGCGCGTACCTGCCCCAAATGCCAAGCGCCGACGCTGATCCGCCAGGAAGGCTGCGACAGCTGCTCGAGCTGCGGCTATTCGAAATGCGGGTGAGCGCTTAGCTCTCGCGGCTGCCGGGGATCACGGTCAAGGCCGGGCGGACGACGTCGAGGCCGATTTTGTCGAGATCGAGATTGGCGAGCCAAGGGCGTTCCACGCTCGGCATGCCGAAGAGATAGCCCTGGAGCAGCTTCACGCCCTTGCGCGCCAGATGCTGGGCCTCCTGCACGCTTTCCACGCACTCGGCCACGGTCTCGAGCCCGAAGCCGTCGGCGAGCCCCAGAAGCGTGCGAATGAAAAGCTGGTTGTCGACGTTGCTCGCCACGCCGCGCACGAAGCTGCCGTCGATCTTGACGCTGTCGACCGCGATGGCTTTCAAGTTGCGGAAGCTCGTATAGCCCGCGCCGAAATCGTCGAGCGACACGCGGCAGCCGAGCTCGCGCACCTGGGCCACGAACTTCGCCGTCTCGTCGATGTCCTGGATCGCCACCGTCTCGGTGATTTCGACCGTCAGGCGCTTGGCTAGATCGGGCCGCGTCTTGAGCGTGCCCGACAAAGCGCGCAGCCACGACGGGTCGCCGGCCGTGAGGCCGGAAATATTGATGGCGAGTTTCACGTCGGGCCAGCGCATCAATTCGCCCATCGCCATTTCGAGCACGCGCCGGTCGAGCAAGCGCATGAGGCCCGTCTGTTCGACGACCGGGATGAACGAGCCTGCCGGCGCGATCGTGCCGTCCATGCGCTGCAGCCGGATCAAGCACTCGTAATGGTCCACGACATGGGTCGTGGCATCGACGATCGGCTGGAAGGCGAAGATCAGGCGCTCGTCCTTGAGGGCGGCTTGCACGTCCGACGAGATCGCCACGAGGCGCTGGTGCAGTTCGCGCTGCGCAGGGCTCGCCGAGAAAATCGCATAGCGATTGCGCCCCGCACGCTTGGCCTCGTGCAACGCGGATTCCGCACGCGCCATCACCTCGACCGCCGACGGGCCTTGTTCGAGGAACAGCACGGCACCGGCCGAGGCCGTCACATGCAACGGCCCGTCCGGCGTTTCGATGGGGGCACTGCGCACGGCCGTGAGCAAGCGGTCGGCGGCCAAGCCGATTTCGGATTCGGGGCACTGGGCGAGCACGAGTCCGAACCGGTCGCCGCCCGCACGCCCGATCGTGTCGGACGCGCGCAGGCTGCGCTCGAGACGCTGGCCGATGCCGACGAGCAACGCATCCGCCGTCGCCCAGCCGAACGCGTCGTTGATCGCGGAAAGATTGTCGACGCCGATCAGCAGGAAAGCACCCGGTGCTTTGTAGCGCACGGCGTATTCGATCGCGTGGTCGAGCGATTCGCGCAGGCGCGAAGCGTTGAAATGCCCGGTCAGCGGGTCGTAGTTGGCGAGATATTCGAGGCGCGCTTCCTTTTCCTTGCGCGTCGTGATCGCGCGCAGCGTGCCGACGAGGCGCAAGGGCTTGCCGTCTTCGGCGAAGGTGGCGCGCCCGCGATCGTGCACCCAGATCAAAGCGCCGCCGTCGCCGCGGATGCGGTAATCGAGATCGTAGGCGATGCGGTCGACAAAATGCGCGGACAGCGCCTTCAGGCGCTGCGGCAGATCTTCGGCATAGACGCGGCTTTGGAAGATCTGGCCCGAGGCCGGAAAATCGGCACGGCCGCCGAACACGTTGTCCGCACGGCCGTGCCAGGTGATCGTATCGGCCGCAAGGTCCCACGCATAGGCGGCATCGCCCGCCGCGTCGAGGGCCGAGGCCGCAAAATCGGAAGGCTCGCCCGTCATCACGCGACACGACGCAAGGCTGCCGACAGCATCTCGGCCATCTGGTCGATCTGCGGCTTCTGGACGATCAGCGGCGGCGACAAAGCAACGATGTCGCCCGTCGTGCGGATCAGCAGACCCGCTTCGAAGCAATCGACAAGCACGTCGTAGGCGCGCGTACCGGGTGCGCCCGCACGCGGCTCGAGCTCGATGCCGGCCACGAGCCCCAGATTGCGGATGTCGACAACATGGCGCGTGCCTTTGAGCGCGTGCATCGTCGCCTCCCAATAGGGGGCGAGGTCGGCCGCACGCGCGAACAAGCCCTCGTCGCGATAGACGTCGAGCGTGGCGATGCCGGCCGCACAGGCCAGCGGATGGCCCGAATAGGTGTAGCCGTGGAAAAACTCGATCGTGTTTTCAGGCCCGTTCATGAAAGCGTCGTAGATCGCCTTGGTCGCGAACACAGCACCCATCGGCACGGCGGCGTTGGTAATGCCCTTGGCGACCGTCATGAGGTCGGGCATCACGGCAAAACGCTCGGCCGCAAACGCTGTGCCGAGACGCCCGAAGCCCGTGATGACTTCGTCGAAGATCAACAGAATGCCGTGCTTGCTGCAGATCGCGCGCAGTTTTTCGAGATAGCCCTTGGGCGGAATCAGCACGCCGGTCGAACCTGCAACCGGCTCGACGATCACGGCCGCAACGGTCGAAGGATCGTGCAGGGCGAGGATCGATTCGAGCCGATCGGCGAGTTCCGCCCCGTGCTCGGGCTGGCCCTTCGAATAGGCGTTGCGCGCCGGATCGTGCGTGTGCGGCAGATGGTCGACATAGGGCAGTTGCAGCCCGAACTGCTTGCGGTTGGGGGCGATACCGCCGACCGAAATGCCGCCGAAGCCCACGCCGTGATAGCCGCGCTCGCGGCCGATGAAGCGCACGCGCTGCGCTTCGCCGCGCGCGCGATGGTAGGCGAGCGCAATCTTGAGCGCCGTATCGACCGATTCCGAGCCCGAATTCGTGAAAAAAACCTGGTTGAGATCACCCGGCAGCATCGCCTGCAGGCGGGCCGCAAACTCGAACGACAGCGGATGGCCCATCTGGAAGCCGGGCGCGAAATCCATCGTCGCAGCCTGCTTCTGGATCGCTTCAACGATCGATTTGCGGCCGTGGCCGGCATTCACGCACCACAGGCCGGCCGTGCCGTCGAGGACTTGGCGATTGTCCGGCGTGTAATAGTACATGCCCTCGGCGCGCGAAAGCAGACGTGGCTTGCGCTTGAATTGCCGATTTGCCGTAAACGGCATCCAGAGCGCTTCGAGATTGTTGGGATCGACCGGCAAGGAAGCGGCAGACATTGCACATAGTCTCCTGATATGGCCGACGGGCTGGACCAACCCTAAATCCGTCTGAGCCCCAATTGTAACAGCTAAATCTGATGGTAAACCGACGTTTCTCTATGAAAGTAATTTAATAATAATTTTAACTTAATTGAATATTTTGCTTGCTTTTGATTTACGTCTAATTTTAATATAATTTTATGGCCGCTATTCCCAATCTCGTCTTGCTGCCGCCGCCCAGCGCCCGCCAAAGCGACGGGCCGCGCATCGACGATTCGGCCCAGCGCCGCAAAACTGCGCCCAACAACGACAATAATGCGGGTTTCGCCGACGGTTTCGCGGCATCAGCCGCCGGTGCCGAGAATTCTGCGCCACGGCCACGCCCGCGTGCGCGAAATTTTGCCGACGAATTGGTCGGCGAAAGCGGCCGCGCTTCGGGGGCTTTGACCTTCGCGACGCAGCGCATTGCCCAAGAGCGCCTGCGCAGCGGCGCTTATGTCGAGAATTGGCGGCAAGCCACCGCCGCCTACGCCCAGACTGTGCGCAACGCCGAACAAAACTTGGGCGGCGTGCGCGCCTAGAAATCCTTGCGTCAAACTGCTATCGACACGTCCTCTGCGAAGAAAGGACAAGAAGATGGCGTTTGCAACGATGTGGGAGCTGCTGCAGAACGGGGCCGACGGCAGCCCGGCTTTGGGCGCACCCGAAACGGCGGCGCTGTCCTTCAAGGATCTGCGCGCCCTCGCCGCCGACACGGTAGCGACGCTCAATCGCATGGGGATCGGCCGCAACGACCGCGTGGCGATCGTGCTGCCCAACGGACCGGAAATGGCCGCCGCCTTCCTGTGCGTGGCCGCAGGTGCGACGACCGCCCCCTTGAACCCCGCCTATCGCCAGGAAGAGTTCGAGTTCTACATCGCCGACCTCAAATCCAAAGCCGTGATCGTGCAGACGGGCGACGATACGCCCGCGCGTGCGGCCGCCGCTAAGCTTGGCGTACCGCTGATCGAACTGGCGCCGCAGCGCGCGCGAGGGGCCGGTGCCTACGCGCTGTCATCGAGCCTTACCGGCACGGCCGCCACGCCCGGCTTTGCGGCCGCCGACGACGTGGCCCTCATTCTGCACACGTCGGGCACCACCTCGCGGCCGAAGATCGTGCCGCTTTCGCAGTCGAATATCTGCGCGTCGGCCCGGCATATCGGCGCCACGCTCGAGCTCAAGGGCAACGATCGCTGCCTCAACATCATGCCGCTGTTCCACATCCACGGCCTGATCGCGGCCGTGCTGTCGTCGCTCGCGGCCGGCGGCCAGACCGTGTGCACGCCGGGCTTCAACGCGCTCAAATTCTTCGCATGGCTCGACGAGGTGGCGCCCAGCTGGTACACGGCCGTGCCGACCATGCACCAGGCGATCCTCACGCGCGCCGAGCGCAACAAGGAGAGCCTCGCAAAATCGAAGCTGCGCTTCATCCGCTCGTCGTCCGCCTCGCTGCCGCCGCAGGTGATGCAGGCCCTCGAAGAAACCTTCGGCTGCCCCGTGATCGAAAGCTACGGCATGACGGAAGCCGCCCACCAGATGGCCTCGAACCCGCTGCCGCCGCGTGCGCGCTTTGCGGGCTCGGTCGGCATCGCGGCGGGGCCGGAAGTGCGCGTGATGGACGAAGAGGGCAATCTCCTCGGCCCCAACACGCTCGGCGAAATCGTGATCCGCGGCCCCAACGTGACCAAGGGCTACGAAGCCAACCCCGACGCGAACCTCAAGGGCTTCGCCAACGGCTGGTTCCGCACCGGCGACCAGGGCACGCTCGACGACCAAGGCTATCTGCGCATCACCGGTCGCCTCAAAGAGCTCATCAATCGCGGCGGCGAAAAAGTGAGCCCGCTCGAGGTCGACGAGGTGGTCATGGACCATCCGGCCGTGCAGCAGGTCGTGACCTTCGCGATCCCGCACGACAAGCTCGGCGAAGAAGTGGGGGCGGCCATCGTGCTGCGCGAAGGGCAGAGCGCGACCGAACGCGACATCCGCGACTTCGCCGCCAAGCGCCTCGCCGACTTCAAAGTGCCGCGCAAGGTCGTGTTCCTCGCCGAGATCCCGAAGGGGGCCACCGGCAAACTGCAACGCATCGGCTTGGCCGAGAAGCTGGGATTGGGCAAATGAGCCGCGTTCTGATTTTCGGCGCCGGCGCCATCGGCGGCTATATGGGCGTCATGATGGCGAAGGCCGGGGCGCGCGTGACGTTCTTCGCGCGTGGCGCCCATTTGGCGGCCATGAAGGAAAACGGCATCAAGCTGATTTCCGAAGGGACCGAAACCGTGATCCGCGACGCGGTCTTCACCGACGATCCGGTCGAGGCGGGCCCGCAGGATTTCGTCGTGGTGGCGCTGAAAGCGCACGGGCTCATTGCGGCAGCCCCACAGATCGCCAAGCTGCTCGCACCCGAGACCGCAATCGTCACGGCGATGAACGGCGTGCCCTACTGGTATTTCTACAAACATGGCGGCCCGCACGACGGGGCGCGCCTCAAATCGGTCGATCCGGACGGCAAATTGTGGGAAACGCTGGCCCCCGAGCGCGCCATCGGCTGCATCGTCTATCCGGCCGCCAACATCCTCGCCCCGGGCGTCATCGAGCATACCTATTCGAACCGCTTTACGCTGGGTGAACCCGACGGCTCGAAATCCGCGCGCGTGACCAAGCTCAGCGAGATCATGATTGCCGGCGGCCTCAAAGCGCCCGTGCGCCCGAAAATTCGCGACGACATGTGGGTCAAGCTGTGGGGCAACCTCACCTTCAACCCCGTGTCCGCACTGACGGGGGCCACACTCGACGTGATCACAGGCGATCCCGAAACGCGCAGCGTGGCACGCGCGATGATGCTGGAAGCTCAGGCCGTGGGCGAAGCGCTCGGCATTCGCTTCGGCATCGACGTCGAAAAGCGCATCGACGGGGCAAGCGAAGTGGGGGCCCACAAAACCTCGATGCTGCAGGATCTCGAAGCCAAGAAGCCGATGGAAATCGACGCCCTTCTGGGGGCGGTCGTCGAGATGGGCGATCTCACCGGGCACGCCATGCCGATCTGCCGCGCGGTCCTGGGCCTCGTGCGCCAGCGCGCACGCGTGGCCGGCGTGTATTAAGCGCATCATGACCGTCGAATCGCCGTGCGTGAATGTGTGCAAGCTCGATGCCGCGCGGGTGTGTATTGGATGTGGGCGCAGCGTGGCCGAAATCCGCGACTGGAAGGGGTCCAGCGACGGTGCGAAGCGCCGTGTCGTCGAGCGCATTCGGCGCCAGGGCTATCCGCGCCCCGACGCCGCGCTGGCGATCACAGAATCGCAATCGTAGCGTCATAAGTTTGCCGCGCTCGAGCGCTACGCCTCCGGGTCTCGATACTCCCTCGAACCCGGAGAGTTCCGCATGCGCAAGACCCTTGCCGCCGCTTCCATCCTCGCCCTGATTTCGGGCGCTGCCCTCGCCGACCAGAAATTTCCGGCGACCCTCGCAGGCCACGCGCTCCTGCCCGCCAACACGATGGTGCCCGCCCCCGCCGACGCGCCCGACATGCTGAAGACGTCCGGCAAATTCGCCGGCCCCGGCAATCTGCGCAACGAGCGCCTCGCAAGCGTCCCCGGCACGACCGGCACGCCCGCCGCGAGCCGCCCGACGGGCCTCTCCTTCCCGTTCCAGGGCCAGCCGGTGCAGGGCTTCTCCGGCATCAAGCGCATCGGCGACGGCAGCTACTGGACGCTCACCGACAACGGCTTCGGCAGCAAAGTGAACTCGCCCGATGCGATGCTGATGTTCCACCGCATCCGCCCCGACTTCCAAAGCGGCGCGGTCGAGCGCCTCGAAACGATCTTCCTGCACGATCCGGACAAGCTGCTGCCTTTCCCGATCACGACCGAAGCCACGGCCAAACGCTATCTGACCGGCGCCGATCTCGATCTCGAATCGATCCAGCCGATCGGCGACTCGTTCTATTTCGCCGAAGAATTCGGACCGTATCTCGTGCGCACCGACCGCCAGGGCAAGGTCACCGGCTTCTGGGCGACCGAGCTCGACGGCAAGCCCGTGCGCTCGCCCGACAACGCCTGGAACCGCACGCCGGGCCTGCCGGGCGGGGCTTACGAGTTCAACCTGCCGCGCTCGAAGGGCTACGAAGGCATGGCCGCTTCGCCCGACGGCAAGTTCCTCTACGCGATGCTCGAAGGGCCGGTCTACGCGGACGGCAAGCCCGAAACGGTCGACGGACGCGAGTTCCTGCGCGTGATCGAGTTCGACGTCGCAGCGTCCAAATGGACGGGCCGCAGCTTCCGCTACGTGCTGGAAGCCAACGGCCTTGCCATCGGCGACTTCAACATGATCGACGCCAATCGCGCCCTCGTGATCGAGCGCGACAACGGCGAAGGCGATCCGGCGCGCGCGTGCCCGCAGGGTCAGAATGCGCCGACCTGCTTTGCCACGCCCGCACGCCTCAAGCGCGTCTATGTCGTGAGCTTCGAGGGCGTTGCCTCGGGCGCTTCGTTGCGCAAGCTCGGCCATATCGATCTCATGGATATCGCCGATCCGCGCAATCTCGCCCGCCAGGGCGGGGCGAACGGCAAGTTCACTTTCCCGTTCTTCACAATCGAGAACGTGGACGTGGTCGACGCCGAACACATCGTGGTGGGCAACGACAACAACCTGCCCTTCTCGGCCGGCCGTTCGCTCGACAAGGCCGACGACAACGAAGTGGTCCTTCTGCGCGTACCCGAACTGCTGAACGCGCGCTAAGGCTTTGCCTCTAACGGCTCTCGCGCGGCGTGAAGCTGCGCGCAGAGCCGTATTGGGGCGGCCACGGCATTTTGTAGCCCTGCTCGTAGGCGGCGTGGCGCGTCCAGTAGGGATCGTAGAGATGGGCGCGCGCGAGCACACAGAGATCGGCCCGCCCCGCCGTCAGGATCGTGTTGCAGTCCGCCCACGACGAGATGTTCCCGACCGTCATGGTCGGCACGTCCGCCTCGAAACGCACCCGGTCCGAAAACGGCGTCTGGAACAGGCGCCCATAGGCGGGTTTGTCGTCGTCGACCGTCTGGCCGGCTGACACGTCGATGATGTCGGCCCCATGCGCCTTCAGGCGTTTGGCGATCTCGACGGCATCTGCGGGCGTGTTGCCGCCCTCTTTCCAATCGACCGCCGAGATGCGCACCGATATCGGCCGCTCGGCGGGCCACACGGCACGCACCGCATCGAACACTTCGAGCGGGAAACGCATGCGCCCGCCGATGTCGCCGCCATATTCGTCGGTGCGGATATTCGTGAGCGGCGACAGGAAGCTTGCCAGTAGATAGCCGTGCGCCATGTGCACTTCGACGAGGTCGAAGCCCGCTTCGAGCGCGTTGCGTGTGGCTTGCACGAAATCGGCTTTGACGGCATCCATGTCGGCGCGGTCCATCGCCTTAGGCGTCTGGTTGCCTTTCTTGTAGGGGAGTGCGGAGGCAGATAGGAGCGGCCAGTTGCCGTCCGGCAAAGGCTGGTCGATGCCCTCCCATGCTTTGCGCGTCGAGCCTTTGCGGCCCGCATGTGCGAGCTGCACGCCGATCTTCGCCGGCGAGTTCTTGTGCACAAAATCGACCGCGCGTTTCCAGGCAACCACATGCTCGGGCGCATAGAGCCCCGCACAGCCCGGCGTGATGCGGCCCTCGGCGCTCACATCCGTCATCTCGGTCATCACGAGGCCGGCCCCGCCCAAAGCGCGGCTGCCCAGATGGACAAGATGCCAATCGTCGACGAGGCCATCTTCGGCCGAATACTGGCACATCGGCGACACGACGATGCGGTTGGCAAGCGTGAGGCCGCGCAGCTTGAATGGCACGAACATCGGCGGCGTGTCGGCCGGCGCCCCATGCCGGGCCGCAAAGGCCGCATCGACGTCGGCGACGAGCTTCGCGTCGCGCAGCTTCAGATTCGCGTGCGTGATGCGCATCGAGCGCGTGAGCATCGACATGGCGAAATCGAGCGGTGCAAGCTTGCCCGCATAGCGCTCGGTCTCCTCGAACCATTCGAGGCTGACCTGAGCTGCTCGCTGGATCGCTTCGGTCTGCGGCTTGCGCTCGGCCTCGTAGCCGGCAAGGGCTTGCGGCACGCTTTTGTAGCGCGCAACCGCGTCGGCAAGCGCGATCGCGTCTTCCATCGCCAGCTTGGTGCCCGAGCCGATCGAGAAATGCGCGGTGTGCACGGCATCGCCCATCAGCACGACATTGTCGAACGACCATTTGGCGCAGCGCACGGTCGGGAAGGTGCGCCAAATCGAACGGTTGGCGACGAGGCGATGGCCGTCGAGCTCCTCGGCAAAGAGATTTTCGCAGAATTCCAGCGTCTCGGCTTCGCTCGCGCGATCGAGGCCGGCCTTTTTCCAGGTTCCCTCCGTGCACTCGACGATGAAGGTCGAGTTCGTCGCATCGTACTGGTAGGCATGCACGCGGAACAGGCCCGTCGCGTGCGGCTTGAAATGGAACGTAAAGGCCGGATGCGGGCGCGTGGTGCCGAGCCACACGAACTTGTTGCGCCGCCAATCGAGTGTGGGCTGCAAGCGGTCGGCGTATTTCGCGCGAATGCCGGAATTGACGCCGTCGGCGGCGAGGATCAAATCGGCGTCGGGAAAGTCGCTTGGGTCTTTGGCTTCCGTCTCGAACGCGATGCGCACGCCGAGGCTGGCCGCACGGCGCTGCAGTATCTCGAGCAGCTTCACGCGCGCCATGCCGGAAAACCCATGCCCGGCCGAAGTCACGACCGTGCCGCCGTAATGGATGTCGATGTCCGTCCAGTGCGCGAAGGCGCGCGTGATCTCGGCATAGCTTTCGGGGTCGGCGGCCGCGAAATTGCCGAGCGTTTCGTCCGAGAACACTACGCCGAAGCCGAACGTGTCGTCCGGCCGGTTGCGCTCGACGACGAGAATGTCGCGCGACGGATCCGCTTTTTTGGCAAGGATGGCAAAATAGAGCCCCGCCGGTCCGCCGCCGATGCTGACGATTTTCATGGCCTATCGCTCCCGGGTCTCTTTGCCGATACGGAAATACTTTAGACCTAAAATATCTCCGACGGAAGCCCTCCGCGCTGCTGGAGCGTGACAATTCCGTCCCACAGCAGCTTGGCACCCGTCAGCAGCAGGAAGACGTTGCACCAGAAAAAGAAAGGCTTTTCAGGGACCCGCGCATGCAGCCAGATGCCGAGCGCCATGCCGAGCGGCGCAAGCGGCAGCAGCACGAGGCTCGTCGCCAGGTTCTCCAAGGAAAACAGACCGAGATAGATGAACGGCCCGAGCTTCATCGCGTTGATCGCCGCGAAGAACACGACCGTCGTCGCAACGAACGCGGTCTTGTCGAGCCGCAGCGGCAGCAGATAGACCTGCAAAGGCGGTCCGCCGGCATTGGCAACGAAGCTCGTCACGCCCGAAACCGCCGACCAGAAAGTCCCTTTGGGCCAGCTCGGCCCCTGCGCCGGAGCGGCCCGCCCGAGGGCCGCCACCAGCCAGTCGTTCGCGGTGAAGATCACGGCGACCGCACCGACGATCACGCGCACCCACGCCTCGTCGAGATGCTCGAAGGCAAGATAGCCGAGCACCGTGCCCAGCACGGCGCCGACCATCAGGAAGCCCATGTGGCCGCGCGCATATTGGGTGCGGTATTTCCAAATGCCGATCGCGTCCATGACCATCAGCAGCGGCAGCATGATTGCGGCGGCCTGGGGCACCGGTATCGCGAGCGCCATCAGCGGCACGCCCATCGAGCCCATGCCCGACCCGAACCCGCCTTTGGAGATGCCGACGACCAGAAACGCCGGAATGGCCAGCGCGTAGAAGAACCAGTCGGTCAGCACGAAATCAAACCTTCCAGTCCGGATCGGGCACGGTCTGGAAGACCGACCGCAAGCCTTCCGACCAGCGGCGGCGAATGTCGGAGAGATAGACATCCTTCTCGTCGAGCCGGCGGCGCACGGCCAGGCGGCATTCGTCGCGCCGCACGATCGCGATGTCGACCGGCAATCCCACCGACACGTTCGAGCGCAGCGTGGAATCCATCGAGATCAACGCGCACTTGGCCGCTTCGTTGAGCGTGGTCTTGCCCATCACAACGCGGTCGAGGATGGGCTTGCCGTATTTGGTTTCGCCGATCTGGAAATAGGGCGTCTCGGCCGAGGCTTCGATGAAATTGCCGGCCGAGTAGACCTGGAACAGGCGCAGGCGCCGCCCTTTGAGCTGGCCGCCCAGGATCAACGAAATCGAAAACTCGGTCCCCTGCTCCTTGAGGCGCGCGGCGTCGAGATCGTAGATCTCGCGCACGGCCCGGCCCACGAGCCTTGCCGCCTCGAACATCGACGGCACGTTGGCAAGCGTTTCGGTGCGGTCCTTGCCCATGCCCTCAGTCAGCAGATTGACGACCGACTGCGAGATCGCAAGATTGCCCGCAGTCAGCAGCACGAGGCAGCGCTCGCCCGGATTCTCCCATACGTGCATCTTGTTGAAGACGGCGACGTGGTCGACGCCCGCATGCGTACGCGAATCCGAACACAGAACGAGCCCGTCTTCGAGCAGCAGCCCCACACCGTAGGTCATTGGAATTTCGCTCCCGAACGCGCGCGTTCCGCGCGCTTAAAAATCAAACGCCTAGAAATCCAGGCCGAAATCTTTGGCGATCGCCTTGCCGATTTCGGCGTTGTTCTCCACGACTTCCGTCAGGAACTCGTGCAGACCCTGCTTGTTGATATTGTCGATGGTCTCGAACCGCAGGCGGTTGTACATCTGGTCGGCCAGCCGCGCCGACACGTAGTCACGCCCGAACATCTCGCGCAATTCGTCGAGCAGGCGCGTGAGCTCGCGAAAGCACGAGCGCAGCGAGCGCGGCATGTCCTCGCGCAGCACCAGGAGTTCGGCCACGCGCCGCGGTACGATCGCGTCGCGATAAAGGCGCCGATAGGCCTGGAAGGCCGAAACCGATCGCAGCAACGCGCCCCATTGGTAGTAGTCGACCGCACCGCCCACGTCGCGCGTGGAAGGCAGCAGCACGTGGTATTTTACGTCGAGCAAGCGGGCGGTTGCGTCCGCTCGCTCGAGGAAGGTGCCCACGCGCACAAAGCGGTAGGCGGCATCGCGCGTCATCGTGCCGTAACCCACGCCGCGGAACAGATGGCTGCGCTCCTTGACCCAGTCGAAAAACGCGCGCAAGCCCATCGCCTCGATCTTCGCGTAGTCGAAGGCGCGCATCTCGAGCCAGGTCGCGTTCAGCGCTTCCCACATTTCTGTCGTGATCTGGGTGCGCATCGCGCGCGCGTTTTCGCGCGCCATCCACAGAGCCGAGCGGATCGACGAGGGATTGTCGGCCGCCAGCGCCAGATACTCGATCACATTGCGCGCGTCGATCTTCTTGCCCGTCTCCTTGAAAGGCGCTTCGCAGCCTGCCACCACAAGAGCGGGCTCCCACTGCGTCTGCTGCGAATAGGCGTCGGTCGCCGTCAGCGACATGCGGTAGGAGACGTCGAGCAGGCGCGCCGTGTTTTCGGCGCGCTCCATGTAGCGGGACATCCAGTAGAGTGAGTCGGCGGCGCGCGATAGCATGGCTATTCCTCCAGCACCCAGGTGTCTTTGGTGCCGCCGCCCTGCGAGGAATTGACGACGAGCGAGCCGGCCCGCAAGGCCACGCGCGTGAGGCCGCCGGGAACGAGCTTCACGTCCTTGCCGACCAGCAGATAGGGGCGCAGATCGACGTGGCGCGGGGCCACCCCCTCGTCCACGAAAGTTGGGCACGTTGACAGTGCCAAGGTGGGCTGGGCGATGTAGTTGTCGGGATTGGCGAGGATGCGCTGGCGGAAATCTTCGATCTCGGCCTTGGTCGATTTGGGGCCGACGAGCATGCCGTAGCCGCCCGAACCGTGCACTTCTTTGACCACGAGCTCGGGCAGATGCTCGAGCGCGTATTTGAGATCGTCTTTGTTGCGCAGCGTGTAGGTGGGCACGTTGGCAAGCTTGGGTTCTTCGCCCAGATAGAAGCGCACCATCTCGGGCACGTACGGATAGACCGATTTGTCGTCGGCAACGCCCGTGCCGACCGCATTGGCGAGATTGACGTTGCCGCGACGATAGGCGTCGAACAAGCCGCGCACGCCCAAAACGCTCTCGGGATTGAAGGCGGCGGGGTCGATGAACGCGTCGTCCAAGCGCCGATAGATCGTATCGACGCGCTTGGGGCCGGCGACTGTGCGCATATAGACGAAGCCGTCGTCCACGAACATGTCCTGGCCTTCAACCAGTTCCACCCCCATCTGCTCGGCCAGGAACACATGCTCGAAATAGGCCGAGTTGTAGGCCCCCGGCGTCATTACGACGACCGTGGGCTCGTCCTTGTTGAGGCAGTTTTCCGGCGGCAGGGAGCGCAGCGATTTGAGAAGCTCGTCGGGATAATGCCCGACCGGGCGCACGCGGTTGGCGCTGAACAGCTCGGGGAAAAGCCGCATCATCGCTTCGCGGTTTTCCAGCATGTACGACACGCCCGAAGGCGTGCGCGCATTGTCTTCGAGCACGTAGAATTGGTTTTCGGACACGCGCACGACGTCGATGCCGGCGATGTGCGTGTAGACATTGCCCGGCAATGCCACGCCGATCATTTCGGGCCGGTACTGCGAATTGGCGACGACCAGATCCTTCGGGATCTTGCCCGCACGCACAATGTTCATGCCGTGATAAACGTCGTAGAGAAAGGCGTTGAGAGCGCGCACGCGCTGCACGAGTCCTTCGGACAGGGCTTCCCATTCTCTCCCCGTAATCACGCGCGGAATGAGATCGAAGGGAATCAACCGCTCGGGATCCCCGCCCTCGCCATAGACGGCGAAGGTGATGCCGAGGCGGCGGAACAGCAGGTCGGCCTCGCGGCGCTTGGCGTCCGTCTGGCTTGCCGGCATGCGCTCGAGCCAGCCCGCCAATTCGGCATAGGCCGCACGGACCGCGCCGTCGGCGGCGCTCATTTCGTCGAAGGCGGCCCCTGCCGAGGACTGCGTCTGCCTCACCCCATCCTCCTTGGCTTCCCCAACCGCCACAAGCGCTGCCTGTTGCGGCCTGCCGCGCATGCATGCAACGACCAGACCAGACTTTGGCAATTCGGCCAGGGCTTTGCAACCAATGGAATCGGCCAAAAGGATGCGTTAGGGTCGCCCCGTCGCGATTTGCAAGAAAAGAGGCCGTTTTGGATTCGTTTTCGCAGGCAGCCCTTGGCGCTGCAGTCGGTTATGCCGTTGCCGGACGGCGTTTGGGCCGGCGCGCCATCGGCTTCGGGGCGCTGGCCGGCACGATACCTGATCTCGACAATGTCGCTTTGATGCTGACCGACGGTTGGGCCGAATGGCGCCACCATCGCGGCGTCACGCACGGGCTGTTTTTTGCGCCCGTGATGGGGCCGCTCTTGGGCTGGATTGTGTGGCGCATGCACAACCGCACGCGGCCCTTCGAGCCGGCCGGCAGCCACGATGCGGCGCCAGCCTGGATGGCGCTTTTTTTCTTCGGGCTCATCACCCACCCGCTGCTCGATTTTTTCACGATCTACGGAACCCAGCTGCTGGCCCCGTTCGATTCGACGCGTTTTGCCGTACCCGGCCTCGGCATCATCGATCCGGGCTACACGCTGCCGCTGCTGGCGGCATTGGTCGTCGCCCTGTGGCGGCCGCGCGCGGGCCTGTCGTTCCTAGTTGTTTTCGCCGCGCTTTTCGCAACGAGCGCCTATCTGTTCTACGGTATCTCGAACAACGCAAAGGTCGAAGTCCGGGCGCGCGCCCAGCTCGCGGCCGAAGCCGTCGCGCCGGCCGATGTGCGCGTCTATACGACGATCTTCCAGCCCTGGTTGCGCCGCATCGTCGTCGACGAGCCCGAAGGGGCGCGCGTTGGCTTTGCCACGGCGGACCAGAAAGACGCGATCGCCTGGCTATGCTTCGTGCGGCCCCGCGATCCGGCGATCGACACGGCTTTGGCGACACCCGAGGGCAAGCTGTTCGCCTGGTTTGCGATGGGCGAAGTTTGGCCGAGCATTGCTTCGGCCGACGACGGCTCGACCGTGGTGCGGCTCACCGATCGGCGCTACGGCGTGCCGGGGCCGACCGCGCAAGGCTGGTGGGGCATCGAGATGCGCATTGCCGCCGACGGAAGCGTGGCCGAAGCGCCGCGGCGCATCGATTTGCCGCGCGGCGCCGACGGCGACGCGATCGGCCAGCTTTTCGCGGCAGCGCGCGGAGAGGCAAATGCGCTGTTTGCGCAAGCGGCAAGCGCGCAGGAAGCGGCCGAGACTTGCCGCGCGTCGCGTGTCGGCTAGCCCAGCTCTTGCGAACGGAAGGAAATGCGCAATGGCCGAGCCGACGACGGAAAAACGCGTCTGCTTCGACTTCGAAATCGATTTCTCGAACGGCGGCGGCCTGCAGGGGCAGGGCTTCCGGCTCGACATCGACGGCGACGACATCGCGGATGCCGAATTGGCCGCCTACATCGTGAAAGACATGCGGCTCTTGATGGTACAAAACGTCCGCATACTCAAAAAGACGATCATCGCGGAGCCGCACAAGCGGCGCGGCGGCTAGACGTATTTGTCGCCGCGCAAGACCGACACGTCGCCGAGCCACGCGATCGTCGCATAGCGCGGAAAATAATGGTCGGAGAGCCGCGCCATGATTTTTTCGGCGACGGCCGCGCTGACGACGGCGTCGATGCGCAGATTGAGTTCGCCCACTCGGCCCATGCGCTTGCCGCGCGAGCCTTGGCCGTGCGCTTCGACCATCGTGTAGCCGGACGCACCCAGGCGCATCATGTCTTCGGCGATCTTCGGGGCCACGACCTCTTCGGCCACGACGGTGATGAGTTTCAGCGCCACAGTCATGTCACGGCCCTTTCAGCATCTGCGCGAAGGCAAAATAGAGCGGCAATCCAACCACCAGATTGAAGGGAAAAGTGATCGCGAGCGACGCGGTGAGATAGAAGCCCGGATTGGCTTCGGGCAACGCAATGCGCACGGCGGCGGGGGCTGCGATATAAGAGGCACTGGCCGCCAGCACGCCGAGGATCGTCGCCCCGCCAACCGACAGGCCGATCTCGTAGCCCACGAACACGCCGATGATGCCGTGCAGAACCGGCATCGCGATCGCAAACGCGATCAGGAACGGGCCGACTTGTTTGAAGTCGCCCAAACGGCGTGCGGCAACAAGCCCCATATCGAGCAGGAACAGGCACAAGGCCCCCTGGAATGGCTCGGCAAAAAACGGGGCGACCGATGTGTAGCCCGTGGGGCCCGCCAGAAAGCCGATCGCAAGCCCCCCCACAAGCAGCACGATGCTTTTGCCCGCCAGCACTTCGGGCAGGGCCGCGCGCCAATCGCCGTCGGCGGCCCCCTTGAGCTTGGCCAGCAGCAACGCCACGACGATGGCCGGCACTTCCATGACCGCGAGCACAGCCGGCATAAAGCCTTCGGCCGGCAAGCCTGCCGACTGCAGATAGGCGGTCGCCGCAATAAACGTGACGGCCGAAACGGAGCCGTAATGGGCGGCGATCGCGGCGGCGTTCGACGCGTCGAACTTGCCGAGCCTTGTGAGGATGTGGAAGGACCAGAGCGGGATCGCGGTTCCGAGCGCAAAGCCTGCGAGCAGCGCCAGGATCACGGTGCCGAAAGGTGCCACCGACAGCGCGACGCCGCCTTTGAGACCGATCGCGAACAGCAGATAGATCGACAAAGCGGTGTAGACCTGGTCCGGAAACTTGAGGTCGCTGCGCACGAGATGGGCGACAGCGCCCAGCACAAACGACAGCACCATCGGCGACAGAAGATTGAGGCGAACCAGTTCGAGCGTCGTCATCGAGCACCAAATCGAAAGCGCGAAACTACAGCAACGATACGCAGTATGGCCGGGCGAGCCGCCCGCTACAATGGCTTGGCTTTCGGCATTCGGGTAGGCATATTCGCGCGCATGAAAATAATGCCTTTCGCGATCGCGCTTGTTTTTACGGCCTTTCCCGCTCTAGCCGCTGCGGCCGACGCGCCCAAACTGGCCGGCAACCTCATGGGCCTCGTCTGGGTGTTGCCGTTTGTCGCGATCCTGCTTGGCATTGCGTTGGGACCGCTGCTGGCGGCGCATTTCTGGCACGCGCATTACGGCAAATTCGCGGTTGCCTGCGCGGTCGCGTTTTTGGCGCCGTGTGCCGCAATCTTCGGCGCCGACGTGGCGCTCTACGAATTTCTGCACACGATGCTGCTCGAATACATTCCGTTCATCGTAATGCTGTTTGCGCTCTACGTGGTCGCGTGCGGTGTGCGGCTCCGCGGCGATCTGGTCGGAACGCCCGCACTCAATACGGGCATGTTGGCGTTCGGCACGCTGATCGCGAGCGTTATGGGCACCACGGGCGCTTGCATGCTGCTGATCCAGCCGATGCTGCGCGCCAATGCGTGGCGCAAAAAGAACGTGCATGTGTTCGTGTTTTTCATCTTCCTGGTCGGCAATATTGGCGGCAGCTTGACGCCGCTCGGCGACCCGCCGCTCTTCATCGGCTTTCTGGAGGGCGTGGATTTCTTCTGGACGACGCAGTCCATGCTCGGGCCGATGCTGCTGGTCGCGGTCCCGCTGCTGATCGCGTTCTACGCGCTCGACACCTACTTCCATCGCAGCGAAGGTGCCCCGCCCAAAGCGTCGGGCGAAGCCTTCGCGGTCGAAGGCAAAGTCAATCTGCTGCTGCTGGCAGGCATCGTTGCGGCCGTGCTGATGTCGGGCGTGTGGCGCCCCAACCTGCCGGTCGAGATCTACTACACGCCCGTCGCGCTCGAGAGCATCGTGCGCTCGGTGCTGCTGCTGGCCCTTGCCTGGGGGTCGCTTGCGTTGACAGACAACGAAAGCCGCATGGCCAACGGATTCAGCTGGGAGCCGATCGCGGAAGTCGCCAAGCTCTTTGTCGGCATTTTCGTGACGATCGTCCCTGTGCTGGCGATCATCCGCGCGGGCCAGGAAGGCGCGCTCGGGGGCTTGATCGCGCTGCTCAACAGCAACGGCCAACCCGACAATCCAATGTATTTCTGGATCACCGGAATCCTGTCGGGCTTCCTCGACAATGCGCCGACATATCTGCTGTTTTTCAATCTGGCGGGCGGCGAACCCGAAACCTTGATGGGACCGCTCGCAACCACATTGCTGGCGATTTCGTGCGGCTCTGTCTTCATGGGCGCACTCACCTATATCGGCAACGCGCCAAATTTCATGGTCAAGGCGGTTGCCGAAAAGGGCGGAATCAAGATGCCCAGCTTCTTCGGCTATATGCTGTGGTCGTGTGCGTTCCTGCTGCCGCTTTTTGCGCTCGTCACGCTGGTCTATTTTCGCTAGCTTCGAAAAAAACATAGCGGAGCCGGGCCGATGCGCGTTCTTGGATTTGCTGTCGCGTTCCTTCTGATTGCCACGCCCGCCTTCGCCGCCGAAGGCCTCGACGGATCGAAGCTCGGCATCGCGTGGGCCGTGCCGTTCGTCGGCATTCTCCTGTCGATCGCGATCCTGCCGCTCGCCGCCCCGCAGATTTGGCACCACCATTACGGCAAGATAGCGCTCGGCTGGGCGCTCGCGTTTCTGCTGCCCTTCGCCGCCGTCGCCGATCTCGGCACGGTCGTGGAGACCACGGCGCATGTTCTGTTGGGCGAGTACATTCCGTTCATTATCCTGATCGGCTCGCTGTTCACGGTCGCGGGTGGCGTGCTGGTGCGCGGCAACATCCACGGCAGTGCGGCCACGAACACGGGCCTGCTCGCGATCGGAACGGTCATCGCGAGCTTCACCGGCACCACGGGTGCGGCCATGCTGATGATCCGACCGATGCTGCGCGCGAACGACAACCGTCGCCACAACGCGCATGTATTCGTGTTTTTCATCTTCCTCGTCGCCAATGTCGGCGGCAGCCTCACGCCGCTCGGCGATCCGCCGCTGTTCCTGGGGTTCCTCAAGGGCGTCGATTTCTTCTGGCCCACAGTGCATCTGTTTTTGCCGATGCTGACGGTGACGGTGCTGCTGCTCGTCGCGTTCTATTTCGTCGACAGCTACTACTTCCGCTTCGACACGCATCTGCCGCCCAAGCCCGACCCCACGCCCGACACGCGCCTGCGCCTGGAAGGCCGACTCAATCTGCTGCTGCTTGGCGGCGTGGTCGGTGCCGTGCTGCTGTCGGGCGCTTGGAAATCGGGGATCGCGTTCAAGGTGTTCGGCGTGGCCCTCACGCTCGAAGGGCTGGTGCGCGACGTTCTGCTGCTCGGCTTGGCAGCCGTGTCGGTTGCCGCCACCTCCAAACGGGTGCGCGACGACAACGGCTTCAGCTGGGGGCCGATCCTCGAAGTAGCGAAACTCTTCTTCGGCATATTCGTGACCATCGTGCCGGTCATCGCAATGCTGCGCGCCGGCATGGACGGCGCTTTCGCGGGCCTCGTCCATCTCGTCACACGGCCCGACGGCACGCCCAATGTCGCGATGTATTTCTGGATGACCGGCCTCCTGTCGAGCTTCCTCGACAATGCGCCGACCTATCTCGTGTTTTTCAATCTGGCCGGCGGCGATCCTGAGACTTTGATGGGGCCGCTTGCGGCCACGCTTGCCGCGATCTCAGCCGGGGCCGTGTTCATGGGGGCGAACTCGTATATCGGCAATGCGCCCAACTTCATGGTCAAAGCCGTGGCCGAAGAAGCGGGCGTGCGCATGCCGAGCTTCTTCGGCTACATGGGCTGGGCGTTCGTGTTCCTGATCCCGTGCTTCGCGCTGACGACCTGGCTGTTCTTCATCTGACGCGTGCTTGCGCCGCCGCGCGCGCCACGGCCAGCAGCGCATCGCGATCGTCCGCAGCGGCACTCTTGCAGCGCCGCTCGGCCCCGCAGACCTCGCAGACATGCGTCAATACCCAGCCCCCGCGCGCCGGCTCGACTGAGACAGGCCGCATCGCCCCGCCGCAATCGGCCGACCGGTCGCCTGGATTGACATCGACATGGCGCGACCACAGGCAGTGCGGACAGTGGTTCGTGTAGCCGTCGCCCGCCACTTCCGCCCTGCAATGGCCGCAAGCAAAATCCTCGATGCGGCGCTGGAAGCGTTTGCTCATAGCCCCAGCAGATAGCGCGCAAGGCCGAAGGCAGCGCCCGCGATCACCAGCCAATGGATCGCAAGGCCGACGCGCACGAGGAGGCCGAGGGCCACGACCGCCACAGCGATCGCGACATAATCCACACCGCTTGCAGGCCAGAACACGGCCTGGCCCAGGAACACGCCGAGATTGAGGATCACGCCCACGACGGCGGCCGTGATTGCCCCCAATGCGGCCGAAGCGGCTTTGTTTTCGTGCAGGCCCTCGACGTACGGCGCGCCTGCAAGGATGAACAGGAAGCTCGGCAAGAAGGTTACGTAGGTGGCCAGCAAGGCGGCAACGGTAGCAGTCGTCAGCGGATCGGCAGCACCGGCATTCCAGCCTGCAAAGAAGCCAACATATTGCAGCACCAGAATGAGCGGCCCGGGCGTGGTTTCCGCAAGCGCCAAGCCGTTCAGCATGTCGGCCGGGGTGAGCCAGCCGTAGAGATTGACCGCCGCGTCGGCGACATACGGCAACACGGCATAGGCGCCGCCGAAGGTGACGAAAGCCGCCTTCGTGAACAAGGCCGCCACGTCGGCGAACGGTGCGGACCCCATCGCATACAGCACACCCGCCACCGGGATCGCCCACAATGCGGCGAACACGGCGCTCAGGCCCGCGAAACGCAGCATCGGCTTGGCCGGTAGCAGCACATCGTCCGGCAGCTCGCCGCCGGCAGCGCTCGCATGCCCGCCGGTCGCAAAGGGCGAGGCCGCATCGCCGCGCGCCGACAGCACGCCCGCCAAGGCAGCCGCCGCCACGACCCACGGAAAGCCGATGTCGAGAAAATGGATGGCCACGAAGGCCGCAGCGGCAAGGGCAGCCGCTTGCCACGTCTGCAACGCCTTCTTGCCGATGCGCCAAACCGCGTGCAGCACGACGGCGACGACGACGGGTTTAAGCCCGTCGAAGATGGCGCCCACCGCACCCGTCTCGCCGTGCACGGCCGCAATATAGGACAGCACCAGCATGCACAAAGCGCCCGGCAGCACAAACAAGGTGCCGGCCGCAACCCCACCCCACGTTCCGTGCAGGCGCCAGCCGATGTACGTCGCTAGCTGCTGCGCCTCGGGACCGGGCAGAAGCGTGGCGAACGAAAGCCCGCGCAAGAAGCTGCGTTGGCCGATCCAACGGTGCTTGTCAACGAGATCGTGCTGCATCATCGCGATCTGGCCGGCGGGTCCGCCGAAGGACAGGCAGCCAAGCCTCAGCCAATAGCCCAGGGCTGTGCGGTAGCTCGGCCGGTCGCCGAAAGCGGGTGCGGAAGCGTCGGGCATTGCCGTCTCCTCTCGAGCCGAACCCGAAGACGGGTTCGCCCAAAAGGCAGCGCTTGGACGAGCGGATCGTCTTGGAGAAACGGGGGCGACTGCCGAGGGCCCCGCGCGCGACCTATCTAAGCCCGCGCGCCGAAAACCGCAAGTTACGCTTACTTGAAGCGGACCTTCATGATTTCGTAGGCCTTACTGCCGCGCGGCGTCGTCACTTCGACCGTGTCGCCGGCCTGCTTGTTGATGAGCGCGCGCGACAGAGGCGAAGTGATCGAAATGCGGCCCTTCTCGACGTCGGCCTCGTCGGCACCGACGATCTGGTAGGTCGCCTCTTCGTTCGTGTCGACGTCGGCCAGCGTCACCTTGGCGCCGAACTTGATGTGTTTGCCCGTCAGCGACGCGACGTCGATGATCTCGCCGCGGCTCACCTTGTCCTCGAGCTCGCCGATGCGCCCTTCGATGAAGGACTGGCGTTCGCGCGCGGCATGGTATTCGGCGTTTTCCGAAAGATCGCCGTGGTCGCGGGCTTCGGCGATGGCGCGAATGACGGCCGGACGCTCGACGGTTTTGAGGTTCTTGAGTTCCGCTTCGAGGCGTTCGTAGCCCTCGCGCGTCATCGGAATCTTGTCCATTGCTTGCCGATCCGTGCCCTAACGCTTCCTGTTTTCGCTTCGCCGATTTTGCATCGACGCCAGCCGCCCCAGGCGAGCCATCAACGCTGGTCCGTCGCGGGCGGTCTTCGAGTGACCGGCCGTCGCGCTAGACCCGCTGGTGAGGGGATCGCCGTCAGAAGGCGCCTTTAAAGTACGCCTGCAGCGGCGCAACTTCAAGACTGCCGGCGCGCAAGGCCGCGATCGCCTCGGCCGCCGCCCGGGCGCCGGCCACGGTCGTATAGTAGGCAATCCCGCCCATCAAGGCGGCATGGCGCAGGCTGAACGAGTCGGCAACGGCTTGCGCGCCGTCGGTTGTATTGAACACAAGGTGAACTTTGCTCGATTTGATGGCATCCACGATGTGCGGCCGGCCCTCGAGCACCTTGTTCACGTGGGCCACATCGACCCCGTTCTTGCGCAAGAACGTGGTCGTCCCCCCGGTCGCCATAACGCCGAAACCGAGTGCGACCAGTTTTCGCACCGGCCCGAGGATCGCCTTCTTGTCCGCGTCGCGCACCGACACGAACAACGTGCCGGCGACGGGAAGTTTCTGCGAGGCACCGATCTGCGCTTTGGCAAAGGCATGGCCGAAATCGGCGTCGATGCCCATGACCTCGCCGGTCGATTTCATTTCCGGCCCCAGGATCGTGTCCGAACCCGGGAAGCGCGCAAACGGGAACACGGCCTCCTTGACGGCGACATGGTCGAGTTTGCGCTTCTTGAGCTTGAAGCTCGCCAGGCTCTCGCCCGCCATCACGCGCGCGGCGATCTTGGCGATGGCAACGCCTGTCGCCTTGGCCACGAACGGTACCGTGCGCGAGGCGCGTGGATTGACCTCAAGCACGTACACACGGCCCTCTTTGACCGCGAACTGCACGTTCATGAGGCCGACCACGCCGAGCCCGCGCGCAAGGGCCGCGGTCTGGCGCTCGATCTCGTCGAGGATTTTCTTGGGCAGCGAATAAGGCGGCAGCGAGCACGCACTGTCGCCCGAATGGATGCCGGCTTCTTCGATATGCTCCATGATGCCAGCCACGTGCACGGTCTCGGCATCTGCCACCGCATCGACGTCGACCTCGATCGCGTCCTGCAGATAGCTGTCGATAAGCACCGGATTTTTGCCCGACACGCGCACGGCTTCCGCGATGAAGCTGCGCAGCTGGTCGACCGAATGCACGATCTTCATCGCACGCCCGCCGAGCACGTAGCTCGGGCGCAGCAACACGGGATAGCCGATGCGGGCCGCTTCCGCTTCCGCTTCGACGGCCGAAAACGCCGTGCCCGAAGCAGGCTGCTCGAGCCCGAGTTTCGACAGGAGCTTGGCAAAACGCTGCCGGTCTTCGGCCAAATCGATCGCGTCGGGCGTCGTGCCGAGGATCGGAATGCCGGCTTCGGCCAACGCATCGGCGAGGCGCAGCGGTGTTTGGCCGCCGAACTGGCAGATCACGCCGAGCACTTTGCCGTTGCTCTGCTCGCGCCGCACGATTTCGATCACGGTTTCGGGCGTGAGCGGCTCGAAATAGAGCCGGTCGGCCGTGTCGTAGTCGGTCGAAACGGTCTCGGGGTTGCAGTTGACCATGATCGTCTCGAAGCCCGCCTCGCGCAGCGCATAGACCGCGTGCACGCAGCAATAGTCGAACTCGATGCCTTGGCCGATGCGGTTGGGTCCGCCGCCCAGGATCACCACTTTGGTGCGGTCGGTGGCGTCGTCTTCGCTTTGCGCAGCCCCGAAGGCCGGCGTCTCGTAGCTCGAATAGAGATAGGGCGTGAGGCTCGCGAACTCGGCCGCACAGGTGTCGATGCGCTTGAAGACGGGGACGACGCCGAGGGCGCGGCGAGCTGCCGCCACTTCCGCTTCGCTTTTGCGCACGAGCTGGGCGAGCTTTGCGTCGCCGAAGCCCATCTGCTTGAGGCGCGTCCAGCCGGCCGCATCCTTGGGCAGACCGGCGGTTTTGATCGCGGTTTCTTCGGCCACCAGCTCTTCGACCTGGCGCACGAACCACGGATCGAAGCTTGAAATACGGCAGATGTCTTCGACATTGAAGCCGAAGCGCAGCGCTTGTCCGATCACGAGCAGCCGGTCGGGCGAGGGCCGCGCCAAGGCCGCCACGATCGCCTCGCGGATCTTGCCCGCATCGTCGTCGGGGATGTCGATCTCGTCGAGACCGCTGAAGCCCGTCTCCATCGAACGCAGCGCTTTCTGCAGCGCTTCCTTGAAATTGCGGCCGATCGCCATCGCCTCGCCGACCGACTTCATCGAGGTCGACAGCAATTGCGGCGTGCCCGGAAATTTCTCGAACGTGAAGCGCGGCATTTTGACCACGACATAGTCGATGGTCGGCTCGAAAGCGGCGGGCGTGACGCCCGTGATGTCGTTTTTGAGTTCGTCGAGCGTGTAGCCGACCGCGAGTTTGGCCGCGATCTTGGCGATGGGAAAGCCCGTCGCTTTCGACGCCAATGCCGACGAGCGCGACACGCGCGGATTCATCTCGATCACGACCATGCGCCCGGTCTTGGGATCGACAGCGAACTGCACGTTCGACCCGCCCGTATCCACGCCGATCTCGCGCAACGTCGCGATCGAGGCGTTGCGCATGATCTGGAATTCTTTGTCCGTCAGCGTGAGCGCGGGTGCGACCGTCACGCTGTCGCCGGTATGGATGCCCATCGGGTCGATGTTTTCGATCGAGCACACGATAATGCAATTGTCGTTGCGGTCGCGCACGACCTCCATCTCGAATTCTTTCCAGCCCAGCACGCTTTCTTCGACAAGCGTCGAGCCCACGGGGCTTGCGCGCAACGCGCCGAACACGATCTGCTCGTATTCGTCCACGTTGTAGGCAATGCCGCCGCCGGTCCCGCCCATCGTGAAAGACGGGCGAATGATCGCAGGCAGGCCCACCGCTTCGAGGGCGGCCTTGGCGTCGTCCATGCTTTTGACGAGCACGGATTTGGGGCTCTCGAGCCCGATCTTCGACATCGCGTCGCGAAAGCGCAGCCGATCCTCGGCCTTGTCGATCGCGTCGCGGTTCGCACCGATGAGCTCCACGCCGTATTTTTCGAGCACGCCCGAGTCCGCCAGCGCCATCGCGACGTTGAGGGCGGTCTGCCCGCCCATCGTCGGCAGCAATGCATCGGGCCGTTCCTTGGCGATGATCTTCTCGACGATGTCGGGCACGATCGGTTCGACATAGGTGGCGTCCGCCAGCGACGGATCGGTCATGATCGTGGCCGGGTTGGAATTGACCAGCACGATGCGGTAGCCCTCTTCCTTGAGCGCGCGGCAGGCTTGCGTTCCCGAATAGTCGAACTCGCACGCCTGCCCGATCACGATGGGCCCGGCCCCGATGATGAGAATGGATTTGATGTCGGTGCGCTTGGGCATGTCTCAGGCCGCCTTCGAGTTGGTCATCAATGCCGTAAACCGTGCGAACAGATAATGCGCGTCTTGCGGGCCGGGGCTGGCTTCGGGGTGGTACTGCACCGAGAAGGCCGGGCGGTCGAGGCAGCGCAAGCCTTCGTTGGTCTGGTCGAACAGCGAGATATGCGTGACCTGCGCCGACGCCGGCAGCGTTTCGGGCAATACGGCGAAGCCGTGATTCTGGCTCGTGATCTCGACCTTGCCGGTTTCGAGGTCCTTGACCGGATGGTTGGCCCCGCGATGGCCGCGCGCGAGTTTTGTCGTCGTGGCACCCAACGCAAGGGCCAACAATTGATGGCCCAAGCAGATGCCGAAGATCGGCACGCGCTTGTCGAGCAAAGCTCTGATCGTCGGCACGGCATACACGCCCGTCGCCGCCGGATCGCCGGGGCCGTTCGACAGAAATACGCCGTCCGGCTTGTGGCGCAGCACGTCTTCTGCCGTGGCTTGCGCTGGCAGCACTGTCACTTTGCAGCCGGCCTGCGCGAGGCAGCGCAGGATGTTGCGCTTCGCACCATAGTCGATCGCGACCACGTGGAATTTGGGTTTTCCCAACTTGCCGTAGCCCTTGCCCAGCGCCCAGGTCGTTTCGTCCCACGTATAGCTTTGGCGCGCCGTCACTTCTTTGGCGAGATCCATGCCTTCGAGGCCGGGCCATGCCGCAGCCTCTTCGACCAACGCGGCCGCGTCGATCTTGCCATCGGGGCGATGGATGAGCGTGCCGTTGGGTGCACCCGTATCGCGGATGTGGCGCGTGAGTGCGCGCGTATCGATGCCGCAAATGCCTGGGATACCGTTCGCCTTCAGCCACGCATCGAGCGTTTGCGTCGAACGGAAATTCGACGGTGCCGTGATGTCTTCGCGCAGCACCAGGCCGCGTGCGGCCGGCACCAAGGTTTCGATGTCTTCCGGATTGGTGCCGACATTGCCGACATGCGGAAACGTGAAGGTCACGATCTGGCCCGCATAGGACGGATCGGTCAGGATCTCTTGGTAGCCGGTGATCGAGGTGTTGAAGCACACCTCGCCCGTCTTCTTGGCGGCGGCCCCGAGCCCCTTGCCCCAGAAGACCGTGCCGTCCGACAGCGCCAAAGCGGCAGTTGCACCGGGCGGCGGGCTCGATTTGCGGTTGGGCATCGACAATCTCCTCGGGGCAGCGGCAGACAGGGAGTACGCGTGCGTCTACGCAAAGAGCCGCCGGCCGGTCAATCGCGGCTTTTCCACGGACCAAATAGCTGATTCAGCGGCATTTTTTGGAACGGAGGCAAACGTGCCCGCAGCTTCGTGCATCCGAATCGCTGGCATTTTGTGAACCGTTCGGATAAGTCTGTACCAAATGGTAAAACAAGTTGCCGAACGCGCCGATTTGCTGCCGAAGCTGGCCCAACTGTTCCGCAGTCACGGCTACGAAGGCACGTCGCTTGCCGCGATCGCAGCGGCAACGGGCTTGGGCAAGGGCAGCCTTTACCATTTCTTTCCGCGCGGTAAGCCCGAGATGGCGCAAGCCGTGCTCGACGAAACCGCCGCGTGGTTCGCGCGCGCAGTCCTCGGACCGCTCCGCCATCCAGGCCCGCCGCGTGTGGCCATTCGCGAAATGTGCCGCGCGCTCGAAGCGCATCACAACGGCGGCACGCAGATCTGCGCCTTCGCCCTGTTTGCGGCCGACGAAACGCAGACGCTGTTTGCGGCCCCCTTGCGCACGCATTTCCAACAATGGATCGAAGCCTTGGCGCGCGTGCTGGTCCTCGCCGGCCGCGGCGCGGCAGCCGCACGCACCGAGGCGTTCGATGCGGTCGCGTGCATTCAAGGGGCGATCATTTTGGCACGTGCGGCCGAAGACGGGCGCGTGTTCGCAGGCGCCGTGGCGCGGCTCGAAGCGCGGCTATGCGTCTAAAGCCGCCGGCTTCGGCCCGCCGGTCGCCCAATCCAAGAGTTCGACCGTGTGCACGACCGGCATGTCGGCGGCCGCCGCGATCTGCGCCATGCAGCCGATATTGCCGGCGGCAACAAGGCTCGCCCCTGTCGCCGCAAGATTGGCGACTTTGCGCGCCTGCAATTGCTTGGCGATTTCGGGCTGCATCAGATTGTAGGTGCCGGCCGAGCCGCAGCACAGATGCCCCTCGGCCGGATCGCGCATCGCAAAGCCGGCATCGGCGAGCAGCTTGCGGGGAACAGCACCCAGCTTCTGGCCATGCTGCAGCGAGCAGGCCGAATGGTACGCGACGACAAGCGGTTCGGGCGCTTTTGCCGCCGGTTTGAGATCGCGCAGGATTTCGGAAATGTCGCGCGCCCGGCTCGAGACGGCCTCGGCCATTGCTTTCAGCTGCGCATCTTCGCGGAACATAAAGCCGTAATCCTTGACCGTGGTGCCGCAGCCCGACGCGTTGACGACGATGGCGTCGGGCCCGCGCCCGTCCCACATCGCCATCCAAGCGCGGATATTGGCGGCCGCCGATGCATGGCTCGCATCGACATTGCCCATATGGTGCGTGAGCGCCCCGCAACAGCCCGAGCCGGGGGCAATCGCGACCTCGCAGCCAAGGCGCGTGAGCACGCGCACCGTGGCTTCGTTGATCTGCGGGGCGAGCACTTGCTGCGCGCAGCCTTGCAGCAAGGCCACGCGCATTTTGGTTTCGCCTTGCGCCGGGAAGTGCCGCGCGTCGCCGACCTGCGACGGCGACGGGATCGAGGTCGGCGCCATTTCCAACATTGCACGCAGACGCGCAAACGGTCCGGTCTGCGGCAACAGCCCCTTCAGGGGCCGTGCCAGCAAAGCGCCGACGAGCGCCACGCGAAAGCGCGTCGGATGCGGCAGGATTGCCGCAAGCACGCGGCGCAAGAGCCGCTCGTGCCACGGCCGCACATAGGTCGCCTCGATATGCGCGCGCGCATGGTCGACGAGATGCATGTAGTTCACGCCCGACGGGCACGTGGTCATGCAGGAGAGGCACGACAGGCACCGATCGACATGCTTGACCGTGCGCGCATCGGCCGGCCGGTTCTTCTCGAGCATGTCCTTGATCAAATAGATGCGCCCGCGCGGAGAGTCGAGTTCGTCGCCGAGCAGCGCGTAGGTCGGGCATGTCGCCGTGCAGAAGCCGCAATGCACACATTTGCGCAAGATCGCTTCCGACGCCTTCATGTCGGGGTCGGCCAACTGCGCGAGGGTGAAATTGGTTTGCATCTGGGGCGCTCTCAGTAGGCTTCCGACAGGCGGCCGGGATTGAGGATGCCCTTGGGATCGAACTGGGCTTTGACGCCGCGATTGAGGGCGGCGACACCCGCCGACGGCGGCTCGAACACGGGCACGGCCAAGCGCAGCGCGTCGGGGGCGCGCATCAAGGTCGCGTGGCCCTCAGCAAAGCTCGCACGGATGGCGGCCGCATGTGCATCTCCCGCAGCGGGCACGGCCAGCCACACGAGGCCCCCACCCCAGTCGCAGAACCAATCGGCGTCGGAGGCTGCCGCAACGGCCGGGCCTTGCGTAGGGGCGACCGACACGCGCCAGATCGCGGCGTTGCGGTCGGGCAGCAGGGCAGCAACGTCGCGGATCTCGCGCCACAGTTTGAGGCTGCGCATCGTGTGCAGTTCTTCGACCGGCCCGAACGCGCCCAGACTGCGGCACAAGGCTTCGCAGCGTGCAGCGACCGAAACGGCCGTCCCCTCGACACGGATTGCGGTCACGCTCGCACTTGCCTGCGCCACATGGTCCACGCTCGAGCGTGCGGCAGCGCGCTTGGGCAGATAGGCCGCACCCGACACTTCCCACGGGCTGTTAAGCGCATCAACCATCGCGGCGACGGCCTTCATCGGATCGAGACCGAACACGAGCACGCTGCGCGTCTTGGCACCGGCCGGCATCACTTTGACGGTGACGCGGTCGAGCACGGCGAGCGTGCCCATCGAACCCGCCACGATTTTCGGCAGATCGTAGCCGGTCACGTTCTTGACGACTTTGGACCCGGCCTTGAATTCCTCGCCGCGCCCCGACACGCCTGAAAAGCCGAGGAAATGGTCGCGCGCCGAGCCCATCTTGATGCGGCGCGGGCCGCCGAGATTGGCGGCCAGAGCACCGCCGATGCTGCCGCTGTCGGCTTCGCTCGCCCCGTAGAGCGCGCCCAAATCCGGCGGCTCGAAGGCGAGCATCTGCGCGCGCTGTTCGAGCAGCAGCAGAATGTCGCGCATCTTGGTGGCGGCATTGCAGGTCAGCACGAGCTCTTCGGGCTCGTATTCGACATCGCCCGCGAGTGCGGACAGGTCGAGCGTGCGCGCCGCCTGCGTCGGCCGACCGAGTGCCGCCTTGGTGCCAAGCCCCTGCACGCGCAGCGTCTCGCCCTCGGCGGCGGCGTAGGCGACGCATTCCTGCAGCTGTTTGGCGTTGGTCGGTTTGAAATCCATGCTCGGGTGCGGCCGTTAGAATCGCGGCAGGTTGGGGAACGGCACTTGGCCTTTGTGCACGCGCATGCGGCCCATCTCGGCGCAACGATGCAGCTGCGGAAACACTTTGCCCGGATTGAGCAGCCCGTCGGCGTCGAACGCGCATTTGAGGCGCATCTGCGTGGCGAGATCGTCTTCGTCGAACATGCTCGGCATCAAATCGCGCTTCTCTATGCCGACCCCGTGTTCGCCGGTCAAAACCCCGCCCGCCGCCACGCACAGGCGCAAAATGTCCGCCCCGCACGCCTCGGCCGCCAGCAATTCGCCGTCCTTGTTGGCGTCGAACAGAATGAGCGGATGCAGATTGCCGTCGCCGGCATGGAACACGTTGGCGACGCCCACGCCGTGCTTGGCCGCTATGTCGGAAATGCCGCGCAGCACGTCGGCCAGGCGCTTGCGCGGGATGGTGCCGTCCATGCAGATATAGTCCGGGCTGATGCGCCCGACGGCCGGGAACGCGGCCTTGCGCCCGGCCCAGAAGCGCATGCGCTCTTCTTCCGATTCCGAAATGCGGCTCGTGACGGCGTTGTTCTCGCGCGCGATACGCTCCACGTTCGCGATGAGCTCGTCGACTTCCGCCTGCGGCCCGTCGAGCTCGACGATGAGCAGGCTTTCGACGTCGAGCGGATAGCCCGCGTTCACGAAGGCCTCGGCCGCATGGATCGCGGGCTTGTCCATCATCTCGATGCCGCCGGGCACAATGCCCTCGGCGATGATCTGCGCCACGCAATTGCCGCCGTCTTCGAGCGAGGGGAAACCGACCAGCACGGCGCGCGCGGTCTCGGGCTTGCGCAGCAGGCGCACGGTCACTTCCGTGACGACGCCCAAAAGCCCTTCGGAGCCCACCACGATGCCGAGCAGATCGTAGCCGCCGGCATCGAGATGCTTGCCGCCGAGCCGGATCACCTCGCCCGCCATCGTCACCATTTCGACGCCCAGCACGTTGTTCGTCGTGAGGCCGTATTTGAGGCAATGCACGCCACCCGAATTTTCGGCGACGTTGCCGCCGATCGTGCAGGCGATCTGCGACGAAGGATCGGGCGCGTAGTAGAAGCCCGCATGCTGCACGGCCTGTGTGATGCCGAGATTGGTGACCCCCGGCTGCACGCGCGCACAGCGATTGGCGAAGTCGATCTCGAGCACTTTGTTGAATTTCGCCATCCCGAGCAGGATGCCGTCTTCGAGCGGCAAGGCACCGCCCGAAAGGCCGGTACCGGCCCCGCGCGGCACGATCTTGATGCCGTTGGCCTGGCAGTATTTCATCACGGCGGCGACCTGCGCCACGGTGGACGGCAAGACCACGACCATCGGCAAAGCGCGGTAGATGTTGAGGCCGTCGCACTCGTAAGCGCGGCGCTCTTCCTCGGCGTCGATCACGCCCTCGCCGGGGACGATCGCGCGCAGATCGGCCACGATCTGGCTGCGGCGCGCGAGGATCGCGGCATCGGGTACCGGCATCGTCGGCATTGGCGGTCTCCCAAGGTCGTCGTTTGTCCGACTATAGAAGAGGCAGCCGCCGGGCAGTCAAAAGAAAACCCGCGCCGGGCGGACCGGCGCGGGGTTTTTCCGCGATACAGAAAAAGACGCGCGCGCGGTTCAGCCCTGGCGGGCTTTGAAGCGCGGGTTCTTCTTGTTGATCACATAGACGCGGCCCTTGCGACGGACGATCTTGCAGTCCTTGTCGCGCTTCTTGGCCGACTTCAGGGAGTTTACGACCTTCATGGCACGTCTGTTCCAGCGATAAAGTTGCGCGTCCGGGGCGGATTGCCCGGCCCGAAAGAGCGCGGAACATAGGGGGGTATGCGCCGCCTGTCAACCCGCCCGAAACCCCTTGATAAAAAAGTGAATACCGGAACGGGACCGATAGACACGCGCAAGCCCCGCCCCTAGGATGCGCCGCTGACTTGCAGCCAAACGGCGTTCCCCCAACCCGGCGACCAGAAGAAGTCGATGATCGAGTGGATCGAAAGTCACGGCGAGTGGTTCTACCTGATCACGTTCGTTTGGACGTTTTTCGAAGGCGAGACCTTCGTTATCTTCGCCGGCGTCGCCGCTCAACTCGGCATTCTGCGGCTCGACTATCTGATCGCCTGCGCGTGGTTCGGCAGCTTTCTCGGCGACAATCTCTATTTCTGGCTCGGGCGGCGCTACGGCGACCGGCTGGTTGCGCGCTTTCCGCGCATCAAGCCGGGGACTGATCTCGCGATCCTGTGGCTCAAGAAATACAATACGGGCTTCATCCTGAGTTTTCGCTTCATCTATCTCGTGCGCAATTTCAGCTCGTTTGCGTGCGGCATGAGCGGCATTTTCTGGCCGCGCTTCATGCTGCTGAATTTCATCGCGGCGGGCGTATGGGCGACGACGTTTGCGGGCGCAGGCTATTTGTTCGGCGTGGTGTTCACCGAGGCCGCCTTGCCGATCAAGATCGGCGTGCTGTGCGTGTTCGGCAGCCTGATCGGCTACGCGATCTACATGCACCGCAAAAACAAGAAGACGACCGAAGCGCTGAAAGCGGCCCAAGCCGCGAACCCGCCGGCCTCCTGAAGGCGCTAGGCCTTTTTGGCGGCCACGATGCGCACGACGCGCAGATCGCCGCTGTCCATCGCCGCCAGACGCCGCGCCCACAATTTGGCCTCGCCCATCAGCGCCTCGCCCTCGCGCGGATCGAGCTGGCCGCGCGCGACGAGCCGGTCGATCTGCGCCCAGCCGACGAGAATTTCCGCGCGGAACGCGGCCGTGAAATCTTCGTTGTCGGCGATGCCGAGCCCGGCCGTCTCGATCTGGGCCGCAAACTGCGCTTGCGTCGACAAGCGCGGGGCCGTCGCCTCGCCGAGACGATAGGCGTCGAGCGCTGGCCCATGCGCATCTTCGCGCGAAATCGCCCAGTCGAACACGACGAGCTTCGCCCCCGGCTTCATGCCGTGCGCCAAACGCGTCAGCAGCTTCGGCTTGTCCGAAATCAGTGAGAACACGTTGCGCACCAAAACGCCGTCATAGCGTTTGGGCTTGAAGCTGCCTTCGGCCGCGTCCAAAAAGCCGATCGGGGCCTTGCTCTCCAGGCCGGCCGCGCGCGACAAGCCGGCGCCCGTCTGCGCCAGCTCGAGCGACAGATCGTAGCCCTCCATCCACGCCCCGGTGGTTTGCGCAAGGGCGCGTGTGCCGGCCCCGAGCCCGCAGCCGAGATCGAGACCGATCGATTCGCGCTGGAGCGCCAGGGGCCCTGCCAGCTTCAGCACGAAATCGACGGCCCCCGGAAATGTGAAGCCGTCGCCCCAAACGAGTTGGGCAACCTTGATGCGCTCGCGTGGCCACTGGTCTTTGACCACGACCTTGCCGGTCATCGGCGGCTTGATCGGATCCGGATGCGCGACGTCGGATGAAGATGCCGCCATTGGCTCGGGTGCCGCCGCAGGCGCGGCGGCGGATTGCGGTGCCGCCGCCGGCGGCTTGTCGTATTCGTAGCCTTCCCACCAGGCGTGGAGCCGCTTGCGCAATTCAGGCCTCAGGACCTTGCCCGACTCCTTTTTGGGCGGGTCCGCCATCGTCAATCCGCTTCGCGAATGCCGTCGCGCGGCGGCGCAAAGCGCGGGCGCGCACCGCCCGTGCCCAAGCCAAGCGCAATCAGCTCGCCCGCCTCGTCGAAGGTGAGCAGCACCACGTCGCCTGCCGGATTGCGCGCCTCGACGCGGTAGCAGCCTTCGACCAAGGTCATTTTCTCGAAGCCGACAAAGCCCATGTCGAGCAGCCGATCCGTGACTTTATTGACGGTCGCGCGCTCGAAGCCCGCCGCTTTGCACGACGGGCCTTCCGATAGAGGGGTCGATTGCGGGGTCGGGGACGGCGTTTGTGCCGCCGCCGTCGCAGCGATCACGCACATGAGGAGGGGCAGAATGAAACGAGGCATAGCGCCTAGCTTAGCACGCCGCTGGCCGCCGCTGCGATGACGGCGGCGGCGGCAAAACAGCCCGCAAACAGGCTGCGCCCGAACAGCAGATAGGTGCCGAGGGCGGCCGCACAAGCACCCAGGCGCACGGCCAATGCAATCTCGCGCAATTCGCCCGACGGAAACACGACAAGGCGCACGACCAAGGCCGCAAGGATCGCGTAGGCGACGGCGGCGAACCATTCGAACAGCAGCCCATTGGGATCGAGCCGACCGCCGACCGCCACGCCGAAGCCGCGCCAGAAATACGTCGCCGCCGCGGCCGCGACCGCGGCACCGTAGAGCCCGACCTCCGCACTCATCGCCGCACCAACGCGAAGCGATAAAGGGCCGCAAGCGTGCCGCCGCCAAGCCCCGCGATCAACAGGCTCCATTCGGGGCTGTAGAGATGGGCAGGCACGCACAACGCGCCGCCCGACAGCAAGGCCACGAGCCGCGTGGCGTCGCGCGCACCCTGCGTGCTCTGCAAGAACAGCAGCAGGAAATAGACGGGATTCAAAAACACCAAAGCGAGCGTGAGCGACACGGGCAGCTCGGCCGCCGCGTAGAAACCCACGATCGTGCCGACGAGCGACGCGGCCCACAGCACCAGGGAGCAGCCGATGAACCAGCTCAGACGGTCGCGGCGCGCCAGGTTCGGCGCTTGCGCCATTGTCATGGCCCAGCACGTGACGGCCACGAAAAACGCCGACGCGTAAAGCCGCCACGCCGGCCGGCCGGGGGAAGCCACCAGCGGCATCATCGCGACCGTCATCGGCGCCAAGCGCATATTGGCAAGCCCCACGGCGAGCATGATCGCGAGCACGCCCGATCCCGCGAGATAAAGCTCGACCAGCACCACCTGCCCCGGCAGCGCCCAGGCCGTCAGCGTATTGAACAGCGCAAAGCCGAGGCTGAGCTCGTGCGCCCCGACGAGCGACCCGAAGCCGACATAGGAAGCCCCGAGCACGAGGGCCGGCGCCAGGGCTGCGGCGCGCGCGCCCGCCAGCAATGCGCCGCGCGGCCCAAGTTCGGGCAGCGTGTCGTCGGCGACCATGCGCGTCAATACGGGCCCGTCGGTTTCGCGGGGGCGGCGTTTTGCCCGCGCAAGGCGCCAAGGAACTCGGTCGCACGGCTCACCATCATGCCCATGTCCGACGCGACCGCGACGTAGCTGTAGCCCATCGCGATGAACTTGCCGACCATGTCGGGATTGGGGCCGACGATGCCGCAGGCTTTTCCCAATTTCTTGGCCTTGGCGGCACACTCGGCCAAAGCGGCCTGCACGTTCGGGTGCGCGATGTCGCCCAGATGCCCCATCGCCCCCGAAAGATCGCCGGGGCCGACGAACAGCGCATCTACACCCGGCACTGCAGCGATCTCCTCGATGCGCGCGGCGGCCGCCGGCGTTTCGATCTGGCAAATCACGCAGATTTCCGCCGAAGCATTCTTGAGATAGCCGGGTACTGTGCCGTAGCGCGAACCGCGATGTACGGCGGCGATGCCGCGAATACCGTCGGGCGGATAGCGCGTGGCGGCGACGGCGCGCCTCGCTTCGTCGGCGTTCTGGATCATCGGGAACATCAGTGTCTGCGCGCCAATATCGAGGGCGCGCTTGACCGCGACCGTATCGTTCCAAGGGATACGCGTGACGGCCGAAGCCCCCGTGCCTGCCACGGCCTGCAGCGAGGCGTAAGTGCGCTCCCAATCGAGCGGCACATGCTCCATGTCGATCACGAGAAAATCGAAGCCCACGCAGCCCAAAGCCTCGGCCGTGGTCGTCCCGCCCGACATGATCCACGTGCCGACCATCGGCGGCACGCGCAATAGATTCTGTTTGAAGAGGTTCTTGGGCATATCCATCAGAAAATCTCCGGTTCGGGCACAGGTGCGCCCTGTTCGAGAAAATCGAAATCCGCGCCGTCATTGGCCTGGCCAATATGGCGCTCGAGCAGCACGCCGTAGCTGCGCGCATAGCGCAAAGGCGGGGGTATCCACGCGGCCTTGCGGCGCGCAAGCTCGGCCTCGGATACGTCGAGATGCAGGCGGCGCGCTTCCACGTCGAGTTCGATGAAGTCGCCATCCTCGACGAACGCAAGCGGCCCGCCGACATGCGACTCAGGGGCCACATGCAGCACGCAAGTGCCGTAATGGGTCCCGCTCATGCGCGCGTCCGACACGCGCACCATGTCGCGCACACCTTGCGCCAGAAGTTTTTTGGGGATCGGCAAGGCGCCCCATTCGGGCATGCCGGGCCCGCCTTTAGGGCCGGCACTCTGCAGCACAAGCACGCTGTCGGCGTCGACCGGCAGGGAAGGATCGTCGATGCGCGCCGACAGATCGGCGTGATTCTTGAACACGACCGCACGGCCGCGATGTTTTGCGAGCCTCGGGTCGGCCGCGGATGCTTTGATCACGGCCCCGTCGGGGGCGAGATTGCCGCGCAGCACCGCGATGGGTGCCCCCTTGGTCACGGGATTGGCAAGCGGGCGGATCACGTCGGCGTCCCACACTTTGGCGGTGGCGATGTTCTCGCCCAGCGTCTTGCCGTTGACCGTGCGGCATTCGAGCGCGAGCCGGTCGTGCAATTGTACGAGCATCGCAGGCAGACCGCCTGCAAAGAAAAAATCTTCCATCAGATTGTCGCCGGCCGGGAACACGTTGGCGAGCACAGGCGTGGCCCGGCCCGCCGCGTCGAACGCTTCGAGTTCGAGTTTGAGCCCCGCACGGCGCGCCATCGCCACGACATGCACGACGGCATTGGTCGATCCGCCGAGCGCCATCAACGTGACGAGCGCGTTCCGCAACGCGTTTTGCGTAAAGATATCGGCGGGTTTGAGGTCTTCGGCGATCATCGCGACGATGCGTTCGCCCGCTTCGTGCGCCATGCGCGCATGGCCCGAATCGGAGGCCGGGATCGACGACGCGCCCGGCAGCGTGAAGCCAAGCGCTTCGGCGATCGCCGTCATCGTCGAAGCGGTGCCCATCGTGTTGCAGGTGCCGATCGTGCGCGTCATGCGGCTTTCGAGTTCGACCCAGTCTTCTTGGCTGATTTTGCCGGCGCGCAATTCGTCCCAGAATTTGCGCGTGTGGGTCCCCGCCCCCACCTTCTGGCCGCGCCAGCGCGCGTTCGACATCGGCCCTGCCGGCACGTAGATGGCGGGCAGGCCCATCGAGATCGCGCCCATCAGCAGGCCCGGCGTGGTCTTGTCGCAGCCGCCGAGCAGGACGGCCCCGTCGATCGGGTGCGAGCGCAAAAGCTCCTCGACCTCCATCGCCAGCAAGTTTCGGTACATCATCGTCGTCGGCTTGACGATGACCTCGCCCAGCGACAAAGCGGGCAGTTCGACCGGAAATCCGCCCGCCTGCCAGATGCCGTCTTTGACCTTCTGCGCGCGCTCGCGCAGATGGATGTGGCACGGGCTCATCTCGCTCCAGGTATTGACGACCGCAACGACGGGTTTGCCCATGAAATCCTGGCGCCGGAAACCCATCTGCTGGGTGCGCTGGCGATGGGCAAAGGCGCGCATGTCGCTTGCCATGTACCAACGCGCGCTGCGCAAAAGCTTCGCCGCCACCTGTCGTTCCTCCCCCGGCATCGTTCGTTCGCGTCATCGTAACGAGGTGTCGGCCCGGCTCCAAGGAAAACGACCGGTCGATTTTTGCGGGCACGCCGACTATTGTGGCGCCGTTGCACCCAAAAACGTTCGAGCCGTCCGAGAAGCAAACGTGCAAATCGATTTCACGCAATACACCCGCGCCGAAACCTTGACCCGTGCCGCCGATGCGCCTGCGGCCATCGTCTTCGAGACAGAGATCGGGCCGCTTGCGATCGCCAAACATGGCGGCGACTGGCGCTTGACCTTCGGCACATCGGCCCTGCCCGACTATGCGCTCGTCGATGCAGCGGCGTTTGTGCGTCCCGCTTGCGTCGAGACCGCCCCGGGGCGCTACCGACTCGGCGACGACTGCGAGTGGCTGGAACTCGACAGTGCCCCGGTGCGCGTACGCGTCGGCCGCAAGGGCTGGCTCGACGATCCGCTGACGTCGCTGACCGACGAGCATTTCCGCGGCTGGACGCGCCTGCCCGCCTTCGCGCGCGGGCCCGAAGGCTGGCTTGCGGCGTTTGCGCTCGACAGCGGCGAACCGGTCTACGGTCTTGGCGAAAAATTCGGGCCGCTCAATCGGCGCGGCCAGTTCGTGACCAACCGCATCGAGGACGCGCTCGGCGTCAATACCGAGCTCTCCTACAAATCTATTCCGTTTCTGTGGGGCCTCAAGGCAACGGGCGGCTGCTGGGGCGCGCTCGTGAACACGCCCGCCCATGTGCACCATGCGGTCGGCTATCCGCAATGGTCGCACCGCAGCTATGCGGTCCTGTGCGAAGACGCGCAGCTCGATCTGTTTTTGCTGTGCGGACCGGACCCTGCGCACGTGCTGGGGCGCTGCGCCGAGTTGACCGGCAAACCGGCATTGCCGCCTTTCTGGTCGCTCGGCGTGTGGCTCTCGCGCGCTTATTACCGGACGGAAGCCGAAATCCTCGCCGCCGCCGACGAATGCCGCGCTGCCGGCTTTCCTGCCGACGTCATCACCTTCGACGGCCGCGCCTGGATGGTCGTCGAAACGCGCGCCACGCTCGATTTCGACACGGCGCGCTATCCCGATCCCAAAAAGACGATCGACAAACTCAAAGCGCAGGATTTCAAGGTCTGCTGCTGGGAGTATCCGCTCGTCTCGATCCACAATGCCGAATATGCCGATCTCGAAAAACGCGGGCTGTTCCTGCGCGAAGCCGACGGCAGCCCGCATGTCTACGATTGGGACGTGAAGCCCGGCACCTCGCCGTTCGGCGCGGTGCTCACCCCGCTGCCGCCCTCGGGCATACTCGATTTCACCAATCCTGAAGCCGTCGCATGGTGGAAGGCGCGGCACGACCGGCTCTGGGCCTTGGGCGTCGACACGATGAAGACCGATTTCGGCGAACAGGTCGTGGACCGCGTGGTCGCGCACAACGGCGACAGCGGGCGGCGCCTGCACAATGTCTATCCGCGCCTCTACAACCAAGCCGTCTTCGAAGCGACCGCCAAAGCCAAGGGCCGCGAGAATGCCTGCGTGTGGGGCCGCGACGGCTGGATCGGCGCGCAGCGTTTCCCCGTGCAATGGGGCGGGGACCCGCAGACCGATTGGGAAGGCATGGCCGCGTCCATCCGCGGCGGCCTGTCCTACGGCCTCTCGGGCGTGCCCTATTATTCGAGCGACGTCGGCGGCTTCTACGGCTCCAAACAGCCCGAACCCGAACTCTATCTGCGCTGGATCGCCGCTGCCGTGTTCTGCTCGCATTTCCGCTTCCACGGCATCGGCATCCGCGAGCCGTGGAGCCTCGGCGACGAAGTCGCGCGCCATGCGCGCGCATGGCTCGATCTGCGCTACCGGCTGCTGCCCTATCTGTGGGGCTGCGTCGAGATTGCGACGCGCACGGGCCTGCCGGTCATGCGTGCGATGGCGCTCGCCTTCCCGCGCGACCGGGCGGCACGCGCCTTCGAAGAGCAGTTCATGTTCGGCCCCTCGCTGCTCGTGGCGCCGATCCTGAAGCCCGGCAACGCGGTCGAACTCTGGCTGCCGGAAGGCGGCTGGTACGATTTCTGGACCGGCCAGCGCGTGGAAGGCGGACGGATGTTGCGCGCCCAAAACGTGCCGCTCGACCGGCTGCCCGTCTTTGTGCGCGAGGGGCACGTCGTCGCCTTGGCGCGCGCGGTGTCGCATACGGGCCAAATCGACCGCAAAAGCCCGATCGACGAGGTGCGCGTCTACGGCATGCCCGCGAACGAGCCGGTCGCCGGCGACGGCGTGCTGTCGCTGCGCTTCGAGGGAACGCGCATCTATCTTTCGGGCGCAGGCGACGCCAGCTTGCGCGTCTACGACTGCACGGCCACACGCGAATCGGCCGCGATCGCCTTCGGCCGATAGAGCGCGACCGCATTTTCGTAGAAGGCTTTGCGCGCGAGGTCCGGCCCCAGCACGCCCGCGACCAGCGCCATGTCGGCCGGCTCGAACGGACGGCGCGCGCGCGTAGACGGCATGTCGGTGCCGAACATCAGCGCGTCCGGATTTGCAGCGGCGACTTTTTCCATCGCGATTTCGGGATCGACGAACACGCGTCCGAAGCCGGTCGCCTTGACCTTGGCCCCGCCCTTGGCGAGGGCCACGAGGCGCGCCAACCCGCCCTCGCTCAAGCCCAGATGGTCGATCACGAGCTGCGGCAGCGCGCCGAGCGCGTCGATTTCGGCGGGGCGCAGAGCCGCAAGATCGGCGTAGAGCTCGACATGCCAGCCGCACAGTTTATGCACGCGGTGCGCAAATGCGGAGATCGCCGCAAAACTCTCCGAGCCGCCGCGATGCTGGTTGAAGCGAACGGCACGCACGCCCGCCTGGTCGAGGGCGAGGATCTCGTGGTCCAGCGTCGAGGCCGGCAGCTGTGTGACGCCCACGAACGACGGCCCGAGCTTGCCCAAGGCCGCGACCAGATAATCCTGGTCGAACGCCTGGAACGAGCCCGACACGATCGCCCCGCCCACGATGCCGAGCGGGGCCGCGGCCGCGCAGTATTCGGCCGCCCCGAAAGCGGGCGGCAGATAGCCGTCGTTGGCGACGAGCGGAAAATGCGGATCGACGATGTGCAGATGCGCGTCGAACACGGGACCGAACGCAAGCGTCACGTCGATAGCCTCGAAAAGGAAAACAGCACGGTGCCCGTCAGCGTCTCGCCGGGGGCGAGCACGACGGTGCCCGTATCGGCATGGCCCTTGGCCAGCATGTTGAACCCATCGTTGCGGTTGGAAACGGGCTCGATGCAGAAAAACGGTTTGCCCGGCGGCACATAGACCACGAGATGGCCGAAAACCGGATCGGCCGCGATGTCGAGCGCCAAATCCCATTCGGGCCATTCGATGCGCGCCTGGCCTGTCCAGCCGGCGAAACAATTGTCGAGCGACAGTGCCGCAACGAGCTTGCCCTCAGCCATGTTCCAGGCAGGGGGCACGGGGTCGAGCGAGATCGGCATCATGGCATCGTCGTTGCGCCACACGCCCGTGGTTGCGGCCACCACGCGTGTGCCGGCTGCGCGCGGGAAATATGGATGCAAGCCGATCCCCGCCGGCATCGGGCCGGTCCCTGTATTGGCGATCTCGAGCGTTTGGGAAAAGCCGCCGTCGAACGCCGCGAAGATCTGGCGCGCCTCGAACGCGAAGGGCCATTCGACGGTCTGGTTGCCGGTCGCCGCGTGCACGAGCCGCAATGTGGCGTTCGCGCCGTCGGACGATTCGACGTCCCATGCGTGCTGCCAGCCGATGCCGTGGATCGAATGCGGGTGGCTGCCGAAATTGGGCGCAAGGCGATAGCGCTTGCCGGCAAAATGCAGCGTGCACTCGCGCATGCGGTTGGAATACGGCAGCAGCGCAAACGAACCTGCCTGGCGAACGTCGCGCGCGGCCAGGGCTGAGTCCGGCATGCGGCGCAACGGCTCGATCCCGCCGGGCAAGGACGGGCTTGGCCAGTCGAGATGGACGCCCGCAAGGGCGCCACCGATTTCGGGAACGATATCGAGAGAGGTGGCGCCGGCGCGCAAGGTCAGCAGGCCCGAGGTGACGGCGGACGAAGTTTGCGGCACGATCCGATTCCAGAGAAGATTTGTCCAAAGTCGATTGAAGCGACGCGCAAGTCTAGCGCAAAAACGGGGGGAACGGCATGTCCGGATACGCGATCTATCCTAGCCTCAAAGGCCGCGGTGTTTTCGTGTCGGGCGGCGGCTCGGGCATCGGGGCAAGTTTCGTCGAGCATTTCGCCGCCCAGGGGGCCCATGTCGCGTTCGTCGATTTGGCAGAAGAAGCCTCGGCGGCCCTCGTCGAGAAAGTCGCGGCCGCGGGCCATCCCAAACCCTTTTTCCAGCGCTGCGACGTAACCGATACGCAAGCCTACCAAGGCGCCATCGCGGCGGCCGGCAAAGCGGTTGGGCCGCTGCGCGTGCTGATCAACAACGCCGCGCGCGACGACCGCCACAAGATCGACGACGTGACGCCGGACTACTGGGAAAAGTGCCTCGCGGTCAATCTGAAGCACCAGTTTTTCGCGATCCAGGCGGCAGCCCCGGCGATGCGCGAAGCCGGCGGCGGCTCGATCGTGAATATGGGATCGGTGTCGTGGATGCGCTCGCGCGACATCTTCATCGGCTACGCCACGTCCAAATCGGCGATCAACGGCATGACGCGCAGCCTCGCGCGCGAATTGGGACCGGGCAGTATCCGCGTCAATTGCCTCGTGCCCGGCGCCATCGTAACCGAACGCCAAACGACCTTGTGGCGCAATCCCGAGGAAGATGCGCGGTTTCTCGAACTGCAGTCGCTCAAATTCCGCCTCGGTCCGCAGCATTGCGCGCGCCTGGCCTTGTGGCTGGCCGCCGACGATTCCGACGGCTGCACGGGCCAGAACTTCATCGTCGATGGCGGGCTCGTGTGAGCGCTGCGCGTGCGGTTGCGCGAATCCGGCGAGTCCAATAGGGTCGATTCTTGATCCTCGCCACAAGGCCGCCTGTCACGTGAACGAGCCGCGCAAGAAAAAATCTCTATCGCCGATTCTCGACCAGATCGCCTATGGCGGGTCGTCGGTGGCACTCAATCTCATTCGGCTGACGGCTTTGGCGCGCGACCGGCACATGTTCCGCCAGGAGAGCCTCAACCGCACCGTCATCTTCAAATACCCGAATTTCGAACAGCAGATCGCCGACCAGCCGTCGCCGGCCCCGCCGCCCAAGCCCGGTGCGGCCAAAGCGCCGCCGCCGAAAGCCGCCGAGCCGCCTCCGTCGCCGGTGCCCGAACGGCCCATCGAAACCGCGATCTACGTGCCCTACGATTCCGAGCAGATCGGCGCCGGCGGCTACGGCATCTATCTGCGCCAGCGCGAGTTCGAGCGGCTGCTCAAAGACCATGTCGGCATCGATTTCGAAGCGAAAAGCGAAGCCTTCGAGCGCGACGTCGCGATTCTGCGCCTGATCGACTCCGTCCCTTCCCTCGATCCGTTCCTGCTCAAAAGCGCTTTGCTCAAATACAGCGCGGACATCCATCCCGCCTATTTCGCGATCTCGGAGGCGGAGGAAGAGAGCATCAAGGGACTCATCGCGAGCAAAGTCAATCCGATCGTGGCGCGCGCCCTCGGCCTCAAGGACGTCGCCGACGTCAACGAGCGCTCGCAGCGCTTTTTGCAGGCGTTGTGGGACCCGTCTATGCCGGAGGCCAAGCTGTTCGTGTCCGCCTTCGGCATTTCGGGCGACCAGGCGTCGCTGATCTTCGAAGGCTGGAAAGGCGTCACGTTCTACGAACACACCTTCACGCGCAACCTGCACCAGGTTGCGGGCGTGCTGCGCTGGCTTACCTCGAACGACGCCACGCCGCTCGATATCCGCGAATTCAAGCACTACAAAGACCAGCAGGACATGTTCCGCCAGTCGGTCGTGAAGAAGCTGCGCAATCTGATTTCGAACGTGAACGGCATCTTCGCCGAATACACCGAATGCCACGGCCAGTTCCTGCACGGCGGCGACGCCAAACCCTTCCGCAATTTCCTCGCGGGCGTCTACCGGCGCTACTGGGTGCTCGGCTACTGCTCGATGGCCGTGCTGCACACCTGCAACATACACGAACGCTTCATGCGCGAGGCGATCCAGAACCGCCTGCGCTTCGAGCAGATCGAAGACATGCTGAAGCGCATGGACGCCTCGCTCTCGAGCCAGGCCAACGCCTCGATTTAGGCCCCTTCGCGGGCCGCGACGATCTCGATCTCGACCCTGAACTCGGGCCGCGTGAAGGCGCCCACCATCATCAGCGTCGAAGCCGGCGGCGGAAACCCTTCGAACCAGCGGTCCCGTGCGGCCATGTAGGGTTTGAAATCGGCACGGTCGAGCACGAAAGCGTTCACGCGCACGACGTTGGCCCGATTCATGCCCGCATTTTTGAGGATCGCGTCGAGATTGGCGAAGATGAGGTCGCATTGCGCGTCGATGCCGTCCGGCACCGAGCCGTCCTTGGCGATCGCGAGCTGGCCCGAGCTGAACAGCAGGCGGCCCGGCATGTCGACGGCAATGCCGTGCACGTAGCGCGCCAGCGGGGCGGCAAGTTCGGGCGGCGTCAATCGGTCCATGTCGCGGGCTCTCCCTGGCGTCGATGCGGGGAAGCGACTATACAACGGCCGACGTCAAAAAACAGGGAGCGACGGCAGATGGCGCAGGCATGGCGGTGGTGGCTCGACATGACGACCGAGGATTTCCGCGGGCTCGATCCCGCGAAAACGGTGGCCCTGCTGCCGGTCGCGGCCGTCGAGCAGCACGGGCCGCATCTGCCCGTGTCGGTCGACGCCACGCTCAATCGCGGCATCGTCGAAGCTGCGACCGCGCATTTCGAGCCCGATCTCAAAGTGCTGATCCTGCCGCAGACCGACATCGGCAAATCGAACGAGCATCTGGCCTTCCCGGGCACGCTGTCTTTCTCCGCCGAAACGCTGATCCGCATCTGGACCGAGATCGGCGAATGCGTGCACCGGGCGGGCATCCGCAAATTCGTGATGTTCAACAGCCATGGCGGCCAGCCGCAGATCATGGACATCGTCGCGCGCGATCTGCGCGTGCGGCTCAAAATGGCGGCCGTCGCGGCCTCGTGGTGGGCCTACGGCATGCCCGAAGGCCTGTGGCCGACGCCGGAAATGAAATTCGGCATCCATGCGGGCGGGGTCGAAACCTCAATGATGATGCATCTCGCCCCACACACGGTGCGCGGCGACAAGATCGCGAACTTCAAGCCGGGCCAGATCGATCTTGCCGAACATTTCAAGCTGCTGACCTACACCGGCTCGAGTGCGCTTGCCTGGCAGAGCCAGGATCTGCATCCGTCGGGTGCCGTGGGCGACGCGACCGACGCGGACGCCGCGCGCGGGGCCCAAGTCGTCGAGCATGCCGCGCGCAAGCTTGCGGCACTGCTGGCCGAGGTGGCACGCTTCCCGCTTGACCGCATCAAGGACTACGCGTAACGGGTCTTCCCATGCCGCGCTTTCGCGACCAATCGCTGATTCCGACGGAAGCCGTGCGCCTCACGGCACTCGGCGAATTGGCGCGCGCGGAAATGAGCTTGGGTGCGCTGTCGGCGGCCGTGCGCGGCTTCGTCTCGCGGCTGATGGGCCCGTCGCTCGACGTGTTGGGCCTGTCGATCGAGCAGCTGCGCTACGAAGATCTCGTCGAGCCGCGCGGCAAGCGGGCGGGCCCCGGCCAGAGCCTGTCGGCCGACACGGTGCTGGCGCTGACCGACAAGGGCCGCGAAAAACTCTGCGACATGCTGCGCAGCCCCGTGCGGGCCCCCATGACCGACCTTTCCAAAATGGTCGTGGCGCTCAAGATGCGCTTCCTCGATCTGCTGCCCGAGGGCGAGCGCGCCGCCCAGGTCGAACAGCTCGTCGAAATGGCCGAGATGGAAATCGCCCGGCTGCAGGACCTCGCCGGGCGCAATGCCGACGGGCTGCTCGGCGAATGGCTCGCGCACGACATCGGCGAAGCCATGCGCTGGCGCGACTGGTATCGCGACCATCTGGCGAAGCTTTAGGGCGGCGAAACGCGCGCCGGCGCATCCTTGTCCCAGCCAATGCCTTCGCGCAGTGCCACGCACAGCAGCACGATCGCCAGCCCCGGCCACAGCATCAAAGTGGGCTGGTCGAACATCATAAGCCGGTATTCGAACAGCATCGCACCCCAGTCCGGCCGGCTCGAATCCGCCCCCAGCCCCAGAAACGCGAGTGCGGAATAGGCGATCACGATGCGCCCGACCTTGGCGCCCAGATAGGCGAGCTGGGTGTCGAGAATGGCCGGCAGCACGTGGCGGCGCAGCAGATGCGCCGAGCCCGCCCCGAGTGCGGCGGCAGCCCGCACATAGGTTTCGCCGCGCGCCCGTTCGGCAAGGCCGAAGGCCAGCAGCGCATGCGGCCCCCAAGCCCCCGCCGCCAGGGCCAGCCCGACAGTGAGCGTGCCGTTGCCGAACATGGCGACGATCGCGATCGCCGCGACGAGGCTCGGGACCACGCTCGCGAATTCGGCCGTCCGTAGCAGGGCGGCGCGCGCAAATCCCTGCAGCGACGACGCCAGAATGCCCACCGCCACGCCGACGCCCACGCACACGCTGGAAACGACCGCAACCGCCGCCAGCGTGCGCGCAAACCCGACCAGAATGCGCGACAGCACGTCGCGGCCCAAATGGTCGGTGCCCATCGGATGGGCCCACGACATGCCGACATTGCGCAGCGCGAGATCGACCGCATCCGGCGCGTAAGGCTGCCAGAGCGCGGCAACGACGGCGAGTGCTGCGAGGCTCGCCAGCAGGCCAGGCGATCGGCGGACGCCCGATGGCCGATGGTGCGACATCTCAAAACGCGCCCGGTGCCACGAGGCGCCGTGCGAGCCGCGCCGCAAGCGAGGCCAGCAGCATCCACGCAACCGCGACCATGAAAAAAGCTTGGAGCACGAAAAAGTCGCGCACTGCGACGCTGTCGACGACGAACTGGCCGATGCCCGGCAGGCCGAACACGGTTTCGACCACGGCCGTCCCGCCGACGACCGTGCCCGCCTCCGCGGCCGCCGTCGAAAACAGACCGAGAGCCGCGTACCGGCGCCCTTGCTGCACCATCACGCGCCCGCGCGAAGCGCCGCGCGCGAGGGCGGCGCGCACATAATCGCTGCGCCCCACCTCGCGCAGGCCCGCGCGATAGACCTGGGCCAGCGGCCCCAGCACCGCAAGCGCCACCACGGCGATCGGCAGCGCGTAGCGTTGCGGCCCCGCCTCGAACAACGCGATCGCGCGCAGCTCGACCGCAAACACCCAGATCAGCACGCAGCCGAGCCAGAAGCCGGGTACGGCCTGCGCGCCGAGCGTGGCGGCATCGAGCACGCGATCCTGCCAGCCATGCGGGCGTGCCGCCGCCGCCTCGGCAAGCGGTCCTGCGACGCCAAGTGCTAGTGCAAACGCGCCGAGCCCCACCGTCAGCGTGACCGGCAGCCGTGCGGCGAATTCCTCGAAGATCGGGCGGCCGGTGCGAAAACTCGTGCGCCAGTCGCCCGCCAGAAAATCGCCGAGCCACGCCGCGTACTGTCCCGGCAGACTGCGGTCGAGGCCCCATTGCGCATGCAAGGCCGCCACGGTCGCAGGATCGGCCGCCTGGCCCTGCGCCAGCAGCAGCAGCACGGCCGGGTCGCCGGGCATCGCGCGCACGATGAGGAACGCGAGCGCCGATGCGGCCAGCAGATGGATGGCCACGCGCCCAAACTCGCCCAGAACGCGGCCCAACGCCATTCAGTCGCGCGCGCGCAGATCGGCGCGCACGATGTAGTAGTCCGACGGATAGGGCACATAATCGGCAACACGCGCCGACAGCCCGACATGCCAGACCGGCGTCATCAGATAGACGACGGGCGCTTGCGCGAAGACAAGCGCTTCTGTCGCGCGCAGGGCTGCGATGCGCGCGACCGGCGCATCGGTCGTGCGTAGCCGATCGAGGGCGGCGTCGATCTGCGGATCGGCCAAGCCCGCGAAATTCGTCGGCCCTTGGCTGCGCAGATACTGTTCGAGCACGTAGGCGCCGTCGCCGCCGGGGGCCGCATGCATCGCCCAAAAGGCCATGTCGAAGCGCTTGGCCTGCAACTGCGGCGTGATCGCTTCGCTCGTTTCGAGGCGCACGCGAAAGCCGATCCGCTCGAGCTGGGCGCGCAAGACCGGGGCAAGCGTGACGAAATCGGGGCGCTGCGGATAGGCGGTCAGCACGAATTCGAGCGGGCGGCCGTCTTTGAAGCGCTGGCCGTTGGCACCCGCGATCCAACCTGCCGCGTCGAGCAGGCGTGCGGCCTCGGCAGGATCGGTCGGGCGCCGGTCGGGCGACGCGAACGGGAAAAAGCGCGGATACATGCCGGTCGCGACCTCGCCGCCGCGCACTGCCTCGACCAGCTGTGCGCGATCAACGGCCAGATCGACCGCGCGGCGCACGCGCACATCGTCGAAGGGCGCGCGCGCCATGTTGAGAAACGCCATGTACTGGTAGGCGACCGGCGTCGATTTCACCGTCAGGCCGGCGCGGCGCGCCAGCCGCGGCAAAGTTTCGACCGCAAGATTGAACGCGATGTCGATCTCGCCGCTTTCGAGGCCCAGCGCCAAGGTCTGCGTGTCGGCCACACGCCGCACGACGACCGGCGGCCGAACGGCCGGCACGCGGTAGTGCGGATTGGGCTCAAGACGCAACATCTCGCCGCGCCGATACTCGACCGCACGATAGGGTCCGGTGAAGTGAAAGCGTTCGCCGTCGACGCGGTAGACGACGAGCGGGAACTCGGCGAGCACGCTCTCGACCGCCGCAAGCTTCTGCTCGGTGCGCAGCCGCACGGCATGCGGCCCCAGAATTTCGACTTCGATCCGCCCGGTCTGCGCGCGCGCGCGCGCACTCTCGGCCGTCGAGCGCAGAAACGCGTCGCGCAACGCAGACGCATCAAGCGGGCTGCCGTCGCCGAAGCGAACGTCGTCGCGCAGCTCGATGCGCCAAGCCTCGCCGTCGCGCACCACGTTGCGCGCGAGGTTCGGCACGATGCGGCCTTCGCGATCGACGGTGAACAAAGTTTCGGCCAACCCGTGCGATTGCAGGGCCCAGCCTGCATTGCCCTGCGCCGGATCGAGCGATTCGGCAAGGAACGTCTGACCGACGACGACGGGCCGTTGCGCCAGCGCTGGCGCTACGGCGACGAACGAGAGAAAAGCGAGAAAGAGCAGACGGATCATTTTGCGTCTCCGAATTGGGCTTCGATGTGCACGGACGTATCGACCAAGGGTCCGCACCAGCCGGGCGGCGGCACGCGCGCAAGGATGCCCGCACGCAAGGCCGCAGGACGCTCGAAGCGTTCCATGAGGCCGTCGGGGCGGGCGAGGTAAAGCGCGAAGGCATCGACGACGGCTTCTGCGTCGCGCAACGCGACGAGATCGCCGAACAGATAGGTGAAGCGCCCGGGCGCGCTGAAGGCGACCGCGCAGGGGCGTTTGCATTGGCTGATGCAGCGCACATTGCGGCGCACCGCACTTGGAATTGCGCGCGCGGCCAAGGCGCGATCGACTTGCTCGGCCAGAATGGCGCCGGGCCGCGCCCCCTCCGACTGGCTCCAGTCGGGCGCCCGGCACAGAACGCAAACGTCGAGAATCGGCGCATCGAAAACGCGCCTCGGCACAATGCCGTCGGAACAGTCGCTCATCGGTCGGCCTCGCGGCAACGCAGCACGTCGTCCGCGAACCAAAGCCGCTTGGCGTCCGGTTTTCCGAACGGCCTTTTGGCTCCATCGGGGCACCCCGCCCGACGTGTACGCGACGCGACTACACTCGCCGGCAGGTCTCCTGGCTTGCGGGTCTGGGCGGACGCGTCGCCTTCCCGGTTGCCCAGTGGCGAGATGACGCGCCGCTCGCCGCTCACAGTTGCGGGGGCAGCCGCAGAATCGGCGCACACACCGCGCCTCACTGCATTCCCTATCAATTCCCGAGGGAAACCGACGAACAGACGTTCGCAGACGTCAGCCATCGGCGTCAAGCGCGCGATCAACGACAAACAAAAGACGCGGTGCGTGCGGGCTCGCGGGCGGCGAGCGGTGCACGTGGCCCGTGCCCGCGTGCGCAAGATCGGCTTCGCCGCGGAAATAGCCGACCGCGTAGAGCGGCAAGCGCTTCACCTTCGTTGGATCCGGCACGATGCGTCGGTTGTCGCCGCTGCCCAACGCCGCCCTGTCGACGTCGCTGGCCTCGACATATTCCGTACCCTCGCCGGCATAGGTCGTGATCGCCCGCAATTCGACCATATCGACATGAAAAAATTTGCAGCCCGGACCGACGATCCGCGCAAAGCGGAGTTTCTGCCGTGCCGCACCGGTGCGCGCCGCATAGGCATGCGCAATGTCGGCCATATCCGCCGCAAGTGCTGCGTCGGCGACGCGACGCACAAGTTCGGCCAGCACATCTTCGCAATCCGCCGGAAATTCGAACGACGGATCGGGACCGAAGCGAAGGGCCGCAACGGCGCGACGCACAGCCTCCGCCGGACAGCGCAGATCGACGATCGGACCGCAGGCCCGAACGTCGCCGTGCGAAATCCCGCCGATCGCCCGCATGTTCGGCGCGCACGCGCCCATCGCACCATCCATCGAAACGCTCCTCGGCGCCGGGGCGCCTTGAAATATGTTATGTTATATTATAACTATCGTGGCCGCGAACGATGGTCAAGCTGGCGCGCCGCAGTCCGCGCGAAAAGGAGCGCTGAAATGTCAGAAATTCCCGTCACGGTCCTGACCGGCTATCTGGGAGCCGGCAAAACTACGCTGCTCAACCGCATCCTCGGCGAAGACCACGGCAAGAAATACGCCGTCATCGTCAACGAATTCGGCGAAGTCGGCATCGACAACGAAATCGTGGTCGGCGCCGACGAAGAGATATTCGAGATGAACAACGGTTGCATCTGCTGCACGGTGCGCGGCGATCTGGTGCGCATCATCGGCGGTCTCATGAAACGCGCTGGCAAGCTCGACGGCATCATCGTCGAAACGACCGGTCTTGCCGATCCGGCACCGGTCGCGCAGACGTTTTTCGTCGACGACGAGGTACGCGCCAAGACCCGGCTCGACGCGATCGTCGCGGTTGCCGATGCGCGTTTCCTGGTCGACCGGCTGGCCGACAGCCACGAGGCCGAGGAGCAGATCGGGTTTGCCGACGTGGTGCTGCTGAACAAGATCGACCTTGTCTCCCCCGCCGAACTGGCGCAAGTCGAGGCGCGGATCCGCGCGGTCAACCCCTACGCAAAGCTGCACCGAACGCAACGAAGCGCGATCGCGCTGTCCGAAATCCTCGACCGCGGCGCCTTCGATCTCGGCCGTATTCTGGCGCTCGAACCGGATTTTCTCGAAAGCGACCACGCGCACGAACACGATGCGGCGATCCGTTCGGTCAGCGCCGTCGTGGACGGTCCCGTGGACGTCGAAAGATTCCAGAAATGGATTGGCAGCGTGCTTGCGGCGCAGGGGCAGGCAATCTTGCGCTCGAAGGGGATTCTCGCAGTCGCGGGCGCCGACCAGCGTTTTGTCTTCCAAGGCGTGCACATGCTCGCGGACAGCGCATGGGGCAAGGCCTGGCAACGCAACGAGGCCCGCGTCTCGCGCCTGGTCTTCATCGGCCGCGATCTCGACGCGGCGGCGCTCAAGAGCGGTTTTGCCGCCTGTGCCGCCTAAAGCAGCTGCTGGCCGCCGGTCACGAAGATTTCGCTGCCCGTCACGTAGCCGAAATCGGCGTCGCACAGCCGGTATATGACGCCCGCCACCTCGGCCGACGTGCCCATGCGGTGCATCGGAATGCGCGTGATCAAAGGCTCGTAGTCGGCCGAGATCATTTCGGTTTCGATCTCGCCGGGGGCCACCGCGTTCACGCGCACGCCCAATTGCGCGAATTCGACCGCCATCTCGCGCGTGAGGCCGGAGAGGGCAGCCTTCGAGGTCGAATAGGCCGAGCCCGCGAACGGGTGCGCGCGGTGGCCCGCGATCGAGGTGATGTTGACGACGGCGCCCTTGGCGCGCGCCAAAGCGCCCGCAAAGCCGCGCGCCAATTCGAGGGGCGCAAAAAAATTCAGCTCGAACACGCCGTACCAGCCCGCGATCTCGCCATGCAGCACGCCGAGGCGTTCTTTGTAGGTCGTCTTCGGGCTGATGCCGGCATTGTTGACGAGAGCGTGCAGCGGCCCGTCGCCGAGGATTTCGGCGACTTCGCCGACGAAGCGGCGGCGCTCCTCGGGCTTCGACAGGTCGCACGGGATATGGTCGGTCCAATTGGGGTCGAACCGGCAATTGGCCGGCACGTCCTCGCGCGAACAGGTGATAAGCCGCCAGCCCTCCGCCGCAAAGCGTTTTACGGTGGCGTGGCCGATGCCCTTGGAGGCGCCGGTAAGGACGATCGTGCGCGGCTCTGTCATGGCAGACAGGTTAGCGGCTGGTGCGGCCGCTGGCTAGCGCACGGACACGATGCGGAACGGCCGTGCCACACCGTCATGCTCGGTGATCGTCACGTACTCCCCCGGCACGAAGGCGTGCTTGTCGAACTTGAAGATCGGCTCGTCGTCGTCGTCCCCGCGCGCATAGGAAAACGACCAGCGCCCCTTGGCGTGCACCAGAAGGCCATGTTCGTCGGCGGCACCGCGCCAGAAACGGCGCACGGTGCAAAGCTGGCGCAGCTCGGCCCAGCCATCCGCATCGAAATGGCCGTGCGCGTCGAGCGGGGCCGCGAATTCGTAGCCGCAGGCGGCGTCGCCCGCCGGCGACTCCTTCGTGCGCGCGAGTTCGAGCTGGATATGTTTGAGCGGCATGGCGCGTTCATCCTGTCTTGGCGGCTTGGTTCTCGGGGTGGGTGTCGCAAAAATGCTTGATCGTCGCGCGCAATTCGGCCGCGCGCGCAAAATCGCCGCGCGCGATCGCGGCTTCGAGCTCGTCGAGAATGACGCGCTTCAAACGCCGCGAGCCGTCGGGCAAATGGATCAGCCAATTGCCGAGTTCGAGGGCCGCGATCTGCGACAGGCGTTCGTGGTCCGCGATCGCGCGGATCTCGTCGGCCGTCAGGTCCGAAAACGCAAGACAGTCGATCCAAGCGAGCATTTTACGCCTCCATCGTTCGATGTGGCTGTCCGGTGTCGCTTTTTGCCGCGCGCTAGTGCGCCATCAGCACCGGCAGATCGGCATGCTGCAGAATGTGGCGCGTGACGCCGCCGAACACGAGCTGGCGCAGGCGGCTGTGCGTGTAGGCCCCCATCACGAGCAGGCCGCAGCCCTGGCGGCGCGCTTCGGCCAGCACATGCGGGCCTGCCTGGATGGTCGGCACGTCGGCGCGCGCGATCTCGATCTTGAGGCCTTGGCGCGCCATATAGGCTTCGAGCGGTTTCGCGTCGTTTTCGGCGACGTTCTTGCCGGCGACGATCGCGATGATCTTGGCGGCCCCCGCCATGAAGGGCAGGCCTGCCCCCAAAGCGCGCGCCGCTTCGCGGCTGCCGTTCCAGGCGAACGCGATCGGCTTGGAGAGGTCCGTGGGGCCTGCAGGCGGTGCGATCAGCACCGGGCGGCCGGTTTCAAGCAACGCGGTTTCGAACGCCACGGTGGACGCGATGGCTTCGTCCTCGATCGGGCGCGGCAGCACGATCAAATCGCTGAAGCGCCCGTTATGCATGATCGAATCTTCCTCGGAGCCGGCAGGCTCGACCAAAGCGCTCGACACGCCCGCCGCCTTCGCCCAGCTTTCAAAATGCTCGCGCGAGGCGGCACTGCGGCGGGCGAGATCCTTTTCGGCCGCAACCACGATCTGCTCGACGAGTGCCCCCGAAGCGCCCTCGCCCACAAACGGGATCGCGTCGCGCGGATCGCCTGCGGCGTGCAGCGCATCGACATGGCCCGCGAATTTGCGTGCGACAGCCGCCGCACATTCGAGTGCGCGCAGATCCGACGCGGTTCCGGCCAAAGGCACCAAGAGATGTTTGTAGGGCATGTGTGTCCTCCCTCGTCTTTAAAACGACTGTACTACGATACGCCATTCCGACGGGTTTTCATTTGACTTGGCGCAAAAGTACCGCGGCCAGCGTTTGTTCGGGCGAACCGCCGGCGTCGATGCGCACCCAGTCGCCGCCATCGGCCGCCAAGCCCGATTGGAAGCGCACCACGTCGGCGTCGGCATCCGAGGCGTCGCCCGCGCGCGCACCGACGCGCGCCAAGCGAACCGGCTCGGGACAATCGAGCCACAAGCCGCAGAAGCCGCCCGGCGGGGCAAGGGCGGCGACATCCGCGCGCTCGGCCGCGTCGGCATAGACCGCATCGACGATCACCGAATGCCCGGCATCGAGGGCCGTACGCGCGCGCGAATGCAGGCTCGCATAGACGGCCGCACTTGCTTCCGTCGCATAGGCCGATTTCGGCAGCTTCACTTCTGGCGCAAGCCCGGCAAGGCGCTTGCGTTCGACGTCGCTGCGCAGCACGAGTGCGCCCGGTGCCGCCCCCACCGACGGTGCAAGCGCTGCGGCAAGAACGCTCTTGCCCGTGCCCGACAGGCCGCCCACGGCAATCAAGCGGGCGGGTGGCGGCGACAAGAAGCGTGCCGCCATGTCGAAGCAGCTTTGCGCCTCTTCATGCGCACTGGCCATCGCGCGCGTCTTGGCTTTGACGGCGGCGCGCAGGCTCATGAAGAGCGGCAGCAGAACAAGCCCCGCCTCGTCGGGCCGGCGCTGCAGATAGCGCGACAATGTCTGCGCGGCAAAATCGGCGCGCCCGACGCGCAGCCAATCGACCAGCAGGAAGGCGATGTCGTAGAGCGTGTCGATGCAGGAGATGCGGTCGTCGAACTCGATCGCGTCGAAGGGCACGGGCTTGCCGGCCAGCGTGGTGATGTTGCGCAGATGCAGATCGCCGTGGCAGCGCCTTACATGGCCGTCGGCGGCACGCGCGGCGATCAAACCGGCATGTGCGGCGATCTGGGCGGCCGTCGCCGCGTCGAGTGCTGCACATGCAGCCGGATCGAAGAAGCGCACGAGATCGACGGCGTTGCCGGCCCGCGTCCAGTCGAGATCGGCGACGCTGCCATGTGTCGGCACGATCTCCGCCGCCGCATGGAACGAAGCGATCGCGTCGGCGAGGTCGCGCACATCGTCGGGTGCGATTCTGCCGGCAGCAGCGCGCGCATCCCACAGCGCATCGTCGGGAAAGCGGCGCATCACGACGACCCAGTCGACGATGTCGCCGTCGCCGTCGAACGCCAACCGGTCGCCGATCTTTCGGATGGCGCGGATATCGAGATAGAGATCGGAGGCGGTGCGCCGGTTCACGGCAAGCTCGGCCGCACAGGCGGCATGGCGCTTTTCGAGCGTCGCGAAATCGACGAACGGCAGCGTGACCGCGCGTTTGAGCTTGTAGGCCAAATCGCCGGCCAGAAACACGGCCGACAGATGCGTGTCGATGCGTTTGACCGCAACGGAGGGCGCGCCGTAGCTGGCGGGATCGGCGAGAAAGGCCAGCGTGGCGGCCTGGTCGTCCATCACGCCGCCGTCGGGCGATGCCGTTCGACGATGTTGTCGGGGTCCATATGCGCGATCACGTCGGCCCCCGGAAAGGCCGCTTCGATCGCCGCTTCGACCGCGTCGGCCGCCGCGTGCGCGCGCAGCAGGCTCAAGCTGCCGTCCATCTCGAGATGGATCTGCACATGGATGCTCGAGCCGTTGGCGCGCGTGCGCAGCTCGTGCACGTCTTTGACGTCCGCGTGCGCCCGCGCGATCGCGAGGATGCGGTTGCGCGTGGCCTCGGGCAGTTCGCGGTCCATGAGATGGTCGAGCGACTGCGCACCGATCGTCCACGCCCCGCGCAGGATGAAGGCGCCGATGGCAAGGCCGCACAAAGGATCGATGAGATCGATGCCGAACCACATCGAGGCAAGCAGCGACAAGCCCACGCCGCCATTCAGCAGAAAATCAGACATGTAGTGCACGCGGTCCGCCCCGATGGCGACCGAGCCCGTGCGCGCCACCACATGGCGCTGGTACTGCACGAGGGCGAAAGTCAGCACCATCGAAAGGGCCGTCACGGCAAGGCCGATCTCGCCCTGCTCGATCGCGACCGGCGCCCACAGCCGATGCAGCGCTTCGGAGAACAGCAACAACGCCGAGCCCGCGATGAAAGCCGATTGCACGAGGCCGGCGACGGCCTCGGCTTTGCCGTGGCCGAAGCGATGGTCGTCGTCGGCAGGGACCAGCGCTTGGCGCACGGCCACGAGATTGACGAGCGAGGCCGCGGCATCGAGCAGCGAGTCGAGCAAGCTCGACAGGATCGACACCGAGTCGGTCACGATCCAAGCCGCAAGCTTGCCGCCGATCAGCACGCACGCCACCGCAACCGACGCGTAGGTCGCGTGGCGCATCAAGCGGCCGCGCGCCTCAGGCGAGAGCGGGGCGGCCGCTAGGCTCACGGGAACAGCCGCTCGGTCGCCCAGCTGCCGTCGGAAGCCGGGCGATAAACGATGCGCTCATGCAGACGGAAGGCACGGTCGGCCCAGAATTCGATGGTCTGGGGCGCGATGCGGAAGCCCGACCAATGCGGCGGGCGCGGCACTTTGCCGAGGCCGAATTTGACGCCGTACTCAGCCACGCGCCGCTCAAGCTCGAAGCGGCCCGCCAGCGGGCGCGATTGGGTCGAGGCCCATGCCCCGATCTGGCTGCCGCGCGCGCGCGAGGCGAAATATTCGTCCGCTTCGGCGTCCGACACGGGTGCCACCGTGCCCTGCACGCGCACCTGGCGGCGCAGGCTCTTCCAGTGGAACAGCAGGGCCGCCTTCGGGTGGGCGGCAAGCTCGGTGCCCTTGCGGCTTTCGAGATTGGTGTAGAACACGAAGCCGCTGCGGTCGTAGCCCTTCATCAGCACCATGCGCAGCGACGGCATGCCGTCGGGCCCCACGCTTGCCAGCGCCATCGCGTTGGGGTCGTTGGGCTCGCTCTTTTCGGCCTCGGCAAACCATTCGGCGAAGCGGCGATAAGGATCGACGCTGGCGTCGAGTTCGGGGGCGGGCGCGTCCGGGCTGGAATTTTCGAGCATGACTCCTAAATAGTCCGAGATCGGCGGCCGGTCTATGGGCGGAATAGCCGCCCTGCGCCGTGCGTTTAGCTTGAGGACCGGCGTGGCCGGCAAAGACCCAAAGGGGATAAACATGCGCGCTCTCAAGATTTTCACGGTTGCGGCCTTAGCTTTGGCGCTGACGGCGTGCCAGGACAGCGGCAACAAACAGACGATCGGCACGGTTTTGGGCGGTGTCGGCGGTGCGGTCGCAGGCTCCCAGTTCGGCGGCGGGCGCGGCCAGCTCGTCGGCACGGCCATCGGCACGCTGGTTGGCGCCTTTTTGGGCAGCGAAATCGGCAAGTCGCTCGACAAGGCCGACCAAGCCGCCGCCCAGCGCGCCACCCAGTCGGCCGCAACCGCGCCGATCGGCCAGAAAATCACTTGGTCCAACCCCGATTCGGGTAATTCGGGTGCGGTTACGCCCACACGCGAAGGCCGCGATTCGACCGGGGCCCAGTGCCGCGAGTACCACACCACCGTCAATGTCGGCGGCAAGCAGGAAGAGGCCTACGGCACGGCCTGCCGCCAGGCCGACGGCACCTGGAAATTCGTCAACTAAAGCAGGCAATTGCGACGAATCCCCGGACCGATCCAAGATCGGCGGGGGTTCGTCGTTGAACAAGCACCCGGTTCGTGTAGGATGCGCGCCTCTTTTGCGCGTGCACAAAACGGACTTGGTGAAATGAATCAATCGCATGGCCTCATGGCCGGCAAACGCGGCCTGATCATGGGGGTTGCCAACGATCGTTCGATCGCTTGGGGCATCGCCAAGGCCGTTGCCGCACACGGCGCCCAACTCGCGTTCACCTACCAAGGCGAAGCACTCGAAAAGCGCGTGCGCCCTCTTGCCGAACAGCTCGGTGCGGCCCGCCTGCTCGAGGCGGATGTGACAAACGCCGCCTCGCTCGATGCGGCGTTTGCGAGCCTTGCGGCCGACTGGGGCACGCTCGATTTCGTCGTGCACGCGATCGCCTATTCCGACAAGGAACAGCTCAAAGGCCATTACGTCGACACGACGCGCGAGAATTTCCTCAATTCGATGGATATCTCGTGCTTCTCCTTCACCGACGTGGCGCGGCGCGCTTTGCCCTTGATGCCGAACGGGGGCTCGCTGCTGACCCTCACCTATATCGGTGCCGAACGCGTGACGCCGCACTACAACGTGATGGGTGTCGCCAAGGCGGCCCTCGAAGCCTCGGTGCGCTATCTCGCGGCCGATTTGGGGCCCCGCAATGTGCGCGTCAACGCGATTTCGGCCGGCCCCATCAAGACGCTCGCGGCCTCGGGCATCGGGGATTTCCGCTACATTCTGAAATGGAACGAGCTCAACGCGCCGATGCGCCGCACCGTCACGATCGACGAGGTCGGCAATTCGGGCGTGTATCTGCTCTCCGACCTCGGGGCCGGTGTGACGGGCGAAACGCTGCACGTCGACAACGGCTACCATGTGGTCGGCATGATGGCGACGGAGTCGGCCGGCGAAATCGCCGAGCTCCTGTCCAGCTTCAAGAACAAGGGCGGATGAGCGCCAACGCGTTCGGGACGCTCTTCCGCTTTTCCACGTGGGGGGAGAGCCACGGACCGGCCATCGGCGCTGTCGTGGACGGCGTGCCGCCGCGCCTGCCGCTCGCCGCTGCCGACATCCAGCGCTATCTCGATCTGCGCAAGCCCGGCACGTCGCGCTTCGTGACCCAGCGCCGCGAACCCGACCAGGTCGAGATCCTGTCGGGCGTGTTCGAGGGGCTCACGACCGGCACGCCGATCTCGCTGCTGATCCGCAACGAGGACCAGCGCTCCAAAGACTATTCGGAAATCGCCGAGACGTTCCGACCCGGCCATGCCGACTACACCTACTGGGCCAAATACGGCATTCGCGACTATCGCGGCGGCGGGCGCTCTTCGGCGCGCGAAACCGCGAGCCGTGTCGCCGCAGGGGCCATCGCGCGGCTGATCTTGAGCAAGCAGATCGTGCTGCGCGGGGCCGTTGTGCAGATCGGCACGCACAAGATCGACCGTCGCAATTGGGACTGGGCGCAGACGACGCAGAACCCGTTCTGGTGTCCGGATGCCGTCGCAGCACAAGCCTGGGAAGGTGTCCTCGATGCCACGCGCAAGGCGGGCTCGTCGATTGGCGCCGTGATCGAGATTGTGGCCGAGGGTGTGCCGCCCGGCTGGGGTGCGCCGCTCTACGGCAAGCTCGACAGCGACCTTGCCGCCGCCCTCATGGGCATCAACGCCGTGAAGGGTGTCGAGATCGGCGACGGGTTTGCCGCGGCCGAATTGTCGGGCGAGGAAAACGCCGACGAAATGCGCGCGGGCGATGACGGCCCGATCTTCCTGTCGAACCATGCCGGCGGCATTCTGGGCGGCATTTCGACGGGCCAGGCGATCGTCGCACGCTTTGCCGTGAAGCCCACAAGCTCGATCCTGTCGGCGCGCCGCACGATTACGACCAAGGGCCTCGATACGGAAATCTCGACCAAAGGCCGCCACGATCCGTGCGTCGGTTTGCGCGCCGTGCCCGTGGGCGAAGCGATGGTCGCGTGCGTGCTGGCCGACCACAAGCTGCGCCATCGCGGCCAAGTCGGCCCGTGACGGCGGCCGACGACAGGCGCGCTGCCGCCGTCGCTTTGACGAATGCCGCTTTGGGCAAAACGAAATTGCCGCTTCTGGTCGTGCGCCGCTCGCGCCGCCATGCCGGTTTCGGCCTACTGATGGGCTCGCTGATTTTCGGCTTCGCGGTCGCCGTCGTGTGGTCGGCGGTCGAAAGCGGCGATGCGCTGGGCGGGCCGCTGCTGCTGCTCGCCGTCGCCGCCTGGTACGGCGTGCAGACCGGCAAGATCTTCCGCGACGACAGCCCCAAGCTCGTGGTCGAGCGCGCGGGCCTCGCCATGCCCGGCGTTGCCCCCGATCCGATCCCGTGGGCGCGCATCGCCGAAATCCGCGTCGCGACCGGCTTTCGCGCCATCGGCGGCGGACGCATCGACATCGGCCTCGACGCGGAAATCTTCGCAGGGCTTTCGCTCGGCCAACGCTGGATGGGCGATCCAATCATCAAGCGCGCGGGCCTGTCGCCGGTCGTGACGGTGCTGGCCGCCAGCCTCGACACGGACGCGCGCAAGATCCTCGATGCCGTGCGCCATTACTGGCCGCCCGAGGAGCCGCGGTGATGGAGCGGCTGCAGGCCGCCTTCGGGCTGTTGGCGCTGCTGGCGATCGCGGCCGCCTTGTCGGAAAATCGCCGCGCCGTCGATTGGCGCCGGGCAGGCTTCGCCTTCGCCGCCAGCATCGCCGCCGCCTTGCTCTTCTTGAAAGTGCCGTTCGCGGCACAGACCTTGGGCCTGCTCAATGTGCCCGTGCAAGCGGTGGCCGACGCCACGCGCGCCGGCACGTCGTTCGTGTTCGGCTATTTGGGCGGCGGGCCGTTGCCGTTCGCCGAGGCCTCGCCGGGCGGGGCGTTTGTGCTCGCCCTGCAGGCCTTGCCGCTCGTCCTTGTGGTCTCCGCACTGACCACATTGCTGTTCCATTGGGGCATCCTGCCGAAGATCGTGCGCGCCTTGTCGTTCGTGCTCGAACGCAGTCTCGGCGTGGGCGGTGCCGTGGGTCTGTCGACCGCCGCCAATGTCTTCGTGGGCATGGTCGAAGCGCCCTTGTTCATCCGCCCGTATCTGGCGCGCCTCACGCGCGGCGAATTGTTCGTCGTGATGGTGGGCGGCATGGCCTCCATCGCCGGCACGGTGATGGTTCTCTACGCGACCATCGTCGGCCGCGTCGTACCCGACGCGTTCGGCCATATTCTGGTGGCCTCGCTGCTGTCGGCCCCGGTCACGATCCTGATCGGCCGCATCATGGTGCCCGACGACGCCGGTGCGGGCACTGCAGCGAAACTCGACACGGACGCGCCTGTCGCCGCCAGCGCAATGGATGCGATCGCCAAAGGGACGGCCGCCGGTCTCGACTTACTGCTCAATATCGTGGCGATGCTGATCGTGCTGATCGCACTCGTGGCGCTGGCCAATTCCACACTCGGGCTGCTGCCGGATGTTTTCGGCGCCAAGCTCACGCTCGAACGCGCCTTGGGCTGGATCATGGCGCCGATCTGCTGGCTCATGGGCATCGCTTGGGCCGAGGCGCCGACGGCCGGCGCCCTGATGGGCGTCAAAACCGTGCTCAACGAGTTCGTCGCCTATGTGCAGCTCGCAAACACGCCGGCGGAGGCATTGTCGGACCGCGCGCGCCTGATCCTCGTCTATGCGCTGTGCGGCTTCGCCAATTTCGGCTCGCTCGGCATCATGATCGGCGGCCTCGCGACGATCGCCCCCGAACGCCGCGCCGAGATCGTGTCCCTCGGCATGAAGTCGCTGGTCGCCGGCACGCTCGCGACCTGCTTCATGGGCGCGCTCGTGGGTGCCCTTTACTGAATCTTCCGCGCGGCCACCAGGAATTCACGGTTGCCTTCGGGGCCGAGAATCGGGCTTGGTTCGATGCCCAGCACCTCGAAGCCGAGCGTGGGCAGCCAGGCAGCGATGCGCGCGCAGACTTCGTCGTGCAGTGCCGCATCGCGCACGACGCCGCCTTTGCCCACGCGCGCCGGCCCCACTTCGAATTGCGGTTTTATCAATGCCACCAGCGTGCCGCCGATCTTGAGCAGCGCCAGGGCGGCGGGCAGCACTGTTTCGAGCCCGATGAAACTTGCGTCGCACACGACCATGTCGACGGGCTCGGGGATATCGGCCGCACTCAAGCGCCGCGCATTGGTCTTCTCGAGCACCACGACGCGCGCGTCGGTGCGCAGTTTCCACGCCAACTGCCCCTGCCCGACATCGACCGCATAGACGCGCGCTGCACCGTTTGTCAGCAGTACATCGGTGAAGCCGCCGGTCGATGCACCCACGTCGATCGCGATTGCATCTTTCGGATCGAGCGCAAAGTGCGAAAGGGCGTGCGCAAGCTTGACGCCGCCGCGACTGACCCACGGATGCGGCTGGCCGCGCACCTCGATCGCGAGGTCTTCGACCGTCGGCGTGCCGGGTTTGTCGAGCCGCTTTTCGCCGGCATAGACGAGGCCCGCCAGCACCAGCGCTTGCGCCTTCGCCCGGCTCTCGGCAAGGCCGCGATCGACGAGGATTTGATCGAGGCGCTTTTTGCTCACGCGCGCGCGGCGCTGCTGGCACCGGCGCCCAGCGCTTCTAGTGCCGCTTTGGCGATCGCGGCCGCGTCGAGTCCGGCTTCGGCATATTGACGATCCTGGGTGTCGTGGTCGATCAAACGATCGGGCAGCACCAGCGTGCGGATCTTGAGGCCGCGGTCGAGCACGCCCGCTGCGGCAAACGCATGCAGGATCGCCGCACCGAAGCCGCCCATCGAACCTTCTTCGACCGTGAGCAGCACTTCGTGTTCGCGCGCAAGGCGCAAGGCGAGGTCGAGATCGAGCGGCTTCAGAAAGCGCATGTCGGCAAGCGTGGCACCGAGGCCGCGCGCGGCCAGGATATCGGCGGCCTTGGCGCACTCGGCCAAGCGCGCACCCAGGTTCAAAATGGCGATCTTGCCGCCTTCGCGCACGATGCGGCCCTTGCCGATTTCGAGCACGCGGCCGCGTTCAGGCACGGCAACGCCCGTGCCCTCGCCGCGCGGAAAACGAAACGCCGACGGACCCGCGTCGTAGGCGGCCGACGTCGCGACCATGTCGGCCAACTCGGCTTCGTCGGACGGCGCCATCACAACCATGTCGGGCAGGCAGCCGAGATAGGCAAGATCGTAGGCCCCCGCATGCGTGGCCCCGTCGGCCCCGACGAGACCCGCGCGGTCGATCGCGAAACGCACGGGGAGTTTCTGCAGCATCACGTCGTGCACGAGCTGGTCGTAGGCGCGCTGCAGGAAGGTGGAATAGATCGCGACGAACGGCTTCAGCCCGTCGGCCGCCATGCCGGCCGCAAACGTGACCGCATGCTGCTCGGCAATGCCCACGTCGAAGCAGCGCTTGGGGAAGCGCTTGGCGAAAAGATCGAGCCCGGTGCCCGTCGGCATCGCGGCCGTCACGGCGACGATGCGCGGATCGGCCGCCGCTTCGGCGATCAAAGCTTCGGCGAACACTTTGGTGTAGCTGGGCGCAGCAGGCTTCGACGCTTTCGGGCTTGCCTTGAGCAAGCCAGTGTCGCCGACGACCAGATCGAAACTGCCGACGGCATGGTAGCGGTCGGCCGCATCGGCCGGGAAAGGATGGCCGCGGCCCTTCTGCGTGACGACATGGATCAGCACGGGCCGCGCGTCGGCGGCGTCGCGCACATTGCGCAGCACCGGCAGCAGATGCTCGAGATTGTGGCCGTCGATCGGGCCCACATAATAGAAGCCGAGCTGCTCGAACAACGTGCCGCCGCCGGCCCCGAAGCCGCCCGATACGAACCCGCGCGCCAGCTCGTCCGCGCGTTCGACCGCATGGTAGAGCGGGCGCGGCAGATGGCTTGCCATCTCGCGCGCGAGGCTGCGCAGATTGAGAAACGGCTTCGAGGAGATCAGCTTCGAGAGATACGCACTCATCGCCCCCGTGGGCGGGGCGATCGACATGTCGTTGTCGTTGAGGATCACGATCAGGCGCTGGCGCATCGCACCGGCGTTGTTCATCGCCTCGTAGGCCATGCCCGCCGACATCGCCCCGTCGCCGATCACGGCGATCGCGTGGCGTCGGGGTGCATCTGCCGGAGCGAGCATGTCGCGCGCCACGGCCATGCCGAGGGCCGCCGAAATCGACGTCGAAGAATGGGCCGCACCGAACGGATCGAATTCGCTTTCGCTGCGCTTGGTGAAGCCGGACAGGCCGCCGCCCTGGCGCAGCGTGCGAATACGGTCGCGACGCCCCGTGAGGATCTTGTGCGGATAGGCCTGATGGCCCACATCCCAGATCAGCCGGTCGTGCGGCGTTTCGAACACATGGTGCAAGGCGACGGTGAGCTCGACCACGCCGAGCCCCGCCCCCAAATGCCCGCCCGTGCCCGACACGGCCGCGATCGTCTCGCGGCGCAATTCGTCGGCCACATGGCGCAGCTCTTCGGCCGACATGCGGCGCAACTCGGCCAGATCGCCCGCACGGTCGAGGAAGGGGGTCGCCCCCGAATTGTGGCCGACGGGAGAGGTCATGACGCGCTCAGTTCTGCCGCCGCACGACCCAGCGTGCGAGGGCGCGCAGCGCGTCGGCCTTCGCGTCGAACATGTCGAGATGGCTTGCGGCCTGGTCGGCCAGCAGCAGCGCTTGCGCGCGCGCGCGCTCGATGCCGAGGATCGACACGAACGTCGCCTTGCCGAGCGCCTGGTCCTTGCCGGTGGCTTTGCCGGCCGCATCGGCCGAGCCTTCGGCGTCGATGAGATCGTCCGCGATCTGGAAGGCGAGCCCGAGATCGTGCGCGTACGCCACCAGCGTGTGGCGCATATGGGCGGGCGCTTTGCCGAGGATGGCGCCCGACTGGGCCGCGAAGCCGATCAAGGCACCGGTCTTCAGGCGCTGCAGGCGCGTGATGGCGCCAATATCGAGCGTCTGGCCTTCGGCCGACAGATCCATCTGCTGGCCGCCGCACATGCCCTCGGCCCCGGCCGCGAGCGCCAAGGCCAAAACGAGATCGGAACGCACGCCCGCATCGCCATGCGTGAGCGGGTGTGCCAGCACTTCGAAAGCGCGCGTGAGGAGTGCGTCGCCCGCCAGGATCGCGGTCGCTTCGTCGTAGGCTTTGTGCACGGTCGGGCGGCCGCGACGCAGATCGTCGTCGTCCATGGCCGGCAGATCGTCGTGCACGAGGCTGTAGCAATGCACGAACTCGATGGCGCAGGCCACGCGCAGCGCGCAGGCTTCGTCCACGGCAAACAGCTTGGCGGTTTCCATCACCAGGAACGGCCGCACGCGCTTGCCGCCGCCGAGGCACGCATAGCGCATGGCCTCGTGCAGATCGGCCTCGTAGCCTTCGCCCTTGGGCAGCAGCGCTTCGAGCGCGAGTTCGATGCGCGCGGCGGTGTCGGCCAGAAGCTGTTCGACGGCAAGCGACATGGGGCTGTGTCCGGCCGTCAGGACGCGTCGAACGGTGCGGCCGTCGCCCGGCCCGCCGCGATCTGGATGCTTTCGATGCGCGCACTCGCCTGGGCGAGCTTGGCTTCGCAATGGCTCTTGAGGGCGGCCCCGCGCGCATAGGCGGCGACCGATTCGTCGAGCTTGCCCTTGCCCTGTTCGAGCGCGCGCACGATGTCTTCGAGCTCCTTAAGCGCCTCTTCGAACGACATTTTGGCGATGTCGGCGGGGACGGGTTCGGAGGCGGGGTTTGCAGCCGTTTTCATGGCGCCGTTTATAGGCGGCAGGGCGCCCGGAGGCAAGGCGGGGGGGGGGGGCACGCCGGAGCGGCCGGTCGGGGACCGCCCAAGGGGCAACACCGACCGCCAACCTTCGCGACTACAGCCGTATGTTTTGTTCAAAAGAACTCTTTCGCCGATCATTTTTCATTGCGCCCGTCGCTTTGCACAAACCAAGCTCGTGCAAATAACCAATAAGCCACAAAAACAGGAGCCCCGCATGCCAACTCGTTTCTTCGCGTTCGCGATGATTTTGCCTTTGGCGTTGGCTGCGTCGGGGTGCAGCAACGGTGGGATTTTTGGCGATGGGCGTTTGACAATTACAAAAGCAGAGAGAAAATTCGACGATACCTATGCAAAAAAAATCGAGAATACTCGCAAGGACATCGCCGACCTTCAAAAATTTTACGAAGGCGGCATTAATCACGCAATGAGCGATCAGCGATGGGTCGACTTTCCGCTGATCGGGTTGGCTGCCGGAACGCTCGCCTCAGTTTTATACAAAGGATCAAGCGACCTGACAATTGGATTGGGGTTGGCAACAGGGGTTGCGGGCGCTGTTCGAGTTTACGCAGCACCGCAAAATCGAATTCAGGCTTATTTGAAAGGCTACACTTCGACGGCATGCGTCAGTCAGCACCTTCGAACTCTCTCCATAGAAAATGGCGTAGATTCCAACCTAAACAACATGACAGCCTCGTTGAGGAGCGAATCTAGTCAAGGCAAAAACCTCCTCGAAACGGCAAAAACTATAGATTTTGCGGATGTTTCGGCAGAAATCGGCGGTGACTTTGCTCTGGCTAGAAATGCACTTAGCGAAGCGATACTTGCCGGAGATACTGCTCTTCGAGTAAGCGCTGATGCGAGCTTGGCTCTGTCTAAGGCGCCCGAGACTGCCGATGAGGTGATTTCAGCCATTCAGACTAAAGCCGTTCAGACAATCATATCTGGCTCTCAAGACTTTAACGCAGCTAGAGCCGAACTTCTTGCAGGTGTAGTTGCAGCGACGCAATTGTCGAATCAGCGCGATACCATTCGGGCTGGAACTGCATCTGCAGGTCGCGTTGCAACTGGCTCGGCACCCGCATCAGCGCCGGCGCCATCCGCCGCACCTACAATACAGCAGAACCTAACTGACGCGCAGCGTGCAGCAGCTGCTGCTGCACGTAGAGCAGCAGTTGCGAAGCAGCATGCTGCGAGCATGGCGAGCGCCGCAAACACGATTGCGAAACTAACCCATGAAACCTCAGATCGTTCATTACTTGTATTGACTGCAAATCAAAACCTGAAGGCATGCTCAACCATCTAGCGCTCCGATCCCAAAAAAGAGGATAAAATGTTGAACAGATCAATTTTCCTCGTCGCGGCCTCCGCTTTCATGGTTGGTCTTCTGCCTGCCGCAGCCCACGACTTTGGAAGGTCAATAACGACAGTTACACCTGCGGCAAATGCAGTATTGACAGGGCTCGAAAAAATCAATTTCGCCGCCGCCTCTGAAGCAGACAAAGCGATTGCAAGAGCCCATGTCGCGAGGTCACTCCACTGGGAGCCAGGCGGGGAAGTGACGGTATGTTTCTCGGGCTCTACCGAAGAAATCTACCAAAGGGTGATAGCCGTAGCCGAGCGTTGGACTGCCCATGGTGCCTTAAAGCTTGAAACGAAAGATGGAACAGTTATTCGAACGTGCGGCCTCTATCAAAATTCAGCGATTCGAGTTTCGCTCGATCCCCTTCGAAAGCCGGGACATTTCGAATCTTATGTCGGCAAAGAGTCTTTGAAATACAAGTCGGACTATTCGATGAATCTCCCCTTTGACTCCATTCAACTTTCGGATGACAAAAATTTTGAGTTTCTTGTGCTTCATGAATTTGGACATGCGCTAGGCTTCTTGCACGAACATCAGAGATCGAACAATTGCTTTGACGAATTAGATGTTGCCGCCGTGCAAAGGGACATCCCTTGGACCGTCGATGAAATCCGCACCCAGATGCAGGCACTTCCAGATTCGAGTCCGTATTTTCAGGGTTCAACGCGCCTTCAGCCGGCAGCTATCGGTCAATTCGATACTCGCTCGGTCATGATGTACAATTTCCCGTACACTTGGTTCCGCGATCCAAATACGGCGCTTTGCTGGCGCAGAGGTGTTCACGATCTGTCGGAGGGCGATAAGCTTGGCATGCGAACGATCTACGGAAACCCTTGGACAAAAAGGATCGAAACAGTCGCTCTAGTTGAACAATTGGGGGCTCTGAGTGCGCTGCCAAGCAATGTTCTCGAGCGATTAGACAGGTCTATAGCTGATCTTGGCAATCCACAGCGCTACAATGCTTTTCTTGCCCTCAATCCGCCTTCCGCCGTTTCGGGGGCGGTTGCTTTCGCAGCTCCAAATACTTCTCCGATAACAATCCAGCAGCAACGGCTTAGAACAGGCTACACGGCCCCTCGAACACGAGCACCGGCAATCGACAGCACTTCAATGTTGTTGTCACCAGATATGGCTCGGCTTGTCGGTGAAATTTTAGCCGACATTCAAGCAAATCTAGACTGAGTCTTGCCTCCCACCTACCCCAACCTGTTGATCCCGTCGAAGGCCGCCGTCTTGTAGCACTCCGCCAAGGTCGGATAGTTGAAGACGGTGCGCACGAAGTAATCCACCGTGCCGTCGAAGGCCATCACGGCTTGGCCGATATGGATGAGCTCGGAGGCTCCCTCGCCGATGATGTGCACGCCCAAAAGCTTGCGCGTGTCGACGTGGAACAGGAGTTTGAGCATGCCGATCTTGTCGCCGATGATCGCCCCGCGCGCGATTTCCTGGTAGCGCGCCTTGCCGATCTCGTAGGGCACGCCGTCTTGCGTGAGCTCTTCTTCGGTTTTGCCGCAGGTCGAGATTTCCGGGATCGTGTAGATGCCGTAGGGGAAGAGTTCGGGCACCGATTTGGTTGCGACGCCGAAGGCATGGCAGGCGGCAAGCCGGCCCTGCTCCATCGAGGTCGAGGCCAAGGCCGGGAAGCCGATCACGTCGCCGGCCGCGAGGATGTTCGGCACCGAGGTGCGGTAATTTTCGTCGACCGTCACGCGGCCGCGGCTGTCGGCTTGGAGGCCGGCGGCAGGCAGATCGAGGGCGTGCGTCGCCCCCGTGCGGCCGATCGAATAGAGCGCTTTTTCGGTGAGGATGGTTTTGCCCGAGCGCAGCTTCACGCGCACGCGCAGGCCGTGCTCTTCGTCTTCGACCGTGTCGATGCCTTCCACCTCTTCGCCCAAACGCAAAGTCACGCGGTTCTTGCGCATCTGGTAGACGAGAATGTCGGTGATTTCGTGGTCCACGAAATCGAGCAGGCGCTCGCGCTTGTCCACCACCGTCACGCGCACGCCGAGGGTCGAAAACATCGTCGCGTATTCGAGGCCGATCACGCCCGCCCCGATCACGCACAGCGATTTGGGCAGTTTCTTGAGGCCCAGAATGTCGTCGCTGATGATGATGTTCTGGCCGTCGAACGGGATCGAATTCGAGCGCGTGGCGGCCGTGCCCGTCGCGATCACGACGTAGCGCGCGCGCACCTCGCGCCTGCCCCGCCCGTCGAGACCGGTGAGCACCACCGTTTCGGGCCCGGCGAATTTCGCGTCCGCGACGATGAGCTCGACGCCGTTGCGCTGCATCTGGTGGCGCACCACGTCGAGCTCGGCCTGGATCACGGCGGAAGCGCGGTAGAGCAGATCCTCCATCGTGATGTTCTGTTTGACCTGGTACGAAGCGCCGTAGACGTTGCGCTCGCGGTAGCCCGACAGATGCATGACCGCCTCGCGCAGGGTTTTGGACGGGATCGTGCCGGTATTGATGCACGCCCCTCCGACCACCGCCTTGTGCTCGATCACGGCCACGCGCTTGCCGAGCTTGGCCCCCTGGATGGCGGCGCGCTGGCCCGCCGGCCCCGAGCCCATCACCAGCAGATCGTAGTCGTAGTTGCCGTTTTCCGTCGCACCCATCGTCGCCTCGTGTCGGTTAGCCCTGCAGCAGCGTTTCGGCCAGCAGCAGAATGTCGGATTCCATCTGGTCTTTGACCGAGCGGTAGAGATCGCGGATCGACACGATCGCCACGATGCGCGAATCGTCGATCACCGGCAGATGCCGGAAGCCTTTGGCGGCCATGATGTCGAGCGCTTGCTGCACGGTCGCGTCGGGCGAAATAACGATCGGATCGGGCGTCATAACGTCGGCCAGCGTCGTCGTCGCGGGATCGAGCTCTTTGGCGAGCACGCGCGTCAGCGCGTCGCGCTCGCTGAAGATGCCGACGAGCTTCTCGCCCTCGACCACCATCAAAGCGCCGATGCGCAAATACGCCATCATGCGCGCAGCTTCGACGATCGTGGCGCCCGGCTCGAGCGTGGCGAGGCTCTGTTCGGAGACGGCATGCGGGACAACGGTGCGTTCGGTCTGGATCATCAGAAAAACAGCTTCTCGAGATCGACGGACGAATCCGTGCCGATCACGTCGAAATTGGCGGCAAGCCACTGGTCGGCGCGTTCGCGGCCGAGCTTGCGCAAAGTGCACAGGAAATCCCAGTCGAGATTGTATTTGGACGACACGCCGAACGCGGCCATTTCCTCCTCCGCCTGGACCATGTGGAAGAAGATGCGCCGCAGGCCCGAGCGCCCCGTCAGGCGATGGCGCTCGAGCAGCCGCGTCACGAACGCGATCGTGCGCATCTCGCGCATCATCGTGGCGTTGAAGCTGATCGAGTTCATGCGGTCGGCAATGCCGCGCGCGGTCGTCGGCAGCTCTTCGATGCGGATCGGGTTGATCTCGACGAGCAGCACGTCGGTCGCCCGACAATTGTAGATCAGCGGAAACATCGCGGGATTGCCCATGAAGCCGCCGTCCCAGTAATGCTCGCCTTCGACCTCGACCGCCTGGAAGAGATGCGGCAGGCACGCGGAAGCGAGCAGCACGTCGGCCGAAAGCTCGTGGTTGCGGAACACGCGGATCTTGCCGGTGCGCACATTGGTCGTCGAGATGAAGAGCTTGACGCCGTCGTGGCTGCGCACGGCGTCGAAATCGATGAGCTTGGTCAGCGCCTCGCGCAGCGGATTGGTGCCCTGCGGATTGAGCTGGTAGGGCGACATGGTGCGCGTGAGCAGATCGAAGCCCTGGTAGAAGGGCGAAAAATCGAGATTGGCCGGATTGCCGAACATGCGGTCGAACAACGACGGCTGGAAGATCGAGAAGCGTCCGCTTTCGGCGACCTGTTCCCAGAAGCGCTCGAGCAGCGCTTGGGCGGCAGGCGCCCCGCCCTCGGCCATGCCGGCCACGACCACGGCCGCGTTCATCGCCCCCGCCGACGTGCCCGAAATGCCCTCGATCACCAGCCGGTCGTCTTCGAGCAGGCGGTCGAGCACGCCCCAGGTAAAGGCCCCGTGCGACCCCCCGCCTTGCAGCGCCAACGTTAGATTTTTCTGCCCGTCGGACATAACCCCACCTTTCCCGGGGCGCACTCTAGCAGAGTTCGCGCCAAGGGCTAGATAAGGAGTTGAAATGTAACGATTACGTCGCCAAGACCGGGGCCGGGACGCCGTCCAGGGCCGCATGAATGGCGGCCACGAGCGCCGATTGGGAGGCCGCCTCGCGGCTGCGCGGGTTCGGCAGATCGATGCGGTGCACGCCCGCAATGCGCGCGGGCGAGCCCGCCAGTACCACCACGCGGTCGGCGAGATAGACCGCCTCCTCGACATCGTGCGTCACGAAGATCACCGTCTTGCCCGTGGCGGCCGCCACGTCGCGCAGTTCGTCCTGCAGCGTGCGGCGCGTGAGCGCGTCGAGTGCGCCGAACGGCTCGTCCATCAGCAGCAAGGCCGGCTCGACCGCCAATGCGCGCGCCAAAGCGACACGCTGGCGCTGGCCGCCCGAAAGCTGGTGCGGCCATTTGTCGGCGTGGGCGGCAAGCCCGACGCGCTCAAGGGCCGCCAAAGCGCGGCGCGAACGCTCTTGCTTCGACAGGCCCAATCCTTCGAGCCCCAACGCTACGTTGGCGGCAATGCGCCGCCAGGGCAGCAAGCGGCTGTCCTGGAACACGAGCCCGGTGGGGCGCAGCGCCGCACTGGCATCGACATCGATCTCGAAACGGCCGGCACTCGGGGCCGCAAGGCCGGCCAAGATGCGCAGCAACGTGGACTTGCCCACGCCCGAGCGGCCGACGATCGCCACGAACTCGCCGCGTGCCACCTCGAGATCGAAATTCTCGAAGATCACGCTCGGGGCCGCGTTGCCGCGCGCGGGAAACGCGAGCCCGAGATTTTCGACGACGATCGCAGGGTTGCTCATGGTTTCCACCGCAGCAAACGGTCGCGCAGTTTGACGAAGACCCAGTCGATGCCGCCGTAGAGGGCGGCCATCGTCAGCATGTAGACGACGACAAGTTCGATCGCGAGCAGGCTCGAGGCCTGCATCATGCGCTGGCCCAAGCCGGGCACGCCGAACAATTCGGCCGCTACCACGGCCATCCAGGCTTGGCCCAAACCGGTGCGCAAGCCGCCCAGGATCGCGGGCGACGCGGCGGGCAGGATCACCTTGAACAAGCGCCCGAAAAAGCTGCCATGGCCGAACGCGTCGGCGACTTCGACCAAATCGCGGTCGACGGCCTGCACGGCACTGAGGGCCGCAAAGAAATTGATCCAGAACACGCCGACCGCGACGATGAAGGTGGCGGCCGAAGTACTCACGCCGAACCAGATGATCGCAAACGGGACCCAGGCGAGCCCCGGGATCGGCCGCAGGATGCGCACGACATAGGCGAGGGCTGCATCCGTGCGCGCCGAAGCTCCGGCGGCCACGCCCAGCACGATGCCGCCGATCGAGCCGATCGCCAGACCCATCGTGTAGTGCCCGAGGCTCGCGAAGATCGCGCGCTGCCATTCCCCGCTCGTCACGTCGCGCCAGAATGCCGCCGGGATATAACTCGGCGGCGGCAGCAGCATGATCGGCACGAGGCCGAGACGCGGCACGGCCTCCCAAAGCCCGAGCAGCAGAGCAAGGCCAAGCGCGCCCCACACCGGGGCCGGGAAAGGCCACAGGCGGTCGCGTGCGCGCGGCGTTTGCACGGCCGGTGCGGGCCGCGGCGCGAGGCCGGAAGCGTCGGGCATCGTCAACCTTGCGCGGCGATGGCGCGGCGATAGAAGCTCGCGTCGAACAGCCCGTCGAGCGAGGCAGCCCGCTGCAAGGCGCCGATCTTGACCTGGAAATCCTGCAGCTTGGATGTGGCCGCGACGATCGTCTCGGGATTGTCGGCGAATTTCGCGCCCGGCGAGCGCAAGGCGCGCTTCATCGTGTCGAGATCGACAATCCCTCTGCCGAGCGCGTTCTGCACATGCGGGGCAGCCCGGTCGGGATTTTCGCGCAGCAGCTTGGTTGCGCGCACCGTGAGGTCCACAAGCTTCTGTGCAGCCGCAGGGGCGCGCTTGATGAACTCGCCCGTGAGCGCAAAAACCCCGCCCGGCTGGTCGGGGAACATCTGGCCGCCGGACGCCACAAGGCGTGCATCGCGCGCGCGGTCGAGAATGATCGTGAGTGCGGGTTCGCGCACCGTCGCACCGTCCACCGCTTGGGCGAGGACGGCCTGCTGCGTGGCGTCGATGCCCATGGCGACGATCTCGACATGCGCTTTTTCGACTTTGCCCACTTCCCACAGCCAGTATTGAAGAATGCTGTTGGGAACCGAGCCGGCAGGCTGGGTTGCCAGACGTGCCGGCCGCTTGTTCGCTTCGAAGAAACGCTTGAATGCATCGGCCGGGGTCGCGTTGGACGCAAAAAACGGCTGCAGCTTGCCGCCCGCGACGAAGGCGAGTTCTTCTGTCGCAGTGGCGATGACCACGCGGATGTCGAGCCCGCGTTCGCGCGCCACGCCGAGCGGGCCCACGCCCGCCCAATAGGCGTCGAGCGTGCCCGAGGCGAGGGCTTGGATCATATTGGGGCCGGAATCGAACTGCGACAATTTGAGATCGATGCCGGCCGCATTGGCCCAGCCTTCCTGGTCGATCACGAACAATTGCGCCGAGCCGACGACGGGGATGAAGCCCGCGCGCAACAGCGTGCGCGCGCTTTGCGCCCGCACGGCGGGTGCGGCAAGTGCGGCAGCGGCAACACCGCCCAGAAACGTGCGACGCGAAGAAACGGTCATGGCAACCCTCGAAAATCCGATTTGGGGGGCCAAACGCGTACAGGGGGGCTGATCCTGCCGCCAGACAGTTCTTCTAAATCGGTTCCATACTTATTCTAACGACCCTAAACCGCCATCAAGGCTTCGACATGCGCTGCCGCCGAGCGGCCCAACGCGTCGAGATCGTAGCCGCCTTCGAGGGCCGAGACGACGCGACCCTTTGCGTGGCGGTTGGCCACATCCATCAATGCGCGCGTGACCCAGGCAAAATCGCTCTCGTGCAGGCGCAGGCTCGCGAGCGGGTCTTCCTCGTGCGCGTCGAACCCGGCCGAGATCATCACAAGCTCGGGTGCGAACGCGTCGAGGGCCGGGAGGATTTTGGCCTCGAACGCGCGGCGAAACGCGAGCCCTTCCGAGCCGCCCGGCAAGGGCGCGTTCACGATGTTGCCGAAGCGCCCGGTTTCGTCGCTGGCGCCCGTGCCCGGATAGAGCGGCCATTCGTGGCTCGAGGCGTAGAAAAGATCGGAATCGTTTTCGAACATGTGCTGCGTGCCGTTGCCGTGATGCACGTCGAAATCGATCACGGCCACGCGCCGCAGCCCGTGCTTGACGCGCGCATGCAGCGCCCCCACGGCGACGTTGTTGAAGATGCAGAAACCCATCGCTTGCGCTGCTTCCGCATGGTGGCCGGGCGGGCGCACGGCGGCAAAGGCGTTGCGCGCGCGGCCCTCGCACACGGCGTCCACGCCCGCGATCACCGCCCCTGCCGCGCGCAAGGCCGCATCCTCGGAGCCGGGCGAGACGATCGTGTCGCCGTCGATCTGGTGGCGTCCCATCGGCGGAATGGCGCCGAGCACGGCTTCGACGAAGGCGCGCGGATGCACGAGGCACAACGCGTCGTCGCTGGCGCGCGGGGCGGCAACCCGCTCGAGCCCGGCAAAGCGCGCCTCGTCGAGGGCCGCCAAAACGGCCGCAAGCCGGCGCGGATTTTCCGGATGGTGGTTGCCCGGATCGTGGTCCAGGCACGCCGGGTGCGTGATGAGCTGCGTGGCCATATTCCCCCCCGATTTGCGCCCAGTGTGGCGCATCGGCGGGCACTTGCCAATCAGCGGCGCGCGGCATCCATCAGGGCGCGCATTTTTTGGATCGCGGCGTCGAGGCCTTCGAAGACGGCGGCGCCGACGAGAAAATGGCCGATATTGAGCTCGACCAGTTCCGGGATCGCGGCGACGGGACCGACATTCTCGAAGGTGAGGCCGTGGCCGGCATGGCATTCGAGGCCGATTTTGGCGGCATGGGCGGCGGCCGTTTGCAGTCGCGCCAACTCGCGTGCGATAGCCGCTTCGCTGTGCGCATGCGCATAGGCGCCCGTGTGCAGTTCCACGACCGGTGCGCCCACGGCCACGGACGCGTCGAGCTGCGCCACATCCGGATCGATGAACATCGACACGCGAATGCCCGCCGCTTTGAGCTTGGCGACGTACGGCCCGAGTTCGCCCAGATGGCCCGCCACGTCGAGCCCGCCTTCGGTCGTGACTTCGGTGCGTTTTTCCGGCACGAGGCAGCTTGCGTGCGGCTTGAGCTCGCAGGCCAGCGCCAGCATCTCGGCGGTCGCGGCCATTTCGAAATTGAGCGGAGCCGCAATTTCGGCGCGCAGACGGCGCATGTCGGCGTCGCGGATGTGGCGACGGTCTTCGCGCAAGTGGGCGGTGATGCCGTCGGCACCCGCGGCGATCGCCTGTTTGGCGGCGGCAACCGGATCGGGATAGAGGCCGCCGCGCGCGTTGCGCAGCGTCGCCACATGGTCGCAATTGAAGCCCAAGCGCAGCTTGTTCATCGGTTCGGTGCTCCTGTCGCCCGCTTTATTGCCAGATCGTTTGCCAGCCGCAATGCCGCCACCAGACTGCCCGGATGGGCGACACCCTTGCCCGCAATGTCGAGCGCCGTGCCATGGTCGGGCGAGGTGCGCACGAAGGGCAAACCCATCGTGACGTTCACGCCGCCATCCACGTCGAGCGTCTTCAGCGGGATCAAAGCCTGGTCGTGGTACATGCAGATCGCCACGTCGTAGCCTGCGCGCGCGCGCGGGCTGAACATCGTATCCGGCGGCAGCGGACCGACCGCATCGATGCCGTACGCCCGCAATTGTTCGACCGCCGGGGCGACGATGGCGGCGTCTTCCGCCCCCATGCTGCCCGCCTCGCCCGCATGCGGGTTGAGGCCGGCGAGTGCGAGGCGCGGCCGCGCGATGCCGAAATCGCTCTTCAACCCTTTGGCGACCAGGATTGCGGTCGCGACGATGGCCTCCGTCGAGAGCGTTGCGATGGCGGCGCGCAGCGCGAGGTGGATCGTCACGGGCACGACGCGCAATTGCGGGCAGGCGAGCAGCATCGCCACGGGCACGTCGCCCGCTTTGGCCGCGAGGTATTCGGTGTGGCCCGGATAGGCGAAGCCCGCATCGTAGAGATTGGATTTCTGGATCGGGTTCGTGACGATGCCGCCGACCTTGTTTTCGAGCGCCAGCCCAACCGCGCGGTCGATCGACGTGATCGTGGCGACCGCGTTGGCGGGATCGGGATGGCCCGCGCGCGCGGGCACGGCAAGGGACACGGGCAGCACAGGCAAAGCGCGCGCGAACACCGATGCGGCATCGGCGGCCGACGCGACGATTTCGACCGGCACGTCGAGGCCCAATGTCTTTGCAAGTGCCGCAAGCCGCGCCGGATCGTCGAGGGCAACGAAGACGGGGCCGTGCGCGCGCATTTCAAGCCACGCGCGCAGCGTCAGTTCGCCGCCGATGCCGGCGGGCTCGCCCATCGTGAGGGCAAGCGGCAGCGTCACAGGAGAATCTCGGGGCTCGCCGCCGAACGCGAGCCGGGGGCCGGCGGATTGTCGGCCGCCCGATAGGTGAAGACGAGCGAGAATTTGACGGCGCTCGAGGCGTTGCGCCCGGCCGCATGGAACAGGCGGCTGTGGAAAAACAGCGCGTCCCCCGGCTCGAGCTCGACCGCACGCTTTGTCGCAATGAGTTCTTGGTTGGCGGCAAGATCGGGGCGCAGAAACTTGGCCGCGTCGTAGCGCTCGGGCTCGATCTCGAGCAGATGCGTGCCCGGCAGCACGAACAGCCCGCCGTTCTCGGGCCGCTCGGATCCCAAGGCGAGCCACAAAGACACAAGCTCGGGGCGCGCGAACGACCAGTAGCGTATGTCGCGGTGCCAATTGGTCTGGCTGCCGAAATCCGGATGTTTGGTCATCAGGCAATTGTGGTGCGCGCGCGACAAAACGGGCGGACTGCCCAGGAGCTGCGCCATGCGCGCGGCCGCGTCCGCGCCGCACGCCCAGTCGCGCATCGACGCGTCGCGATCGACCGCCCCGAGCAGACGGCGCACCGTGCGCCCGCCGGCGGCCTCGAGCGAGGCGGGCGCCCCCGGATAGCCCACGCTCGCTTCGTATTCGAGCGGCGCTTTGGCTGCAGCAAGATCGCGGGCACCGGCGTCGCGAATGCGCGCGCACAGATCGGCCGAGGCAAGCCCGCGCACGATCGCGTAGCCGTCGGTTGCGAACGCCCGCATCTCGGCGGGCGTGAACACGGATGTCTTTTCGTGCGCGACGTTTTCGACCATAGGCAAAGAGATAGTCGAACTGCGCCCCAAACAAAAGAACCCCTTGGGACTCAATTGTTTCGCGACAATTGCACGGCGCCTTCGTTCAGATGCGGTCGAACAGTGCGGCGCACGCTTCGTTGGCGGGCAGCGGGCGGCCATAGAGATAGCCCTGGCCGTAGAGGCAGCCCATCTCGCGCAGCAGGCTTGCTTGCGCTTCGTCTTCGATGCCTTCGGCGATCGCGTCGATTTCGAGCTGCGCGCCCAGCGCCAGCATCGCGCGCAGAATGTCGGCCGACTTGCGTTCCTCGCGGGCGGCGGCCACGAAGCTGCCGTCGATCTTCAGATAGTCGATCGGGAATTTCGACAGATACGACAGGCCCGAATAGCCGGTGCCGAAATCGTCGAGGCTAATCGACATGCCGCGGGCGCGCAGCTGCGCCAACGCCTCGCCGGCTTTCGGGTTCGAGATCAGCGTGGTTTCGGTGATCTCGATCTTGAGCCGCTCGGCCGGCAGCTGCGCTTCTTCGAGGATTTCGGCAAGCAGCGGAGCCAAGCGCAGATCGTTGAAATGGGCCGCGCCGAAATTGGCGGCGACGAACACGGGCCGGCGCCCGGCGAGCGTGAGGCGCCGGTTGAGGGCGCCCACCATAGTTGCGGCCTCGCGCACCACGAGCAGGTCGAGCGCCTCCACGAGGCCGGCGCGCGCCACGGCCGGCAGCAACGCCTCCGGCCCCAGCACGCCCAGGCGCGGATGGTGCCAGCGCGCCAGCGCTTCGAAGCCGATCGGCACGCCGTCGTCGAGCCGCACGATGGGCTGCAGATAGGCCGCAATCTCGCCGCCTTTGAGCGCCTGGCGCACGTCGTGCTCGATCTTGATGTGCGCCACCGCCTGGGCGGTCACGTCGGGGATCGCGGCGCTCGCCCAAACATGCGTGCCCGCCGTCGCCGCGCGCAGGCGGAAGATCAGCGTGCGTACAAGCAGCTGCATCAGCGGCGTGGCGCGGTCGATCTCGCGCAAAATTTGTGCACGCTCGACCACCACGCATTCGACGTCTTCCAGCACGCGGGCCCCCGCCGAGCGCGGCGAATCGTCGACCAGCGCCATTTCGCCGAAGATCTCGCCGGGCCCCAGCAGCGACAGGCGCTGGACGCCGCCGGCACCGCGCACGAAAATTTCGACCCAGCCCTTTTCGACAATATAGGCGGCGTCGGCCGCATCGCCGGCTTCGAACAAAACATGACCGGCAGCAAAGCGCCGATGGGCAAGCGAGTCTGTCATAGCGCGATTTACCTTATTACCTCATCCGGTGCATCTATTACGTCCTGTAACCGAAGCAGCCCTTTTCTTTCGACACACGACACATTACATGATTTCCATATGACATGGGTGGTATGCAAACTCTGCCCTGCTTGGCGCGGGGATTGCTAGCATCGACCCGGATTTAGCACACATCGGCGGTAATTAAGCCCGTTCGCAGACAAGGCAGACAGACCATGCGCGTGATTACCCAACTTGCAATCATTGCGGTTCTCGGCGCTGTCGGCGGCGGCGGTTGGTATTATTACCAGAACATGAGCAGCCAAGCGGTCGCCGCCGCACCGGCCGCACGCCCGCAAGCGCCGGCGATCGGGGTCGAGTTCGTCAAACCCAAGCGCCAGGCGGTGGTCGAGAAGGTCGAGGCCGTGGGCACGGCGCGCGCAAACGAATCCGTCGTCGTCGCCGCCAAGCAGGCCGGCAACATCGCGCGCATCAATTTCCAGGAAGGCCAATCGGTGCGGGCCGGCGCCGTGCTGGTCGAGCTCGAAAGCCGCGAGCGCGCGGCCGACACCGAGGCCGTGCGCGCCGAAATCGCGCAGTCGCGCGCCCTCGCCGACGAAATCCGCCAGCAGCTCGACCGTGCGCGCGCACTCCGCCAAAGCGGCAACGCGACCGAAGCGCGCGTCGACCAGCTCGAAAGCCAGCTGCGCGCCGCCGAAGGCCGCGTGCGCCAGAACGAGTCGCGCCTGCGCGCGGCCGACGCGCGCTTCGAAGATTTCCGCATCACCGCCCCGTTCGAGGGCCGCGTGGGCATGCGCCAGGTCAGCCTCGGCGCGTTGCTGCAGGCCGGCACGCCGATCACCACGCTCGACGACGTGCGCGTGATCAAGATCGAGTTTTCCGTGCCCGAGCAATATCTGGGGCAAGTGCGCGTCGGCCTGCCGGTGACGGGTCTGGCGCCGGCCTTTGCGGGCCGCGAATTCAAGGGCGAAGTCACGGCGATCGACACCCGCATCGACCCCGCCACGCGCGCCGTACGCCTCAACGCCTCGTTCGACAATTCCGACGGCACGCTCAAGCCGGGCATGTTTTTGACCATCGCATTGTCGGTCGCCACGCGCGACAACGCGATCGTGGTGCCCGAGGACGCGCTGCTTGCCGAGGGCGTGCGCCAGTTCCTGTACGTCGTCGTCGATGGCCGCGCGCAGCGCCGCGAAATCAAGCTCGGCATGCGCATGCAGGGCGAGGTCGAAGTGCTGAGCGGCATCGGCGCCGACGATTCGGTCATCGTGCGCGGCCTGCAGCGCGTGCGCCCCAACCTGCCCGTCAACGCGCGGCCGTTCTCGCCGCCGGCTTCCTAAACCGTCACCTCGTCTTCCCGCCCTCCACAGCATCCGAGCGGAAAAAACCATGGTTCTGTCAGACGTTTCGATCAAACGCCCCGTCTTCGCGACGGTCATCAGCCTGCTCATCGTGGTGCTGGGCGTTGCGGCCTTCTTCCGCCTGCCCGTGCGCGAGTATCCGGCGATCGATCCGCCGATCGTGTCGGTCACCACGGTCTACAAGGGGGCTGCCAACCAGGTCGTCGAAACGCGCGTGACCGAAATCATCGAAGCGGCCGTGGCCGGCATCGAAGGGGTCAAGGCGATCACCGCGCAGAGCCGCGAAGAGCGCTCGTCGGTGACGATCGAATTCCGCCTCGGCCGCGACATCGACGCGGCGTCCGCCGACGTGCGCGACCGCGTGGCGCGCGTGCGCGCGCGCCTGCCCGACGGCGTGGACGATCCGATCATCGCGAAGGTCGACGGCGACCAGCGCGCCATCGTGTGGTTCACGCTCTATTCCGAACGCTACAGCCAGCTCGAACTCACCGACTTCGCGCGCCGCAATCTTGTCGATCGCCTGTCGATCGTGCCGGGCGTGGCCCAGGTCAACATCTCGGGCGAGCGGCGCTTCTCGATGCGCGTGTGGCTCGACCGCCAGGCCTTGGCCGCGCGCGGCCTCACGGTCGACGACGTCGAAACCGCGATCAAGCGCCAGAACGTGGAGCTGCCCTCGGGCCGCATCGAATCCACGCAGCGCGAACTGACCGTGAAGACCGACTCGCGCCTGTCGAACGTGGAGCAGTTCAACAACGTCATCATCGCCACGCGCCAGGGCTACCAGATCCGCTTGGGCGAGGTCGCGCGCGTGGAAGTGGGCGCGGAAGACGAACGTTCGGGCCTGCGCGCCAACGGCAACACGGCCGTCGGCCTCGGCATTCTGCGCCAGTCGACCGGCAACACGCTGTCGGTCGCCAAGGGCGTCAAAGAAGAGATGGACCGTCTGCGGGAGACCTTCCCCGAAGGCATCAACGTGCTGATCGGCTACGACGAGTCCGTCTTCATCGAGCAGTCGATCTTCGAGGTCTACCACGCGTTCGGCATCGGCATTGTGCTGGTTGTGGCGGTGATCTTCGCGTTTTTGCGCTCGTGGCGCGCCACGATCATTCCGGTGGTGACAATCCCGGTGTCGATCATCGGTTCGTTCATCGTGCTGGGGGCACTCGGCTTCTCGCTGAACGTGCTGACCCTGCTCGCCTTCGTGCTCGCGATCGGCATCGTCGTCGACGACGCGATCGTGGTGCTCGAGAACATCCATTCGCGCATCGAAAAGGGCGAGCCGGTGCTGCTTGCCGCCGTGCGGGGTGCCCGACAGATTTCGTTTGCGGTCATTTCCACCACGCTTACGCTTATCGCGGTGTTTCTGCCGCTGTCGTTCATGGAAGGCAATACGGGCCGTCTGTTCACCGAATTCGGCATCGCGCTTGCCGCCTCGGTGCTGTTCTCGGGGCACGTGGCGCTGACCTTGTCGCCGATGATGTGCTCGAAGCTGCTGGTGTCGCATGCGGGCGAAGGCAAATTCTACCTGATGACCGAAAAGATCTTCGTCGGCATGAATGAGGGCTATCGCTGGCTGCTCGGGCGCGCGCTCGGCGCGCCGGTGCTGGTGCTCGCGATGGGCCTTGCGTTCTGCGCTGCCGCCTACGGTTTCTGGGTTGTGCTGCCCAAGGAATTCACGCCGATCGAAGATCGCGGCAACGTCGTGATCCCGGTGACCGCTCCCGAGGGCTCGTCCTACGGCTACACGGCCGAAGCGGTGCGCCAGATCGAAGGCATCCTGCAGCCCTACGTCGAAAAGGGCCAGGCGGCCGTGATCATGAGCAACATCGCGCCCGGCTTCCAGCGCCCGGCCCCGGTCAATTCGGGCCTGCTGTTCCTGCGCCTGAAACCTTGGGGCGAGCGCTATGCGGGTTCCGAGACAGGCGCCCCCAAACCCGAAGGCCCCGAAATCACGCAGCAGCAGATCGTGCGCGAAATCTTCCCGCGCATCGCCAACCTGCCGGGCGTGCGTGCCTTCGCGATCAACCCGCCGTCGCTGGGCCAGCGCGGCTTCCAGCCGCCCATCCAGTTCGTGCTCGGCGGCTCGGACTACGAAACCCTGCGCGGCTGGCGCGACCTGCTGATGCAGCGCACCGCCCAGGATCCGCGCTTCCTCAATGTCGACTCCAACTACCGCGAGACGAAGCCCGAACTGCGCGTGCGCATCGACCGTGCGCGCGCCGCCGACATCGGCGTGTCGATCGAAACGATCGGCCGCACGCTGGAGACGATGTTTGGTGCCCGCACCGTGTCGACCTACGTCGACCGCGGCGAGGAGTACAACGTGATCCTGCAGGCGCGGCTCGAAAACCGCGCGACGCCGCGCGATCTTGCGAGCGTCTTCGTGCGTTCGACGACCTCGCAGCAGCTGATCCCGCTCTCCACGCTCGTGACGCTGGCGGAAGGTGCAGGCCCCGCCGAGCTCAACCGCCTCGACCGTCTGCGCTCGATCACGATCACGGCGTCGCTCGCCCCGGGCTTCACGCTCGGCGAAGCGCTGGGCTTGATGGAAAGCTTCGCGCGCGAAGTGCTGCCGGCGGAAGTGCGCATCGGCTATCTCGGACAGAGTCGCGAATTCCGGGAGTCGGCGTCGTCGATCTACTTCACCTTCGGCCTCGCCTTGCTCGTCGTGTTCCTGGTGCTCGCGGCCCAGTTCGAAAGCTGGATCCATCCGCTGATCATCATGCTGGCCGTACCGCTGGCGCTGACGGGCGGCTTGGGCGCGCTCTACTTCACCGGCATCTCGCTCAACGTCTTCAGCCAGATCGGCATGATTCTGCTGATCGGACTCATGGCCAAGAACGGGATTCTGATCGTCGAGTTCGCCAACCAGCTGCGCGACCAGGGGGCCGACGTTCGCTCGGCCGTGCTCGAAGCGTCGGTGGCGCGCTTGCGGCCCATCCTGATGACCTCGATCGCGACGGTGTGCGGTGCCATCCCGCTCGCCGACGCGCACGGCGCTGGTGCCGAAAGCCGCGAGGCGATCGGCTGGGTCATCATCGGCGGCGTGTCGTTCGCAACCGTGCTGACGATCTTCGTGATCCCCTGCCTCTACCTGCTGCTCGCCCGCTTCACCAAGCCCGCAGGCGCCATCGCCCAGCGCTTGGCGCAGCAGGAACGCTCGCACGAGGGTGCACACCCGGCCCCGCACGCCGCCGAATAGAACGGCGCGCGCGTGGCGCAAAGCTTCGACGTCGCGGTCGTCGGCGCCGGCATTGTCGGCGCCTCGGCCGCGATGGCTTTGGCGGCCACGCATCGCGTGCTGCTGCTCGAGGGCGAAAGCCAGCCCGGCTACCACACCACGGGCCGCTCGGCCGCCGTGTTCGAGGAAGCCTACGGGCCGGCCGCCATCCGCAGGCTTGCGAACGCCAGCCGCAGCTTCCTTGGCCATCCGCCGCCGGGCTTTTCCGAACATCCTTTGCTCGCGCCCCGCGGCGTCGTGTTCGCCGCCGCCGCCGCAGGAACGCGCTCGATCGACAAGGCGCTCGTCGATGCTTTGCCCGGCACGGTCGTGGAAATCGAGCGCCGCGAAGCGATCGCCCTGTGCCCCGCCCTCGATGCCGACTGGCTCGACCGCGCGCTCTACGAAAAAGGGGCGATGGACATGGACGTCGCCGCGATCCATCGCGGCTACTTGCGCAAATTTTCGGCGGCCGGTGGCACGATTGTATGCAGCGCTGCCGTAAGCCGCCTTGCGCGCGAAGGCGCGCGCTGGCGCATCGCGACGGCAGCCGGCGAATTCGAGGCCGCCCACATCGTCAATGCGGCGGGCGCCTGGGCCGACGAAGTCGGAAGGCTCGCGGGCGCGGCATCCATCGGCCTCGAGCCGCGTCGGCGCACGGCCCTGGTTTTCGCCCCGCCCGCCGATGCCGGCGCCACGCAGGCATGGCCGATGGTCTGCGAAATCGACGAGGAATTCTATTTCAAGCCCGATGCCGGCCTGCTGCTCGCCTCGCCCGCCGACGAAACGCCCTCGGCCCCGTGCGATGCGCAGCCCGAGGAGATCGACGTCGCGACCTGCATCGATCGGCTCGAAACGGCCACGCGCCTGCGCGTCGCCGCGGTCAAACGCAAATGGGCGGGCTTGCGCTGCTTTGTGGCCGACCGCCGCCCCGTGCTCGGGCCCGATCCGGCCATTCCCGGCTTCCATTGGGCCGCGGCCCTGGGCGGCTACGGGATTATGACAAGCCCGGCCACCGGGCGCATCGTCGCGGCCGGCGTGCGCGGCGAGGAACTGCCGGCCGACCTTGTCGCCGCCGGCCTCGCCTGGCCCGAGTTTTCGCCCGCCCGTTTGGCGCAGCCGCGATAGCGGCCCGCGAAAAAGCCCGCGCGCGCGTACCCCGATAAGGGCTAGATTGGGGCGCTCGCGGAGTCGAAAGCCTGTCCGGAAATTGCCAATGCGCTCGATATACACCCTGCTCGCCCTTCTTCTGGCTCTTGCCGGTACGGACCCGGCATCGGCCCAAACCACCCCGGCCCCCGCGTCGCCCGCACCGGGCGAGACGGCCGATCTGCGGGCACCGGGCCGGCTCAATGCGCAGGCCTATCGCGACGTGCCGGCGACCGGCTCGGTGCGCGTGCGCCCCTACGACGACACGCGCGAGAATCGCCGCCTGCAGACGCAGATCGAACGCGCTGTCGAGCGCAAGGGAAGGCGCATCGAAGAAAAGAATGCGGATTTGGCGCTGAGCTTCGAGATCGAAGTGCGCCAAGTCGGGCGCGCCGGGCCGCCGCAAGGGATCGGCAGCTTCACGGCCGACCGCAACGATGCGCGCCTGCGCCTCAATCTCTATTCCAACTCCGAAGACAGCCTCGTCAATCCGCGCCGCGCCGAGCTCGGCAGCTCGGGTTCGGTGCAGTACACGATGGTGATCTCGCTCGACGATGCGCGCGGCACCAGGCTGTGGCAGGGCACGGCCACCTTGCTGGGCGCACCCGGCGACGAGACCAGCGCCTACGGTGCGATGGCGCGCGCGCTGATCGACGAATTCGGCCAGACCGCGCGCCAAAAACCCTTCCGCGTCGAGTAGCAAACATGGCCGCACCGGATCACGGCCATGACCACGCGCACGACAAGAAGCACGGGCATGGGCACGATCATGCGCACGGGCACGATCATGGCCACGCGCATCATCACGGGCACGGGCACGGGCACGTTCATCTGCCCGCCAGTTTCGGCCGCGCTTTTGCGATCGGCATTGCGCTCAATCTCGGCTTTGTGATCGTCGAAGCGGGCTACGGCATCGTCGCCAATTCGATGGCGCTGCTGGCCGACGCCGGCCACAACCTCTCGGACGTGCTGGGCCTGTGCGTGGCGTGGCTTGCGACCGTGCTGGCAAGGCGGCGGCCCTCGGCGCGCTTCACCTACGGCTTGCGCGCAAGCTCGATCCTCGCGGCCTTGTTCAACGCGGCGTTTCTGCTGGTCGCGGTCGGCGCCATCGCCTGGGAAGCGGCCCAGCGCCTCTTCGATCCCGCGGGCGTGGAAGTGGCCGCCCCCACCGTGATGGCGGTTGCGGCCGTCGGCATTGCGATCAACGGCGCGACAGCATGGCTGTTCGCGCGCGGCCGCAAGGGCGATCTCAATATCCGCGGCGCGTATTTGCACATGGTGGCAGATGCCGCGATATCGGCGGGCGTGGTGCTCGCGGGCCTCGGCGTGCTGCTGACCGGCTGGACCTGGATCGACGGGGCGGTCGGGCTGGCGGTTTGTGCCGCCATCGTATGGGGTACGATGGGCTTGCTGCGCGAAAGCGTGGCGCTGTCGCTGGCGGCCGTGCCCGCAAACGTGGACGCCAACGACGTGCGCGCCTTTCTCGCCAGCCAGCCCGGCGTTGCGGGCCTGCACGATCTGCATATTTGGGCGCTCGGCACCGACCAGACGGCGCTGTCCGCCCATCTCGTGATGCCCGCAGGCGCCCCGGGCGACGCGTTTTTGGGTGCGCTCTGCGCGCAGCTGCGCGAACGCTTTGCCATCGCGCACACGACGATCCAGATCGAAACCGACGCAAGTGCCTGCGCCCTCGCCGCCTGCGGTGCCGCGTAAAGGGTTTTGAGGTATTTTATCTATTTTAAGATTTTTAGCTGAGTTCTTGAAATTTTCTTATAGTTATGATGGAATCTGCCATCGCCGTCGGACGTGCCTCCGGCGGCATGCGCTGTTTGACAAGTAAAGAAAGGCGAACGGGATTCCGCCCGAAAACGGTCTCTCGCAACATGTAAACGCGATTCTTCATCGTGGTTACATCTGAGGAATATCAGAGGTTTAAACCGGCGACGGTCACGCTTCGTCGCGTTTGGTAACCTATTTCGGCGGGTTGGGTCTTGCCCTGGGGCTTGGGCTGGGGTACCCCGGGGCATGCTTGCCGATGCTGCGATCGACCTTGTTTCGGCGCGGATTGCCGAAATTGCGGCAACCGCGATCGTGCCGCGTTTTCAGGCGTTGGCGGCGCACGAAATCGCCCTCAAAGGCCCCAGCGACTACGTGACGGCCGCCGATCTCGAGGCCGAAGCACTGCTGGAGCCGGCCCTCGTCGATATTCTGCCCGGCAGCATCGTGGTCGGCGAGGAAGCCGTCGCCAAGAACGCAAACGTGCTCGACCGGCTCGCCGAGGCCGGACCCGTGTGGATCGTCGATCCGCTCGACGGCACGGGCAACTTCGCACAAGGGCAGAGGCCCTTCTGCACGATCGTTGCGTTGGCGGTGGCCGGAAAGCCCGTGGCGGGCTGGATCTACGAACCGCTCAGCGGCGATCTTCTGGTTGCAGTTCGCGGACAGGGCGCGCGTTTTCAAGGGCGCCCCGCAGCGCTTGCCGGCGGCGCGGTCGGCGCGGTCTACGGCAAGCAGCTGCGCAAGCGCGCGCTGGCAAGCGGCCGCTTCGCGGGCTTCGTGGACGAGCGCTGTGCGGGCTCGGTCTATCTCGATCTCGCGCGCGGACGCATCGGCTTCGGCGTGTTCACGCGCGCACTGCCGTGGGACCATGCGGCCGGCAGCCTCGCCGTCGCCGAGATGGGCGGCACGTCCGCCTTCATGGACGACCGCAGCGCGTACGACGTGCGCCGCCATGTCGGCCCCTTGCTGCAGGCATCCACGCAAAGCGCATGGGACGATATCGCAAGCGTGCTGGCCGATCAGGAAAACGCCGCCAGCAGCGCGCCGTAGGCGGCAAGGCACGCAGCCGCCCAGGGCAGGTTCCAGCGCGCGAAGATGGTCGGGTTGCGGCCCAGAATGCGGCCCAGAATCATCGAGCCGCCCGAATAGGGCGACAGGGTCGCCGACAAGGCCCAGCCGACCTGGATCGCCAGCACGAGCCCGAGAGCGGACAGCGGCGAGGCCTGCATGCCGAGCACGGCGCCGCCGGCGACCGCACTCGTGATCAGCGCCACGATGCCGAATTGCGAGCCCACGATGATGAAGAGCACGATCGCAAGAGCCAGCACCGGCCCCGGCAGGGCGAGCGCGTCGAGCAATGCCGACACGCCGAGGCTCTTGAGCAGAACGGCCAGCGTCACGCCCAGAACGCTCGAAGCGCCCAGCACCACCTGCTCGCCGCGCATGTCCGGCACATAGGCCGCGACATGGCGGCGCAGACGGCTGCCCCATGCGGATGTGGCGCGCGCCAAACCCAGCCGCGCATACTGCAACCACAGCCAGCACAGCGCAAACAGGGCCGCGACCCAGGCGATCGCCTCGACCATGCCCATGCCGCTGAAGGCTTTGAGGGCGAGCACGCTCGCCACGAGCCCGGCGATGATGAACAGCATGGGGGCCGCCTGGCGCGCGGGCGGCACGGGCTCGGTTCGCGGCGGCGCGCGCCGTTTGGACGGCGGCCAGCGCACGCGGTCGACCGCCCAGCCGATCGCGATGAAAAGCGCCGCCATCGCCACGGCGGGCGGGCCCATGTCGAACCAGCTCACGCCCGGCACCATGGCCAGCGAAAAAGCCACCGAGATCGCCATCGGCGACCACACGAGCATGCTGAAGAAGCCCTGCAGCAAGGCCACGTTCATGCGCTCCTCGCGGATCGCCACGATGCCCGCATCCCCGCCCGCCGCCTGCAGCGTGTTGGCTCGGTTCACAAGCGTGCCGAGCAGCGTGACGGCGCCCATATTCAGCGCGATGCCGAAACCGTGGCCGCCGAGTGCCAGCGCCAGAAAGCGCCGGCTCGGCGATTGGGCGATAAGCCACGCTCCGCAGCGCCGCACGGCGGCCGAGGTGCGTGCGGCATCGCGCAGAAGCCCGAGGGCCGTGAGCAAAGCCACGAATACGGTGGCACGGTCGAGGGCGGTACCCAGCGTCTGCGGCCAGTGCGGATCGAGCCAAACGACCGGCACGCAGCTGCCCAAGGCCACCGCCGCAAATATCCGCTCGGTCGCGCGCATGCGGGCAGCGGTCGCCGCCAGCCAGAGGGCCAAAAGCGGCAAGGTGAGCGGCCGCAAAACCGCAAAACCGACCGCCGTTTGCAGCAGGGTTGCGAATGTCAGCGCCACCGGCAGCCAGACGGCCAAGCGGTCGGCCAAACCATGTGGAGGAACAGGACGCGGCACGAGGCAGACAGTGTCGCGCGGCAAACCGCGCGCTGGCAAGAGGGGCGCCCAAGCGCCTATAGTCCGGCCCGCAAATGTCGCAGATCGCAGCATATCTCGCCGCCGAAGGCTTCGTGGAACCGCTGCGCGAAGAGCTCGGCAGCGTCGTCGCCGAATATGGGCGCCTGCTTGTGGCCGAGGGCCCGCCGCGGGCGGCCGCGTGGGCACAAAATGTGTGGCGCAATCCGCGCGAGATCGCGATCGTCTCGATCGGCGACGGGGTCAAGGCGCTGCGCGCCCTGCAGCGCAATTGGGCGTGCCTGCCGCATCTCGCCCACCGGCGGGCGGCCCTCATCCAAGAGGGGCTGCCGAAAGTCTCGGGCAAGCCGCTCGAATTCGGCGCCTTCCCGCCCGCATCGCCGATGGGCTCCTGGATGCTGCTCGCCCCCGACCGGCTTTTTGCCAGCCCCGATTGCAGCAGCGCTTTCGCGCACGGCGAATGCCGCTTCGTCGAGGATCGCAGCGGCCCGCCGAGCCGGGCCTATCTGAAGCTCTGGGAGGCGCTCACGCTGGCGGGCGAAATGCCGCAGCCCGGCCAGCGCTGCGTGGATCTTGGCGCATCGCCCGGCGGCTGGAGCTGGGTGCTCGCCAAACTCGGCGCGTCCGTGCTGGCGGTCGACAAGGCCCCGCTCGATGCAAGCGTGACGGCCCTGCCCGGCGTCGAATGGCGCCAGGCCAGCGCCTTCGGCCTCGATCCCGCCGAGATCGGCCCGGTCGACTGGCTGTTCAGCGATGTGATCTGCTATCCGGCGCGGCTCTTCGAACTCGTGCAGCGCTGGCGCGAAGCGGGCCTTGCGCGCCGCATCGTGTGCACGCTCAAATTCCAGGGCGCCACCGACCACGAAACCGCGCGCCAGTTCGCGGCGATCCCGGGCAGCCGCCTGCGGCACCTGTTCCACAACAAACACGAGTTGTGCTGGACGTCGTTCTAAGGCGTGGTGCGGCGCAGCCAGCCCAAGGTCGCTTCGAGGCCCGCTTCGAGGGGTGTCTGCGGCGCCCAGCCCAAGGCCCGCAGCCGCGCGCAGTCGCTGAGCGAAAGGCGGATATCGCCCGCGCGCGGCGGCGCAAAAACCGGATCGGCATTCGAGCGCGCGAGGCGCTGCAGCAGCCGGGCCAATTCGAGCACGCTGGTCGCCTGCCCCGTGCCGACATTGAACACGGGCGCCGAAACGGCGGCGGCCTCGAGCCCCTTGCGCAAGGCAGCCACCACGTCGGCCACGTACACGAAGTCGCGCGCCTGGCCGCCATCGCCCTGGATCGTGCAGGCTTGGCCCTTCTGCACGCGCGCCGCGAAGATCGAGATCACGCCGGAATAGGGGCTCAATGGATCCTGGCGCGGGCCGAAGACGTTGAAGAAGCGGAAGCCGGCACTGGGCACGCCGTGCACGAGCCCCGCCACATGCGCATGCAGCTCGCAGCCCAATTTGTCGGCCCCGTAGGCCGACAAAGGCTTGGCCGTGCTGTCTTCGGCAAGCGGCAATTTCGGGTTGTTGCCGTAGACCGCAGCCGACGAGGCGTAGACGACCGGAATGCCGCCCGTCTTGCGCGCCGCGTCGAACACGTGGATCGTGCCGGTGAGGTTCGTGCGGTGCGTGCCCGCCCAGTCCTCGGTGCTGCGCTGCACGGAAGCGATCGCCGCCAGATGCACGATGCCGTCGGCGCCGACGGCGGCAGCCGCCACCGCCGCCGCATCGCCCACGTCGCCCACAACGAGTTCGACGCGCGCATCGAGATTGGCGCGCTTGCCTGTCGAAAGATCGTCGAGCACGCGCACCTGATGGCCTGCCGCCAGCAGCGCATCGCACAGATGCGAGCCGATGAAGCCGGCGCCGCCGGTCACGAGGTATGTCGCCATGCTTCAGTCTGCCTTCTGCGCGCGGATCGAGGGATTGGATTCGACGAACGAGAGATAGGGAAGATTCGCGAGCTTGCGCAGCATGATCGTGTAGGCGATCAGGAAGCTCGCAAGCGCCGAAGCGAAATAGCCGTAGCCGTACCAGGCGAAGCCCGCATAGAAGGAAAGCGCCGTGAATGCGGCGTTGGACGCCAGGAAGAACAGCGTGATCTTGAGTGCGAGCATGCGCAGATCGAAATAGGCGAACACGATCAGCACGAACAGCAGCAGCGAATGGAAAAGCGCCCCCAGCACGCCGAGGCGGAACATGCCCATCTCGGCGAAGCTCACGCCAAGTGCGGTGAAGATGGATGGGGCGAGAAGAATCGCGAGATAGGTAATCGCCCCCTGCAGCACCACAAGAATGCGGAAGCCCTCGCCCACCGTGTCGATGAGATCGAGCTGGGCCGACCGGATGCGCGCCCAAGTGCCGTGGCCGCGGATCTGCGCGAAGAACGCCATGTAGCGTTCGAAGAACGCGGTTTCGACGATCAGCACGAACAGCGCCATCGCGGGCAGGATCGTCATGTAGGCAAGGAACATCGCGCTGTCGTACAGCGGATAAGACACGAGCGCTCCCGCCTCGACCGTGCGGTCGGGCTCGAGCCACATGATCCATTTGTCGACCCAGATCGCCATATTGTAGGCCAGGGCCGTGAGGGCGAGATCCCAATAGCGCTTGAAATATGGCGCAAAACCGAGCGGATTGATCACGGGGTACGGATATTCGGCGAAGATGCGCGCCACGAGCGCGTAGAGCACGATGCAAAGCCCGATCGTGAAACCCGACAGCAGCCCCGCAGCACCATACTGGCCGAGCACAATGCCGGCCCCGAGTCCCGATCCCATGCCGACCAGAAATGCCGTCGTGATGGTGCGGAAATCCTTGAGCGTGGACAAGAACACGCCTGCGATCCACAAAGCGCCCGTCACGATATAGCTTGCGATCGCCGCCAGTCGCACTTCGAGCGGGGCGTCGATCGCAAATCCGTAGAGCCCGATCACGAAAGGCAGCTGTATCGCCGCCATCATCCCGAGGGCCCCGAGCAGCATGCCGGGTCCCTCGCTCACGTTGCGCACGTAGATCTGGTCGGCGAGATAGCGCGTCACCACGATCGCGACGGGGCCGGTCAGCGTCAGCGAGAAACCGAAATTGTAGATCACGACGATGCGGAAAATCGCCACATCCTGGTCGGCCGCAAGATCGGTCGCGACGATCGACAAGGTGCCGAGGCACAGAATCGTCACCAGCCACGGGCCTGCGGCCACGAGTGTGGCGTGCATGAAGGCGCGCAGCGTGCCGAGCACGTCGTCGCGCCGGGCGAGATCCCGCAGCGAGAAGCCGATCCCCGCCATCAGGCCGCCTCGCTGCCGGTGCGCGAAGGGGCCTGCGTCGGCTTATCCCGGTAGCTTTCGTAGAGCGTGCGGTAGATGCCGTCGATGGTCTTCTTGTTGTAGTAGAGCTCGACGCGGCGCTTGATGGCGGCCGCACAGCGCGCATGCCACGTTTTGTCGCGCAGCAGGCGCGCAAGGGCTCGCCCCGTGGCCGCCGGATCGGCAAGTCCGGTGATCTCGCCGCCGGGCCCGAGCTTTTCGACCTCGTCGCTGCGCCCTTCGAGCATCTCGCGGCAAGCGCCCACGTCGGTCGCAACGGTCGGAACACCCGCCGCTCCGCCTTCGAGAATCACGAGCGGCTGCGCTTCCGACACGGACGTCAAAGCGAGCGCGTCGATGCGGCCGAGCCAGTCGGTGAGCTTCTGCCTGCCCATGAAGCGCAGCGTGCCCTCAAGCGCCAGGATCCGCACGAGGTCGCGGCACTCGGCCGCATAGGCGGGATCCTCGTCCTCGGGCCCGAGCACCAGGGCTTCGACGTCCGGCACTTCGCGCTTCACGGCGGCCACCGCACGGATGAAGGTTTTGACGTCTTTGATGGGCACCACGCGGCCGATCAGGGCCACGGTGGGCTTGCGCCCTTCGTCGGCGCGCGGCACGGCCGCATAGGCGTCGTAGTCGATGCCGTTGGGGATCACGCGCAGGCGTTCGGGCGGTGCGCCATCGCGGCGCTGCATGGCTTGGTTGCCTTCGTAAAGCGTCACGATGGCGCTGGCAGTGGAATAGATCGCGCGCGAATAGGAAACGAACGTGTCGATCCACAGATCCTTGAGATCGCGCCGCGAGCGATCGACCGCCAGCATGCGCGGCCGGTTCGCCGACAGCCAATCCGCCATCGTGATCTCGATACGGCGTTCGTTCGTGTAGATGCCGTGCTCGGTCACAAAACAGGGGCGCCCGGTTTCGAGATGCGCGCGCGCAGCCATCAGGCCCGCATAGCCGGTGGATATCGTGTGGTAGACGCGCGCTTGCGGCAGCGGCGCGAGCAACGCCGCAAACAGGCCGCCGAGCTGGGCGCGCCAGGTCCAGAAATAGTCGAGGAACGAGCAGTCCGGCACGCTGCCATGGTACATGCGCACGAGCGCATTCCATGCGGTCTGCGAATTGAGCAGCGTCTCGGCTCCCAGTTTCGTGCGATAGGGCGCCACGAGCTCGACGATGCGCGCGAGGTCGTCGATGCTGCCGCGCGCCTGTATCGCGAGCAGCGAAGGCTCGAGCGCATCGAAAAGCTTCTTCAAGCCGCGCACGCGCTGCGGCCCGGCCGCCGGCTGCTGCAGATACACGTGCGTGAGGCCGACCACATTGTCCGCGATCGGATATTTGAATGCGCGCGTGCGCCGGTCGGCCAGCAGCGCCACGCAATGGAAGGTCAGATGCGGTTGCGCGCGAATAAGGTCGTTCACCCAAGTGGACACGCCGCCTGACACGTACGGGTACGTGCCCTCGAGCAGCAGGCACACATCCGAACTCGGAAAGTTCGCAAAGTCGACACTGGGTTCGGGCGTGGTCATGCGATCTGCCTGCCCCCCCACAGATTGGCCGCATCGCGCAGCAGCGGATCGGCGTTTGGATCGCGGTCGAGCAGCGGCGCGAGGCGGGCCGCGACGTTGCGCAGCCGCGCATAGGCGCGCTGGCGGAACAGACATTCGAGATACCAGATCGCGCCGACCGGCGGCAGACGCCCGGCTTCGGCCGAACGGGCGAGCAACTGCCCGGCCTCTTCGAAGGATTCGAGCCGCACAAGCAGGCGGCCTTTGGCGAGCTCGAGCGCACCGTTTTCGGGCGTTTTTTCGAGGGCCGCCGAATAGAGCGCTAAGGCGCGCTTGCGGTTCTCGTCCTGCCGTTCGGCGTCGAGCAGGCCCGTGAACGCATAATCGTCGTAGTGCCTTGCCGCCGCCGCGATCAGCGGCACGTCGCCGGGGCGGCGCGCAAGCTCCGATTCGAGATTGACCGAACGGCGCATGAAGCGCTGTTCGATCTGTGCCACAGCCGTTGCGGCCTGCACGCGGATCGCAGGCTCTTCGTGCGCGAGCGCCGCTTTCAGCGCCGGCGCAAAAGCCGGTTTGAAATAGGTGGCGATCAGCGCCAGAAGCCCCTGCTTCTGCTCGAACGTGCCGAAGGCCAGAATGTCGGTGAAGCTCGCAACCGAACGTGCGGCCGAGCTTTCGTCCGCGCCGTCGCCGACGATCTCCTGGAAGAGGGCGCGCGCGCTTGCGGTCTTCTGCGTCGGGAAAAGCGCTGCGTACCATTCCTCGAAACTCGAGGTATGGCGGCGAAACAATGCGTAGAGCAATGCGCACAAAGCGGTGCCGAAAGCCCCGAACGGCCCGGTCAGCGCGGCCGATCCGACCAGCAGATACGGCAACCGCAAATCGCGCTTGCGCCGCGCGACGCTCCAGCTCCAAGCGCCCAGCACGCCGACGGCTGCGGCATGGATGGCCAAGGCTTCGAGCACACCGATCTGCCCCACGATCGCCGCAAACCAACCGAGCGATATCGCAGCGCCTGCGGCAACACCCAGTGCGCAGGTTTCGACGATCGGCACTTCGGCGGCCAGCGACGACAATTGCGCAAGCATCGCGGCATGTTCGCGGTCGCGCCTTGCCTGCCGCCGCTCGCTGCCCTGATTTTGGCTCACGACCCCGCCTTCGCACGCGCCGTGCGGCTTGCATTGGCATAGGCGGTGCCGATCCATTCGCACAGGAGGCGGAAATTTTCGATCGTCGTGGCCGTGAGGTCGAGAAAGCCCATCTCCTCGATTTTGAGCATGCCGACGACTTCGTCCGTATCGACATTGAGCAAGGGGGCAGCGAGGAGCCCTTCGCCGCGCATCGCGTGGTCGTCGGCTTCGACAGCCGCAACGAGCGTGCGGCGCGAGCCGACGATGGCCTGGAACAAGGGCGAGCTGCCGTCGAAGCTGCGCGCGTTTTCGCCTGCATCGGCCGACCAGCCTTCGTTCATCGCAAGCTCGAGCACGTCGCCGCGCAGCAGAAACAGCGAGTAGCGGCGCGGACCCATGACGGTGCGCACGAGCTCGCCCACGCCCGCCTCGACCTGCTGCGCCGACATGCGCTCGATGCCTTTCGCGGCGTTGTAGATCGCGAACACGGTGCGCAGTTGGCCCGCCACACGCGCTTCGAGGCTTTCGCGCCGCGCATCGAGCCGGCGATAGGCCGCCGCGATCACCTCCTCGCGCCGACGCGACTGTTCGAGTTCGGCGCGCAGGCCGTCGCGTTCGCGCCGCACGCGGCCTTGCAACTCGCCGAACAGCACGGCCGCCACCGCCCACATCAACGGATCGAGCGTGGCGCGCAGAAGCCAGCCATAAAGATCTTCATCGAAGCTTTGGGCGGGCAAATTGCCGACGAGCAAAGCGGCCGTCGCCGCGACCGCCGCCAGCAGCGCTTCGCCAGTCCCGTACTGCACAGCGCACAGCAGCACGATCAGCCAGAACGGGTGCGGCTGCAGGTTCGCGTAGCGGCCGAAATCGAGGAACAGGAAATCGATCGCCAAAGCCACGAGGAAGAAGACCGCGATCTCGACCAGCGCCGACTGGCGCAGGCCCAGCAGGCGCGGGGCCGCGTTCGGCGCCTCCGGCGCTTGAGGAGGGACTACATCCGCCATGTCAGATATCCGCCGATCGTTGTTGCCGCCGAAGAATCGCGCCCCACGCCGCGCCCGTAGCCGCTGCGCACGCCGCCTTGCAACGACCCATCGCCCAACCACGCGGCACTCGCCCCCAGCAAGGGGCCGCCGCGATGGCCGTAGCGGTCGTAGGCAGGGCCCGCCGAGAAATCCGCGACGATCGGCCACGACGCGTCGAAAGCGCGCTTGAAATCGAGCGTGTAGCCCGCGAGCAGGGCGTGCACTTCGCGATAGCGCACCGGGACGGGCCGATATTCGGCCCCTGCCGATGTCGGATCGGATGCGCGCGCGATGCGCCACGGATATTCGCCATCGAACGCATAGGCAAGCGAAGCCCCGCGCACGAGGCCGTCGAGCGGCAAGCGCAGCTCGCCGTCGAGCGCGGCCGAGCGTGCGCCGTCGCTCAGGCCCGGCAGACCGTAGCGGCTGAGGCCTGCGCGCATGCGCAGATCAAGCCCCAGGAACGTGCGCTCCCCGTATTCAGCGAACACGCGGTCGCGCGTTCCGCCAGCCACGAGGCTTTCCGAAAAATCCCAATAGGGTCGCGCAAGCTCGACGCCGAGACTGTAGCGCGCAAGATCGCCGACAAGATCGGCGCTGAGCCCGGCGCCGACACGTTCGGCATTGGCAAAGAGCTGGCTGTGCACGCGCGTGCCCTCGTCGCCACGCCAGGCAAGCCCGAACGCGCCGCGCTGCCGGCCGCCTTTGAACGAACCGCTCTGCCCGTTCGTGCGCCGAACGCCGGGGCTGTCGAGTTGCGCCGTGTCGAAGGCGGCCGTCGCGCGCCAGGCAAGATTGATCGGCGCTTCGGCTGTGGTGCCGACGAGATAGCGCTTCTCCTGCGAACTCGTGCGTCGATATTCAGGCTCGATGCGCACAGAAGCGGCATCGAGGCGCGCAAGATCGGCGCGTGCTGCGGCAATGTCCGGATTGCGAGGATCGAGGGCGGCTGCGCGCGCCAGCAGATTGGCCGCGCGCAACGGGCGGCCGATCTGGCGCTCCACGCTTGCCAACTGCGCCAGCGCTTCGGCATCGCTTGGATCTTCCTGCGCAAGGCGCGCCAGGCGCCCGCGTGCGATATCGGTCTGGCCGCTCTGCGCCTCAAGGACGGCGCGCAAGCGCTGCAGGCGCCGCTCGGCGCGTTCGACCGCAATGCCGTCGGGCGCCGTCTCGTCGGCCATCGGGCGTTCGGGCAGGCGCAGCACCAGCAGCACGCCGTCCTCTTCGCGGCGCAGCGTGGGGACCGTATCTTGCGTGCCGACGAATACGAGCGTGTCGAAGCCGCTTGCCACGGATTCGACGAAACGCGCGAGATCGCGCTGCAGCCCGCCCGCCTCGAAAGCCGCGACGGGCCGCGCAAAACGCAGAACGGCTTCGCGGCCTTTGGTTTCGAGGCGCATCGCGACCGGCGGGACCGCCACGATACGCACATTGGCAAGCGGGCCCTCGCTCGACCAGGTCACGTCGAGACGCGGCGCGGCGGTTTGTGCGGCAAGCGGCGCGCCGCCGACAAAAAACGCAGCAAGCACGGCGGCGACGAGGAGGACCCGCGCACTCACGAACGACCCTCCAACACGTTTCGCGCTTCCGCCGTGCGGCCAAGCTCGATCAGCACGCCCGCATAGTCCGCGCGCAGATCGCGATTGGCGGGCTGGGCCCGCAGCAGGCGCTCGAACAGTTCGACCGATTGGTCGGCGAGGCCGAGGCGGAAAAGCGCATAGGCCTTGGCGGCTTGCACATAGGCGGGCGGTGCTGCCAGCTTGTCGATGGCGGCAATCGCCGCCGCATGCTGCGTACGTGCGGCAGCACGGTCGCGCAGACGCACCGAGATTTCGCCAAGCGCGTAATGCGCTTCCCAGTCGCTGGCCGCTTGGCCGACGGATCCGGCGAGATAGCGCTCAAGCAGACCGCGCGCGCGCGCGATGTCGCCGGCCGCATAGGCCGCAAGTCCCGCGAGACGTTGGCCGGCCGGGCGCGACGGATCGAGAATCAGGAGCCGGTCGAACGCCTGGCGCGCCAGATCGGTGCGGCCCAGCGCTTGCGCAAGTTCGCCCGCACGCTGTGCGAAGTCGGGAACCGTTTCGCCGGCGATGCGGGCTTCGAGGAGTCGCAGGGCGGCCTCACGCTCGCCGGCAGCGAGATGAATCTCGGCCGCGAGCAAAGCCGCCGCGCCACCGGCACGACCGGGCTGCGCTGCGTCTTGCGCCAGCAATTCGGCCGCACGCGCCGAAGCGCCGACATTGCGCAGCACGGCGATCCAGCTCATGCGCGCCGCGCCCGAGGCGGCCTGCGCTTGCGCTTCGATCCAGGCGAGTTGGGCCGGCTCCGGACGCGGGCCCATCACGTAGAGAACTTGCTGGACCGCATTGCTGTCGGCCGGCCGGCCTTCGGCGAGCTGCTGATAGAGGCGAAGGGCGGTTGCCTTGTCGCCGAGATCGAGCACGCGATACGCCAACGCGCTGCGCTGGCTTTCGTCGAGGCCGGGCTTCTGCGCGCGCGCCACAAGGCTTGCCAGCAGTTCGTCGCGCAAGCCCGCGCGCTCGAGGGCAAGATCGAGCGCATCCTGCCATTCGCCGCCAATGTCGGCCGCCAAGCGGCGCAGCACGCCGAGCGCTTGGCCAGGCGCGAGTTCGAGCAGCGCATAGGCCGCATTGGCGCGCGCAGGCCGCGGCAAGGCACTGTCGCCTGCGACCGCCTGAAGCAGATCGACGACGGCCGAGGCACGCCCGGCCGAGCGCGCCACGCTCACATACGCGCCGAGCCATTCGCCGGGATCGCGGCGGGCCCGGCGCGCAAGCTCCGGCAAGGCTTCGTCGAAGGCGCGCTGGTCGATGAGCGCATAGAGGGCTTCGTCGCGGGCAGCTTGCGGCAAGCTCGCGTCGGCAAGGCGGCTGCGCCAATAGCCGCGAAGCTCGGTGCGTGCGGCCGCATCGCTGCGCGCCGCCTGGCCCAAAGCTTCGCGATAGAGATATTCGGCCTCGTCGCCGCCCGGATCGGCGCGCAAAGCACGCGCTTCGGGCAAAGCTTCGAGCGCCCGGCCCGCCGCAAGGGCAGCTTGCGCCACGCGCAGGCGCGCTTGCGGCGTCGGGCCTTCGAGCGCCCGCAGGCGGCGGGCTGCGGCCAGCTGCAGCGCGGGCGCTTTGGCGTCCGCCCCCACAAAAAACAGATCGGTCAATGTCTGCGAGGTCAGGGCGGCGCCGTCGGCATCGAGCCACGCCGCGACCGCATTGGCTCTGCCCGACAAAGCGCTTGTGAGCGCCCAGCCGGTGACGGCTGCAAGCGATTGCGGGCGCGCGTTGCGCAGACGCTCGAACACGATCGCCCCGTCCTGCGTGCGCTTGAGGGCGATATAAAGCTGCGCCATGTCGCCGATCGCCGTTTCGGGCAGATCGGCTTCGCGCGCCGCCCCTTCGAGCAGGCGCAAAGCGCGCGCGGGCATCTCGAGGCTTGCGAATATCTGCACGAGATCGAGCGTATCCGCGAGCGTGCGGCCCGGCGCTTCGGCCGCGCGCACGGCGGCAGCAACCGCGAGTTCGCGCTGGCCGACGGCGAGATGCATGCGCGCGGCCAGCATCGGCGCCGCCGCGAGGCGTGCGGGATCGATGCGGCGCGCGATCGCCTGCAACAGGGCTGTCTGGCGCAGGGCCAAGGTCTGCTCGATCAGCTGCACGAGCTGGGCATCGCCGAGCGCGCTCGGATCGAGCCGTTCTGCCAAGGCGAGCGCTTGCGTCTCGCGGCCGGCGGCAAAACCGAACTCGACGAGATCGCCCAAGTGGCGCGGCTGGAAGCCCGCGAGCCCGCGCGCCAACTGCAGGTCGAACAGGCGCGCCAGCAGCGGAAACGCCTGCGCATCCGACGCCGCGCGCAGCAGCGCCATGTTGACGGCCGGATCGCCGCCCAAGCGGCCTTCGATCGGGGCAAGGGCGCCGAGCGCTTCGGCCGCACGCCCGCGCCCCAGAAAGGCCGACGCAACGACGCCGACGATTTCGCTGGGCGCATTTGGCGGCAGGCGCGCTTGCGCGATCGACATGGCCTGCGAAACGGCACCGCTCTCAAGGGCGACGCCGATCCACAATTCGAGCACGTTGGACGCCACTGCCGCCGGAAACCGCGCAGCCAAAGCGGCGAGCGTTGCTGCCGCCTCGCCGAATTCGCGCCGTGCGGCGCGCAACTCGGCCAGATCGACAAAATCGTCGGGCTCGGCGTCGGGCAACGTGACGAGCTGGCCAAGGGCTGCGATCTGCTGGTCGACGTCGTTTGCGAAGCTTGCAAGGGCGACGAGTTCCCGAATCGCGGGCCGGGCGGGCTCGAGACGCACGAGTTCGACGAGATTCTCGCGCCTGGCCGGCTCGCGGTTGGCCCAGCGCAGATAGATCTGCAGGAGCTTGCGCGTATCAATGATCTCGGACCGCTCGATCCCCGGCGACGCAATCAGGCTCTCGAGCATCGCGATCGCGCGCGAAACGTCGCCTTGCTGGGCGTAGAGGCGCGCAAGCGGCGCCACCGTCGCGACCTGCGGACCGTTGCGCGCGAGACGCGCCTCGAAGAGTTCGAGCGCTTGGCCGAATTCGCGGTCGCGCAGATGCATGGCGGCACGCTCGGCCTCGCCCGGCAGCACCAGGAGGCTTGCCGCCACGCTTGCCCCAGCAAGGGCCGCCACCATCGCGTACTGGCCGGCCATGCGCCGATAAAGGCCGCTCAAGACTGCACCCGCTGCAAACGCACGGCCACGCGTCGCCCGTCGACGCGCGGCAGCGACAGGGCCAGCATTCCGCGCGCATCGGCGCGCACCTCCCCCAACTCCGCGCCGTCGACCGCAAGCGCGTAGCGCGCGTCAGGTGCCACGCGCCAATGCATGGTACCTGCCCCGAATCCTTGCGCGGCGAATTCGAAACGCTCTGGCTCGCGCTTGAGATCGCGAATGGGCCAGCGCGAATCGATCAGCGAAACGGCGTTGCCGGCATCCGCAGGGCCGAGCGCCACGACCGGCGAGGCTTCGGCCGGATCGAGTGCGACGTAGAGCGCCCCCGCATCGCGCCGGAAGCCGAGCACCCCGCGCGCGCGCGCGAAATCGACGCCAGCATCGTCGAACGGCGGATCGAAACGCACAGTCTGCAAATCGCCGCGATCTTCGATCCGCCAGGCCCTTGCCCCCGTAGCGACGATGCGCGCACTGTAGAACCCTTCGGCAATTGCGGCGTAGTGGCTTGCGAAGATGGGGGCAATATCGAGCCCGCGCACATAGGCAAGGTTGCCGAGCAAGGCCTGCAGGGCGGCGTCTTTTTCGCCCGAATAGACATGGTAGTAGACATTGACCGGCGTGAGGCGGCGCGGAGCCCCTGTGTTGGCGATCGTCTCGGCCAAATCTCGGAAGCCGAAATAGCGATCGCTCCACAAATCGGTGTAGGTGTTCTCGTTCGAGGCTGCCGCATAGATCTGCTGCTGCGCACCCACGCGCCTTCCGACGGGAGCCACGTAGGACAAGGAATTGAACTCGGCATCGAAGCGCGTGTCGCCGCCGTTGATGTTGCGCAGGCCCGCCTGCGCCGCCGCCGCAAGGGCGGCTTCGCCCGGTGCCGTGTTGCCGGACCATTGCACGAGGCCGAGCGTCTTGCCCGGCGGCAACAGCGTTTGGATGTAGGCGGCGGCGCCGCCGATTTCGTCGACGAGCGCGTAGGGCTTGCCGGCATAGGCGCGCGGCGTGTTGTAGGCGCCGGCCGCGCCATACTGGCCGTCGAACTCGGCAGCGCGCTTTTTGGCCTCGGAGTTGCCCGACAGACGATTGCGCACGCGCGCAACCATGTTCGTAATCCAACCCGGACTCTCCTGGCAGCCCGGATAGCGCGAGGCGATCGCGCGCTCGAGCGCTTCGGCGTCGGCGCGCTCGAAAAACGGCCAGTCGAACGGATGCGTCCAAGTGTGACTGCCGGCTTCGACCTGCGGCAGCGCGAAGATGCGCTTGGCGATGTCGCGGCCTTCCGGCGTACCGCACCAATCCGGATGCAGATCCGCCACGATCGGCGCCATCGTTACAGGCAGATCCGGGAACGGTGCGATCGCCTCTTCGAGCACGATTTCGGCCGACAATTTGCGCATGCGGCGGCCGGGCTGGATTTCGGTCACGTTGCGCCAGCCATCGCCGTCGATATGGCTGAAATAGATGCGCCGCCCGACGAGCGTGGTTACGTCGGGCACGGGCGCTTCGCGCGCGCCCAAAGCCCCCGTCAGAAACGCGATCGGATCGATGCGCCATTGGCGCCGCCGCAGTTCGGGCTCGAAGAAATGCGAATAACCCAGGGCCGCCAACCCGCCATGTTTGCCGACCATCACGACATGGCTTTCGGTCTCGGGCCGGTCGCGCCGGCGCAAGACGAGGGCCGAGACCGTCGCCGGATCGCTCGAACGCCACACGGCGAACGGGGTCAGCGGCGGATCAAGGGCGCGCTCGTATTCGACCAGCGCCGGCATGCGCCGATCCGCCTCCACGTCGAAGGTGAGGCGCACATATTCGTCGAGCAGCCGGAAACCCGCGCGTTCGAAGATCGCATTCGCCGCCGCGAGCGGCACGCCTTCCCCGCCGCTGCGCGCGCGCAGGAAGCCGGGCTCGCCGATCAGCACAAAGCGCAAGCCTGCACGCGTCGCGCGGTCGAGAAAGGCCAGCATGTCGGCGGGATCCGGTACGCTATCCGTGTCGATCCACGCCACGACCGCATGCGCATCGGCAAAGCCTGCGGGATCGGGCAGTTTTTTGGCAACGTCGAGCGGCTCGGCGATGTAGCCGAGCCGATTGAGCGGCATCTCGAGCATCGAATGCGCGAAACTGTTGCGCCACTCCTTCGCGACCGACGACGAATCCCACAGCACCAGCACGCGGCGCGGCACGGGCTGCGCCTGCGCGCATGCGGTGCCAAGGAGCGCCAGCACGAGGGCGAATGCAAAAGCCCGGATCATCGCGGTTCGGGCACCACGCGGTCGAGAGCGACGGTCGCCACGTACGGCGCAAAACCCAGCGCGCGAACTTTGGCGTAGATGTGCTTGAGCATGGCGCTGTCTTCGGGCGGCCAGTATTCGAGCGCGAGAAGGCGCAACTTCGGATTGCGGAGGGCCGCCTCCTTCAGCAGAGCGCTTTCGGCTTGGTGCTGGGATGGCGGCGCCAGGCGCGCACTATTGTTCTGGAAGTCCCAAGCCGTCACCAGCGATTCGGCCAGCACCATGTCGATCGAGTTTTCGACGGCGGGGAGAATGTCATAGCCGCGATTGAGAACAACGATGGCCGATGGGTGGCGGCGCTTGATCGCGCGCACGAGTTCGATCGTGGCGAGCGTCGCTCCGGCAAAGCGCGCACGGTCGCGCCGCTCGAGATCGGTACCGGTGTCGACCGTGTCGAGAAAGACGCCGTCGAAACCGCGCGCGAGGATGGCCGGCACCAGCTCGTCGAGGATGCGCGCGTGCCAACGCGGGTCGCGGATATCGACTGCGAACGCGCCAGGCCAGTTCGGGTTCTCGTCGAGCAGCAGCCCTTGCCGCAGCGCGTCGTCGAAATAGCTGCGCGTGCGATGCACCTCGCCGACGCTCAAATAGCCGATTGCGAGTGCTTTGCGGGCGCGCAAGGGCCCGAGATCGGGATGCCGGTCGCTGTCGAAAACCACCATGTCGAAAGGCGCAAATGCCTCGGGCCGCGCCGCATCGGCGTAGTACACGGCCCACCGAAAGGACGTCGGCTGCGCGCGCACGAGTCCCAACAGCGTCGATAGCACAAGAAAAACTCCACAAAATGCAGCGATCGCACGAACCGCAATAGTCGTTGCAAACATCTGCACGTGCGCCTCAAAACGATGGCCGGATCGGCCTGCGAATCGAAGAAGATTCTACCATTTTTCGGTCTGTCAAATGTCGCGAAGATCGCCGCACTGCAGGCATTTGCAAAATGCAAAAACGCTAAATGTTGCGGCCATTGCGCAACGCTTTACGCGGCAGCGCCAAGCGACTAATGTTCGCTTCCAGCAGTCAGGCGATTTGAAAAAATGTCGATGTTTCGGAACAAGAGCGACGGGTTCAAAGTGGGTGATCGTTTCATCACGATCGGCCGCGAGACTCACAACTGGGAAATCGAACTGGTTTTCCAGGATCCAAACAAAATTCCGCATGCGCGCCTGCGGCGGCTCGACAACACGTCGATCCAGCGGACCTTTTCGTTCGCGGCGCTGATGAACCCGGAAATGTTCCGCCGCGCCTCGGTGCCCGAAACGGCGAACTGAGATCAGATCCGCGGCGCTCTGCTCTGCCGACCGGATCAGCCTTCCGGACGGATCACGCGGCAGCCCGCGTTCAGATCGCGCAGCTTGGCGCAAATGTCGCGCGCGCGCTCCTCGCTCACAGGGCCGGCCTGCACGCGCACCACTTGGCCGCCGTCGGGCAGCGTGAAGAGCGGAGCGACGAGATCCGTGCCCGCCAAGATCTCGCCATATTGGCGGGCCAAACGCCGGAACTCGCGCTGTGCGGACTCAGGACTCGGCACGGTCGCGATTTGCACGCGCCATTGCTCGAGCCCGCCGACCGGATTGGCTGCCGCCGCGGTCGTAGCAGGCGCGGCATTGGTCGCGCGCAGAAACGCGAGTTGCTCGCGCGCCCGCGGATGGCCCTTCTGGGCGGCCTGGCGCCAGAGTTGCTCGGCGCGCGCCATGTTGGGAGCAACACCGTCGCCATTGGCATAGAGCGTTCCCAGCGCATATTGCGCATCGGCGTTTTCACCCTCGGCCAGCGGTGCGAGGATTTGCCGCGCCAATTCCCATTGCCCGCGCTTCAACGCGTCGGTGGCACTGCGCATGTCCTGTGCCGACGCCGGAAGCGCCCAGAACCCAAGCAAAACCGCCACAAGAATCCGCCCCAGACCGGCCATCGAGCTTGCACTCCGTCTATCCACGACAACGATGCGACTCGGCGATTCTACGCGATTCGCTTGGAGTCGCGCAGCTCTCGAATGGCGATAACGCGATTGCGCACCGAATAGTCGCGCGAAATTTCGCCGAGCGGTGCGAGGTCCCAGTCCCAGGCCGCGTCGGCAGGCGGTAGCGGCACGCCGAACCATGCATCCTGCCGGTCGCTCTCGGCGCCGCTGCGGTCGAAAAACCGGCGCTCGGCATCGCCCACGAGGCAGACGGGGGCCGCAAAGCCGCGCAGATGCGCAAGATGGGCGGCCACAATGCGCGCGGCATAGGCATCGCATAGACTTTCGCTCCAGCCGCGATTCTCTTCGAGCCACTCGGTCGCCGCCAGCGGCATTTGCGAAATCAGATTGAGGGAAACCACGAAATCCACGCTTGCGTCGTCGAGTCCGAACGCCGAATGCGGCTCGGGCAGATCGCCCGCCACGAGGCCAGCGCCCACGCCCGTGAGATCGCACACGATGTGGCGGACATTGGGATAGCGCCGCGTGCGCCAGCGCACCGTGGGCAGATGCACGATGTCCACGAGATCGACGCGCGCAAAGCGACTTGCAAGATGTTCGAGCGGCAGATCGGCGAGCAGGCCCGAGCCAAAGACGAGCGCGGTGCGCCGCCCGGGAGCTGCATCGGCGGCGGCGGCCACGAAATCGCGCGTGCTGGCAAGATGCGGCGCCCACAGACGCTTGCAGCGTCCGTAGCGCGACCACAGTCGCACGGCCCCTGCGCGATAGCCGATGCGCTCGACCCATTTTTCCGTGCGCACGCAGCGATAGAGCAGCATTTCGGCGAGCATCACGTGCCTCGCGGCTTGGCGCGCGCCGTCGGCAGGGCCGCCAGCGGATCGTCGGGCCAAACATGTTTGGGATATTGGCCTTTGAGGTCGCGTTTGACCTCTTTGTAGCTGCCCGCCCAAAAGCCGGCGAGATCTTTGGTCACCTGCACGGGCCGGCGTGCGGGGCTCAGCAGATGCAGCAACACCGGCACTCTGCCGTCGGCCAGGCGCGGCGTGTCGCGGCAGCCGAACATTTCCTGGAGCCGCACGGCCAGAACCGGCACGTCACCGGAATAGTCGAGCGCGAGCCGGTTGCCGGTCGGCACCTGCCAGTGCGTGGGAGCCAGCGCGTCGAGCCGCTTGCGCAACTGCCAATCGAGCCGCGAGAGCAAAGCCTCGTGAAGATCGACCTCGGCCAAGTGGCTCGCGCGCGACGCCTTGCCCAGCTGCGGCCCGAGCCAGTCGTCGAGGGAGGCCAGCAGCGTTTCGTCGGAAAGATCGGGCCATGTCGCTTCGTCGAGGCGGCGCAAAAACGCCACGCGCTGGCGCAAACTGTGGCACGCGTCGGTCCAGGGCAGGCGAACGAGGCCCATGGCACGCACGCCGTCCAGCATCGCCGCCCGCAGTTCCTCGGGTACGAGATCCCGCACCGGGCGCTCATCGAGCACAATAGCGCCCAGCAACCGCCGCTCCACCGCCGCGACGGCTTCCAAACGCGGTTGCCACTCGACGACGCGCTCGACTGCGATGCGGTCGGCGAATGCCGCTTCGATCTCGGCCTTCGTCGTGGGCAGGGCCGCAAAGATGCGCGCCTCGCGCGCCGCGCCGTCGAGATCGGCCGCAACGATCCAGTCTTCGGCGGCAATGCTTTCGGGAGCAGCAAACGCTGCCCCGCGTCCGTTCGACAGCAGATAACCGGGTGCGGTCCCGCCGCGGCGTTTGCCGATGCGATCGGGATAGGCGAAGGCCAACAAGATGCCGGCCGACGCATGGCCCTCGACCGTCGCGCCGATCCCCAAGCGCTTGCGCCACACGCGGGCTGCCTCGCGCACGCGCGCGACCGCCGCTTTGTCGACGCTCGCACCGGCCGGCAGGCGGCTGTCGGCATCGCGCGCCAGAGTCTCGAGCCGCACTCGCAGATCGGCTTCGCGGCAACCGCGCAGAATGTCGCGCTCTTCGACGAGGGCCGCCAACTCGGCGGCCAAGGCGCCCTGCCCGCCGCGCCTGGCTTCGATCATCATGTGCGCCAGCCGCGGGTGGGCCGCAAGCTCGGCCATCGCACGGCCATGCGCTGTGATTTTGCCCGCCGCATCGAGCGCACCAAGCTCGGCCAGCAAGGCCTTCGCTTGCGCAAAAGCAGCGGCCGGCGGCGCATCGAGCAGCGCCAAACTTGCCGGATCGACAATGCCCCACGCCGCAAGTTCGAGAGCCAGCGGCGCCAAATCGGCCGCTGCGATTTCCGGTCGGTCGTAAAGCGCGAGTTGGCGATGCTCGGCTTCGCCCCACAAGCGCCAGCACGTGCCCGGCCCCACGCGGCCGGCACGCCCGCGCCGCTGCTCGGCGGAAGCCTGGCTCACGCGTACCGTTTCGAGACGCGACATGCCGCTGCGCGGATCGAAACGCGGCGCGCGCTTGAAGCCGCTATCCACGACGATGCCCACCCCGTCGATCGTCAGCGAGGTTTCGGCGATCGCGGTTGCCAGGACGATCTTGCGTCGCCCCTGTATGGCCGGCTGTATCGCACGATCCTGCGCTTCGGCCGACAGGTCGCCATAGAGCGGCAATATGTCGAAGCTCGGCCCAAGCCCGTCGAGCCGATCAGCCACACGGCGGATCTCGGCGACACCCGGCAGAAAGGCCAGCACATCGCCCGGATCACGTTCAAGGGCACGGCGCACTGTGCGCGCGGTTGCATCCGCCAGATCGCGGATCTCCGGGCGCGGCTGCCACTCGACGGCGACCGGAAAGGCGCGGCCCTGCGCGCGCACGATTTGTGCCTCGCCCATGATGCGCGCCACACCCACGCCGTCGAGCGTGGCGGACATCACCAGCAGCCGCAGATCGGGCCGAAGATTGGCCTGCGCATCGAGCGCCAACGCAAGCCCCATGTCGCTTTCGAGGCCGCGCTCGTGGAATTCGTCGAACAGCACGATGGCGACGTCTTCGAGCGCCGGGTCGTGTTGGATGCGGCGCGCGAAAATGCCGTCGGTGACGACCTCGATGCGCGTCGAGGGCCCGATGCGGCTGTCCATGCGCACGCGATAGCCGACGGTTTCGCCGACCGCTTGGCCGAGCGTGTGCGCCATGCGCCTTGCGGCTGCGCGTGCCGCTATGCGGCGCGGCTCGAGCATTACGATCTTGCGGCCTGCGACCCACGCGGCATCGAGCAATGCGAGCGGAACCCGCGTGGTTTTGCCGGCACCCGGCGGGGCTTCGAGGACGACGTTGGAATATGCGGCGAGAGCGGCCTGCAGCTCGCCCATCGCAGCGTCGATGGGCAAGGACGCCGTCACTCCCATATCGGGGCCCCGGGCAATTGGCGGCGCACGCGCGCCACCGCCTCCGGCTTCAGCCCTGCCGCCTCGGCGAAGGCCACGAGCAAGGCTTCGTTTTCGAGCACAAAATCGAGCACGCCGCCCAAAAAGGCGGGCTCGGAGGCGCGCGCCCGCAATTCGCCGACCGACAGACCCGCGAGCCCTATGAAACGCGCGAGATGGTCTTCCTCGCTTGCAATCCAGGCGAGTGCCTGCAAGGCGATCGTCTCGGCGTTTTCGGTACCCGACTTGGACTCGCGAATCGGCATGGCGCGACTATAGCGCCACAAACAGCCGGTACGCACTTTGGCCGCGCGCATAGAGCCGCTCGAGCGCCAACCCGCCGCGATGGGAGGCAAGAACGGCGCGCAGATCCGCATGCGGCACCAGCGCGCATGCAGCAGCGTTGAGCCCGGTCAGGGCCGCACGCCGCCAAGCAGGGCGCTGCACGACGCGCGCCGTGAGGTCGATATCACGCACAATCCGCAAGCCCGCTTGCGCAAAAGCCGCAAGCCAAACCTCATGCGTCGTGAAGCTCGGCACCTGCCAACCCGCCTTGAACAAGGCTGAATCGCGCGGATCGACCACCGGAGCGGCGACGTCATCCACGACCACAAGCCGCCCGCCGGGGGCGAGACTCTTCGCGAGATTGGCGATGCTGGCGGCAAGATCGGGCGCATGCGCCATCGATTCGATCGCCACGATCGCATCGTAATGCTGCGGCAGCAGCGGCCCGTCGAAACTTGCCACCTGGAAGCGGCAACGCGCAGCGAGCCCGGCCTTGCGCGCATTGTCGGTCGCCGCATTCACCTGGTGGACGGACAAGGCGATGCCGTCGCAATGCGTGCCGCGCTGCCGCGCGAAATAGAGGCCCGTCCCGCCCAAGCCGCAACCGGCATCGAGCAGGCGGCGCAAATCGGCGGGGCCGAGTTCGGCGTCGATCAGGCCATGTACGACCTCGAACGGCGATTGGCCGGGCTCGGCGGGCCGCAACGCGCGATGCACAGTGGCCGCACCATAGCCCGCGTCCGCCCCAAGCCAGCGTGCGAGACGGGCATAAAGGGTCAGGCGGTCGTAATAGCGGCCGAGCGACAGGTTGGGGCTGGACATTCCGGGTTTCCGTCGCATCTATATGCCCTATGCCTCGTTTTCGCTCCACCTTCGCGTTCGTCGCGATCCTGGTCTTTCTCGCGGTCTATATCTGGCTTGCCGCCACGCTCGGCGACTGGCTGCCAGACCATTGGGCGATCGATCTGGCGTTTTATCTGGTCGCCGGGATCGCCTGGGTTCCGGTTGCGGGCCGCATCTTGCAATGGGGGGCGCGCAGTCCCTCGTGATAGAACCGATGTCCATGGTCGCAACGCCCGCCATCCGCCCTGCCCCGCGCCCGCTCGACGCCGATGCCGCCTGGCAGCTCGTGCTGGCGCTGAACGCGGCTGCCAACGGCACGGTCGGCCGGGCAGGGCCCCTCGCGATGGCGGAAGACGGCGGCTGGCAATGTGCCGGCCCCGTCACGGCGGCCGCACAAAGCATCTTCGACATCTACGTGCCGCTCTTAGCCGCCCGCGCACGCACCGCGCGCACCCAAGTCGTGGCATTGCTCGGCCAAAGTCTCGACGGGCGCATCGCCACCTTGTCGGGCCATTCGCATTATGTGAATTGCGATGCGGCGTTGCTGCATCTGCACCGCATGCGCGCTTTGGCCGATTCCGTAATCGTCGGTGCCGGCACGGTCGCCCTCGACGATCCACAACTTACCGTGCGCCGCTGTGCGGGCCAAACGCGGCTGCGCGTCGTTGTCGATCCGGACGGGCGCGCACCGGCCGCCCGCCGCATCTTTGCGACCGCCGCACCGCCGACGCTGCTCGCACGCTGCGGGCCGGGGCCCGTTTGCGGCATGGCCGAAACGCTTGATCTGCCGCGCGTTGCCGAGGGTATCGATCTTGATGCGCTGCTGGCGGCATTGCACGCGCGCGGCGTGCGGCTCGCGTTGGTCGAGGGCGGCGGCAAAACGGTCTCGCAATTCATCGCCGCCGGCCGCGTCGATCGCCTGCAGCTTGCGATCGCGCCGCTGGTGATCGGCTCGGGCCGGCCGTCGATCCAATTGCCGCCGATCGAGCGGCTCGACGAAGCGTTGCGTCCGCCCACGCGGCGCTTTTCGCTTGGCGAGGACACGCTGTTCGAGTGCCAGCTGCGCGATGGCTGACGCCGCCGCTTTGTGGGTGACGGGCCCCGGCAGGTGCGAAATTCGCCGCACCGCCTTGCCCGATCTTGCCCCCGGCCATGTGCGCGTGCGCGCGCACTTCAGCGGCATCAGTCGCGGCACCGAGCGGCTCGTGTTCGAAGGCCGCGTGCCGCAATCCGAATATGCGCGCATGCGTGCGCCCTTCCAAGACGGCGATCTGCCAGGCCCGGTCAAATACGGCTACTGCATGGTCGGCACGATCGAAGCGGGCGACGCTTCGCGCATCGGCGAGAATGTGTTCGTGCTGCATCCGCATCAAGATGTATTCGACGTTCCTGCCGAAGCCGCATTGACGCTTCCCGTCGGCTTGCCGCCGGAGGCAACGCCGCTTGCCGCCCATCTCGAAACCGCGCTCAATGCGCTGTGGGACTTTCCCGCACGCATCGGCGACCGCGTCGCGATCGTCGGCCTCGGCGCAGTCGGACTCTGCCTTGCCAAATTGTTGGCGCCCACGCCCGGCATCGAACTTTTCGGCATGGATCCGTCGCCGATCGCACGTGCGCGCGGCGGCCTCAAAGACGATTGCCCGGGCAGCTGCCATTTGGTGTTCCATTGTTCGGGCAGCGAAGCGGGGCTAGCGCAGGCAATCGCACTTGCTGGCTACGAGGCGACGATCGTCGAAATGTCCTGGTACGGCGACGCCGCGCCGCGCGTACCCCTAGGCGGAGCCTTCCATTCGCAGCGCCTCACACTTGCGGCAAGCCAGGTTGGCAGCGTCGCGACCGCGCGCCGCGCGCACTATAGCTACGGCCAACGCTTGGCGCTCGCCCTGCGCCTGCTGGCAGCACCTGCCTTCCGCCTCGATCTCGGAGTCGCCACGCGTTTTGCCGATCTGCCTGCCAATTATGCGCGGCTGCTTGCCGCGCAAGGTGTTTCGCCCCTGCCGCTCGTCGCTTACGGAGATTCCGATGTATAGCCTCACCGTCCAAGACCACATCATGATCGCGCATTCGTTCAAGGGCGAGATTTTCGGGCCTGCCCAGCGCGTGCATGGGGCGACGTTCGTCGTCGAGTGGGAATTGCGGCGCGCCACGCTCGACCGCTACGGCCTCATCGCCGACATTGGACTCATGCGCCAATTGCTGCGCGCAGCCCTCGACGATCTCGACTACCGCAATCTCGACGAGGTCGAGCCGCTCAAAGACACCAACACGACGACCGAGTTTCTCGCCGGTCTCATCTTCGAATTGCTGAAGGGCAAGATCGCGGCCGAAGCACTCGGCCCCCAGACGGCCGGTTCGTTTCCGAGCATGAAGATCACCTTGCGCGAATCGCCCGTCGCCTGGGCGGCGTACGAGGCCAGCCTGTCTTGAGCGCAAGCCTGCGTTTGGTCGTTCCCGGGCCACTCGACCAGGCGACCGGCGGCTATCGCTATGCGGCCGCGATGGTTGCGGCGTGGCGCACGCAAGGCCATCGCGTCGAAATCGAAGAACTCGCCGGTACCTATCCGGTTTGCGACAAAGCCGCGCGCAAGGCAGCAAAGGCGTGCGTTGCGCGCACGCGCGGCAGCGAAACGCTGCTGATCGACGGGCTCGCTTTGCCCGCGTTCGACGGGCTTGTTTTGCCCAAGCGCACGGTTGCCCTCATCCACCACCCACTCGGGCTCGAGACAGGGCTGGAACCGGCCGTTGCCCGTGCGTGGCTTGGCGCCGAAACCGCACGGCTTGCGAAAATCGGCGCGATTGTAGCTACGAGTGCCGCCACGCGCCGCGATCTCGTCGCGATGGGTATCGACGGTGCCAAGATTACAGTCGTCGAACCGGGTACGGCGGCTGCACGCACACCGCTTGCGCGCCGCGGCAAGCCGACTGTGCTGTGCGTCGCCACGCTCACGCCGCGCAAAGACCATGTCGCCCTGTTGCGCGCGTTGGCCCGCATGCGCGACATTGCGTGGTGCGCCGATTTCGTGGGTGCGACCGAACGCGACCCGGCTTGTGCCGCGCGCGTGCGCTGCGAGATCGCCCGCCTGCGTCTGGGCCATCGCGTGCGGCTTGCAGGCACCTGCAGTGCCGAAGCATTGAGCCGCCGCTACGCCGCCGCGCATTTGTTTGCACTCGCCTCGCGCCACGAAGGCTACGGCATGGCCTTCGCCGAAGCGCTGGCGCACCGCCTGCCCGTCGTCGGCCTTGCGGCGGGGGCCATTCCCAGCGTGGTGCCCGCAACTGCGGGTATTCTCGTACGGCCGGGCCAGATCGATCTGTTGATGCGCGCCTTGCGCCGTATGCTGGGGCCGAAGCGTCGGCGCTCTGCACAAAACGCCGCCGCGTTGCGTTTTCCCGATTGGCCGCAGCAGGCGGCACGTTTATGGACGAACCTGCCGTGAACGATTTCTCCGCAGATTGGCTCGCTTTGCGCGCCCCCGCCGATGCGTCCGCGCGCAGCCGCAAGCTCGCACGCGCATTTGCAGCGGCACTTAAGCCCCGCGCGATCGTCGCCGATTTGGGATCGGGCACAGGTGCGATGATGCGCTGGCTAGGCCCCCTGCTGCCGCCGCATGCGCGCTGGCGCCTGGTCGAGGGAGATGCGCGGCTGCTTACCCAAGCGCCCCGCCGCGCGCAGAAGATCCGCCGCAGCCTCGGCGGAAAACTACCGCACGCCGACGCCTACGTCTCAAGTGCTTTGATCGATCTCGTCGGCGTCGCATGGCTGTGCAGATTGCTGCGCGCCACGCGCGGCAAGCCCTTGCTGATGGGTCTTGCCGTCGATGGGCGCCACAAACTTGTCCCGCCGCATCGCGACGATGCGGCCGTGTTCGCGGCGTTCGCGCATCATCAGCGCCGCTTCAAGGGCCTCGGCCCCGCCTTGGGCGGGACTGCGCCTTTCATGCTTGCGCAGCTTGCGGCCTGCGCGGGCTATCGCGTCGAACTTGCGGCCAGCGACTGGCATTTGCCGAGCGGCAAGCTGCTTGAGGCAACGCTCGACGGCATTGCGGCCGCCGCCTGCGAAGCCGATCCATCGCTTGAACTTGCGGATTGGCGCCGCGTGCGTGCGCGCCAATTGGCGGCAGGCCAGCTCACGCTGATGGTCGGGCACCGCGATCTGCTTGCCGTTCGGCATAGACGTCGCCCGATTTGTCGTCCGGACTGAGACATGCAAGCCAACCGCGCATGTCGGCCGCCGAAACGAAATCCGGCAATACAAGACGCTGGCTTTCGCCGGTCGACCGGTTGAAGCGATAGACGCCCAATTCTTCGAGGCGGTCGATGCAGGCGATGGCCGCATCCTTGGCCGCCGGCACATATTCGAACGAGAGGGCCGCCACCGCGTGGCTCAGGCCCGCCAGCACGCGCGGCTCGGCCCCTTCGACGTCGATCTTGACGAAGTCGGGCATGCCCTCGCGCGCGATCAACGCGTCGAGCGTCGTGGCTTCCGTAGGCAGCACGCGCTCCCACGCGACACCCCGAAAGGATTTGGCCGCCGACGCAGCTCGCATGAAATCGCCGCTCGCCGTGGCGAGCGTGGGATAGCGGTCGCTCAAATGCAGTGCGACGGTGCCCGGTGTCGCGTCGAGCAGTTTTTCTTCGATCTTCACGGCCGGATCGTCGAGGAAAAACCGGCGCAGCAAATCGGCGAAAACGGGCTGCGGTTCGACCGCAACGACGCGCGCACCCAAACGCCGCCACGACGCCACGCGATTGCCCGCGTGGGCACCGACATCGATTGCAAACGAACCGGGCCGCACGAAACGCGCGTAGAAACGGTCGAGCTGGCCCGCACGCCCCGGAATCGCATGGTAGATCGCAAGCGAGCGCAGCAGCCCGTAGAGGCGGCCGACAAACGCAACCCGCGCACGGCTCGTCGCATTCGTCCACAAGAACTTTACGTCGATCGCAAAGGACCACAGCAATAATGCGAGGCCCGCGGCCCCGATCAGCGGGCCTGCGGCGAGGGGACTCAAAGCGGCGAGCGCGGTGATGCCCTGCAGCACGCACACGACGCGCCGCCGTTCGCTGTGCGGCAATGGTTCGGCCAGAAACGGATAGCGCCACGATGCGGCGACGAACACGTAGCGCGGCAGGCCGAGCAACACGATCCATAGGCCTGCGTCGCCGAAGCGTGCGGCGAGCAGACACAGCGCCAGCATGAAAGCGCTGTCAGTTTCCATGTCGAAACGCGCCCCGAAGTCGGACGTCTCGGCACGGCGGCGCGCGATCCAGCCATCGACACCGTCGAGGGCGAGCACGACGGCTCCGGCGGCCACCAGAATCCAGCGCGCATCGGCGTCGAGTTCCGGCACGCACAGAAGGCCTGCGAGAAAACACACGAACGCACCACGCGCCCAAGTTATGCAATTGGCGGGGCCGAGGCTTGGATACGGATGGTCGGCAAGGCCCAGCCTCGCGCCCACCCACAGCATGCCGAGAGCCAAAAGGCTTGCGGCAACGCCGACGATCCCGAGTACCGGCAAGGTCGCAAAAAGAATCGCGGCCGTTATCCACGCCAGACGCCGCAACGATGCGGTGCGCGTCATTTCGCGGTCCCGAAATCGGCGAGGAAACCGGCCAAGAAATCCTCCATGCCGCTTGCGGCCGTCCCTGGCGGTACGGCGAGGCCGGGCAAATAGCCGCGCGCCTCGAACGGTTCGATGAGTTCGCGCGCGCGAGAGAATACGTGGATCGGCACCGAAAAATCGCCGATGCGGCGCGCGGTCGTGAGCGGCGGCTGATGATCGCCCAGCACGATAAACAGCGTTTCGTCGTCGGTGCGTTCGGCTGCAAAGCGCATGACCGATTCGAGCGAATAGGCGACGGCGGCGAGATAGCCCGCATCCTGGTCGAACACTTGGCCCATGCGCACCGGGAATTCGCGCACCGGCAGATCCTTGTAGGGATCGGCCTTCGCGAAGGCGGACCAATCGTCCAGGAAAGCGGGTACGCGCTCGAACGGCGTGTGGCTGGAGGCGAGCACGATCTTGGCGAAAACCGGGCTCGGCTGAATTTCGTTGCGCGCAAACCAGTCGAGCACCCATTGGTCGGGCAGCGACTCCCACGCAAAGCGCGGACCGCGATAGCCGAGATCGAGCTGGTTGCGGATCTGCGCGAACCCGAGCAGGCGCCCTTCGGGCCACGGCTGGTCCATGCGCGGCATCAAGGCGAGCGTGCGGTAGCCCGCATCGCCCAAGCGATGGGCAAGCGTGCGCAGACGCGACACGAGCATCACCTCGTAAGCGTCTTGGGCGGCGATCTTGACGCCCGCGAGCAGCGTGCCGTGCCCCATCCACGAGCCGCCGCCGGTGATGGGCGAACGCAGCAGGCCCGTGGCACTCGCAAAACCCGCCTGCTCGAGCACGCCTTGCAAACGGGTGCGCAGCGGATCCATCGTCGCCGCGAAGGCGGGATCGCGCGCGGTGACGGCGCCGTAGGATTCGACGAAAATCAGCACGACATTGCGCTGCCCGAGTGCCGCGAAATCGCTTTTCTCGGGCAGGGCAGCTTGGGCGGCATCGATGCGCGCGCGATGCGCGCCGCGCAAACCTTCGGCGCGCAGCACGGCATCGAAGGCCTGCACGACCGCCAGCGACGCATCGACCGACACGACCGGGCGCTCGTCGCGCGTGGACGGCGCCTTCGGCATCAGCGCCCAGCCTGCGACGAGGGCGGCAAGCCCAAGCGCCAGGCCGGGCCAGCCTTGCAGTTCGACCGCGCGCGAAACGGTGCGCAAGGCGGACCGCACGAGCGCCACGGCCGCCAACAGCACGCCGATCGCCAGCAACGTCAATGCGGCAAACTCGAAGGCCGGCATCGAATTGGCCAAGAGCTGCACGAAAAACGGCACGAATCGCGCATCGACGGCCACGTTGAGATCGCGCCCGAAAAACCACGGGATCGCAACGGATGTGGCGCGCAATGCGAATGCCGCAAGGCTCAACGCCGCGAGGCCCCACAGCAGCACGCCTTGCGGCCGGCCGACGAGGAAAAAAACCGCGACAATGACGAGCAGTTCGATCGCGACGGCAGACGGCAGCAGCTGCAACGGCTGCTCGACGAAGTCGCCCGACGAGAACAGCAGATTCAAAAACACGATCGCGACGAAAGTGGCGAGCATGCCGGGCGGCCGGCGGCTGCGCGGTTTCATACGCGCCTCGGCACGCGGATGATGGGCTTCGCCGCAGGCCCGGCACCCAGATGATAGACCGGCATCGTCTTTTCGATGAACGCGGCCGCATCGCTGGGTTGGCGCAGATAGCTTTGCAGATTGAGCCACGGATAGCGGCTCGTCCAGCCGAGACCGGCCGCACGCCGCGCATATTTCCAAGCCCTTCCCGCCGCACGCCGGCAGGCAAGCTCACCGTAGGTCTCGGCGAGTTCGGGGTGTGCGCGCAGGAAATGCACGAGAGCCAACGCAAAATCGTGGTGCGCCTGGTGGCCTTGGCCGACCATGATGCGCGTATCGTCGGCGGCCGGGCCCCAGGTGACGATATGCTCGAAGCGCGCGATCGCGGCAAGCCTGGCCACGCGCAAGGCCAGCGCAAAATCCTCGACGAAGACCTCGGGATCGCAGCCGCCTGCCGCCTGCACGATCGACGTGCGAAACAAAGTCGGCGACGTGCCGGACACACCGTAGCGAATGACCTCGCCGAGCGCGTCTTTGGGCACGTTCGGAACCGTGGCGGCGGCGGCCGCTTCGTCGAAGCGGATTTCGGCCGGATCGTTGTAGAAGCCGATGCGCCCGAACACGCCGCCGGTGCGCGTCGCTTCCATCACGTCGATCAGGCGCTGCGTCGCATAGGGTGCGAGCACGTCGTCCGAGCCGACGAGCTTCAGGTACGTTTGAGTCGCGAGCTTGATGCCGGTGTTCGTCGACGAAGACGGCCCGCCATTGGGCTGCTCGACAATGCGGCAATTGGGCCAGTCTTTGGTGAGTTTGCGCACGATCGCGACCGAGTCGTCGCGGCTGCCGTCGTCCACGAACAGGAATTCGCGCGGCCGGTCGGGCACCTGGCGCCAGATCGCCGCGACGACGTCGGGCAGGAACTTGGCCTTGTTGTAGACGGTGCAAAGGAACGTGACGCCGGACATGCCCCGTCTTCCTAAAGGCGCTTGCGCCGCCGCGCAAGCCGCGCGACTCTGCCGCTTATGCCGCGCGTGATTCCCGAACTCGACCTCGACGACCGCGACCTTGCATGGCGCTTTGTGCGCGCCAGCGGTCCCGGCGGCCAGAACGTCAACAAGGTGTCGACGAGCGTCGAATTGCGCGTCGATCTGGGTGCGACGCGCCTCGAGCCCGAAATCGTCGAGAGGCTCAAGGCGATCGCGGGCAAGCGCGTGTCGGGCGAGGGGCATCTCATTGTCGAATCCTCGCGCCACCGAACGCAGGAGATGAACCGCAAAGATGCGCTCGAAAAGCTCGCCCAGCTGCTGCGCGCGGCCCGCCACAAGCCGAAGCCACGGCGCGCGACAAAGCCGACCAAGGGCTCGAAGCGCCGGCGTCTGGAATCCAAAGCCGCCCGCGCGACCGTGAAGGCGACGCGCGGCGGGCCGATCGATCTCGACTAGAGGGCCGCATAGGCCAAGGCGATCTCGCCCGCAACGGCCACGTTGTTGCGCACCAGAGCGATGTTCGCGGCGAGCGACGTGCCGCCGGTCGCTTCGTTGAGGCGGCCCAGCAGAAACGGCGTCATGGCCGCCCCCGCAATGCCCGCCGACGCAGCGGCAGCAACCGCTGCCGCGATTTCGCGTTCGATCGCGCCGGCATCGAGCGCATGTTCGTCCGGGATCGGATTGGCGACCAGCAGGCCGCCGAGCCCCAAGCGCCGTTGGGCGGCAATCAGCTGTGCGACTTCGCGTGCCGTGTCGCAGCGCCGGTCGGTTTTGCGCCCGCTCGTGCGCGCATAGAAAGCCGGAAAATCCTCGGTGCGATAGCCCAACACCGGCACGCCGAGGCTTTCGAGCAGCTCGAGCGTCTTCGGGATGTCGAGAATGGATTTCGCCCCCGCGCACACCACGGCGACCGGCGTGCGCGCCAGCTCGTAGAGATCGGCCGACACATCCATCGTGCTTTCCGCCCCGCGATGCACGCCGCCGATGCCGCCGGTCGCAAAGATCGCGATGCCGGCCATTGCCGCGATCGCCATCGTCGCGGCAACGGTCGTGGCCCCGTGCGCACGGGATGCAACGAGGGCTGCCAGATCGCGACGCGAGACTTTGGCGATATTGCGACCCGCCGCCAGCAATTCGAGATCGCTTGCCTCGAGCCCGACGCGCAAGCGCCCGCCAATCACCGCGATCGTTGCAGGCACCACGCTTTTTGCGCGCAGATCGGCCTCGAGCGCCAACGCGGTTTCGAGATTGCGCGGATAGGGCATGCCGTGCGCGACGATGGTAGATTCAAGCGCCACCACCGCGCGCCCGTCCGCCAAAGCCGCCGCGACCTCTTGCGCGATGTCGAGATCGGGCGGCAGCACGTGGCGGATCAAGCGGCCTTGTGGATGGCGCGCCAGATCTTCTGGGGCGTCGCGGGCATGTCGATATGCGCGACGTTGTAAGGCCTCAGCGCATCGAGCACGGCATGCACGACCGCGGGCGGAGCACCGATCGAACCGGCCTCGCCCGCACCCTTCACGCCGAGCGGATTGTTGAGACACGGCACCTCGTTGTACGAGAAATCGATCGACGGCATCTGGTCGGCGCGCGGCATGCCGTAATCCATGAACGAGCCGGTCAGAAGCTGGCCGCTCGCCGGATCGTAGACGCAGCCTTCGTAAAGGGCCTGGCCGATGCCCTGGATGGTGCCGCCATGCACCTGGCCTTCGACGAGCAGCGGGTTCATCACGTTGCCGAAATCGTCGACGATCGTGTAGCGCTCGAACGACACCGAGCCCGTATCGGGATCGATTTCGATCTCGGCGATGTGGCAGCCGTTGGGGAAGGTCGCCCCCTTGGGCAGATGCGTCGCTTGGCCCTCGAGGCCCAGCGCCTGATCCGGCGGCAGTTTCGCCTTCATATGCGCGGTCTTGGCCAAGTCGGCGACGGTGATCGCCTTGTCCGTACCCGCCACTTTGAACGCACCGTCCGAAAACTCGATATCTGCGTCGGCGGCTTCCATCAGATAGGCAGCAAGCTTGCGCCCGCGCGCGATCACGTCCTTGGCGGCAAGGCTCACGGCCGTACCGGTCACGGCAAGTGCGCGGCTGCCGCCGGTCCCGCCGTTGTAGATCGCGACGTCCGTATCGCCCTGCACGACGCGCACCTTGTCGAGCGGAATGCCGAGCGCTTCGGACACGATTTGCGCATAGGCGGTTTCATGGCCCTGGCCGTTCGATTGGTTGCCGACGCGCACGAACGCCCCGCCCGACGGATCGAACTGGATGTGCGCGGACTCGTCGCCGCCGCCGCCGCAGACTTCCGTGTACATCGCAAGCCCAATACCGCGCAGCTTGCCGGCCTTCTTGGCGGCCGCGCGCCGCGCTTCGAACCCGTTCCAGTCCGCGCGCGCCAACGCGTCGTCGAGATTGCGGGCGTATTCGCCGCTGTCGTAGGTGTTGCCCAACGCCGTCTTGTAGGGCATCGCGGCGGGGGCGATGAAATTGCGCCGCCGCACTTCGGCGGGCGACAGGCCCAGCGTCTTGCCGACCTTCTCGATCAAGCGCTCGACCACATAGTTGGCTTCCGGGCGACCCGCACCACGATAGGCATCGACCGGCGCCGTGTTCGAGAACACGCCCTTGTATTCGGCGAACGCCGCCGGAATCGCGTAGACGCCGACCAGCATCGAGGCGCCCGCCGCCGTGGCGACGAACGTGCTGTATTGCGAGCAATAGGCACCGAGATTGGCGTTGGTCTGCACATGCAGGCCCAGAATCCGGCCGTCGGCGTCGATCGCGGCACGTGCTTTGGTGAGATGGTCGCGGCCATGCGTGTCGGTGAGGAAGGCCTCGCTGCGGTCAGAGATCCAGCGCACCGGCCGCTCGAGCGCGCGGGCGGCGAACAGGCACGCCACATATTCGGGGAACACGAAGATCTTCATGCCGAAACCGCCGCCGACATCGCCCGTGACGACGCGCAGCTTGCTTTCCGGAATCTTGAAAATCTCGCTCGCCAGCACCTTGCGCATGCCGAAGCCGCCTTGCGTGCTGCAATAGAGCGTGAGGCGGTCTTCGCCGCGCGCATAGTCGGCGATGGCACCGCGCGGCTCGAGCGAGTTGGGCACCAGCCGGTTGTTCACGAGATCGATTTCGACGACCTTTGCGGCAGACGCAAAAGCGGCTTTGGTTTTGGCTTCGTCGCCGATCGTCCAGTCGAACGCGATATTGCCCTTGGCAGTGTCCCACACGACGGAAGCGCCGGGGGCGATCGCAGCGGCGATGTCGCCAACGGCCGCCAAGGGCTCGTAGTCGACGACGACGGCTTCGGCGGCGTCGCGCGCGTCTTCCGCACGCTCGGCCACGACCAGCACAACGGCTTCGCCCGCAAAGCGCACGCGGCCGCGCGCCAAAGCCGGGCGCGGCGGCGGTGCGAAATTGCTGCCGTCGCGGTTTTTGAGCGGCGCCATGCACGGCACGTTACCGATGCCGGCGGCGGCGAGGTCGTCGCCCGTGAACACGCCGAGCACGCCCGGCATCTCGCGCGCAGCGGCGACGTCGATGCTGCGGATTTCGGCGTGCGCATGGGGGCTGCGCACGAAAAACCCGTAGGTCTGGCGCGCCAGCGCCATGTCGTCGAGATAGCGCCCGGCCCCCTTCAGCAGGCGGGCATCTTCGACGCGGCGCGGCATCTGGGCTTTTCCGAACTTGCTCATTTTACGACCCCCGAATTTCCTTGGAAGGGCGACTGTGGCAAATCGCCCGACGGCATGCAATGGCGCTAGAATTGGCGGCGATGGACAACGGCAAAACGATCATTCTGGCGGGTGCGGCGGGTGCTGAAGTAAGACTGGGGCGCGTCATCGCCGCATTCAAGCGCAGTTTCTATGTGGCGGACGCAAACGGGCGCATTGCCTGTGCCGGTGGCACTGATCTGGGTGCCGGACCCTTGAATATCCTTTACGCCGCTTGCCCGCCGATCCCAGCCGCGGGGGCTGCGTGGAATTTCGAGCTTGAGCGCGTGCCAATCTGGCGGCCCGAGCCGTGGCCGCCGTTCAATGCACCCGCCGCGCGGCGGGCAATCGCAGAACTCCCGCGCGACAAGGGCTTGCTGGTCCCAGCCGACGGCGATCCGTTCAGAGCTGCGGCCCAAGCCCCGCTCGCAGCACTGGCGAACTGGCAAGGCGGGCCTGTGCCGCCAATCCTTGAAAATCTTCTCGGGCTCGGTCCCGGCCTCACGCCGGCGGGCGACGATGCGCTCGGTGGGGCCGCCCTTGCCTTGCGCGCCGTTGGCCGCACGCCGGACGCCGATGCGCTGCGCGCGTTTCTGCATGGCCGCATGCCGACCGCCACAAGCGCGATATCGGCCGCACATTTGAGCGCTGCCCTCGACGGAGCCGGCGCACAAGCGCTGCACAAAATCCTTGCCGATATCGTGCAAGGTCAAACGCCGGACCTTGGCCCCCTCGACGCGATCGGCCACAGTTCGGGCTTCGATGCGCTCGCTGGGATCGTCGCTGTCTTAGCGTAGGCGCGAAATCGCCAAGGCAAGCTCGGCCGCGCGCGCGTTGGATGGGGCCACCAGAATGCCGGCCTGTTCGAGCTTGCGCACTTGGCTCGCGCGGTGCTGCGGATCGAAATCGGTGCCAATGACCGACGCCACCACGGCCGGGCGCTGGTCGCCGGCGGCCCCCACAACGCGGGCGGCCGCTCCGGCGGGATCTTCGTGCGCCCCAAAACCGATTACGATATCGACGAGTACCACGGCCACGCCCGATTCCTCGAGCGCTTGGGCAAGAGCCGCATCGCGCACCGTAGGGTCGATCATCGGATGCGGGCGGCCGACCGTGTATTCGTCGGCCCCGTAATCGACGAAGCTGTGGCCCGAGGCGGGCTTGGTCGGCAACGCACCCGGCACGGGCGCGTTCGACCAGAAAGCCTCGCCGGCCGCGCGCAGCACCAACTGCGCTTCGGCGCACAACGTGCCGCCGCTATAGACGCCGCGCACCCAGCGCCGGGCGGGGGCGAGATGCTCGCGCGCTTCGGCGGCTTTGACATCGACATCGAAGCCCGCATCGACCCCGGCCCCGCCGGTCGTGCGCGCGACCGCGTCGGCCGCCGCCGCCGCCAGCGTGGGCGCAAACCGCGCATTGGCGGGCATGCCGGCGCCGTCGGCCCCCAAAAAGCAGATCGTGAAATTCTTGCGACTCTTGGCCACGCGCGCCAGCACGGTTGCAGCAACCGACGCCGCCGGCGGCTTCGAGACGATCACGATGTGCGTGGTGCTCTCATCGGCATCGAGCGCATCGAGGGCCGAGAGCATCGTGAGCCCGCCGACACGCTCAGACAAATCGCGCCCGCCCGTACCGATGCCGTGCGAAACGCCGGCGCCCGCACGCGCGATCAGGCACGCCACTTCCTGCAAGCCCGTGCCCGCCGCCGCGACGATGCCGATCGACCCTTGCGGCACTTGGTTGGCAAACGCGAGCGGCGTGCCCGCAATCATCGCCGTGCCGCAATCGGGGCCCATCACGAGAAGACCGCGTTCGCGCGCTTCAAGCTTCAGCGCGCGTTCTTCCTCGATGCCGACATTGTCGGAAAAAATCATCGCATGCATGCCGCGCGCGAGCGCCTTGCGCGCTTCGGCCGCGGCAAAGGCACCCGGCACCGAGATCAGCGCCAGCGTGCCGCCGCCAAGGGCGCGCATCGCGGCGTCGATCGAGCGCGGCCGGCGCTCGGCCCCGCCGCGCGCCGTATGTTTGGGCCGGTCGAGCATCGCATCGGCTTCGTCGAGCGCGGCGTCGGCCGCCTTGGCATCGACCGCTTTGACCGCGACCACAAGATCGTTGGCCCCCGCCGCACGGCCCGTCGCGTCGAGCAGTCCCGCATCCTCCATGATGCGCAGATTGGACGGCGTGCCGATCATCAAGGCGGCCGACGTTACGCCCGGAAGTGCGGAAAGGGTCTGCGACAGCCGCATCAGAGCGACCGAGTCGAGATAGAAGCCTTTGCGAACGCGGTTGGCTTTGGCCGACATCACGCCACCCCCATGATTTCGGCGACGGCGGCAAGCGCATCGTCGAAACATTTGAGCGGTGCTTTGACCGTGCCGGCCCCGACTTGGCCGATGCCGGGTTTGCGATGCGCAATGCCGGTGTTTATCGTGGGCGCAATGCCGGTTTCGACGACCTTGCGGATGTCGATGCCGACAGGCGTGCCCGCAAAATCGAGGCCGGGGATCGTCCAGTCGGGATTGCGGCCGACCGCGATGTCCATCATCGCACGCGTGATGTCGAGCGCGTCGGACGCGGAACCGGCCCCCACAAAGCCGGCAACCGCAGGCGAAGCCGCCATCGCAAAGCCGCCCAAGCCGACCGTCTCGACGATGGCGCTGTCGCCGATGTCGGGATTGGCGTCGGCGGCCGAATAGCCCGCGAAATAGAGCCCCGTCGGCTGTTCGACCGGGGCCGTGAACCACCGCTCGCCGGTCGCGGCCACGCGAATGCCGAACTCGGTGCCGTTGCGGCACATGGCAGTCACGAGTGTGGCATTCGCAATGCCCTTGGCGGGATCGGCGATCGCCTTGCCCATCGCCATCGCGACGTTCAAGAAAAACTGGTCGTTGCCGCCGATGAACTCAAACACGCCCGCAAGCTTGGCGGGATCGGAGATGGCGCGCGCCAAATGCGGCGCCATCGCGCGCACGAACAGGCTCGTGCAGGCGACGTTGCGCTGGTGCATCTCGTCGCCCATCGTGAGGCCGCGCGCGATGATGTTTTTGAGGCCGAGCCCGCCCGACGCGCGCAAGGCAGCCGCCAAAGCGGGGGCGAGGTCGCTGCCGAGCCAGCGCAGGCGCTTCAAGACGTCGGCATCGTTGCCGCCGAAGCGCATGACCTTGCCAAGTCCTTCGTTCAGCGTGCAGTAGGCGCGGTTGCCGTAGGTGCGGTTTTCGACGACCAGGACCGGCATCGAGCGCGTGATCATGCCGGTCATCGGCCCGACCGCACCCAGATGATGGTTCGGCACGAATTTGATGCCGCCCGAGGCCGCAAGTTTGTCGGCGGTTTCAAGATCCGGCGCCCAGCCTTCGAGCACGATCGCACCCTGGATGGCGCCGCGCAGCGGCCCGCACATTTGCTCCCACGCGATGGGAGGGCCCGCATGGCCGATCATGCGGTCTTCAAGACCGGTCAACACGTCGCCGGCGACCTGCACATCGATCAGCATCGGATCGGCGGCAAGCAGGCGCTTCAGCGCTTCGGCGTTGGCGGCTTCGATGGCGGGCACGCCGTCGAGCTTGGCGAGCAGGCGGGCGAGCCCGGCATCGCCGCGGGCGGGCGGCTGCCAATCCAGATCGACGACCGGAATGTCGGCGGCCGCCAAATCACGGGCGAAGCTTTCGAGCCCGATATTGACGACCTGGAGCGGCGTTTTGAGCAGCGAATCGAACGTCATTGAAATGTCCTAAACCGGAGGCGCGCGGGAGTGAAGCTTGGCCCCGACGCTTTTGCAAGGCTTGCGGCAGCACCAATACAATATTCCCAGATTCGAGGCCTGTTTTCTCTTTTTGGCCGCTGGGAGGCGAGGGTCTGCTAGGCTCGGCTCCATGAGCGATTCCCGCACACGCCTTGCCGCCGCCCTTGCCGAGCGCTTCGGCGAAAATTTCGCGATCCCCAACACGCCCAACGTCGCCGCCCTCGCCCCCATGGCCGAGCGCGGCTCGGTACGCAGCTATTCGGATGCACATGTGGATCCCGCCCTCGTGCGCCTGCTGTGCGCGATCGCCCTTGCCGCCCCCAGCAAATCCGACCTGCAGCAGGCCGATATCGTCGCGGTCGAGGATCCGATCCTGCGCGCGACACTCGCGGGCTATTGCAGCGGCAATCCGTGGGTGGCGGCGGCACCCGTGTTTTTGATCTTCTGCGCCAACAACCGGCGCCAGATCCGCGTGCACGAGCGCCAGGGCCACGAATTCGCCAACGACCATCTCGACGCGATGTTCAACGCCGCCGTCGATGCCGGCATTGCGCTCGCGCAGTTCGTGGCGGCGGCCGATCTCGTCGGGCTCGGCACGTGCCCGATCTCGGCCATCCGCAACCGGGCGGCCGACGTGTCGAGCTTGCTCGGTTTGCCGGCACGCGTGTTTCCGGTCGCCGGGCTTTGCGTGGGCTGGCCGCGCGAGGCCGCGCGCATTTCGCCGCGCCTGCCGACGTCCTTGCGCGTGCATGCCGACCGCTACGACGAGGGCGATCTCGATGCCGCAATCGACGCGTACGATGCGCGCCGCAATCGCACGCGGCCATTTGCCGCACAGCGCGATATAGCGCGTTTCGGCGAGGCCCCCGCCTATGGCTGGAGCGAGGACAAAGCGCGCCAATATGCAAGCCTGGAACGCGGCGATTTCGGGGCCTATATTCGGACCATCGGATTCAAACTGGATTGAACCCCATGACCGCTGCCTTGGTCCCGACCGCCGCCGAAACCTTGTTCGATTTTGCGGCCCTCTCGGCGACACCTGCCTCGCGCGATCCGTTCCTGCATGTGGTCGTGCCGAATTTCGTGCGTGGCCCGGCGGTTGATCGTATCGATCGCGACTGGCCGCAGATCGGCAAGCCGGGCGCTTTCCCCACGTCGTCCTTGAGCCTGAAGCCGGCGGCACAGGATCTTGTGGCGGCGCTTGAAAGCGATTCATTCCGCGAAGCGATTTCGGCGAAGCTCGATCTCGATCTTTCGGGCCTGCCGACCATGATCACGTTCCGCGACCGTTGCCGCGCGCGCGACGGGCAGATCCACACGGATTCGAAAACCAAAGTCGTGACCGTGCTGCTGTATCTGAACAAGCCGACCGGCGGCTGGCAGGACCAGGGCGGGCGCCTGCGCCTGCTGCGCGGGCCTGAAAGCCTCGAGAACTACACGACCGAGATTTCGCCGGTGGACGGCACGATGCTGGCCTTCAAATGCACGCGCGACGCGTGGCACGGCCATGCGAGCTACGAAGGCCCGCGCCACGTGCTGCAGATGAACTGGATAGTCGACCAAGCGACCAAGGAGCGCGAAGAAGGTCGACACAAAATGTCGGCGTTTTTGAAGAAGCTCAATCCGTTCGGCTGACGCCGAACGAAACGCCTCAAGCTTCGCCCATCGGCTCCATGCAGGCGGCGGCCACGGCTTCGGCCGGGTCCTTGCCGCCCCACACGACGTACTGGAACGCCGGATAGAAGCGCTCGCACTCGGTGAGCGCCACATCGACGAGATCTTCGATCTGCTCGACCGTCGCCCCGCGCGCGCCGCGCAACGGCACGGCATGGCGGAAGGTCGGCAGCCCGTCCTCGCCCGACAGGTCGAAATGGCCGAGCCACAGCCGCTCGTTGGCGAGCGCCAGCAATTCGGTCACCACGCCGCGCCGATGCTTGGGCAAGCGCAGATCGAGCGCGCAGGAAAAATGCAGCGCACTCATGTCTTCGTTCCACGCGAAATAGACGCGGTAGTCGCACCAGCGGCCGGGAATTTGGGCGACAAGCTCCTCGTCGGCCGCGCGCTCGCACGGCCATTCGTTCGCGGTCACGATTTCTTCGATGATGTCGAGCGGGTTGACGGCGTTTTCGGAAGTCTGGTGCACCGAGACGTCGGCCATGCCGTGGGCTCCCACTGGGACGCGAAATTGACGCTTCTCGCGTTCCCGCCCGAATTGCCCCCCGGCTTGATCCGGAAGTTGCGACTCGACGCGGGAACACAAGAGGTAGCGTGCCAAACGCGAGTCAAGGGAGCAATGAAATTTCGCATTTACCCCCAAGATAATGGGGGGCGACGTCCCTGCCAGCCACTATATGACGGGATCAAGAAGCCGTATCGGCGGGCGAAGCAGCCTTCAACCTATTGAGTTCGGCCGAAAGCGCTTCGATCTGGCTTGCCAATCGTTCGTTTTCGAGCCGCGCATTGGCGGCCATTTCCTTGACGGCTTCGAATTCGTCGCGCGCCACGAGATTCTGGCTTTGCAGCCAACGTTCGAGCACGAGACGCGCTTGCGCGTCGATTTCCTGGCGCAGGGCGCCGAAAGCGGAGAGGGCACCGGTGGCGGCGCGCGAGAGGTCGTCGAGGATTCGGTTGTCGGTTTGCATGGCGCTATTATGGCCCCGAGATGCGTCTTGTTGCAACGGCGTGCGCCAAGCACCTATAACCCCCCGACACCTTCTAACCCCACGGCATCTTCGGGCAACAAGCGGACATTCCATGATCGTCGTCACGGGCGGAGCGGGTTTCATCGGCGCCAATCTTCTGGCAGGGCTCGAAGCACGGCTTTCGAGCCCGCTCGTGTGCGTGGACCGCATGGGAACCGGCGACAAATGGCGCAACATCGCCAAGCGCAATCTCCACGACCTCGTGCGCCCGGAAGATTTGCCGGCGTTTCTCGCGGCCAACAAAGGCCGCATCGAAACGATCTTCCATATGGGGGCCAATTCGAGCACGACCGAAACCGACGTCGACGAAATCGTGCGCAGCAATGTGCGCGCCACGCTCGATCTGTGGGATTGGTGTAGCGGTGCCGGCGTTCCTTTCATCTACGCCTCGTCGGCCGCCACCTACGGCGACGGCCGCTTCGGCTTCGTGGACGATCCCTCGCCCGCTGCCCTTGCGAAGCTCGCCCCGCTCAATCCCTATGGCTGGTCCAAACATTTCGTCGATCGGCGCATCGCAGCCACCTTGGCCGATCCCAAAGCCAAGCGGCCGCGCCAACATGTCGGGCTCAAATTCTTCAACGTCTACGGCCCCAACGAATACCATAAGGGCGCGCAGCGCTCGGTCGTGCATCAGATCTATCCCTATGCCGCCAAGGGGGCCCCGTTCGAGCTGTTCCGCTCGCACAAGCCGGGCGTGCCCGACGGAGGACAGAAGCGCGATTTCATCTGGGTCGGCGACACGGTCGACGCGATGCTGTGGCTGCAGGCCAATCCGCAGATCTCGGGCCTGTTCAATCTCGGCACCGGCAAGGCGCGCACGTTCCTCGATCTCGCGGCCTGCGTCTATCGCGAAGCCGGCACGGAGCCCAACATCGCCTGGCGCGATACGCCCGAAACGATGCGCGACAAATACCAGTACCTGACCGAAGCAAGCACCACGCGGCTGCGCCAGGCTGGCTACACGAAGCCTTTCACCGAGCTTGAAGAGGGCGTGCGCCGCTATGTGCGCAACCATCTTGCGGCTACGGACCCCTATCTCTAGATGGCGGTCGCCTTTCCCGCCATCGACCCGATCGCCCTCGAGCTGGGGCCCATCGTCGTGCGCTGGTATGCGCTCGCCTACGTGGCGGGCATTCTCGGCGGCTGGCGTTATGCGGCGTCGCTGAATGCCGGGCGCCTGCGCGCGATGGCGACCGAACAGCTCGACGATTTCGTCGTCTGGGTCACGCTCGGCATCATCTTGGGCGGGCGCTTGGGCTATGTGCTGTTCTACAAGCCCGGCTATTATTTGGGCGAACCGCTCGAAGCCTTGATGCTGTGGCGCGGCGGCATGAGCTTCCATGGCGGCCTGCTCGGCGTCGTGGCGGCGATCGTGCTGTTTGCGCGCCGCAACGCCCTCGATCTCTTCCGCGTGGGCGATCTCGTCACGGCCGTGGTGCCTATCGGTTTGTTTTTCGGCCGCATCGCCAATTTCATCAATGGCGAGCTCTATGGCCGTGCCGCACCCGACGTGCCGTGGGCCATGGTGTTCCCGCACGGCGGGCCCGAGCCGCGCCATCCGAGCCAGCTCTACCAAGCCGGGCTCGAAGGCCTGTGCCTGCTGCTGCTGCTCTATGCGCTCACGCACAGCGCCAAATGGCGCAACCGCCCCGGCGCAATCGCCGGTGCTTTCCTTGCGGGCTACGGTGTTGCGCGCTGCATCGGCGAATTGTTTCGCGAGCCCGATGCGCATCTGGGCTTCCTGTGGGGGCCGCTGACGATGGGCATGCTGCTGTCGCTGCCGATGATGGCGGCCGGGGCATGGCTGATCGCAACGGCGCGCAGCCGCGCGTGACGGCGCTTGCGCGCAAGCTTGCGGCCCGCATCGCCGAATGCGGGCCGCTGCCGGTCGATGCCTATATGGCCGCGTGCCTCGCCGACGAAGAATTCGGCTATTACCGCCGCACAAACGCGATCGGCGCGGCAGGCGACTTCACGACGGCACCCGAAATCTCGCAGGTATTCGGCGAACTCGTTGGTCTGTGGCTCGCCGACCAATGGCAAGCGCAAGGTGCGCCCACGCGGTTCAATCTCGTCGAACTGGGGCCCGGGCGCGGCGTGTTGATGCAAGATGCGCTGCGCGCCGCCGGCCAAGCGCTGCCCGCCTTCCTTGCGGCTGCCCGCTTGCATCTCGTCGACATCTCGGTCCCGATGCGCGACGAACAGCGCCGTCGCTTGGGTGCCTATGCGCCGAACTGGCACGCCGATCTCGCCGACGTGCCAAACGACGCGCCGATCTTCGTCGTCGCCAACGAGTTCTTCGACGCATTGCCGGTGCGCCAGCATGTGCGCCGCGGTGCGGCTTGGCACGAACGCCGCGTGGGCTTGCCGGACGGCCGCCTCGGCTTCGTCGATGGCGATGCGGTCGAAGTCGATTTCACGCGACCCCAAGCGCCCGACGGGGCAATCGTCGAAACATGCCCAGCCGGCGAAAAGATCGGATGCGCGTTGGGTGCGCGTATTGCCGAACAAGGCGGGGCTGCCCTCGCGATCGACTACGGAACTTCCGTGTCGGGCTGGGGCGACACGCTGCAAGCGTTGCGCAAGCACAAACCTATCGACGTGTTCGAAGCGCCGGGCGAATGCGATCTCACCGCCCATGTCGATTTTCCGGTTTTGATGGCGGCCGCGCGCAAAGGCGGGGCGGCGAGTTTCGGCATTGTGGGCCAGGGGGCCTTTCTCACGCGCCTCGGCCTGCCGGTGCGCTTGGGGCGCTTGCTCAAGTCGGCCGCACCGCGCCTAGCGCGCGAACTTGCGCAAGCGAGCCAGCGCTTGCTTGATCCGCGCGAAATGGGCACGTTGTTCAAAGTCGTTAGCATCGTTCCGGCAGGCTCAGTACCGCCGCCGGGTTTCGCCGCCGAGCTTGAAATCTGACATGTCGCTGGTCACGCTGGGAACGCTCAACCGCCAAGACGGCATGCGCCACGCCTTTTTCTCGCGCCACGGCGGCGTGAGCAGCGGCATCTATGCGTCGCTGAATTGCGGCCTCGGCTCGCGCGATGCGCCCGAAGCCGTGCTCGAAAATCGCGCGCGCGCCGCCGCCATGCTCGATGTGCCGGGGGCGGCGATCTCGACGCTCTATCAGGTGCACGGATCGAACGTGGTCGAACTCGAAGCTCCGCTCCCCGCCGATGCGCGCCCACAAGCCGACGCGTTCGTAAGCAAAACGCCGGGCGTGGTGTTGGGGATCCTCGCCGCCGACTGCGCGCCCGTGCTGTTCTGCGATGCGCAAGCGCGCGTGATCGGGGCAGCCCATGCCGGCTGGAAAGGGGCCGTGGGCGGCGTTCTGGAAGCCACGATCGCCGCAATGGCGAAGCTCGGCGCCGACCCTGCTCGCATCGTGGCCGGCATCGGCCCATGCATCGGCAAACCAAGCTACGAGGTGGGGCCTGAATTCCCGGCACCGTTTCTGGCACGGGACAAGGCCGCGTCGCGGTTTTTCGTACCCGGTCGTGCGCCCGGCAAATTCATGTTCGATCTGCCGGGTTATATCGCCGCGCGGCTCGAAGCCGCCGGAATCGCGGAGGTCGAAGCGACCGGCAACGATACGTGCGCCGAGTCCGATCGGTTTTTCAGCTATCGTCGCAGCTGCCTGAAGGGCGAGCCGGATTACGGGCGCGGCCTGTCGGCGATCGTCTTGGAGCCGTGAGCCATGCCGCATCTGCTGTTCTTCCTGCTGATCTTGATCTTGGGTCTGGTCGTGTCGTGTTTCGCCTAGCGGCGGCACTGCTGGCACTGCTTTGCGTTGCCTGCGGACCCGTGCCGCGGCCTTTTGCGCCCGACGACAAAACCCTGGCCCCGAACCCGCTGCTGCGCCTCACCGACCATGGCGGCGTGGTCGTCGCACCGGCGGCCGGTTTGCCGCTTGTGCAGGGACGCGCCGTGGCCGAGGCGGTTGCCCAAGCCCTGCGCGAGGCCGACATCCCGGCCAATACGCGCATCGGCAATCCCTACAGCCTCGTTCTCGATCTGCAGGCTTTGCCGTCGCCGGGCGGCCTTGCACTGGCGGCGAGCCTCGTGGATCAAGACGGCGCGAATCTCTTCGACGGCGAATCCCGCGGTGCGTTTCCGCCCAATCCCGAGCAACCCGCGGGCTGGGCCGTTCTGGCGCAGCCCTTGGCGCGCGCGATCGTTCTGGCGATGAAGCCCGAATCGGCGATCGCGCGCCGACTGCCGGCGGTTCTGGTCGGCAAGGTGACGGGCGCCCCCGCCAACGACGCAAACGCTTTGGCGCGCAATCTTGCCTTCCAGCTTGGCCGTGCGGGCTTGCGCGTGGTCGATGCGCCGGGCGCCGACACGATCACCGTCGAGGGCGAGGTCACGATTGCCGAACTTGGTTCCGAGACGCGCCGCTTGGCCATCGCCTGGCGCGTGATGGACAGAAACGGCGTCGAACTCGGGCGCGTCGACATGCAAAATCACGTGCCGCGCGTGTCGATCGAGCGGCAATGGTCGGATTTGTCGTTCGAAATCGCCGCCGCCTCAGCCGAAGGCATTCTCGACATTGCCGAACGCGCACGGCTGGGGCCTGAGTGACGGGTCCCGATTGACGGCCCCAATTGACGGCGGGCAAGCGGCGCCCTACCTCTATTGTTGTTCTTTTCAAACCGAGGACGCCAATGTCCGCCAAACGCGCAAAACCGAAAAACGCGGTCTCGCCCGATTCCGACGCTGCCGACATGGCGGCCAGCATCGAAGATCGCGCACTCGACGCGGCGTTGCGCCTCGCAGCTACGCGCCGCTGGACGGACATCGCTCTTGGCGAAATCGCCGCCGAGGCCGGGCTCACGCTCGGCGAGATGCTGCGCCATGTGCGTTCCAAATCCACCCTGCTGGCGGCCTTCTCGCGCCGTATCGATGCCGCGATGCTCGCGACGCCCGCCGAGGCGGACGGCTCCGTCAAAGACCGGCTTTTCGAATTGCTGATGCGGCGTTTCGACGCGCTCGGCGCCTATCGCGATGCCGTGCAGGGCATTCTCGACGGGATGGCGCGCGATCCGGCAACGACCCTATGCCAGGGTCCGGCCCTGGTCGCCAGCATGCGGTATCTGGGTGATGCCGCGGGGGTAAAGACCACAGGATTGATAGGGCCTTTAAAGATCAATGCCTTAGCTGCTGTCTATTTGTGCACGCTGCGTGTTTGGCTCAAAGACGATAGTGCAGATGCAGCAAAGACCATGGCACATTTGGACAAGCAGCTTGGACGTCTGGAGTCCTGGACATCGAATATTCCAGCCTTTTTGAAGAGCACGCCGACCTAAAAAAAGGCGCTCTGATCTCTGCTGCACTGCACAAATTTGCTTGACGTATCCGGTTCCGTGAGGCATTTTGCCCAAGCTTTAAGCTTGCCCGATTGCGAGCTGTGAAACTTCACCTGCTTGCGAGAGGAAAAACGCCATGATGAAGGGAACCCCAAAGATGCCGTTTGGCGATTTCGACTTCGGTAAGATGTTCGACATGTCCAAATTCGACATGACGAAGCAGATGGGCGAATTCAAGTTCGCCGCCGTCGACATGGAAGGCGTGGTTGCCACGCAGCGCAAGAACATCGAAGCGCTCGCCAAGGCTAACCAGCTCGCGGTCGAAAGCCTGCAGGCGATCGCCCGCCGCCAGTCGGAAATCTTCCGCTCGATGATGGAAGAAGCTTCGTCGGCCGCACGCGAAGTGATGGCTGCCGGCAGCCCCGAAGAGAAAGCCGCCAAGCAGACCGAAATCGTCAAGGAAGCCTTCCAGCGCGCGGTCGTGAACATGCGCGAACTGGCCGAGCTCGTGGCGAAGTCGCAGACCGACGCCATGGAAGTCGTGCAGCAGCGCGTTGCCGACAGCCTCGACGAAATCAAGACGGTCATCGCGAAGAAGAAGTAACTTTTTCTTCGTGCTAAGAGACAGGCCCCGCCGGGAACGGCGGGGCCTTTTTCGTTGGGGAGACCGGTGCGATGGACCAGATCGGATTTGCCGATTTCGAACGCGTGGATATTCGCGTGGGAACGGTGGTTGCGGCCGAACCTTTCCCGCAGGCACGCAAGCCCGCCTTCAAACTGCAGATCGATTTCGGGCCCGAGATCGGCGTCAAAAAAAGTTCCGCGCAGATCACCGTGCACTACACGCCCGAAACACTGGTCGGCCGCCAGGTCGCGGCCGTCGTGAATTTCCCGCCGCGCCAGATCGGCCCGTTCATGAGCGAAGTTCTGACGCTGGGCTTCCCGGATGCGAATGGGGCCGTCGTGCTGATCGGCCCGTCGCTGCCCGTGCCCAACGGCGGCAAGCTTTTCTGAGGTGCACCGATGACAAATCCCAAAATCCTTCTCGTGGGCTGCGGCAAGATGGGCGGCGCCATGCTGCAGGGCTGGCTCGCCGATGCCGGCCTTGGGCCGTTTGTGGCGGTCGAGCCTGGCCCTGCCCCTGCCGCCGCGCATGCACGCGTGCGCCATGTGGCCGACGCCGTGGCCATTCCGGCCGATTTCAAGCCGGACGTCGTGGTGTTCGCGACCAAGCCGCAAGTGATGAACGACGTCGCTCCCGCCTATCGGCGTTATGCGGGTGCGTTGTTCGTGTCGATCGCGGCAGGGACCACGATCGCGACCTTCGAGCGGCATCTGGGTTCCGGCATCGCGATCGTGCGCGCAATGCCGAACACGCCGGCATCCGTCGGGCGCGGCATTTCGGGCGCTTACGCAAGCCCGGCGGTTTCGCCCGCCCAACGCAACCTCGCCGACCGCCTGCTGCGCAGCGTCGGCGCCGTCGAATGGGTGGCAAACGAAGCACTGATCGATGCCGTGACGGCCGTGTCGGGCTCGGGCCCGGCCTACGTGTTTTTGCTGGCCGAGGCTTTGGCAGAGGCAGGTGCAAAAGCGGGCTTGCCCGCTGATTTGGCCCAACGCCTGGCCCGTGCCACGGTTGCGGGCGCCGGCGAGTTGCTGCACCAAGCCCCTGAATCGGCAGAACAATTGCGCAAAAACGTGACCTCGCCCAACGGCACGACGGCCGCCGCCTTGGCCGTGCTCATGGCCGAAGACGGGTTCGGCCCGCTCCTTGATCGTGCTGTTGCCGCCGCCGCCAAACGGGCCCGCGAACTCGCCAGTTGACGGCGGTTCGACGAGCCATAGACAGACCCGGACGACGCTGTTATTTTCCCGGCCGCTCGCGCTGGACGGTGTTTTCGACCCGCGCGGGCTTGTCGTTTTTGGCATCGCTTTCAAGACTTTGCGCACGCGCGCGCGCGACGGATCGGCACGATGAAAATTCTCGCCTGCAATTCCAACCGGGTCTTGGCCGAAGCCGTCGCCGAATATCTGGATATTCCGCTGACCAAGGCGAATATCCGGCGCTTCGCCGACCAGGAAGTGTTCGTCGAGATCCTCGAAAACGTGCGCGGCGAAGACGTGTTCGTCGTGCAGTCGACGAGCTTCCCCGCCAACGACCATCTGATGGAATTGCTGGTGTCGATCGATGCGCTGCGGCGCGGTTCCGCGCGCCGCATCACGGCCGTGCTGCCCTACTACGGCTATGCGCGCCAGGACCGCAAATCGGGCCCGCGCACGCCGATCTCGGCCAAGCTCGTGGCGAACCTTATCACCACCGCCGGTGCCGACCGCGTGGTGACGGTCGATCTGCACGCCGGCCAGATCCAAGGCTTCTTCGACATCCCGCTCGACAATCTGTTCACCGCCCCCACTTTCGTCAAAGACATGCGCGACCGCTTCAAGGGCGCGGACGTGGTGATGGTGAGCCCGGACGTGGGCGGCGTGGTTCGCGCGCGCGCCATTGCCAAGCGCGTCGAGGCCGATCTTGCGATCATCGACAAGCGCCGCGAGCGCGCGGGCGTGTCGGAAGTCATGAACATCATCGGCGACGTCAAAGGCCGCACTTGCGTGCTCGTGGACGACATCGTCGACAGTGCGGGCACGCTGTGCAATGCGGCCGTGGCGCTGATGGACGAGGGTGCGAAGGAAGTGTGGGCCTATGTGGTGCACGGCGTGCTGTCGGGTGCGGCCGTGGCACGCGTGACGGCCTCGCCCCTCAAAGAACTCGTGCTGACCGATTCCATCCTGGCGACGGAAGCCGTGAAGGCCGCCGGCAATATCCGCCAAGTCGCGATCGCCCCCTTGCTGGCCGAGGCGATGAAACGCATCAGCGAAGAACGTTCGGTTTCGAGCCTGTTCGACTAGAGCAGAAGCGAAACCGGCGACGACCGACGTTGCGGCACCCCTGGAGGCCGGCGTCGGAACCCTGGTAGAGGAGAGTAGAGTATGTCGACTGCAATCAAGCTCGCGGCCACCGCGAGACAGCGGGCTGGGAAAGGGGCCGCCCGCGCCGTCCGTCGTGAGGGCCGCGTGCCGGCCGTCATCTACGGCGACAAAACAGCCCCCGTGATGATCTCGCTCGATCCGCGCGACGTCATGCGCGAAGCGTCCAAGGCCGGGTTCTTCACCCGTCTTTACGACGTGGAAGTCGACGGCAAAGCGCACCGCGTGCTGCCGCGCGACATCCAGTTCCACCCGGTGAACGACAAGCCCGAGCATGTCGACTTCCAGCGCGTGGGTGAATCCACGCGCGTGCGCGTCGAAGTGCCGGTCAAGCTCGAGAACCTGGAAAAGTCGCCGGGCGTGAAGCGCGGCGGCGTGGTGAACCTCGTGCGCCACGCGGTCGAAGTGTGGGCGATGCCGGGCAACATTCCCTCGCGCATCGTGATCGACATGGCCGGTCTCGACATCGGCGATTCGATCCACATCGAAGCGATCAAGCTGCCCGAGGGCGTGAAGCCCACCATCGCGCGCAACTTCACGGTCGTGGCTCTGCGCGCCCCCAGCGTGTCGAAGGTCGAAGAGAAGACCGAAACCGTTGCGGCAGCCGCAGCCCCCGCGGCCGACGGCAAGGCGGCACCCGCCGCTGCGGCCGGGGCCAAGGCCGGCGACGCCAAGGCGGCACCCGCCGCTGCGGCCGCCAAGCCGGCTGCCAAGAAGTAAGGCAGCGCCGTTTCGCGAAGTTTCGGGGCCCGGACCATGAAGCTCCTTGTCGGGCTTGGCAATCCGGGCCCCGAATACGCGAACAACCGCCACAATGTCGGTTTCCTTGCCCTCGATGCCGTTGCGGCGCGATGGCAGTTCGGCCCGTGGAAAAAGCGCCTGGGCGGCATTACGGCCGAGGGCGACATTGCGGGCCACCGCACCGTGGCGCTGAAGCCGCTCACCTACATGAACGATTCCGGCCGTTCGGTCGGCGAGGCAAGCCGCTTTCTGAAGATCGTGCCGGGTTCGATCGTGGTGGTGCATGACGAGCTCGACCTGCCGCCCGCCAAAATCCGCACCAAATCGGGCGGCGGCCATGGCGGGCACAACGGTCTGCGCTCGATCGACGCCCATCTCGGCACCAAGGACTATCGGCGCCTGCGCATCGGCATCGGCCATCCGGGCGACAAGGCGCTGGTGTCGGACTATGTGCTGCACGATTTCGGCAAGGGCGACCGGCTGTGGCTCGAGCCGCTGCTGAGCGCCATTGCCGACAGTGCGGCGATGCTGCTCGACGGCAACGAAGCGGGATTTCTGAACAAAGTGGCGCGCCTCACCGCACCGCCCAAACCGGTTTGAAGGAACAGAACGATGGGTTTTCGCTGCGGAATCGTGGGCCTGCCGAATGTCGGCAAATCGACCCTGTTCAACGCGCTGACGGCGACGGCAGCGGCCGCGGCCGCGAACTATCCGTTCTGCACGATCGAGCCCAATGTGGGCCGCGTCCCCGTGCCCGATCCGCGCCTCGACAAACTCGCGTCGCTCGGCAAGTCGCAGCGCGTGGTGCCCACGCAGCTTGAGTTCGTCGATATTGCGGGCCTCGTGCGCGGCGCTTCCAAAGGCGAAGGCCTCGGCAACCAGTTCCTCGGCCATATCCGCGAAGTGGACGCGATCGCGCACGTGCTGCGCTGCTTCGAGAACGGCGACATCGTGCATGTCGAAGGTTCGATCGACCCGATCCGCGACGCCGAGACGGTCGAAACCGAGCTGATGCTGGCCGACATGGACAGCCTCGAAAAGCGCCTGCCCAATCTGCAGAAAAAAGCCAAAGGCGGCGACAAAGAATCGAAGGCACAGATCGAGATCATCGAGCCCGTGCTCGAAGCCCTGCGCGCCGGCAAGCCCGCCCGCACGTTCGTGCCGGCGGCCGAACAGCGCGAGACCTTGCGCCAACTGCAACTGCTGACGGCCAAGCCCGTGCTGTACGTGTGCAACGTCGAAGAGGAAAGTGCGGACAAAGGCAATTCGCTGTCGGCCAAAGTGGCCGAAATGGCGGCCCGCCAGGGTGCTTCGAGCGTGGTGATTTCCGCCGCGATCGAAGCCGAGATATCGCAGCTTTCCAGTGCCGAAGAACGCCAGGAGTTTCTGGCCACACTCGGCCTGTCGGAGACCGGGCTCACGCGCGTGATCCGGGCGGGCTACGGCTTGCTGGGCCTGCTCACTTTCTTCACGGTGGGACCCAAGGAAGCGCGCGCGTGGACCGTGCGCGCCGGCGCCAAGGCGCCCGAAGCGGCAGGGGCCATCCACAGCGATTTCGAGCGCGGCTTCATCGCAGCCGAAACCATCGCCTATGCCGATTATGTGGCGCTGGGCGGCGAAGCCGGCGCCAAAGAAGCCGGCAAGGCGCGCACCGAGGGCCGCGACTACACGGCCGCCGACGGCGACGTGTTCCTGTTCCGATTCAACGTTTGATCTAAACAACCTGCGGGCTGCAGGTTCGAAAAATTTCGCTGCCTGTGACGGAGCGCACTTGACAGTTTTTGCACGACTGCAGGATGTTTTCTTGGAACAACCGCAGACATGCAGAAAGAACACGACATGCACGTGTTTTCTCCGGGCCGACTGCTCCTCGTTCTGTGCGCGCTTGCCCTCGGTGCCTGTGCTGCGAACAACCGCCGCGCCGAGGATTTCACCGCATTCAAAGGCGGCAAAGACGCCGTAATCCTGGTTTTGCCGGTCGATGCCGAATTGGCGGAGCTTTCCTTCGGCGGCTATCCGACGACGCGGCGCGACTGGACGCTGGCGGCGCGCGACCATATGAAGGCCAATCTGCGGGCGGCTTTGCAGAAAAAATCCGTTTCGGCCGTGTTCGACGAAACCCAGGAGCCGGACGAGGCGACGGCAAAACTGCTGCGGCTGCACGCGGCGGTCGGCCAATCGATCATGCTCCACCAGTACCAAGGTCCGGCGGCGCTGCCGACCAAGGCCGGCAGCTTCGACTGGACCCTGGGCGCCGATGCGCGCGCGCTCGGCCAGGGAACCGGGGCCACCTATGCGCTGTTCGTTCATGTGCGCGACTCGTATTCGACGGCGGGGCGCGTCATGGCGCAGGCGATCGCGGCGGCCGTGTTCGGCGTCGCGATACAAGGCGGCGCGCAGACGGGCTTCGCGTCGCTGGTCGATCTGCAGACGGGCCAGGTCGTCTGGTTCAACCGGCTGCTGCGCGGTGCCGGCGATCTGCGCACGCGCGAAGCGGCGATGGAAACCGTCGAGGTCCTGCTGGCGGGGCTGCCCGAATGAGCCTGACGCGGCGCGGCCTGCTGGGCGGGCTCTGCATGTGCGGCGCGGGCGGTCTGCTTGCCTGCACGCCGACGGATCCGGGCAGTCCGCGCCTCGCGACCGGCATCGGCGGCCAGAGCGACCTTTCGCCGCGCAACCAGCCGGGCCAGCGCCACGGCACGGATTCCGACCCGGATGCGGGCATGCGCGAGACCATGGACCGCATGGAGCGGCGCATCCAGACCTCGCGCTACCGCGTGCGCGAGGCCAAGGTGAACGCGTATGTCGGCGGCATCGTGCAGCGCATGGCCGGCGAATTCGCGACGGACATTCGCACCTACATCGTGCGCGTGCCCGACTTCAACGCGACCCAAGCCCCCAACGGCATGATGCAGGTCTGGACCGGCCTGCTCGTGCGCTGCACCAACGAAGCCCAAATGGCGGCCGTGCTGGGCCACGAGATCGGCCACTACACGCGCGCCCACAGCCGCGAGGGGCACGCGGTTCGGCGCACGAATGCCGACATCGGGCAGGCCTTGGCCATGCTGCTGGGCGCCGTCGGCGCCGGCCAGCTTGCCGACATCAACACCATCCTGCTGACGGCGAGCAGTTTCGGCTACAACCGCGAGGGCGAGCGCGAGGCCGACGAAATCGGCATCCGCATGCTCGCCGAGCACGGGCTTTCGCCGATCGAGGCGGCGCGGAACTGGGAGAACATCACGGCGGAGTTCGAGGCGCGCGGTTTACCGCGCGAACACAGTCTGCTTTTTTCGACCCACCCGTCCGACGCGGAGCGCACGACGACCTTGCGCCGCCGTGCGGGCGAGCTTCCGCCCGGGGAGAAACAGGCGGCGCGCTATCGCGACGGCATTTCCGAAATACGCGAATACATCTTCGAAGAGCAGATCCGCACGGGCGTGCATGCGGCAACCCTCGTCATCGCCGACCGGTGGCTCGCCGAGTTTCCCGGCGACGGGCTTGCCCTCTACGCAAAAGGCGAAGCGCTGCGGCTGCGCGCAAAAGCGGGCGACGACGAGGCCGCCGCGACGGCGCTCGACGGCGCCATCCGCGACGCGCATGCGCCCGCGAATGCCTGGCGATCCTACGGGCTCTTGCGCCGCAAGCTCGGGCAGGAGGCGGAGGCGCGCGATCTGCTGAACGAATATCTTCGCCGCGCACCCAATGCGCCCGACCGCGATCTTTTGCGACGCAGCCTTGCAGGATAGAACATGGCCAATCCCCTTCGGCGATTCCTTCGCGTTCTGGCGCTCGTCGGCTTTGCCCTGGCCGCAGCCGCCTGCCAGCACTACGCGGCGATCGGACCCGGCACCTACGACGTCCACGGCAAGATGGCCGTCCAGCTCGACAGCCAATGGAACCGTCAGGTCGCCGGACCGCGCGCGCCGTGGGCCGAAATCTGGACGCGCCACGGGCCCTTTCTGGACGCGCTGGTGATTGCGGCGGGCGTGGCGGCGGGCAAACCGCTGGTTGACGCGCGCAGCACCACGGCCGAACAGATGCCCAAATTCAGCCCCGGCATGGCGCCCGGCGACCTCGTGACGCTGGTGCAGGGCACGCTGGGCTTCGCCGAGAAGGCCAGCGATTTCGAAACCCTGCGGGTCGAGACGGCCCGCATCGACGGGCACGAAGCCGTGCGCTTCGAGTTTACCTTCGGGACCGGGGCCCAGCGGGGCTTCGAAACCGACCGCAAAGCGCTCGGCGTGGCGGTCGAGGTCGAAGGGCAGCTCTATCTGGTGCTGTTCCACGCCGTCGATACCCACTATTTCGACGCTTTGCGCCCGACGGTCGAAGCCGTCATCGCATCGATCCGGTTTCCGGCAAAAAGAGCCTGAAGCCCCCCTGCCCCTTGCCCGACTCGGGGGGCAACCCCCATAGTTCGCGGACATTTTCCGCATCGCACGAGGGTATGGATGGGCCATCCGATCGAACTGACCGCCACCGACGGCCACCGCTTCCAGGCATGGCGTTCCGATCCGCCGGGCAAGCCGCGCGCGGGCCTCGTGATCGTGCAGGAGATTTTCGGCGTCAACGACCATATGCGCAAAGTCACCGACGGTTTCGGGTTCGATGGCTATCTGGCTTTGTGCCCGGCTTTGTTCGACCGCGTGACGCCCGGCATCGAGCTTGGCTACACCGAAGACGACATCGCCAAGGGCCGCGAAGTGCGCGCCAAAGTGCCCTACCCCAAAGCCCTCAACGACATTGCGGCGGCGGCGGCGGCACTCCAGCGCGCGGGCTGCCTCAAAGTGGCCGTGATCGGCTATTGCTGGGGCGGCACGCTTGCCTGGCTTGCCGCCACGCGCGTGACCGGCATCAACGCCGCGATCAGCTATTACGGCGGCGGCGTGGCCGAACATGCGCAGGAAACCCCGCGCTGCCCCGTGCTGTTCCATTTCGGCGAGACCGACGCGTCGATCCCGATGTCGGACGTCGACAAGATCGGCCGCATGCAGCCCGACACCGACCTGTTCGTGTATCCGGCCGGGCACGGTTTTTCGTGCGACGCGCGCGGCAGCTACGACAAAGCCTCGTCCGACAAAGCGCGCGAACGCACGCGCGAGTTCCTGCGCCGCTACGCCGGCTGAACCTGCGGTTGCAATGCGGAACGTGAAGGTTTCGAAAGCCATCGCATCCGCCTAGGCTTGCGTGAATGCGAGCGCCACGCCGCCCGCCTGCTCGGGCGGCACGTGGATGGCGGCACCGCGATCGCGGTCGAATTCAATACCGCCGGCCTTGAGCGCTTCGGCGCATTTTTCGAGGCTGGCCGTGCGCAAGGTGAGGCCCGCATAGCCTTTGCGCACGGGCTCGTCCGGGGCCACGGCCGGATGCATGAAGGTCATGTCGGCGGCCGTCACGAACATCAGAAATCCGCCGCCGCGCCCGCCGCGCACGGCGAGCGTGTCGTCGGTCGCGACGGCCGAGCCGAGCCCGAAGACCGCCTCGAAAGGCGCCTGCAGCGCAAGCGGCGCTTCGACCACGCAGGTGATGCTCTCGATGCCCACCGCTTCGTTGGGATGCGACTGCCATTCCGGCCGCCACACGAGATCGCGCGAGAGATGCTCGGTCACGAACGGCTTGAACCCGCCCGGATACGGCACATCGGGCATGGCGAGCGCAAAACGCGGCTCGACATTGCCGCTCGGCAGTTCGATGAAGCGCGACAGATCCTTGACCGTGTGCGGCAGGCCGCGCGAGCCCAACCATTCGGCGGCCGCGGCGGCCTTCTCGGCGGCCCACGCGAAGCCAAGCAGGCCGGGACCTTCGGCGGACAGCATCGCGGCAAGCCCGTTGTCGAACCCGGCCGGATCGATCTGGCCCAAGAGCTCGACATAGTCGTGCGCGAACATGACGCAGTAATTGCCGGTCCCCCAGCCTTTGTGGCGGCCGCGCGGGCTCAACGTGAAGCCCAGGCGCTGCCACAAACGGCGCGCGGCTTCGAGATCGTCGGTGCCGACGATCGCGTGGTCGATGCCGCGAAGGGGGCCGATCATCGCCGCGCCTAGCGCAACGCCGCGGCGATGTTGCCGCCGTCGACCGTCAGGATCGCGCCCGTCGTCTTCTCGGCCAAGGCCAAGAAGACGAAAGCCTGCGCCACGTCCTCGGCCGTCACTTCGCGGCCCAAAAGATTGCCGCCCATATAGTCGCGCTCGGAAAGCCCGCGCGCTTTCGAGCGGCTTGCGATCATCGCGTCGGTCAGCAGGCCCGTGCGCACGCGGTCGGCATTGATGCCGTTGGCGCGGATGCCGAGGCTGCCGTAATCGACCGCGTATTGGCGCAGCAGGAACAGCGTCGAGGCTTTGGGCAGGCCGTAGGGCCCGAAATCGGGGCCCGGATTGACCGCCTGCTTCGACACGTTGAACAGCAGCGTGCCGCCCGTTCCTTGCGCCTTCATCACGCGCACGGCGTTCTGCGCCACATGCTGGTGCGCGAAAAAATTGAGCTCGAAACTGTCGCGCAAGGTCTTCTCGTCGACCTCGCCGATCTTGCCCTGCCACGCGGCCCCGGCGTTCGACACGACGATGTCCACGCCGCCGAAGCGCGCCACGGCCGCATCGAAGGCCGAACGCACATCGCCGGGCTGCGTCACGTCGCAGGCCAAACCCAAGCCGCCGAATTTGCGCGCGGCCGCCTGCGCCGATGCGCCGTCGCGGTCGAGGATCACGATCTCGCAGCCCTCGGCCGCAAACGCCGCCGCACTCGCAAGCCCGATGCCCGACGCCCCGCCGGTGACCAGCGCCACATGGCGCTGCAGGCGCTTTTCGGCCGCCTTGCCGAGCTTGGCCTGTTCGAGCGACCAATATTCGACGTCGAACAGGTCGGCCTCGGACACGCTCTCGAACGTGCCCAGCGCTTCGGCATCCGCGATCGTGGCGGCGGCATTTTCGATGAGATCGCCCGCGATCTTGGCGTCCTTCGCCGTCGCACCCGCGCAGAACGCCCCGATGCCGGGGACGAGCACCACGCGCGGGCTCGTGTCGAGGATCTTCTTGATGCCGCCGACGCGCTTGTTGTGCGCCTCGAAATAGGCGCGGTATTCGGCATCGTAGGCCGCCCGCGCAGCGCGCAAGCTTTCGGCGAACGCGTCGAGCGCACCTGCTGCCGGGGCCGCGACGACCATCGGCTTGCCTTTGGTGCGGATCACATGGTCGGGCGTGATGACGCCGGCGCGCGCATAGCGGTTCACTTCCGCCCCGTTCACGAAATTCATCACGGCCGGGCTCGTGCGCAAATCGAGCACGAAGCGCTTGTAGCGCCCGTCGCCCGACGGCAGCGCCAGAACGCCGCGAATGAGCGGCGCGATTTCGGCCGCACTGGCAAGCTTGGCCGGCAGCGGGGCAGCCGCAAAAACCTTGCGCCCCGCCTTGGCGAGCCGTGCTTCGGTGAGGCTCACAAGCTCGATCATGCGGTCGTAGGATTCCTGCGCCGTGGCACCCCACGCGAAAATGCCGTGCTTGTGCAGCACAAGCCCGTCGGCCTTCGGGTGCGCGGCCGCCACTTCGCCCGCACGCTTGGCGAGATCGAAGCCCGGCATCACGTAATCGACGATGGGGGCGCGCTCGCCATAGACCTCGCGCAGCAGATCCATGCCGTTGGCATGGTCCGACACGCCGAGCACGGCGTTGGCATGCGTATGGTCGATGAATTTGGCCGGCAGGAACGCGTGGAAGAGCGTTTCGACCGACGGGTTCGGCGCGTTCGAATCCAGCAGATTGAGGCGCTGGAAATTGACCATGTCTTCGTCCGACAGCCGGTCGAGCTTGGTGAGCTTGCGCAACGGCGCAAGCCGCACAGCCGGCAGGCCCGGCGGCTCGATGGTGCCCATGTCCCAGCCCGAGCCCTTCACGCACAGCACTTCGACCTCTTCGCCGAGCGTGTCTTTGAGGCGCGTTTTGACCGAGCTGTTGCCGCCGCCGTGCAGCACAAGCTCGGGCACCTGGCCGATCAGGCGCGTGGTGTAGGTCTTGAGCGCAATGTCTTCGTTCCAGCCTTGCGCACCGTATTTGGCGATGGCGGCTTGGGCATCGGCTTGGCTGTAGAGATTTTTCATAATGGCTCAGCCCTGCTTCTTGAGAACGCGGCCCGCCACGATTGCGAGCTTTTCGACCATCGCGGGGTCGCGGTGGGCGGGCCCCGTGATGAGGGCGGCTTCGAGCGACGTATGGCAGCCCGCATGGCAGGCGTCGGTGCGGCTCGTGAGGCGCGGAGCCACGGCCTTCACGAGTGCACGCGCCTTGTCGGCGTTTTCAAGCAGCACTTTGATGACCGCATCGACCGTGACGTGGTCGTGGTCCGGATGCCAGCAATCGTAGTCCGTGACCATCGCGACGGTGGCGTAGCAAAGCTCGGCTTCGCGCGCGAGTTTGGCTTCGGGCATGTTCGTCATGCCGATCACCGAACAGCCCCAGCTGCGATAGAGCTCGCTTTCGGCCTTCGACGAAAATTGCGGGCCTTCCATGACCATGTAGGTGCCGCCGCGCGTGTGCGGCAGGCCGATGGTTTTGGCGGCCGCTTCGAGATGGTCGCCGAGCCGCGAACACACCGGATGCGCCATCGACACGTGCGCCACAAGGCCCGTGCCGAAAAAGCTTTTCTGGCGCGCAAAGGTGCGGTCGATGAATTGGTCGACGATGACGAAGTGGCCCGGCGGCAATTCGGCTTTGAGCGAGCCTACGGCCGAGACCGACACGATTTCCGTGACACCCGCCTGTTTCAGCGCCGAGATATTGGCGCGGAAATTGAGATCGCTGGGGGCCGTTTTATGGCCGCGGCCATGGCGCGGCAAAAACACGATCGGCTGGCCGTCGAGCTCGCCGAACATGAGCTCGTCGGACGGCTTGCCCCATGGCGTGTCGAACGCCTGCCAACGGATATTCGCAAGCCCCGGTATGTCGTAGACGCCCGAGCCGCCGATGACGCCCAGTTTGGGCGGCGTGCCGGGAGAAGGATGGGTGCTCATCGCGTGCGGGCTCCGGATACGGGTGGGGGTTTGGACGGGGCGGCAGAAACCGCGTTCCTTTTAGCCGATTTGGGCGGTTTGGAAATAGGCGACGATGCGTTGCCAAAGGCGACCGTCGCCGGTTTATCGGCTTGATTCTTCTCAGATGTCGCCTCGGCGCGCGTTTGGGTTACGGGCGTTTCCGGGGCTGGGGCTTCCGGCGGGGCTTCGGCCGGCGAGGCTTCGACCGGCGGATCGAGCGCCTCGTCGAAATAGGGCGCCCACGGATCGATCGGGTCGCTTTTCATCTCGGGCGGCAGCGGCGGCAATTTGCGGCCCGGCAGACCGTGCGCGGCAAGGCCCAAACGGTCGGCAAGCCACATCGCCACGCGCACATTGCCGCTCAGCACTTCGCGTTCGAGCAGCATGGCGATCGGCCGGCGCAAGCCTTCGACCTGCGCACCGCATTCGGCGGCAACGCGCGCCCGCTCCTCGCCGAGGCGCACGCGCATCGCGTTCGACGAGCGCAGAATGCGCCAAATATGCTGGCGCGAGCAGCCGACATAGTGTGCCACCTCGATCGTCGGCACGCCGTCGGCCAGCAAAGCTGCCGCCTCGCCCCAATCGATACGCCGCCGGGGCCCGCGCCGCAGCCGCCGGTCGGGCGTTGCCGCCGCCGACAATTCCGGCACATCGCGCGGCGCCGTTTCGCTCAGGTCCGGTTCCGGCAAGCCGAGGCCTAAGCTGCGCAAGCCAGCGCCATTCGAAACATTATATGAACTTTTTTGACGATCGGCACTTATAGGTGTATTTTCCATTCTATGCTCCGTAGCAGATTCATCGTATAATAATCCTATAATTGCTGCATCGCTTTTGCAAGTCCGCCGCGCAGTGGCCTTTTCCGCTTTATTGGCGTGAAATCTGCTCTATCTCTCGCGCATGACCGGAAGCACCCAAAACCAACCAGCCCCCAAAACACGCGGCTGGCGCCTGCCGCATCGCGCGCACGCGGTGCTGGTTCCGTTTTTCCTGGCGCTGTTCATGACGCTGATCGTGTCGTCGATCGCGACCGTGAAGGCCGTGGGCCTTGCCGACGACATCGTGCTGCGCATCGCCGCCGCTTGGGCCACGAGCTTCGTCGTGGCCTTTCCTTGCGTGCTGGTGATCCTGCCGCTCGTGCGCAAACTCGTCGCGCGCCTGGTCGAACCGCCGGGTTAAGCGCCGAAAACTTAGCTCTACAGCTAAGTATTTTCTTGCCTCGGCATTGCAGAGCAATATAGTTAGCTATATGTCTAACTATTCGCCCAATCTCTCCCTTCTTTTTCATGCCCTCGCCGATCCGACGCGGCGCGCGATCCTGGCCCGGCTTGCCGAAGCGCCCGCACGCGTGACGGACCTTGCCGGGCCAACCGGCTTGCGGCTGCCCACGGTGATGCGCCACCTCGCCGTGCTGGAAGAGGCCGGGCTGTTGTCTACATCGAAGGACGGGCGCACGCGGACCTGCGCGCTCGTGCCCGCAGCGTTGGCGCCCGCGCAGACATGGCTCGACGAACGCCGTGCTGCGTGGGAAGCGCGGCTTGATCGGCTGGAAGCTTTTGTGACGAACGCGACGAAGGAACCCGAAAAATGACGCAACGCGACGATCGAAACGGCAAAAGCCGCTTTGCCACATTGACCTTCGAGCGCGACGTCGCCGCAGCCGCATCGGCGCTGTGGGAAGCCTGGACGGCACCGGCCGCACGCGCGATCTGGGCGGCCCCCTCGCCTGCGGTCGTCGTGGAATTTATCGAGACCGCGACCAAAGTGGGCGAGCGCGAAGTTTCGCTCTGCAAGACGCAAGGCCATCCCGACATTCGCTGCGAGTGCGGCTGGCTTGTGTTGCAGCCCGTGCGGCAAAGCGTGAATTGCGAGTTGGTCTCCATCGAAGGCGTGCCGCAATCGGCAGCGCTCGTGACGGCGGATTTTTCCGGCGACGGCGAACGCAGCCGCCTGGTCGTGACGGTGCAGCTCTCGTCGCTGGCCGCCGACATGGCGGACGGCTACCGGCAGGGCTTCGGCGCGGGGCTCGACAATCTCGCAGGCGTCGCCGCGCGGACGATGGTTCTGCAACGCACGATCAAGGCGCCGCGCAACAAAGTCTGGGACGCTTGGATGAACGAACGGACGCTGCCGCAATGGTGGGGGCCGGAAGGTTTTTCGTGCCGAACCACGCGGATCGACTTGCGGACGGGCGGCGAGTGGGTGTTCGACATGATCGGACCCGACGGAACGGTCTACCCGAACCATCACCGCTACCACACGGTCCAGCCCGAAATGCGGATCGGCTACACGCTGCTTTGGGGCGAAAACGGCCCCAAACATGCCGACGCGTGGGCGTCGTTCGAAGAGCGGGATGGTGCCACGACAGTGACGCTCGGCATGGTGTTCAGCACGGCGGCCGAGTTCCAGACGGCGAAGGGGTTCGGTGCGGTGGAACTCGGGCAAGAAACGCTGGGCAAGCTCGAACGCTTCGTCGCATCGATCTGAGAGGCCGCCGGGCTAGGCCAAGCTCGCGTCCGTCGCCGCGAAATCGGCACCCTTGCACAGCAGCTTGGCCTTGCGCGATTTGGCGAGCGCGTAGGACATGCAATCGCCGAAATTGAGACCCGCCTTGTGCCGCCCCTTGCCGAAGCGCAAGAAAGCTTCGCGCGCGACGGAAGCTTGCGCTTCGTCGAACGGCACGATTTCGATTTCGTAGAGCTTCACGAGTTCATCAAGGTCGGCAAGCGCTTCGCTGCCTTGCGCGCGGGCGACCACGATCGACGATTCAAGAAGCGTCGCGGCCGACATGGAATTGTGCGACGAGGCGTCGAGCTTTGCGGCGAAAACTTCGGCGTCGGGCTCCGAAAACACGATCGCGACCAGCGCCGAACTATCGACGACGATCACTCCGGCACGCCGTATTCGTTGTAACCGATGATTTCATCGGGCGTGCGGTTGTCGAGGATCGGCCGGTTGCGCCCGCGCGCCATGATCTCGCGCACCAGAACGGCGCGCTCTTCGGGCGTGTATTTGGGCTTGCGCAGGCGCGCCTGGCGCTCCTGTACGGCCGTCAAAACGGCCTGAGTCAACGTCTCGCCCTGCTCCTGGGCGAGCTTCCGAACGCAGCTCTCAAGCACCGGGTTGTCGAAGATCAAGGGCATCGGACACCTCAATATATACGATATATATCGCGGAATCGCCCAAAAGAAAAGGCCGGTCCCGAGGGGCCGGCCTTTTGTCGTTCTCCTATCGCGGAAAACCTCAGTGCAGGTTTTTCCAGATCTTGCGCTTGGTCGCGTAGAGAAGGCCGGTGAAGATGAACAGGAACAGCATCACCTTCACGCCCAGCGAGTTGCGCGCCTCGAGATGCGGCGAAGCGGCGAAGGCGAGGAACGTCGCGACGTCCTTCGACATCTGCTCGACCGTGGCGGGCGTGCCGTCGGCATACTGCACGCCGTCGGGCTGGATCGGCTGCGCCATCGCGATCTGATGGCCCGGGAACCATTTGTTGTAGTTCATGCCGTCGGCGATCTTCATGTCGGCCGGCGGATCGGCGTAGCCGGTCATCAGCGCGTAGACGTAGTTTTCGCCGCCCACACGGTTCTTGGCGATCAGCGACAGGTCGAGCGGATAGGCGCCGTTGTTGACCGCGCGCGCCGCGAGCTCGTTGGCGAACGGCGACTTGAAACGGTCCGAGGCGCGCGACGGGCGCTGGAACATTTCGCCTTCGTCGTTCGGGCCGTCGGTCGTTTCGTATTCGGCCGCGATCGCCGCGATTTCGGCTTCCGACAGGCCGATGCCGGCCAGGTTGCGGTAGCGCATCTGCTTCATCGCGTGGCAGGCCGAGCAGACTTCCTTGTAGACCTGGAAGCCGCGCTGCAGCGACGCGCGGTCGAACGTACCGAAGAAGCCGTCATGCGCCCATTTCTGCTTGGGCGGCACCAGAACTTCGGCCGCCATGGCCGGAGCCGAAGACACGGCCAGCACGGCCGCAACGGCGAGGAACTTCACGAAACGCATCAGGCTTTCTCCATCGCAGCAGCCGCCGCCATCTTGCCCCCGCCCAGCACCGGCTCGGCGATCGAGCTCGGCAAAGGCAGCGGCTTTTCGAACCATCCCAGCAGCGGCAGGAAGACCAGGAAATGCGCGAAATAGAGGATGGTCGCGATGCGCCCGATCAGCAGCGCCGGGCCTTCCGCCGGCTGCCCGCCGGCCCAGCCCAGCACGAAGCACACGGCGATGAACAGCCAGAAGAACAGGCGGTAGGCCGGACGGAACTTGGCCGAGCGCACGCGGCTCGTGTCGAGCCAGGGCAGCAGGAACAGGATCGCGATCGACCCGAACATCAAGAGCACGCCGCCGAGCTTGTCGGGCACCGCACGCAGGATCGCGTAGAACGGCAGGAAGTACCATTCCGGCACGATGTGCGCGGGCGTGACGAGCGGGTTGGCCGGGATCCAGTTGTCCGGGTGGCCCAGCATGTACGGGTTGAAGAACACGAAATACGCGAACACGATCAGGAACACGCCGAGGCCGAGCGCGTCCTTGACGGTGTAGTACGGGTGGAACGGGACCTTGTCCTGCGGGCCCTTGGCGTCGATGCCGAGCGGGTTGTTCGAGCCGTGCACATGCAGCGCCCACAGATGCAAGAGCACCACGCCCGCGATCACGAACGGCATCAGATAGTGGAGCGCGAAGAAGCGGTTCAGCGTCGGGTTGTCGACCGAAAAGCCGCCCCACAGCCACGTGACGATCGCCTGGCCGACGACCGGAATGGCCGAGAACAGGTTCGTGATGACGGTGGCGCCCCAGAAGCTCATCTGGCCCCAGGGCAGAACGTAGCCCATGAACGCGGTCGCCATCATCAGCAGGAAGATGACGATGCCGAGCCACCACAAGATCTCGCGCGGCGCCTTGTAGGAGCCGTAGTAGAAGCCGCGGATGATGTGGATGTAGACCACGATGAAGAACATCGAGGCGCCGTTCATGTGGATGTAGCGGATGAGCCAGCCGTAGTTCACGTCGCGCATGATGCGCTCGACCGAGTCGAACGCGTGCAGCGTCGAGGCCTGGTAGTTCATGGCGAGGAAAATGCCCGACACGATCATGATCACGAGGCAGATGCCCGCGAGCGATCCGAAATTCCACATGTAGTTCAGGTTGCGCGGGGCCGGATACTTGATGAGCTGCTCGTCGATCAGCTCGAAAATCGGCAGGCGGTGGTCGACCCACTTGACGATGGGATTCGAGCGAAACGCCGACGGGACGTAGTCGTATTTGGCCATGGCTTGCTGCCTCAACCGATCTTGATCGTTTTGTCGTTCGTGAAAGCGTAGGGCGGCACTTCGAGATTCTTCGGGGCCGGTCCCTTGCGGATGCGGCCCGACGTGTCGTAGTGCGAGCCGTGGCACGGGCAGAACCAGCCGCCGTAGTCGCCGCGCGCGTCGGTCGGCTTCTGGCCGAGCGGCACGCAGCCCAGATGCGTGCACACGCCGAGCAGAACGAGCCACTCGGGCTTCTGCACGCGCTTGGCGTCGGGCTGCGGATCGGGGAGGCCGGCCGTGTCGTCTTCCTTGGCCTTGGCGATTTCTTCGGGCGTGCGGCTGCGCACGAACACCGGCTTGCCGCGCCACGTGACCGTAATCGCCATGCCGGGCTGCACGGCCGCGAGATTGACCTCGGTCGAGGCCAGCGCCAGCACGTCGGCCGACGGGTTCATCGAATCGATGAAGGCCCAGCCGGTCAAAGCGGCACCCGTGGCGCCGAAGGCGGTGGTGGCGAGATAGAGGAAATCGCGTCGCGTCGAGCCGTCGGGATGTTTGCGCGTACCGTCGGCGGAAACTGCGGGGGAACCGGACTGAGCCATCGCGAGGGAACCCTTTTGGTTGACCGGGCATGCGTGCCGCGAACGGTGCGACACGCGCCCAACAAATATGCTAGTGCGCAATCGCCGTACAGTCCCATGTCGCGGCGGCGTGCGACGCAATGTCGCAGCCTTGGAGACCCCACGGCGCCGGGCGGGTATAGTCCAGTTTGCGGCGGATGCAAAGTTCCAAACGCTGTTTTTTGTGAAGGCCCTGTGACGCCAGCCCAGCCCCCGCCTTTGGCCTCATCTTTGGCCCCGCCCCGGCCGCTTGTGCGCATCGCCCTGTTCGAGCCCGATATCGCGCCCAATGTCGGCACGATCCTGCGCTTGGGCGCTTGTCTGGGCGTGGGCGTGGACGTGATCGAGCCGTGCGGCTTCGT
>JADCGL010000010.1 GCA_020248985.1 Telmatospirillum sp. | reverse complement strand
GCAGTCGAGCTTCGTGAACTCGATCGTGGACGCAACCACGACCGGTCTCGGCGCCATCGTCGATGCCGACATCGGCAAGGCCTCGGCTTCGGTGCAGGCTCTGAAGGTTCGCCAGCAGCTCGGCATCCAGTCGCTGTCGATCGCCAACCAGCAGCCCTCGGTTCTCCTCGGCCTGTTCCGCTAAGGCAACCACCAAACGGCTGTTTTTGCCTAAACGGGCCAACATGCCCCATACTATGCGGGCTCGGTACTATCGGTTCGAGTCGCCATTCAAGCGATGCGATCGTTTCGGAAAGAAAGTTACGGCGACGGTTTCTACGCTCACCATGTAAGCCTAGCAGAACGTTAGGATTGTCCCTCCAAAACCGAGGATATGATTATGTCGAATTCGATTAACACAAATGTCGGCGCGATGGTGGCATTGGCCTCGCTGCGCACGACGCAAGCAAATCTCAACGTCGCTTCGAAGCAGGTGCAGACGGGCTATCGCGTCGCCGATGCGGCCGACGACGCCTCGACCTTTTCGGTTGCGCAAGGCATTCGCGGCAACCTGCAGGCCTATCAGGCCGTGCAGGCCTCGCTCGCCAACGGCGTGGGCCTGGGCTCCGTCACGCAGGCAGCGCTCACCAACATCTCGAACCTGATCGGCAACCTGCAGGCCAAGATCACGCAGCTCGCCGACGGATCGATCAGCGCCAACCAGCGCGCCATCTACACGGCCGACTTCAATGCGATGACCTCGCAGGTCGCAAACTTCATCAGCCAGGCCAACTACAACGGCTCGAACCTGCTTTCGGCGGCATCGACGGACAAAACCTTCCTCGCCGACACGAACGGCACCGCGCTGACGATGACCTCGCAGTCGTCGGTCGATACGGCGTTCAACACTTTCGCCACGACCGCCAACATCGTCGCCACCGCGTCGGACGCGGCCGCAGGCCTCAACAACCTGTCGACCTTCCAGCAGGCGGTCGCCACCTCGCTCGGCGCCAACGCGGCCGAAACGCGGACCTTGCAGCTGCAGTCGAGCTTCGTGAACTCGATCGTGGACGCAACCACGACCGGTCTCGGCGCCATCGTCGATGCCGACATCGGCAAGGCCTCGGCTTCGGTGCAGGCTCTGCAGGTTCGCCAGCAGCTTGGCATCCAGTCGCTGTCGATCGCCAATCAGCAGCCCTCGGTTCTCCTCGGCCTCTTCCGTTAAAGCCGCTTTCTAACACGGCTTTATTGCGCATTTTCGCTGCCAAGCATTTGATTGCTTTTGCGAAAACTCGCGGAAAAGGTTAATAATCGGACAGTCGATCCGGCTTTGCCGAGTCGCGGATTCGAAGGAGGGACCGTGCAAAATCCGAACCCATTGGCCATCAGCGCTGCCGAATCGGAACGGGATCGCGAATACCGCCTGCTCGCGTTGGTCACCAAAAAGCTGACCGACGCGATGGCGATCGTCACCCAGCTCGATCCGCAATCGGTCGGCCAGGTCTGCGACGCAATCTTCCACAATCGCGACGTCTGGAATGCCTTCGTGACCGACGTCGCCGACGAGAAGAACAAGTTGCCGAAGGAACTCAAGGTGCTTCTGATCAACCTTGCAGCCTACGTCAACAAAAACTCCGACATGATCATCAACAACCATCCGGACGGCGATCTCGATATGCTGATCGCCATCAATCGGCATGTGATGGACGGCTTGCGCGGCGCCACGGTCGAATGACGCGAGGGGCCGCGGTGCCGGCCGCGCGCAGGGTCTAATGCCCGCCCCCGATGCAGCCAGCTTGCACGCCAAACTGTCGGCCGGGTTTCTGCGCCACCAGCAGGGCGATCTCGACGGCGCGCTGGCCTGCTATAGCGAGGTCCTGGCGGTTGCCCCCAAAAACGTCGATGCGCTGCATCTGAGCGGCCTTGTGGCGCACGCGCGCGGCGACCATGCGACGGCCCTCGCCCGCATTGGTGCGGCCATCGCGCTATTGCCGAACAACCCCGAAATGCTCGCCAATCTTTCCGCCGTTCGGCTCGCGTCCGGCGACGCGGCGGGCGCACTTTCGGCATCCGACCAGGCAATCGGCTTCAATGCGCGCTCGGCGATGGCGCATGCCGCGCGCGGGGCCGCTTTGTCGGCCCTCGGACAGACCGATGCGGCCGCCGCCGCCTACCGCACGGCAAGCGAGATCAATCCCGCCAATCCAGATCCGCTCAACAATCTCGGCAATCTCGAACAGCGGCGCGGAAATCTCGAGGCGGCGCTCGGCCACTACGAACGCGCGCTGGCCCTCGCACCCGCGAGCATCCAGGTGCATTCGAACTACGGCACCGCGCTCTATGCCCTTGCCCGCCGCGATGCGGCCGGTGCGCGCGACGCCGATGCGCGCGTGCGCGCCTGGCGCCGAGCCCATCCCGACAATCCGATGGCGCGCCATTGGTTCGCCGCCCTCACCCAAAGCGATGCGCCGACACGCGCGGGCGACGAGTATCTGCGCAACGCGTTCGACATGTTCGCTCCCGCCTTCGAAGAAACTCTGGCCGATCTCGGCTACCGCGCGCCACAGGCGATCGGCGCCTATCTTGCCGCCATGTACGGAGCGCCGAACGCGCAATTGTCGATCCTCGATGTCGGCTGCGGGACGGGCCTCGCCGCCCCGCATCTGCGCCCCTACGCCAGCCGCTTGGACGGCGTCGATCTGTCGCCGGCCATGCTCGCCCGTGCCCAAGCGCGCGGCCTCTACGCGGATCTGCGCGTCGGCGAAGCGATGGCGGACATGAACGCCCATCGCGGCCAGTACGACCTCGCCGTGGCGGCAGACGTGTTCGTGTATTTCGGCGATCTGGCACCCTTGTGCGCGGCAGCCGCCGCATGCCTGCGTCGCCAGGGACGACTCATTTTCACGCTCGAGGCGATGGATCCGGGCGACGCGCGTGCGGCCCAAGGCTGGGGCGTAGGCCCCTCGGGGCGCTACGTGCATATGCGCGCGCATGCCGAGCAAGCGCTAGCCGCCGCAGGCTTTGCGCTTGAAACCTTTGCATCCGAAGTGTTTCGTCGCGAAGGCGGCTACGACCAGCCGGGCTATCTGGTCGCCGCAAAACTCAACTAGACGGACGACGCGTCAGCCGAAATCGCCGGCAACGATGCGCGGTTCGATGCCGGCAACCATCGTGCGCACCGCGTCGCGGCCGTAAAGCTCCACCATCATCTGCAGGATCACGCTGAAGCAGCCCACGGTCAGCGAATCGCGATGCAGGCCCTGGCGCATGCCCTCTTCCATCGCGTCCGCGATCACGCGCATGGCCGCCAGACGCTCTTGGTCGGTCGGGTCGGTCTGGAATGCATCGCTCGACATGACGTGCTGCTCCGTTGCTCTTTTTTCGTCGGCGCCGGGCCGACGGTTCCTTGCGAATCGGTCAAAAGCTGATGACGACTATATCACGCCATGCCCCGCGCGGCGAAAGCACGCCCCATGCCGAGCGTCGCAGGCTAGCGCCGCGCGCTGCCCTGCAGCACTTCGAGAATGCCGGTCAGATCGACGCCATAGCCGCTCGAGGCTCCCTGCAGCAGTCCGCTGTAGAGCGACGTCGCACCGCTGCTCTTCGACGTTTCCTGGTCGATCTTGTTCAAATAGCGCTGGATGAACTTGTCGACGAAGCCCTTGTCCTGGAACTTCGCGATGTCGACCTTGCGCGTGAGCAGACCCGCCTGCGATTCCACGCTCTGGATGGCGACCTCGCGCGGGATATCCAGCGTTTTGGTCACCACTTCGCGCAAAGTCCGGTCGCCCAAGATCGCATAGGGGTTCTTCGCATTCTTGATGTTCTCGCGGAAATACAGCGCCTCACGCAGGCCCGGGCTCTGCTGGCCTTGCGCCTTTTCGAATTCGTTCTTGAGGTAGCGGGCCTTCAGCGATTCGAACACGGCCGGCGTCTTGACGTTGGTGATGCCGAGGGCCTGGAACTGCAGCGCCTTTGCCATATCGCGATAGCGCTCGTCGTTCATGCGATTGGCGAGCGACTGGTCGTCGAGCAAATTGGACTTGAGCACGCGCGCGAGCAGGCCCTTCTTGTCGATTTCGCTTTCGAGCCCGTAGGCCGACAGTGCGAATTCCATGAAGCGCCGGTTGTTCAGCAGTTCGTCGACAGTTTTGGCGTTCTTCACGGCGTTTTCGGCAGCCGCGACCTTCTGCTGCACTGTCGCTTGCTTGGAAAAACGCGCCTGCTGCGCGTCGCCATTTTTTTCGAGCTGGCGCCAAGCAACCAAAGCCGGCAAGCCGCTTGAAATCGATCCCGACATTTTCCGTCTCCTGAGCGCCGTTCTCGGCAGGGGGAACACGCATCGTTATCGCACAAAACACCCCAAAACTCAATATAACTTGGAAATTACTAAAATTTCCTTAAATTTATATTTTTTCTCGCCCTACTCCTCGACGCCCGCCGTATCGGCCATTTGCGGGGCGGACTTGCGCCCCTTTGCCCCGTCGCCGCCGGCCAACAATTGGCGCGCGCGTTCGGTGGTCTTGCCGAGCAATTCCCACTCGAATTTGATCAGGCGTTTGGCGTCTTTCATTGCCGGGTAAAGCTCGCCCTTTTCGATGCGCTGGCGCAGCGTGTCGATGATCGGCTTGGAGGTCGGGGCAGCGGTCTCGAAATCATTCAAAAACTGGATGCACGCATCCGTGTAAACCTTTGCCTCGTCTGGAAAAAGGTAGATGCACTGGAGTGTGTAATAGACCCGCATGGCGGGGGTTGCAGCCTCTTCCAGCTGCAGGATGTCTTTCTGGCGCAGGATGTTGCCGCGATTGCGCACGGCAAACATCGCAAGCCCCCCGGTATTTTCGATAACCACCCCGTTGATGATGATCTTTTCGCCGGGGTTCAGACGCAAAACGAGAGGCATGACGAATCCTTGGAAGAACAGCCAAACTATAGCGCGATTATACCATTCGCGCAGGACTTACAACGCGCGACCAGATTTCCATACACAGGGCCTCGATTTGGCGCGCCAAACGCACCCCGTCGCAAAGCGGCGAGGCCAGCATGCGCCGCCGCAGATCTTGGCGAATAGACGCCAACCCGCGCCGATCCCGAGCAAGGGCGGCTGCGATGCGCACGAAAGCATCGGCATCTTCGGCAATCCAGTCGCCGGCACCGATCTGCGTCAGGAGCGAAGCCCCGACGCGGGCGGCATGGCGCCGCCCGGCCAGCGTCACGACCGGTACGCCCATCCACAGCGCTTCGCAGGTCGTGGTCGTGCCGTTGTAGGGGGTCGTGTCGAGGGCAATGTCGATGCCGCTGTAGCGCGCGATATGGTTCTGCACCGCTGGATCGAACGGGATCGGCACGATGCGCGTCGGCGCAATGCCCGCCTCGGCAAAACGCGCCACAAGCCGCGCCTGCGCCGACGCCTCGCCGAGCCCGAGCGCCTTCACGGCTAGCCGCGCTTCGGGGACCGCGCGCAGCACGGAAACCCAGAGCGCGACGGATGCGTCGGAGATTTTCGGCAGATTGTTGAAAGAGCCGAAGGTCGGCACGCCCAATGTCGCGCACGGCGGCGGCGAAACCGGCGGTGCAAAGGGCGGCGGCATATACGCGAGAAACCCGCCATCGAGCCGCGCCAACGGCTCGCTTGCCGCGGCATCGCTGTCGCCAGGCGGATCGCTGACGGCATCGACGAGACGCGCATCGAAACAGGACAAGCCGGTCGTGTCGGGATAGCCGAGCCAGGTGAACTGCACCGGGGCGGGGCGCTGCAGAAAGGCGCCCAACCGATTTCCGCGCGTGTGGCCGGCACAATCGACGAGAACGTCGATGCCGTCGCTTTGCACGGACGCGCAAAAGGCGGCATCGTCGCGCCCGAAGGTCTCGCGCCAGTTTGGCACGAGATTGCGAAACGCCGCCGTCACGCCATCGGGGCTGGCGACGTCGCTATAGGCAAAGAGCTCGACCGCCGCACGGTCATGGCCTGCCAAAAGCGGCACCAGAAAATAGCTGCAGGAATGGCTGCAGAAATCCGGCGATACGTAGCCGATGCGCAAACGCCTGCCTGCCAAAGGAGCGGCCGGTGCCGGGCGCGGGAATACTCGGTCGGCCCCCGGCCATGCCTGGGCCTCGGCGCGCAGATTGTCGGCCGGCGGATCGTACTGGCTTGCCATCAGCGCATTGGACGCAAGCTGCCGGTCGCCCGGCGCCACGCTTTGCGCTTCGGCAAAAACCGCGCGCGCTTGCGCCACGCGCCCCTGCCCCTGCAGCGCCAAGGCAAGATTGTTGCGCAAGCTTGGAACGTCCGGGGCAAGCGCCACGGCCTTGGCAAAAGCCGCCTCGGCTGCCGATGCCATGCCGCCCGCAAAGGCAACGTCGCCCATCACACTATGGGCTGCGGCGAGATCGGCAAAACGCCGCACCGCTTCTTGCGCGGCAGCCCACGCCCCCGCCAAATCGCCCGCCGCCGACAAGGCCGATACGCGGTTGATCCACGGGCCCGGCAAAGACGGATCGGCCGCGATCGCGCGATCATAGGCGGCGACGGCCGCGGCAAAATCGCGCCGCTGAACCAGGCTTGCAGCTTCGGCAAAATGGCGCTCGGCTTCGGCGGTCATCGCAACAGCTCACGACGCAGATTTGATTGCAGCTTGACGCAAGTCTAGCCTGCCAGCGAGACTCAAAACATGGACGAAACGATCCGCACGCTCGAGCTTCGCGCTTTGGCGGCATGGCCCGCTTTGGAAACGTTCGCAGTGGACGGTTGGGCTCTGCGCGCGGCCAATGGCTACACCAAGCGCGCCAACTCGGCCAACGCGATCGCACCGGCGCGAGCGTCCGTCGATCTTCAGATCGCGCGCATCGAAGCGCACTATCGGGCGCGCACGCTGCCGACGATCTTCCGCCTGAGCCCGCTTGCCGATCCAGCGATCGACCGCGCGCTTGAAGCGCGCGGCTATGCGCACATCGATCCAAGCCTCGTGATGATCGCGCGCCCCGGCCGCCATCGGCACGACCCGCAGGCCGTCGATGCCGCCGATCCGTGGACGGGCTGGTTCGACGCGTTCGTTGCGGCGACCGAAGCGGCCCCGGCGACGGCCGCCAAACTCACGGCATTGCTGCGCTGCGTGGCACCGCCGGCTTTGTTCGTGCGGATGCCGGATGCCGAAAAACGGCCCGCCGCGTTTGCGATGGCCGTCGCCGAAGACGGCTATGTCGGGATCTTCGAAGTGCTGAGCGCGGCCCATGCGCGCCGCCAAGGGTTCGGGCACCGCACGGTTGCGCACGCAATGGCGTGGGGTTTTGCGCGCGATGCGCATACCGCCTATCTGCAGGTCGCCGCCGACAATGCGCCGGCCATCGCCCTCTATGCGGCCCTCGGATTTGTCCCGCTCTATGGCTACCACTACCGCGTCGCTCCCTAAAAAAAGAGGCCGTCGGCTGGTCGCCGACGGCCGCAAGTCTGCCAGCCAGTGAAGGAAAGTGCGGACCTCAGCGCTTGAGGTTGACGACTTCCTGCAGCATTTCGTCCGCCGTGGTGATCAGGCGGGCATTGGCCGAATAGGAGCGCTGGGCGACAATCATCTTCGTGAACTCCGAGCCGATATCGACGTTCGAGTTCTCGATCGAGTTCGGGTTGATCGAACCCGTGCCGCCCTGCAGCGACTGGTTGAGGCCGATGAAGCCAGCCGCCGGATCGTCGCGGAACGATTCGCCGTCCGTGCGTACGAGGCCATTGGCATTGTTGAAGGTCGCAAGCGCGATCTGGTACTGCGTGCGGCGCTGCCCGTTGGTGTAGGTCGAGTAGACGTTGCCCGCACTGTCGATGCCGACGCCGTTGTAGCTGCCCGACGGATAGCCGTCCGCCGTGATGCGCGACAGCGAGATCGACGATCCGCCGAAGCTCGTGACGCCGCCCGACTGCGTAAGCGAGGAGGCCGTCGTCGCAACGGCGTTGGGCGCACCGAATTCGAGGTTGATTGCCTGCGTCGGCGTGGCCGTAAGGCCCGGCGCGCTGTAGACGATGGAAAGACGCCCGTCGGTGCCGGTCGTGGTCGCGTCGAGCGTGGTGTTGTCGGTCGACTGGATCGTGAAACCGGTCGGCAAACCCGCGTCGACGCCGACCTGCGTGCCGAACGTGAAGTCGACCACGAGGCTTTCGTTGCCGTTGGCCGAGCTCGTGGGGGCCGTGATCACGGCGCGCCATTGCGGCACGGTCGCCACACCCGGGGCCGGGATCGTCGCCGTGCCGGTCGCGGTGCTGGCGTTGATGGCCGGCAAGTCGCCCGTGCTGTCGCGATTGTACCAAGTGACCGAGAAGGCGCGGGCTGCACCTGTGGCGTCCGTCATGGTAACGGTGCCGCCATTGTAGACGGTGCCGGCCGGCGCGTTCGAGGGCAGGTTCGCGGCATAGAAGGCGGTCGCGGTCTGCAGGGCCGGCAAAGCGGCCTGGTTGATGCGCACCGGCACCAGCGTGCCTTGGTTGGGCTGCGGGTTCGGCACGGCCGCCGTCGGGGCCGGAACCGAACGCGCGAACAGGAACTTGTTTGCGCCGTTCTTGAGGAACGCGTTTTCGTCGAGCGAGAAGTCGCCGCGGCGCGTGTAGAGCGTTTCGTTGTTGCCCGTAAGGCCGCTTGCGGACGACGTGCCTTCCTGCACCGGCATCCAGCCCGAGCCCGAGATGGCGACCGAGGTGTTCGACTCGCTCTGGACGAGCGCGCCCTGCTTGTCGTTGATGAAGGACGGGCGCACCGTGACGCCGCCGGAATTGAACAGGCGTTCGCTCGAGCTCGACACGTAGCTCGAGAAATTCGCGTCGATGCGCTTGAAGCCGATCGACTGCGAGTTGGCGACGTTGTCGGAGATGTAGTTGAGCTGGGTCTGGAACGAATTCAGGCCGCTGATGGCAGAGTTCATTGCGACGGTTGTCATGGCTTTGGTTCCTTCTATCTGGCGCTATTTTTTATGATTGAGCTGGGTTACCGGAGGAATTTGACGAGGGAGAGGTCGAGGATCTGGCGGGTCGTCACGTAGCTCGCTTCGAGCGAGGTCTGGATCGCTTTGATGCGCGTCGAAACGTCGCCCGTGTCGACCGCCTCGATCGCGCTCGCACCTTCCTTGGAGGCATCGACGAGGCTTTCGTGCTTGGCGCGGATCTGTTTGAGCTGCGCCTGGTTGCCGCCGTTGACACCCTCGAGCGAGGAGATGTCGAGCAGCGCGCGATTGACCTGCACGGTCGCCTGCGCAAGGAACGGTACGGCTGCCGGAATCGCGGCGATGTCCTGCGGCTGGGCCGGCGGGACCACCGCGGCGTTGGCGTTGATCGCGGTTCCCAGCGCTATCTTGTAGTTGCGCAGGCCGTTGATCAGATTCTGGAACCCGGCCTCGGATGCAGTGATGCCGTACTGCATGTTCAGCTGGTCGTCGATATAGACGCTCGGCTTGTTCGCGATCGATTCGCCGGAGGTATTGATGATCTGGCCGCGCAGTGCGGGCGTGATGTAGCCGGGGGCGACGTCCGTGGTCTGGGACGTGGCACTGTCGCTGCGGAAGATGGCGGCAGCCGGCAGCGTGGAGCTGGTCTGGACTGCATTGGCGTAAGTTTGGCCCACGTCACGCGGCGGGCCTTCGCCGGGCTGGCCTGTGTAAGTCGCGTAGACCGGCATCGCCGAGGGCGGCGACGGATCGAGCGAATTGAGCGCTTGCACGGGCGGCGTATTGTAGGACGAACCGCCGAACAGATAACGCTGCCCGTCGGTCTGGTTGAGGATCGACTGGATGCGAGTCAAAGCGCCCGTCACGATGCCGAGCTGGGCGGAATAAGCGGCGGGGCCCAGGCTCTGCGTCTTGATGATTTCGGCCTTGATGTCCTTGGCGATCGAATTGAGGCCGTCGAGCGACTTTGAATAGAGGTCCGTCCGATAGTCGGCGGAATCGATCGCGCGAATGTAGATCGTCGATTCGGCCGTCGTCTGGCGAAATTGCTGGATGCGGACCGTATCCGAGCCGAAACCCTCGCCGTTCAGCGAGGCGCGCGCGAGGCCCACAAAGCCGTCGCGACGCGTGCCGCCGAGTTCCTTCTGAAGACCCGACAGTTCCTCGTTCTGGTTGGAGAGCGACCGCTGGATGTCCAGCAGCTGCGCATAGTTGGTGACGCCGCCGAGACCGCTGGCCATGGCTTAGTTCCTTCCCAGATTGATGAGCGTGTCGAACATCGTGCGGACCGTCTGCAGCACCTGCGCGGAGGCTTGGTACGTGTTCTGGAGCACGATGAGGTTCGACATTTCGGTATCGACCGAAACGCCGACCTTGTTGCGGTAGCTTTGGTCCGTCTGGTGGCGCAGCGTCTCGGCGTCCGTCTCGGCCTTCTCGACCGTGGCGATCGACTGCGACGTATACGAAATCACCGACGCGAAGACGTTGGCGGTCGTGAGCTGGCCTTGGATGATGCCGCTGTTGCCGAGCGAGGCGAGCGAGGCCGCAGCAATCGGCACGGGATCGAATACCGCGGCCGTACCGGTCGACAGCGCCTGCTTGACGGCAGCGGCCGAGGTCTTGGAAACGGTCGTGGTACCGCCGACCAGCGTGGGGTTGACCTGCAACATCGAGGCAACCGAAGGCACGTTGCGCAAGGCCGGCTCGATCACGTAGGTGGCCCCGACGCCCGGCGTGGTCGACAGCGGCGGATTGACCGTAAGGTCCGTGCCGGTGTTGCTGACGATGCGCCCAACTTGGCCCGCGCCGGTGCCCGACGTGATGCGGACTTGGTAGACGATGCCGCTGGCCGTGGGGGCGAACTGGTTGGCGTTCCAGGAATTGTTCGTGTCGGTGATGGTGGTCGTCGATGTCGCGGTCGTGGTGCCCGAAAGCAGCGGGCCGGTCACCGACTGGATCTGATAGATGCTGGTCGCATCCGTCGCCGCAAGGCCCGGAGCCGTAATCGTGTTGCCGGCACTGGCCGTGATGATGGCGGACGAGCCCGCACCCTGGCCCGAAACGATCGTGACGCGGTGGAAGAGCGTCGGCGTGGGCGCATAGGCGCCGAAGGCTGTGGCGGTGTCTGTAAGGCTGCCGCCGGCCGAACTCGTCGTGACATTGCCCTGCACGATGTCGGTCGCCACCGTCGTCGACGGCGGGTCGACAAGCGTCGAGAAGGTGAAGAAGTTCGCCGCAAGTTCGGTGCCGAACGAATTCGCCTTGTTGTAGGCGGTGTTAACGACGGCGGCGAGCTGGTTGGCCATCGTGTCGATCTGGTTCACGAATTTGCGCAGCGTTCCGTCTGTCGGCGACGACGAAATCATGATCGCCTGCGAGGTCGTCGTCGTGTCGACATAGCCTGCGCGCATGCGCAAGAGCGCGTCGATCTGGCCGGACTGGAAAGCGGTCGACTGCACGTTGCTGGTGGTCGAGCCGATGGTCACGCGGACCTGGTTGTTGAGCGAGTCGAAGCTGAAGATCGGCGGCGTTGCCGCGGAAACGAGGCTCTGCCCGCCCGTGGTCAGCACCTGGATGGCGCCCGTGCCCGTCGGCAAGATCTGCACTTTCGTGTAGCTCGATATCTGACGGATGATCGTATCCATCTTGTCCTGCAACTCGCCGACCGGCTGGCCGGTCGAGGCTTGCGTGACGATCTGCGTGTTGAGCGCATAGGCGTTGTTCACGAGCGTGTTGAGTTCGCCCACCGCCGTGTTGATGTCGGAGGCGATGCGCGAATCGATGCGCGAAGGCTCGGCCGCAAGACGGTTCAGCGAAGTTGCGACCTGCTGGCCTTGGGTCGCGATCGTGCGCGCGAGGTTCGGATTTTCAGGGCTCGCTTCGAAATCGGTCCAGGCCTGCTGGAAAGTCTGCAGTTGCTTGGTGATGGCGGGCTCGCCGCTCTTGACGTCGAGCAATGCCCCGATATCGCCGATATAGCGGGCGCGCACGGCTTCGGCTGACTGTTCGGCCGTGCGTGCGATAAGGTCGTTCTGCAACGCCGTGTTGACGGTGCGCGTGATCGAAACGATCGACACGCCCGAAGGCAGCCCTTGCGTCGCAGGCGTCGTGAGGTTGACGTTCTTGCGCGTGTAGTCGGGGGTCTGGGCATTGGCGACGTTGCCCGACGCGACGCGCGTCTGCTGCTGCAAGGCGAGCAGCGAACTCAGCGAAGAATTGAGGGCGGCGGACAGCGACATCGACTTTGCTCCGGTTGCGAAGCCGAACATTCGGCCCCGCGATCGCAGCGACATTCGCAACCGCCGTGCCAGCGTCGAAATTCGACTCAAGTATCTGAAGTTAAACAATTCTCGATGCGACTCGACCCGGCAGAACACGCCTGCTCAGGCCGCTCTCGGCAGCTTCGACCCGGCAGGTTTTGCCGGTCTACGCAGGCGGATCGATGCGCGCAAAAAAGCCGCCCGGACCAAGCGGTCGGGGCGGCTTCGGCCGCAAACGCGGCAAAAACACTTAGCTCGAGACAGACAATCCGGCACCCACCGGGCGGCCCGGCGGCGGCGTGGCGGGCTTGGCGGCCATCTGGGTCGGCTGCGGGGCGAGGCCTTCCATAATCGTCTTGTTGACGTTCAACAATGCGTCAATGTCGCCGGTCCCGTCGAGCACCTGAATGGTCTCGCGTCCGACCCACAGGCCGATGCCGATAATCTGGGCGCGCAGTTCGATCGGCAAACGATTGCCGTCGCTCGACAGATCGATGATGAAGGCGTCCCACACCTTCTTGTTCCACAACAGCGCATCGATGAACTCGGACGTGCCGCGCTTGCTGTCGCGCGCGCGCGTCAACGCACCGCAAACCTGTGCGAGCAGGCGATACTCCGTCGAGCGCGGGTTCTCGACAATGTTCTGTGCGCGGCCATAGGCCTGGTACCCACTCATTTATCGATCTCCGCAGAATCGGCCGAACGTCGACATCGCGTGACTATACGGCGCGAATCATTACCAATAGTTTAACCCGAGTCGGTCGGGCGATGCACGACGTTAATGATTTCAATACCCCTGCTCGCGAGGGTAAATGTCCAAACAGACGCTCGAACAAGCCTTGGAGTCCCATCGCGCCGGTGCATTGGATGCAGCCGCTTCAGGCTATTTGGCGTGGCTTTCCGAGCATCCGCACGATGCCGCCGCGTTGCATCTGCTGGGGGTGCTGCGCCATCAGCAGGGCCGTAACGAAGAGGGATTGCCGCTGATCGACCGCGCTTTGGCGCTTGCACCGGACGTGGCCCCGGTCCATGCCAATCGCGCCGCCGTGTTGACGGCGCTTGGCCAGGATGCGGCCGCCCTCGCTGCCCTCGAACAGGCCACGTCGCTCGATCCGAGCTTGATCGATGGCTTGCGCGACCAGCAGGCGCGCCTGTGCCTGCGCTTAGGCGCCTATGCGGCGGCGGCAGAAGCCTTTCGGGGCTGCGTCGATCAAAATTCGAACGATGCCTCGGCGTGGGCAGGGCTTGCGCTCGCACTGCATGCGGGCGGCGACGCCGTACAAGCCCTGCCCGCCTATCGTATCGCGCTGCAATTGGCTCCCGGCGATATGGGCTTGCGCAACGGCCTCGGTGCGGCTTTGCTCGACACCGGCGACAGCGGCCAGGCGCGCGCTGTGCTCGAGCAGGCCGCGCTCGATGCGCCGCCCTGGGGCCCGCTCTGGGCCAATCTCGGCAATGCGCGCCGCGCCGAGGGCGATCTTGCGGGTGCGGCCGCAGCGCTTTCCAAAGCCCGCGACCTTGAACCCGCCAACGCAACCACGCTTGCCAATCTATGTGCAGTGCTGGCCGAACAGGGGGCGCTTGCCGACGCCGTCGCAGCCGGCCAAGCCGCCCTTGCCGCCGAACCCGGCAACGCGGCGGCCCAAATCAATCTGGCTGCAGCCCTCTTCGATCGCGGTGCGGTCGATGAAGCACGCGCGCTATGGCTTGCCTGCGGCACGCGCATGGCGCGCACCAACGCGCTTTACGCGGCCAATTTCGCCGCCGGTATCGACGAAGCGAACTTGCTGGCCCAAGCCCGCCAATGGGCCGACGAAACCTGGCCGACGCTGCCGCCCCGCCCGTCTACGGCAGCGAAGCTGCCGGACGGTCGGCTGCGAATCGGGTTCGTCTCGCCAGACCTGCGCTCGCACTCGGTCGCGTGGTTCCTGCTGCCCGTGCTGCCGCAGATCGACAAAACGAAGTTCGAGCTGCATGCGTTCAGCGAACTTGCCCAGGAGGACGCGATTTCGCAGCGCCTCAAACCCAATTTCGCGAGCTGGACAAAAACCGTCGGCATGGACGACGACGCACTTGCAGCCACAATCCGCGCGCGCGGCATCGACGTGCTTATCGATCTTGCCGGCCACACGGCCGGCAACCGGCTCGCTGTGTTCGCCCAGCGCCCCGCGCGCGCGCAGATGAGCTGGCTCGGCTATCCAGGACCGACGGGTTTGCGCGCCATCGATTGGCGCCTGAGTGATGCAGATATCGATCCTGGCGACATGCCGGGGGCCGAACGCCCCTGGCGCCTTGCGACGGGCGCGCACGTCTATGCGCTGCCCCCGGGTGCCCCCGACGTCGCGCTGCGGCCCGACGGTGCGGGACCGGTGTTCGGCTCGTTCAACAACTGGCCCAAACACTCGCCTGAATGCATCGAGACCTGGGCGCAGATCCTGCGCCGCGTTCCGCAGGCGACACTCCTCTTCAAGAATAAAGCGATGGCCGACGAAGCAACGGCGGCGGCGGCACGCGCGGCATTTGCAGCCCACGGCATCGATCCGGCACGCATCTTGTGTCGCGGCCGCGTCGAGGATCCGCGCGGCCATCTGGCGCTTTACGGCCATATCGACATCGCGCTTGATCCTTTTCCGTACAACGGCACGACGACGACATGCGAGGCGCTGGCGATGGGCGTGCCGGTCATTGCCCTGCGCGGCAACACGCCTGCGGGCCGCGTTGCGGCCGCGTTCGTGGCGCGCATCGGCCGCCCGCACTGGGCATGCGACGGCAAGGCCTCCTACATCGCCCAAGCAGTCGCACTGGCGCTTGACGTCGGCACGCGCGCCAAAGCGCGCCAGACGCTGCGTGCGGAGTTGACAGGTTCGAAACTCGGCGATGCGACCGCCCTCGCGCGCACGCTCGAAACCGCGTGGCAACAGGCATTTTCTGCCGGGTGATTTCTGCCGCCAGGCACTTCACGCAGTGGCCGTTCGGCACTCTTTCTTCATGATTTCAAAGGTTTGGCAGTTGGCCCCCGACTTGCTGAGCAGGGTGGGTCGCAACTCGCTTGAGGAATGCCGCCCATGGAAGTCACCACGCTCGATCAGCTGATCCGCTCGGAGCCGACGGCTGCTGCGAACACACGTCGTGCGAACGACCAGGGCAACAATCCGTTTTCGAGCTTGCTCGACGCCCGCAACGAGCGCCCGCGTGTCGAACGCAACGCGGCGAGCGCCAAGCCGGCCAACGGCCCCAGCATGAAGACGCGCAAAAGCGATTCCGACGATGCGCCGGAAAAGCCGGCACGCGCGGACGCAAAAGATCGCCCGGCCCCCAAAGAGCGCGCCGCGCGGGACGATAAAGCGCACGCGGCCGACAAGGCCGAACGCCCGGCCGCGCCTGAATCCAAGCGCCAAGTGGCCAACGCCGACAACGTCAAAGAACCCGCCGCCAAACAAGACGCCAACAGCGCAACCGATACCGCCCCCGACGACACGGGCGCTGATTCCAATGCCGATGCCGACGCGCAGGCAGCCGCACGTGCGGCCGCCGATGCCGCCGCCGCTGCTGCAGCGCCCGTCGCAACCGATCCGAGTTTGACCGAAACCGCCCTGCCCGTTGCGGCGCTACCAGTCGCGCAAACGACCGACACGCCGCAGCCCGTCGCGGTTGCGGTCGTTGTTGCCCCGCAGCTCGAAACGCAAAATGTCTCCAAGCCGGGTACGGCCGAAGCGTCCGCATCGGCGGCACTGCCGGTCATTGCGGCACCCGTTGCCGGCGACGCCAAGAAGCTTGAAGCGGCGGCCGCTGCTGGAGCCCAGGAAATCGCGAAGCCGACATCGACATTGGCCGAGCAGCAGGCTTCGGCCGACGCCAATTCCGGCGAAGACTATGCCGATTTCATGCTGCGCAATCTCGCGGCCACGCCCGCCGTCGCCGCAACCGAAAAAGACGTCGCCAAAGCCGATCCCAAGGCCAAGGAAACCGCCTGGACGGTGACCATCGCCCCTTCGGCGATGGCAACCGCCCCGGTCGCACCGACCACAGCACTTGCCGTGCAGGCCGCCGCCGATGCGGAAGCCGCGAACGCGATCGATGCCAACGCGCCCAAGACGCAAGCCGTTGCCGCCGACGACGGCGACGCCAAACCGGCCGCCAAAACCGCCGAAGGCACGGCGCAATTTGCCCAGCATCTCGACCCGTCGCGCGACGTGCGCGCGGCCGAAGAAACGCGGGCACCGGCCCGACCGTCGGCCCCGCCGGCGCACGAGCAGGTCGCCGTGCATGTGCGCAAGGCCGTGGCCGAAGGGCTCGACCAGATCACCATCCGCCTCAATCCGGCCGAGCTTGGCCGGATCGACGTAAAGATCGAAGTCGGCAACGACGGCAGCCTGCGCGCCGCCTTCGCCGCCGACAAGCAGATGACGCTCGATCTTCTCAAAGGCGACAGCCGCCAGCTCGAACAGGCTTTGAGCGAAGCGGGCCTCAGCACCGACGCAGGCGGTCTCAACTTCTCCTTGCGCGGCGACAATCGCGAGAACGCACAGGCTTTCCGTCAACTCGGCGAAGAATTCGCACGCAACCGCGCCGACGACCCGGCCGCGAACGAGGCGCCAGCCCCGCTCGCGGCCGGATCCTACGCCCGCCGCAATGCCGGCCCCGGCCGCATCGATCTCAACGCCTGATCGCGAATTCCTTCGCTCCCTTTGACGGAGACATCCAATGTCGACCTCCCTTGCATCCGCCCAGTCCGCCTCGAGTGCCACCGCCACGAGCAGCACCGCCGCCAAAGGTACGGCCGCCGCGAGCCGGGCCACGTTCGGCGACAACTACGACACGTTCCTCAAACTGCTCACCTCGCAGCTGCAGAACCAGAATCCGCTGTCGCCGATGGATTCGACGCAGTTCACCTCGCAGCTCGTGCAGTACTCGTCGGTCGAACAGGCGATCAAGCAGAACGAGAATCTCGAGAAGCTAATCGCAATGCAGAGCAGCACGCAGTCGGCCAATGCGGTGGGATATATCGGCAAGTCGGTCGACATGTCGGGCGAACGCGTGGGCCTCGTCGCCGGCGAAGGCAAGGTCACCTACAGCCTGCCGGAAACGGCCGGCCGCGTGCTGATCAACATCTTCGATTCCAGCGGCAAGCTCGCCGCACGGCTCGAAGGCGATACCGGTGCGGGCAGCCATGTCGTCAAATGGAACGGACGCTCGGACACCGGCGCGCAGCTTCCCGACGGCGACTATCGCGTCGAAATCTCGGCGCAGAATACGGCCGGCGCGGCCCTTACGGTCGATAAGAAGATCTCGGGCACGGTCACAGCCGTCGACTACACAGGCAACAACGTGATGCTCACCGTCAATGGCACCAAATTGCCGCTGTCGCAGCTCGCAACCGTCTACGGCACCGCGTCGATCTGATGGCTTCGTCGACTGCGGATAGCCCGCACGCACCCGTCGCCTGCGACGCGCGCGCCGTGGTGCTGGTGCACGGCAATTCGCCGGCGGCGGCTGCCGGCTTTGCCAATTTGCTGGCGTGCACAACGCAGAAAACCTGCAACGCAGCAGCTTCGCCCGCCCTATCGGCCGCGCCGGGGCTGATCCAAATCTTCGTGGCGCCGAACGCCGAGTTGCATCTGCTCGCCTGGCGACCTCGCGCCCTGCAGCGCACGCCGATGGCCGCGATCGTGCCGGTTTGCGACGCGCATTTCGAACCTGCATGGCGCCGAGCCTTGGTGCCGTCGGCCGACATTGCCGCGTCCGGCAAGATTGCGACCGGCCTTGCCGCGTTCGACGGCGACGGCCTCAAAGCGCGCTTCGAGTTTGCCTGGACGAAAAACAACGACGGGCAATGGGCCCTCGCCGACGACAAAGGCGCGAAACGCGGCCGCGCCAACCAATTGCTCGAACCGATCGCCGCCGCGACTGCCAGCACCTGGTCGGCAAGCTGCGGGCGCTGCCTGCGCTATCCGCTGGCGGGCACACCGGCGGCACCCCAGCTCGTTCTATGCCGCCGCGACTGTTTGACGCGCGCCACCCCATTTTGAAGCCCCCAAGGGAAAAGCACACCATGCACAAGAACAACGCCCCGCTCGACCGCACCGCACCCGGCAATCTTCCGGATTTGCCGCCGCCGGGAACGACACGCTGGGTCGTTCGGCGCAAACAGGCGGTGGTCTCGGCCGTGCGCCAAGGTCGGATCACACTCGACGAAGCCTGCCGCACCTACACGCTCTCGCCCGAAGAATTCAATTCCTGGCAAAGGCTTATCGACCGACATGGACCGCGCGGCCTGCGTGCGACCCGGCTACAGGAGTATCGCACTGCCGAAGCAGACCGAAAAAGCGCCTAAGCTCAGATTCGACTCGAAAAATTCGAGAAAACTATATGTGAGTCGGCACTTTTTTCCGGGTACCGGGAAAAAAGTGCCGGGTGTTAACACTTCATTCATCGATCTTCTCTACGATACTGCTCAAGTTTTGGATAAAATTGCGCAAATTGAGGCGTGATTTGAATCGAAACTGAGCGATATTCCGAGGACTGGGGCCCTAGCCCCAGGGGAAGGTCTGGGTGAATAGTTTCATGGATACTTTACGCCAGTTGGGGCCTTTGCGCCTCGGTCTGCTGGGTGCCGTGGCTGTCGGCCTGCTCGGCTTTTTCTTCTTCTTTACGACCCGCCTGTCGCAGCCGCCGATGGCGCTGCTCTACAGCGAATTGTCGCCGCAGGACGCGGCCCAGATCACGACGCGCCTTGAGCAGCAGCAGATCCCCTATTCGCTCGCCAATGGCGGCGCGACAATCAATGTGCCCGAAGACCGGGTGCTGCGGCTGCGCTTGAGCTTTGCCGAGGCCGGCATTCCGCGCGGCGGATCGATCGGCTACGAAATTTTCGACAAGGGCGACGTGCTCGGCCAGACGAATTTCATGCAACAGCTCAATCAGGCGCGCGCCCTCGAGGGTGAATTGGCACGCACGATCAGCGCCTTGCAGCCCGTGGCGGCGGCCCGCGTGCATCTTGTGATCCCGCGCCGCGACCTCTTCAACCGCGAGCGCCAAGAACCGACCGCATCGGTCATCGTGCGCATGCGCGATCCCAACAACCGCCTGCCGCGCCAGCAGGTGCAGGCGATCCAGTCGCTGGTCGCGGCCGCGGTTCCCGGCATGCGGCCGGTGCGCGTTTCGATCGTCGACGACCGCGGCAATCTGCTCGCCAAGGGCCAGGCCGAAAGCGACGATCCGTCGGCGCTGAACTCCTCGGCCGAAGAACTGCGCCGGGCCTACGAACAGCGCCTCGCGCGCACGGTCGAAGGCATCATCGAGCGCACGATCGGCCCCGGCAAAGTGCGCGCCGAAGTGGCGGTCGATCTCGATTTCGACCGTATCGTCACGAATCAGGAATCGTTCGATCCCGACGGGCAGGTCGTGCGTTCGACCCAGACCGTGACCGAAACGAACGAGTCCGCCGAAGCGGCCGCGCAGGTGACGGTGCAGAACAACCTGCCCGACGCAGGCCAGGACGGCGGCGGCCCGCGCACGACCAATCGCGGCAACCGCTCGGAGGAAACGACGAATTTCGAAATCTCGAAAACGATCCGCCAGCACACGCGCGAATCCGGCGTCATTCGCCGCCTGTCGGTGGCAGTCCTCGTCGACGGCACGGTTGCAGGTGCGGACAAGCAGTACCAGCCGCGCACCGACGAAGAAATGCAGCGCCTGACGACGCTCGTGCGCTCGGCGATCGGCTTCGACCAGCGCCGCGGCGACACGCTCGAAGTCGTGAATATGCGCTTCTACGCGCCCGAAGAGATCGAGGTCGACACCAAGGAGCCGGGACTGTTCGACTTCACGCGTGCCGACCTGCTGCGTTTGGCCGAAGTGCTCGTGATGGCGATCGTCGCTTTGCTCGTGATCCTTCTGGTCGCGCGCCCGATCATCAACCACGTGCTGCGCGCCTCGCAGGAAAAGCGCGAGCAGGATCGTGCGGCCGCCGAACAGGCTGCCCAGCAGGCCCAGCTGATGTCGGGCGGGCCCGGCGGTTTGGCGCTGCCCGGCGGCCCTTCGCCCGGCGAAGAAGGTCCCAGCGAAATCGAACAGATGATCGACATCGCCCAGGTCGAAGGCCGCGTGCGCGCATCTTCGATCAAGAAGATCGGCGAAATCGTCGAGAAGCACCCCGAAGAGGCCGTCGCGATCCTGCGCACCTGGATGTACCAGGAAACATAAGCGTTTTCGCAAAGAAAGGCAGACACTTCCATGGCCACACGCGCCCAGCCCCCGTCCGCCTCCCGGCCCCAGCCGGCCGCGTCCCTTGCGCCTGCCGATGCGCCGCTCTCGGACGGGCGGCGCAAAGCTGCTATCCTGCTGCTTGCATTGGGCGAGCATGCCGCCGCCAAACTTTGCGCCGAACTCAGCGACCGCGACATCACCAACCTTGCGATCGGGTTTGCCGACCTCGGCCGCCTCGATGCCAGCGAGGTCGAAAAACTGATCGACGAATTCGCGACCCACGTCTCCCTGTCTTTGGCCGCCTGACACAAAGAGCCCCGCCGCCATGCCCGCCATCAGCAAGTTTCTGTTTGCCGAAGAGTTCGTCGAGCCCGGCGTTGGCCCCGACGGCGCGCCGATGCCAGTCGTGCTGCGCCGCAAGCCCAAACATTACTCGGAAGTCGAACTCGAGATGGCCAAGCAGGCAGCCTTCGAAGAAGGCCGCCAGGCAGGCTACGAAACCGGCCGCGACGAAACGCTGGCCTCGGCCGAGCATCTCGCCGCCCAAGCCATCGCCTCGCTGCAGGAAACGCTGCCGCACGCACTCGCCGTCGCCGAACACGCACGTGCCGAAGCCGATGCGGGGGCCGTCACCGCGATGGGCGCCATCGCGCGCAAATTGCTGCCGGCTTTGGCCGCCGCACACGGCGTCGACGAAATCGAAGCGCTCGCGCGCGAAAGCATCGAACGGCTGATCGAGCAGCCGCGTTTTGTCGTCAAGGTCAATCCGGCTACGCAGCAAATCGTGCAGGCGCGCATCGAAGCGATGGCCGAAACGCTCGGCTTTGCGGGCCGCATCGTCGTGCTGCCGGACCCCGCCTCGCCCGAGACGGATGCGCGCATCGAATGGGCCAACGGCGGTGTCGAGCGCAACGTTGCCGACATCTGGAAAGAAATCGAAGACGCGATCGAACGCTATCTTGCCATGCAGCCCGGTGCTTCGGGCGCCAACTGACTTCAGGAAAGGAACATAAAATGGCCGACGAAAAAGTGAGTTTCGACGATCTCGACATGGCCAAAGCCATGGCGGGCGAACCGTCGCTGCAGGGTGGCGGGGGTGGCGGCGGCGGCGGCGGCGGCGGTGGCGGCGGCGACGGTCGCCAGGCGCGTACGGCCAAGGAACTCGAAGCCGTCTACGACATTCCGGTCACGGTTTCGGCCGTGCTCGGCAAAGCCACGATGCAGGTCAACCAGCTGCTGAAGCTCGGCCGCGGTGCCGTCGTCGAACTCGACCGCAAGGTCGGCGAAGCGATCGACATCTACGTCAACAACCGCCTGGTCGCGCGCGGCGAAGTCGTGGTTGTGGACGAGCGCCTGGGCGTAACCATGACGGAAATCGTCAAGGTCGATCGGAGCTGACGATAAAAACGGCGAGTGGGAGTGCGTAGGGCATGCGTCTTCTGATTATCGGCACGCTGAGCGGTCAGGTTTCGACGGCCGCCAAAATCGCGATCGCGCGCGGCGCCAAAGTAAGCCAAGCCGACGATGTGGCGCGCGGGCTCGAAGCCTTGCGCGGCGGCAAAGGTGCGGACCTCGTGATGATCGACGTGGGTCTCGATATCGGCGGCCTGGTCGATGCCTTGCGCAACGAACGCATCCACATACCGGTCGTTGCCTGCGGCATCGGGGCCGATTCGGCCGCCGCCGTGCGCGCGATCAAAGCGGGTGCCAAAGAATACATCCCGCTCCCGCCCGAGCCCGAACTGATTGCGGCCGTCCTCGCGGCCGTCACGGAAGAAAGTGCGGCCATCGTCTTCAAAGATCCGGCGATGGGCGACACGCTGCGCCTCGCCGACCGCATCGCCGCTTCGGACGCCTCGATCCTGATCACGGGCGAGTCCGGAACCGGCAAGGAATTGATGGCACGCTACATCCACGTCAAAAGCAAACGCGCGCAAGCGCCTGTCATTTGCGTGAACTGCGCGGCAATCCCCGACAATCTGCTCGAAAGCGAGTTGTTCGGCCACGAAAAGGGCGCCTTCACGGGTGCGGTTGCGCGCCGCATCGGCAAGTTCGAAGAAGCCAACGGCGGCACGCTGTTCTTGGACGAACTCGGCGAAATGGATATGCGCCTGCAGGCCAAGCTGCTGCGCGCCATCCAAGAACGCGTGATCGACCGCGTGGGCGGAACCACGCCCATCAAGATCGACATTCGCATTCTCGCCTCGACCAACCGCGATCTCGAAGCCGAAGTGCGCGCCGGCCGCTTCCGCGAAGATCTCTATTTCCGCCTCAACGTCGTGACCGTGCGCCTGCCGCCGCTGCGCGCGCGCCCGCTCGACATCGACGTGCTGGCCGAACATTTCATGCGCAAATACGCCGAAGCCAACGGCACGGATGCGCGCGCGATCTCGCCCGAAGCCATGGCCATGCTGCGCGCCCATACCTGGCGCGGCAACGTGCGCGAACTTGAGAACACGATGCATCGCGCCGTGCTGCTCGCCAAAGGGCCGACGATCGGGCCCGAAGCGATCGTGTTGCAGGGCGCAACGCGCGCCGAAGACAGGCCGAGTGCCGGTGCGCCGCAAGGCTCGTCCGGCGGCGAGGCCGGCGTGCCGCGCGCAGGGCTCGTGGGCCGCACGGTCGACGACGTGGAACGCGAGCTCATTCTCGATACGCTGAACCATTGCCTCGGCAACCGCACGCATGCGGCCAACATCCTCGGCATTTCGATCCGCACGCTGCGCAACAAGCTCAAGATCTACAACGACCAAGGCTTTTCGCCACCGCCGCCTGCCGGCAACGAACCGCGCGCAGCCTATTGATGACCCGAGCTCGTATCCATGGCTGAACCGAACGCCCAGCCAATGCTCGAGGCGCCGGCCGCACCTGCATCGGGCGGTACCGGCGGCGGCGGCTTCAATCTCGGATTCGATCCGATCGCGAGCCTGCGCCAGCTCGGCCGCCAGGGCGACGTCATGCTCGCATTGGGCGTGTTCGCGATTCTGGTCGTGCTGCTGGTGCCGTTGCCGACCTGGCTCGTCGACATTCTGCTCGCGCTGTCGATCACGTTCTCGGTGCTGATCCTGCTCGTTTCGCTGTTCATCCAGCGCCCGCTGGATTTCAGTTCGTTTCCGACCATTCTGCTGATCGCAACCTTGTTGCGGCTGGCGCTCAATTTGGCGACCACGCGCCTCATCCTGTCGCACGGGCACGAAGGCGTCAGTGCGGCGGGCGAGGTTATCCGCGCGTTCGGCGGGTTGCTGATGGGCGGCAATTTCGTGATCGGCGTGATCATTTTCGCGATTCTGATCATCGTCAATTTCGTCGTCATCACCAAAGGTTCGGGCCGCATCGCCGAAGTGTCGGCGCGCTTCAACCTCGACGCCATGCCCGGCAAGCAGATGGCGATCGACGCGGACCTTTCGGCAGGCCTCATCGACGAAGCAGCCGCGCGCAAGCGCCGCCAGGAACTCGAAGACGAAAGCACCTTCTTCGGCTCGATGGACGGTGCCGCGAAGTTCGTGCGCGGCGACGCGATCGCGGGCCTGCTGATCACCTTCATCAACGTGATCGCCGGCATCATCATCGGCACCACGAGCCACGGCCTCACCATCGCGCAGGCGGCCCAGAACTACACGCTGCTGACCGTCGGCGACGGTCTCGTGAGCCAGGTGCCCGCTCTCATCACCTCGGTCGCCTCGGGCTTGCTCGTGACCAAGGCCGGCATCCGCGGCTCGGCCGACAAGGCGATGTTCGGCCAGCTCGGCGGCTATCCCAAAGCACTCGTGCTGTGCGCCGTACTGACCGGTGGCCTTGCCCTCGTCCCGGGTCTGCCCTTCGTGCCGTTCGCCGTGCTCGCTGGCATCAGCGGCTATGCGGCCTACGAGATGTTCAGCCAGCAGAAGAAGCTCGAGCAGGAAGAGGTCGCGCGCAAGGCGATCGCGGATGCGCCGCCGCCGCCGCCCGAAGAAACGATCCAGTCGTCGCTGCATATCGATCTCATCCGCCTCGAACTCGGCTACGGGCTGCTGCCGCTGATCAACGCCGACCGCGGCCAGCGTCTCACCGACCAGATCAAAGCGCTGCGCCGCCAGCTCGCATCCGACATGGGATTCGTGATGCCGTCGGTGCGCATCCAGGACAACATGCAGCTGCCCGCCACCGAATACGCGATGCGCATAAAGGAAATCATCGCCGGCCGCGGCGATCTGCGCCCGGGCCAACTGCTGGTCATGGATCCGCGCGGCGAAGCCATCGCGATGCAGGGCGAAGCCACGAAGGAGCCGACCTTCGGCCTGCCGGCCATGTGGGTGGACGAAGGCCTGCGCGAAGAAGCCTTGTTCAAGGGCATGACCGTGGTTGATCCGCAGACCGTGATCACCACGCATCTGACCGAGATCATCAAAGACAACATGGCCGAGCTCTTGTCCTACACCGAGACGCAAAAGCTGCTCGACGAACTCGGCAAGGAACACAAGAAGCTCGTCGAAGAGATCGTGCCGAGCCAGATCACGGTCGGCGGCCTGCAGCGCGTGCTGCAGAACCTGCTCGCCGAGCGCGTGTCGATCCGCGATCTGCCCGCGATCCTCGAGGGCGTATCGGAAGCCACCAGCCACACGCGCAACATCACGGCGATCACCGAACATGTGCGCACGCGGCTTGCCCGCCAGTTGTGCGAACAGAGTGCGGCCGACGGCGGCGTGGTGCCGCTCGTGACACTCGGGCCCGAATGGGAGCAGAGCTTCGCCGAATCGATCGTGGGCCAGGGCGAAGAGCGCCAGCTTTCGATGCAGCCCTCGCGCCTGCAGGAATTCATTCAGACGGTCCGCTCGGTCTTTGAACACCATTCGATGATGGGCGAAAACCCGGTGCTGCTGACGAGCCCGCTCGCACGGCCCTTCGTGCGCTCGATCGTCGAGCGTTTCCGCCCGGCAACGACCGTGATGTCGCAGAACGAAATCCACCCCAAAGCGCGCATCAAGACCGTGGGGACGATCTAAGCCATGCGCCTAAAAGCCTTCCATGCCGCGACGGCCGAGGACGCGATCCGACTGGTGCAAAGCCAGCTCGGCGACGACGCGCTCGTCGTCTCTACCGAGAGCGACGCGTCGGGCGTGCGGGTCATGGTGGCGGTCGAAGAAGAACCCGATGCGCCCGAAGCGGGCTTTGCGCTGCATGCGGTCGAAGACGATCCCGAAATTGCACCTGCGCGCGACGAGGGCCCGCGCTTCGGGCGCGGCGCCCCGCCGCCCGAACAAAGCGCGCTTGCGCGCATCCTCGCCTTCCACGGCGTGCCCGCGATGCTCGCGGCCCGCTTCGAAGACGGATCAAAGCTCGGGCGAAGCGGCAGCGACGCCGCCGTGGGTGCTGCCCTCGCCCAGCGCCTGGCTAGCCTCTGTCGCTTTGCCCCGCTTGCCGCCGCACGCTCGACAGCACCGCTGCTGCTCGTGGGCCCGCCGGGCTCGGGCAAGACGCTGGCAACTGCCAAGCTTGCCGCGCAAGCGATTCTCGAAGGCAAGCGCGTGCGTATCGTTTCGACCGACCGCAACTCGGCGGGCGGCGTGCCAGCGCTTGCCGCGTTTGCGCAAATCCTCGACGTGCCATTCGACATTGCCGACGGCCCGGAAGATCTGCAGCGTTTTGCCTATGCCGCGCGCGATACGACACCGCTGCTGATCGATACGGCTTCCGTCAATCCCTACAACCCGGCCGAGCTTGCAGGGCTTGCGCGCCTTGTGGTCGCCACTGGCGGCGAGCCTGTGCTCACACTGCCCGCCGGGCTCGACGTGTCCGAGAGTGCCGAGACGGCTGAAGCATTCGCGCGCATCGGCTGCACGCGCCTTATCGCCACGCGGCTCGACATTGCGCGCCGCATGGGCGGCTTGCTTGCCGCCGCCGCCGACGGCACCTACGCCTTTGCCGAGATATCCGTTTCGCCCAGCCCTGCCGACGGTCTCGAGGCCGTCGATGCCCAGCGTTTTGCCCGCATTCTCGTGGCCGCCGCAACCCAAGCGCGCGCGGCCCGCAACCCGGAGGCCGTATCGTGAGCCAGATCCACACCCTGCCCTACGCCGAAGCCCATACGCGGGCGGTCGTCGAGACCGGCCAGGATGCGCGACCGAGCCGGTCGCTGGGCATCATTGCGGTTGCGTCCGGCAAAGGCGGTGTGGGCAAGACTTGGTTCTCGGTCACGCTCGCAACGTGCCTTGCCAAACGCGGCCTCAAGACGCTGCTGTTCGACGGCGATCTCGGCCTTGCCAATGTCGATATCCAGCTGGGCCTCTTTCCCAAGCGCGATCTCGGCCATTACTTTGCGGGCGCACATGCGCTCAGCGAATGCACGACCTACTATCCGACGGGCGGCTTCGAAATTCTGGCCGGGCGCTCGGGCTCCGGCAATCTCGCCTCGCTGCCGCAGCCGCGCTTTGCCCAGCTTGTGCGCGATCTCTACGAACTTTCGGCCGACTACGAAGCGACCGTGATCGATCTGGGTGCCGGCATCGAAGCGCACACGCGCGGACTTGCCGCCTTGTCGCGCACCTGCGTGGTCGTGACCAACGACGAGCCGACGGCGCTGACCGACGCGTACGCATTCATCAAAGTGCTCACCCAGCAGCGCCAGCGCACCGATCTGCGCATCGTGATCAACAGTGCTGCCAATCCCACGCAAGGCCAGCGCATCCACGAAACGCTGACCAAGGCGTGCCGCGAATTCCTGCGCTTCGAGCCGCCGCTGCTGGGTGTCGTGCGCCGCGACGGACGCGTGCGCGACACGATCCACGCCCAGACGCCGCTGCCCGTGCGTCACCCGACCGCGCACGCGGCAATGGACGTGGATGCGATCGCAGCTCGGCTGCTCGAGCGTTTGTGAGCGGATCGCTCCCCACGAGCCTCCCGCCCAGCGGCGCGCCGTCGCCGAGCCCGGCCGCGCCTGCATCCGCGTCGCCACCTGCCCCTGCAGCAACACCGTCGGACACGACTGCAGCCGCTGTCGCCTCGACGCCTGCCGCGCCATCGCCGCCCGCGCCAAACCCGCCGTCCGCAGCGGCAGCAACCGCTGCTGCCGAATTTGTGGCGCAGCTGCGCAACCAGTTTCTTGCGGCTGCAGCCCAAAGCACGACATTCGCAACTGCGCTCGCCAACGACGGGAAAATCCTGGGTCAGATTCTCGGCAAAGACCCGACCGGCCACACGGTCGTGAAAACGGACGCCGGCATGGTGGTCGTCAAGCTGCCGCCAGCCATCGTCTTGCCGCAAGGATCGACGGCAACATTGCTGCTCTCAGGAACGCCAAAAGCCATCCTGGCGCAACTCGTCCAGTTGGCGCCGCCGCCCAGCCAGACAGCACCGCCGCCGCAGATTGCGCGCCCGCCCGTGCCGGAGGCGCCTGTCGCCCAGATTGCGCAAGCCGTTCAGACGCGGCCAGCACCTTTGCTCACGGCGACGGTGATCGTGGCTGCTCCGGCACAGCCCGGCGCCAACCAGCCCGCCCTTGCCGCAGGTGCAACCGTACAGTTGCGCGTGCCCGCTCCGACGACGCCCCCTGCGGCAACCACCTTGGCGCCGCAAACCAACCCAGCGACTGCCGTAGCCCTTCCTGCGCCTGCTGCAAATACGCAAGCCGCCGCACAACCGCCGCCCGCTGCCGCGACCGCTGCTGCCCCCCAAGCGCCGCAGCGCATGGAAGTGCGCGTCCTGGCGCAACTGCCCGGCGGCCAGACGCTGCTCGACACGCCGATCGGGCGTCTTGCGGCGGTCTGGCCACCGGGTTTGCCGCGCCCGGCCGAGGGGGCAAAACTGGCGCTCGAGGTGCCAACCGCACGGCCGCCAGCCGGCAACACCGCCGGCGCCGATGCGCTCAAATCGAATGTGCCGCTCGCGCGCGAATGGCCGGCCCTCAAGGAGGCTTTCAAAAGCCTTGCCGACGCGAGCCCGGCCCTTGCGCGCCGCGTGCTCGACGAGGCGATTCCGCGGCCCGGCCCCAAACTCGCGATCCAAATCATGTCGTATCTGGCCGCCGACCGTACGGATGCGCGCAGCCTGTTGGGCGAAACGGTTGCCACCGCCCTGGAGCGGTCGGGGCGCAGCGACATTCTGCAGCGCCTCGACGGCGATCTCAAAGAAATGCAGCGCCAAGCGGCCGTACCGACGGACTGGCGCGTGGCCTATGTGCCGTTCCAGGACGGCGGCGAATTGCGGCAGCTGCGCATCTTCTCGCGCCGTGAGCAAAGCAAAGACAAAAAAGACCGCGATTCGAAGCGTTTCGTCGTCGAAGTCGCATTCTCCGAACTCGGCGACGTGCAAATCGATGGTCTGATGCGCAAGCCCAAGCTCGAGTTGATGCTGCGCACACATCGCCAGATTCCGCCCGACTTGCGCGACGAAATCGAAGTCGTTTTTCTCGAAGGCTGCACATTGGCGGGCCTCGCCGGGCGCATCTATTTTCAGGCCGGCGAACGGTTTCCGGTCAACCCGATCGAAGAAATCGCCCAGCAGACGCAAGGGGTCGTCGCTTAGCTTTGCGCCGGCGGCAGCGGCCGCAATCGCCGCCGCGGTGGAGGAGCAAGGGGCTTCGACGGCCGAAATCGCGCGCCTGCGCCAAGAGGTCTATCGCCTCCTGCGGAGCGTCCGCGCCGCGTGCGCGGAGCGCAAGAGGCGAGAGCAATAGAGGGGCGTCTCGGCATCGTCGTAAAAAGGATTGTTTGGCGCGACATGTCGGCACTTGCCGAAAGGCATGAATGCGTCAGGCATACAATTGATACTGTTCGCTGTGCCTGCGCGGAATTTACATTTCTTGACGGGAAGGCGGTCTGAGGTTTGTCTGATCGCAACTTCTTTCTGCCAGAAACTAAAATTCTATAGAGAGATCAAACAATACAGTGACTACATAAATATTCACACCATCTTCATGTTAAACCATTGATGGCGTAAACATTTTTTCTGCTTTCCTGGGTTCTGTTAATCACCGTTTAAATCTTTCCGAATAACTTGCCGGAAATTCAAAACGGAGGCCCCCCATGTCCGCATTCGCATCGCTCAATCCTTTCGGTCGGTTTTCCCTTGTCGGCCAAGTTTATGCCGCATTCGGCTTGCTTGGCCTGCTGCTGGCGGCCGCATCGGCCTACGGCGTCCTCGGATTCAAACGGACCGCTGCCGAATCAACCAGTGCCGCTGAAATCAGCACAATCTACGACTTCGCCCAGCTCGTCGAACTGCGAATGACGCAAACCCGAAACGCAATCAATATCTGGCTGCAAGCGCCGACCCAAGCGCAGGCAGACGCCGTCGGCGCCACGTTCGGACGCCTCGATGCAGCCGTAAAAGATCTGGAAAACGCCAAGATCAACGATGCCGAAAAGTCGAACGTCGCTGCCTACAAAACCACGCTCAGCAAATATCGGGACGAAAGCTGGGCCACCATCCAAGGGCACTTCGCCGCACGCGCAAGGTTGGGCGGCGAACTCGACAGCGTCGGGCCGACGGTGCTCGCGAACCTGCAGCGTCTGCGCGACGAGGCTACCGCATCGGGCCAATCGACGACGGCGAGTTCCCTCAACATGGCGACCGAACATTACATGCGCGGCCGCCTGCCCGCGATGCGCTACCGCACCAGCCAAGCCGACGCCGACATGGAAAGCGCCGTGCGCACGCTGAACGAGGCGATCGCGGCAGGGAACGAAGCCCGACGTGGCGCACCCGGCGCCTTCGCTGCCCGCATCGACGCATCGATCACGGCCATCACGGCCTATCGCGACGAAAATCTCAAGATCCAGCAAACGATCAAGGACCTCGAAGCCGTCCGCGCTGTGTTTCGCGCCCAGGGCAATGCCCTGTCGGCTCTGACCGACGAGCTCCGCAAGTCGCTCGAGGCCCGCGCCGCGGTCGCTGTTGCAGAAGCCGAAGCAGCTGTGAGACTGCGCGAGTGGCTGATGACGATCGGGGGCGCGTTGGCGCTTATGCTCGCGCTGCTTATCGCCGTGGCGTTCGTGGCCAGCCTCAAGCGTCCGCTTGCGGTCGTCGTCGACGTCGCGAACAAGCTCGCGAACGGCCGCGACGACGTCGCGGTCGATGCCAGCACGCGCAAGGACGAACTCGGCGCACTCCTCAATGCCATGCGCGCCCTGTGCGAGACCGTCGGCCAGTCCTTCCGCCTGCGCCAGATGGTCGAGGAAATGCCCACGCCGGTGATGACGGCCGATCCCAAGAACGGCTTCCGCATCGGCTTCGCCAACCGGGCCGCGGTCGAAGCCTTGCGCAGCGTCGCCGAGCATCTGCCGTGCGCGCCCGATGCGCTGGTCGGCACCGAGCTCGGCGCCCTGCATCGGGACTCGGTGCTGCAGCCCGCAGCGCTCGCCGACGCCGCCGCTCTGCCGCGCCGCGCCACGCTGCATATCGGCAAGGAGATCTTCGACGTGCGCGCCTCGGCGATCCGCGACAAGGCCGGGGTCTATGTCGGGCCGATGCTCGTGTGGAACGTCGTCACCCGCCAGACGATGCTTGCCGACGATTTCGAGAAGAACGTCAAGAGCGTCGTCGATCAGGTCGCCAGCTCGGCCGCACAGATGAAGACGGGCTCGGCCGCCATGGGCGTTTCGGCCGACGAGACGATGCGCCAGTCCACGATCGTCGCGACGGCGTCCGAGCAGGCCTCGGCAAACGTCCAGACGGTCGCCTCGGCCGCCGAGGAACTCACCGCGTCGATCCACGAGATCAGCCGCCAGGTGTCGGAATCGGCCGCGATCGCGCGCAATGCGGTCGAAGATGCCAAGCGCACCTCGCAGCAGGTCGACAAACTCTCCTCGTCGGCCGAAAAGATCGGCGAGGTCGTGAAGCTGATCAGCAGCATCGCGTCGCAGACCAATCTGCTGGCTCTCAACGCCACCATCGAAGCCGCACGCGCGGGCGATGCGGGCAAGGGCTTCGCGGTCGTCGCCTCCGAGGTCAAGAACCTCGCCAGCCAGACCGCGCGCGCCACCGACGAAATCGGCAGCCAGATCTCCGAGATACAGTCGGCGACCGGCGAGACGGTGGGTGCTATCCGCACGATCCGCGAGACGATCGAGCGCATCGATACGATTGCTGCCGCCATCGCCGCCGCGGTCGAGGAGCAAGGGGCTTCGACGGCCGAAATCGCGCGCAACGTCCAGCAGGCCGCCCAGGGCACGCAGGAAGTTTCGCAAACGATCAGCAGCGTCACGCTGGCTGCCCAGGATGCCGGCGTCTCGGCCAAGCAGATGAGCACCGCTTCGGCAGACCTGTCGGCCGAATCGGCACGCCTGCGCCAAGAGGTCGATCGCTTCCTGCAGAGCGTCCGCGCCGCGTAAGCGGCTCGGCGCCTACAGGAAATAGAGGAGGATGTTGGTCGCGCGGTCGATCGCGGCGGTTAGGGTGTCGTTCGACATGCCCGAATCGACGCAGCCGCGGACCTGACGGCAGGCTTGGATAAACTCGTCGGACGCGCCGAGCTTGCGCGCGTCATGTTCCCACTGGTCGTCTTGTGCATTCGCCGGGTCGCCGATCCGACGCACAAGGCTCACTAATTCGCCGATCTTGCTAGCCATCTTGGCATCTCGCGTTTGTCGAAAAAACGGGGCGGAAGGTTACCCTTCCGCCCCGTCCAATGCCGAGAAATATAGGCGAATAGGACTTAGAAGTCCATTCCACCCATACCGCCCATGCCGCCGCCCATGCCGCCGCCGCCGCCGGCGGGAGCCTCGTCCTTCTTCGGACGATCGGCGATCATAGCTTCGGTCGTGATCAGCAGGGCTGCAACCGAGGCCGCATCCTGCAGGGCCAAGCGCACAACCTTGGTCGGGTCGATGACGCCTTCCTTGATCATGTCGACGTATTCGCCGGTCTGGGCGTTGAAGCCCATCTTCTCGTTCTTGCCTTCGAGAAGCTTGCCGACGATCAGCGAGCCGTCCGCACCGGCGTTTTCGGCGATCTGGCGGGCCGGAGCCTGCAGCGCCTTACGCACGATGTCGATGCCGACCTGCTGGTCGTGGTTGCCGGCCTTGACGCCTTCGAGCACGCGGCTGCCGTAGAGCAGGGCCGCACCGCCGCCGAGCACGATGCCTTCTTCGACCGCAGCCTTGGTCGCATGCATCGCGTCGTCGACGCGGTCCTTGCGTTCCTTGACTTCGACTTCCGTGGCCCCGCCGACGCGGATGATGGCCACACCGCCCGCGAGCTTGGCAAGACGCTCCTGCAGCTTCTCGCGGTCGTAGTCCGAGGTCGTGTCTTCGACCTGGGCTTTGATCTGGGCGCAGCGCGCTTCGATCTCTTTCTTCTTGCCCGAGCCGTCGACGATCGTGGTGTTGTCCTTGTCGATCGTGACGCGCTTGGCGCGGCCGAGCATGTCGAGTGTCACGGTCTCGAGCTTGATCCCGAGATCTTCCGAGATCACTTGGCCGGCCGTGAGGATCGCGATGTCCTCAAGCATCGACTTGCGGCGATCGCCGAAGCCCGGCGCCTTGACGGCCGAAACCTTGAGGCCGCCGCGCAGCTTGTTGACCACGAGGGTGGCCAAGGCTTCGCCTTCGACTTCTTCGGCGATGATCAGGAGCGGCTTGCCCGTCTGGACCACGGCTTCGAGAACCGGCAGCAGCGGCTGCAGGCTCGCGAGCTTCTTTTCGTGGATCAGGATGTACGGGTTTTCGAGCTCGCAGATCATCTTTTCGGCATTGGTGATGAAGTACGGCGACAGATAACCGCGGTCGAACTGCATCCCTTCGACGACGTCGAGTTCGGTTTCGAGGGTCTTGGCTTCTTCGACCGTGATCACGCCCGAATTGCCGACCTTCTGCATGGCCTTGGCGATCATCTCGCCGATGTCGCGCTCGCCGTTGGCCGAGATCGTGCCGACCTGGGCAACTTCGTCCGACGTCGAGATCTTCTTCGAACGCTTCTTGAGGTCGGCGACGACCTTCTCGACCGCGATGTCGATGCCGCGCTTCAAGTCCATCGGGTTCATTCCCGCGGCCACGGCCTTGGCACCTTCGCGCACGATCGCCTGGGCCAGAACCGTGGCCGTCGTCGTGCCGTCGCCGGCGAGATCGCCCGTCTTGATGGCGACTTCGCGCACCATCTGGGCGCCCATGTTTTCGAACTTGTCGAGCAGTTCGATTTCCTTGGCGACCGTCACGCCGTCCTTGGTGATGCGCGGGGCGCCGAACGACTTCTCGATCACGACGTTGCGGCCCTTGGGACCCAACGTGACCTTCACCGCGTCGGCGAGGATGTCGACGCCGCGCAGCATGCGCGCGCGGGCGTCGCCGCCGAACCGAACTTCTTTAGCTGCCATGATGCTGTTCCTTCCAAAAAAATGCGCTGCGAGAAATCCGCAGCTTTATTCGATCACGCCGAGAATGTCGGATTCCTTCATGATCAGAAGGTCCTTGCCGTCGATCTTCACTTCCGTGCCCGACCACTTGCCGAACAGGATCTTGTCGCCGGACTTCACGCCCATCGGCTGCAGCTTGCCGTCTTCGGTGCGCGCACCGGGACCGGCGGCAATGACCTTGCCCTGCTGCGGCTTTTCCTTGGCGGTATCGGGAATGATGATCCCGCCCTTGGTCTTGGTTTCTTGGTCGAGGGCTTCGACCAGGACTCGGTCGTTCAACGGCCGGAATTTCATCGTGCAATCTCCTCCGGGAGGGTTCTTCGAAAACGCCGGGCGGAGATGCCTGTTAGCAGTCTCCCCCAACGAGTGCCAAGCGTTCTAGGCCTCGGCCCGGGCGAAGTCAAACGAATAGAAAATTAATATTTTCATAAAGTTAGGAGAAGTTCTCAATCGACCCGGCGGCCGAGCGTAACCAGCTCCCGCCCTTTGGCCGGAATCGCCTTCGGGAACAGCACGGTACAGCGCGGATAGGGCGCACGGATTTCGAGATCACCGTCGCGTGCGATAAGCGTGCCCTCGTCCACCTCCTCGAACCCGACGAAGGGCCGCACAAAATGCGGCGTGTCGGACTTGGCGACATGCACGACCGACACGTCGTAGATGCCCGCCGGTGCGGGCGCCACCGTCGGGCGGTGCTGCTTCACGAACGCCGGGTCGAGCATTTCGAGACAACCGAGAAAATCGAGGAAGGTCGCCTTGGCGACATCGACCGAGCGCGCCAGGAAGTGCGCGCCGCACTCGACGACAAGAGCCGCCTTGTCGCCGTCTTTGGCGGCAAAGGGCGCGTACTCGATCATCGTGCGGCCTTCGAACACGCTGTCTTCGAGCAGGATCGTGCGCGGATAGCCGATGCGCGTCGCCAAAGCGCGCGCGCGTGGCACCCGCGCACCGACAAAAAACGGCCGAACGTCGAACGTCGTCGAATGGATGTCGAGCACGAAATCGGCCGCATCGACGAAGGGACGCAATGCGCGCGCGCGCGCGGCCTCGACGGTGCGTTCGTTTTCGAGCCAGTCGTTGCGCCAGACGCGGTTCATGTCGCGATCGACGAAACGGCTGTCAAGCGGCTTTGTCGCATCGAAGCTGCGATAGGCCGCGATGTTGGCGAAGGCCAGCACGAGCGTGCCCTTACGCGGCCGCAGACCTTGCGACAAGGCCCAGTGCAAAGTTTCAGCACCGCAGAATTCGTTGCCGTGCGTGAGACCGACGACCAGCGCCGTCGGCCCTGCAACGCCGCTTTCGAAGCGATGCACAAACGGCGTGCCGGTATTGCCCGCTTCCCAGGCCGAAAGGTCGCGCGGCAGCACTTCGATCGGCGGCAATTCGGGCAGTGCAGCGGAAGTCACGACGCGGCCGCGCGGCGATGTTCGAAGCGCTTGCGGTCGGCCGGATCGAGCGCGACAACCACGTGCAGGCGCCCCTCTTCGCTGCGGCTTTCAAGCACGCGGCCGTGCGAATGAAGCCAGGCGAGATCGGCACCGTCGGCAAAATCGAGATCGTATTCGACCGTCTCGCGAATCGCGGCGAGTCGCCGTTCGATGCGTTCGAGCAGATCGGTGCAGCCGTCGCCCGTAACGGCGGACACCACTGCCGTATCCGGCTCGCGTGCGGCCCGCTCGAGCAAGGCTGCGTGCGCTTCGGGGGCGAGCAGATCGGCCTTGTTCAGCACGTCGATGAAGGGATTGTCGGCGGCCGGGCTGCGGCCCAGCTCGGCCAGCACCGCGCGCACGTCGCTCGCCTGCGCGTCCGTCTCGGGATGGGCGACGTCGTGCACATGCAGCACGAGGTCGGCCGCCAGCACCTCTTCGAGCGTTGCGCGAAACGCCGCGACCAGATCGTGCGGCAGGTCGGCAACAAAACCGACCGTGTCGGATAGGATGATCTTGCGGCCCGACGGCAATTCGAGGGCGCGCATCGTGGGATCGAGCGTTGCGAACAGCATGTCGGCCGCCAGCACGCGCGCATGCACAAGGCGGTTGAACAAGGTCGATTTGCCCGCGTTTGTGTAGCCCACGAGGGCGACAACCGGATAGGGGACCCGCTCGCGCGAGCGGCGATGCAAGGCGCGCGTGCGCTTGACCTCTTCGAGATCGCGCTTCAAACGGATGATCTTGTCGCCGATCATGCGGCGGTCGCTTTCGAGCTGGCTTTCGCCGGGACCGGCCAAGAAGCCGAAACCGCCGCGCTGGCGCTCCAAGTGCGTCCAGGTTCGCACGAGGCGGCTCTTCTGGTAGCTCAATTGCGCAAGCTCGACCTGCAGCCGCCCTTCGGCCGTGCGTGCGCGGGCGCCGAAAATCTCGAGGATAAGGCCGGTGCGGTCGAGCACCTTGACCGCCCATTCCTTTTCGAGATTGCGCTGCTGCACAGGCCCCAGCGTGGCGTCCATCACGACGACAGCGATGCCCGCTTCGCGGATCAACTCCTTGAGGCGCGCGACCGTCCCCTGGCCCAGCAGCGTCGAAGGACGGAACGCATTGAGGCGCACGACCTCGCGCGCCGCGACGTTGAGATCGATCGCGCGCGCAAGCCCTACCGCCTCTTCGAGCTTGGCTTCGGGCGAACGCTCAAGCGGCGAGCGGGATTTGCCCTTGTGCGCCGGATGCACGACGAGGCACTTCCCCTCGGTTTTGCGCGCGGCAAACTCGACGAGCGCCTTTTCTTCGGCTTCGGCTTTCTGCGCCTTCAGGTCGACGGACGGTTCGGTGGGTTTGCGCGACAAGGCGTTAGCCTTCGCCCCCGTCTTTGTCGCCGTCGAACAGCGCGATCGGGCCCGTCGGCATCACGGTCGAGATCGCGTGCTTGTAGACGAGCTGGCTGTGGCCGTCGCGGCGCAGCAGCACCGAGAAATTGTCAAACCAGGTCACGATCCCCTGCAGCTTAACGCCGTTGACAAGGAAGATCGTGACGGAGGTCTTGTTCTTGCGGATGTGGTTCAGAAAAACGTCTTGGACGTTCTGCGATTTTTCGGCGGACATGGTCGGTGCCCTTCTGTTTTTGCGACCGCTGCCTTTGGCGACAGCGGCCGGTGCGAAGATGGACCAAAAACCAACACCTAGATCCCGGTGCGGGTCGCCATCATGGAAGTGATTTAGGGCGATCCCGGGGCAATTGCAGCCCCCGCCAGATTTGCCCCAAATCGTCCAAGGTTTCGACGCGAAAACGCGGCGGATAGGCGGCCAAAGCCGCGTCCTCGCCGTGGCCTGCGCCAAAAAGGACTGGGATACAGCCTGCCGCATGCGCGGTCTGCATATCAAGCGCCGTATCGCCGACAAACCAAACATCTTGGCTTTGCGGTGCTTGGATACCATTCACTGCCAAGGCTGCCAGCGCTTGATCGACGGGGGCGCGGTCGGGCTTGTCGCGCGGCGCGTCCGTCGCCCCCACGAGGCTGCGGAAATAGCTGGACCAGCCGAGATGTGCTGCCTCGCGCCGCAAGAGATTGCCGTGTTTGTTTGAGACCACGCCGAGCGGCACTTCGGCGGCAAGTTCGGCGACCAAGGCGGCGGCACCCGGCAGTGCCGTGACCGTCTTGAGATGCTCGGCTTCGAAGGTTTGGTAGAAGACGTCGCGCGCCCGCTGCCAATCGTCGCCAAAAAGCTCGGGAAACGAATCGCGAAGCGAGCGGCGCACGCGCTGGCGGGTCTCGGCAATCGTCCACGGCGCTTGGCCGAACGCAACCAGAGCCGCGTTGATCGCCACGCGCAGCGTTTCCCAGCTGTCGACGAGCGTGTTGTCCCAATCGAACAGAACCGCGCGCGGCCGAGCAAGGCCAGCGCTCATGCAGCGCCAGCCTGCTGGTCCATATGCGCCAGATATGCCGCGCGCAGCCGCAGTGCCAATGTGCCGGGCTTGCCGTTGGCGATGGGTGCTTCGTCGAGCTGCGTGACCGGCATCGCGAAGGACGAGGCCGACGTCACGAACGCCTCGCGCGCCCGTCGCATCTCATCGAGCGTGAAGGCGCGCTCCTCGAAAGCAAGGCCGAGCGCTTTGGCAATCCTGATGATCTCGAGGCGCGTGATGCCGTTCAGAATGTCGTTGGACGGCGGACGCGTGACGAGCTTGCCGTCTTGCGTGACGATCCAGGCATTGGACGAGCTGCCCTCTGTCACCACGCCGTTTTCGTCGACGAGGATGGCCTCGTAAGCGCCCGCGACGCGCGCCGCCTGCTTTGCTATGCAGTTGGGCAGCAAAGAGATCGTCTTGATGTCGCAGCGCCCCCAGCGAATGTCGGGCTGCACGATGGCTTTGACGCCGTCCTCGACCATCGCGGCCGCGTGCGGCTTGGCGTTGCGCGCGGTCACGACGATCTGCGTCTTGGGATGCTTCGGGAACGCGTGGTCGCGCGGGGCAACGCCGCGCGTCATCTGCAGATACACGATGCCGTCGCGCACGAGATTGCGCCGGATCGTCTCGCGCATCACGCATTCCAACGCTGCGCGCGACATTGGCATCGCCATCGCCATTTCGCGCAAGGAGCGCTCTAGCCGGTCGAGATGCGGCCCGTTGTCGATCATGTGCCCGCCGCGCACGGCGCAGACTTCGTAGATGCCATCGCCGAATTGGTAGCCGCGGTCGTCGATATGCACGCGCGCCTGCGCATGCGGAACGTAGCGGCCATTCACGTAGGCGATGCGCGACATCGAAACCCTCTCGATCTTTTCAGGAGTCCAGCGACGGCCCGCGGTCGCGGTCCACGCCGTGCACGCCCAGCACCTTGAGCTTGCGGTGCAGCGCCGAGCGTTCCATGCCGACGAAATTCGCGGTGCGCGAGATATTGCCGCCGAAGCGCGTGACCTGGGCAATCAGGTACTGGCGCTCGAACAATTCGCGCGCCTCGCGCAGCGGCAGCCCCATGATTTCGGCCCCGCTCTCGCCGCGCAAAGCGCTCGGCACGGCAGCCCCCAGATCTGGCGGCAGATTCTCCGAGCGGATCGGCTGCGACGCGTCGCCCGGCGACATGATCAGCAGCCACTCCACGACATTGCGCAGCTGGCGGATATTGCCGGGCCATTCGTGCGTCTGCAGCGTGGCGATCGCGTCGTCGGCCACGGCGCGCGGGTTCATGCCCGTGGCGGCCGCCGCGCGCGCCATGAAATGCAGCACGAGGTCCGGAATATCTTCGCGCCGCTCCTTGAGGGCCGGAATGCGGATCGGCACAACGTTGAGGCGGTAGAACAAATCCTCGCGGAAGCGTCCTTCCTGGATCTCACGCATCAAATCGCGGCTCGACGAGGCAATCACGCGCACATCGACCTGCACGCGCGCGCGCCCGCCGACGCGCTCGAAGCTCTGCTCCTGCAGCATGCGAACGATCTTGCCTTGCGTCTCGAGCGGCATGTCGGCGACTTCATCCAGATAAAGCGTGCCGTTGTGTGCCTTTTCGAACAGGCCGATCTTCGGCAAGGGCGCATCCGCCGCATCGACGGCCGAGCCCGGCTCGATGCCGAACATCTCGATTTCCATGGCATTGGGTCGCAGGCTTGCGCAATTGACCGCAACGAACGGCCCGTCGGCGCGCTTGGACAGCGCATGGACGAGCCGTGCTGCCGACTCCTTGCCGGCCCCGGCCGGGCCCTGCAGCAGCACGCGGCTGCCCGTGGGTGCGACGCGCTCGAGCTGCGTGCGCACTTGGTTGATCGCAGTCGAACGGCCGACGATCGCCGCAGGGTCGCCCGCACGCAGCTTGAGCTCTTCGTTCTCGCGCCGCAGGCTCGCACTTTCGAGCGCGCGCTGCACAATGAGCAGCAGCCGGTCGGCCTTGAACGGCTTTTCGATGAAGTCGTAGGCCCCGCGTCGGATGGCGCCGATCGCCATCTCGATATTGCCGTGGCCACTAATGATGACGACCGGCACGTCCGGATGCTCGCGCTTCACCACGTCGAGCACTTCGAGCCCGTCGAGCGCGCTGCCCTGCAGCCATACATCGAGGATCACGAGACTCGGCCGACGCGCGCGCATGGCTTCGAGGGCGGCCGTGCTGTTGGCCGCATTGCGCGTCTGATGGCCGTCGTCTTCGAGAATGCCCGCGATCAGCATCCGAATGTCGGCTTCGTCGTCGACGATGAGAATATCGTGCGCCATTGTCGGGGGGACCCTTGGTCGGGGCCGCTATCCTTCGTTGAACCTAAGAAACCGCCGTCTTCGAGGCTTCGGGCGAGTCTGCGGTCGCAATACTATCCGTCTGCGCTGCGGAGGGGAATACCAGCGTTACGACCGCTCCGCCGCCCGGCCGGTCGCCCAGGATCAACGTGCCGCCATGGTCTTCCATGACCTTCTTGACGATCGCGAGCCCGAGGCCCGTGCCCTTCGCGCGCGTGGTCATGTAGGGCTCGGTCAGGCGATGGCGGTCGGCCGTCGGCAAGCCCTTGCCGTTGTCGGCAACCGACAGGCAGAAACGACCTTGCGCGTCGCGCACCACGCGCACCGCCACATGCGGTGCGGGCAGATCGTTGCCCTCGCGCCCGGCGATCGCGTCGAGCGCGTTCTGCAGCAGGTTCGTCAACGCCTGGCCGATCAGGCCCGCATCGAGCTTGAGGGCCAGACGGCCCGGCGGCAGCTCGACGTCGAACACGGCTTCGCTATGCGCGGACGACTGGAGCAGCACCGTGCGGCGCACGAGCTCGTTGAGGTCTTCGCTGCGCATGCGCGGAGCCGGCATGCGCGCGAACGACGCGAACTCATCGACCATGCGCCCGATATCTTCGACCTGGCGCACGATCGTCTCGATGCACAATTTGAATGTCGTGGGGTCGCTCTTGATTTCGGCAAGATATTTGCGCTGCAGCCGCTCGGCCGAAAGCTGGATCGGCGTCAGCGGGTTCTTGATCTCGTGCGCAATGCGCCGCGCCACATCCGCCCAGGCCGCGGTGCGTTGAGCGGTCTCGAGTTCGCTTACATCGTCGAAGGTCGCAACGAGACCGGCGGCCCCGTCGTCGAGCTGCGCGCGCGCCACACGCACCACGAAGGTGCGTTTGCGTCCGCCGCGCACAAGCTGCACGGTTCCTTGCGCCGGCCGTTCGGGATTGGCGATCGCCGCCTCGAGCAGGCCGGCAAACTCCGGCACCTGCATCGCAAGCGACGTGCCGATCGCGGCATCAAGATCGGCGTCGAGCAGTTGCGAGGCCGAGCGGTTCGGCAAATCGATCTGGCCGCGCGCATCAAGGGCCACCACGCCCGCCGAAACGCTCGCAAGCACGGCCTCGGTGAAGCGGCGGCGATACTCGATCTGGCGGTTGGCATCGACGAGTTCGGCGCGCTGGGCGCCAAGCTGGGCGGTCATGCGGTTGAAAGCACGCGACAGCGTGCCGAGATCGTCGTCGCGCGCCCCCTCTTCGACGCGCACCGACAGATCGCCGTCGCGCACGCGCTGGGTGGCACCGATCAAGGCGCCGACGGGCCGCGCCAGGCGATTGGCAATCGCGATCCCCATCCAGATCGCAGCGAGCAGCAGCAGCAGCGCCACAACGACGAAGATCACCGCGAATGTAATCTGGAAGCCCGAGCGCTTGGCTTCGAGCGACTGGTAGATCTGCACGGCGGCGCGCGTGCTGTCGACATGTGCCACCACGCTGGGATCGACGAAGCGCCCGACGAGCAGAAACGTGTCGTCGAACCCGTCGAGACGGGTGAGTGCCCGCACGCGGTCGCTGCGGCTGGCATTTTCGGCGTTTTCCTCGGGCGCGAACACCACGACCTCGCCGCTCCGCGCGCGGTCGAGGCCCCAGAAAGGTACGGCGAGTTGCAGCGTGAAGCCGTTGCGCGCATAGACACGGCCGCGGCCGTCGAACACGACCGATTCGCTGAGAGCACGCACCTGCGTCTGGGCATCGAGCAGCGCCTGGATTTCGTCGGGCTCGGCCAGCACGAGCGAGCCGGCGCGCGACAGGTCGTTGCCCATGCCCAGAATATCGCCGCGGATATTGTTGCGATGTTCTTCGAGATAGGCCTCGACGACGGCGAGCGATTGGCCAAGCGCGTCGCGCACCGGATCGGCGAACCAGGCCTGGACGCCGAGATTGAAGAACAACACGGTCGCCACCGCCATGATCGCGGCCGGTGCGCCGGCAAGGGCTGCGAAAAGCACGACCAACTGCACATGCAGGCGCGCGCCCGCCTCGCCGCGCCGGCGCTGCAGCCACAGCCGCACGATCTCGCGCGCGATAACCGTGGAAAGAGCCAGCAACAGCACCAGATTGGCGAGCAGCAGCCACACGAGCGTGCGCGGATCAGGCCCTTCGGCGCCGGTGATCACGAGATAGGTGAGCACGCCGGCCAGAACCGAGAGGGCGACGAGCAGGAAGGCGAATTTGCGCGTGAGCCCGACGCGCACCGCCCAGCTCAGCAGACGCTGCAGCGGCGGGTCGGAAATTCCCAGCGTTTCGGGAGCCGACTTTTCGTGGGATCTGGATTCAGCCATAACCACGCCGAAAAAGAGGACCAAGGCCGACGGCCGAGGATGCGGCGCCTTGCCGTTGCGCGTTGGCGGTTATTTTAGGCCGCGGACGACTTGGATGTCCAATTCGCGGATTTTCTTGCGCAGCGTATTGCGGTTGAGCCCCAGGAGCTGGGCGGCCTTGATCTGGTTGCCGCGCGTGGCGATCAAGGTCAGCGACAAAAGCGGGCGCTCGACCTCCCGCACGATGCGGTCGTAGACGCCGATCGGCGGCAGCCCGTCTTTGTGCGCGGCAAAATAAGCCTTGAGATGGCGATCGACGGCAGTCCCCAGCGATTCGTCGCTCGCAACCGTTTCGGCGACCGGTGCGGGACCCGCCTCGGCAAGCTCGCTTTCGACAATGTCGATGCCGATCACTTCCTGCGAATAGAGGGCCGTGAGGCGGCGAATGAGGTTCTCGAGTTCACGCACGTTGCCGGGCCAGCGATGCTGCTTCAGGCGCTCCATCGCGGTCGCATCGATCGTCTTGACCGGCAGGCCTTCGGTCGCAGTGGTCTGCAGAAAATGGCGCACGAGCAGCGGCACGTCGTCCGCCCGTTCGCGCAAAGGCGGCAGCCGGATCGGCACGACGTTGAGACGGTAATAGAGATCTTCTCGGAACAGACCCTGGCGCACGAGCAGGCGCAAGTCGCGGTGCGTGGCCGCCACGATGCGCACGTCGGCGCGGATGCGCGTGCGACCGCCGACGGTCGTGTATTCGCCCTCCTGCAGCACGCGCAGCAGGCGCGTCTGCGCTTCGAGCGGCATGTCGCCGATTTCGTCGAGGAACAGCGTGCCGCCCTGGCTCTGCTCGAAGCGGCCGGCATAGCGCGACGTGGCCCCGGTAAAAGCCCCCTTCTCGTGGCCGAACAATTCGCTTTCGATAAGCTCGCGCGGGATCGCGGCCATGTTCAGCGCCACGAACGGCCCGTTGCGCCGTTTGCCGTAGTCGTGCAGCGCGCGCGCGACGAGTTCCTTGCCGGTGCCGGACTCGCCGTTGATCATAACGGTCAAGTCGGTCGCCATCAGGCGAGCAAGCACGCGGTAGATTTCCTGCATCGCCGCAGAGCGGCCGATCAGCGGCAGCTTTTCGTCGGGCTCGTCGGGATCGCCATCGTACACGACAGGCGCTTTGGGTGCTGTCAGCGCGCGCTCGACGACCGAGACGAGTTCCTTGAGGTCGAAAGGCTTCGGCAGATATTCGAAAGCGCCGCGCTCGGTCGCTTTGATCGCCGTCAGCAGCGTGTTCTGCGCGCTCATCACGATCACGCGCAGATCGGGGCGCACCTTGCGGATTCGCGGCACCAGATCGAGGCCGTTTTCGTCGGGCATCACCACGTCGGTGATCACGAGATCGCCGTCGCCATCCGCGACCCACTTCCAAAGCTGCGCCGCATGGCCGGTCAGCCGCACATCGTAGCCCAGCCGCCCAAGCGCCTGGTTCAGCACAGTCCGAATCGCCTTGTCGTCGTCGGCGACCAGAATGGTGGCTTGAGCCATAGGGACCTTTTACCTCTCCGCACCCGCGTCGTGGAACTGATCGCCGAGCGCCTGCTCGCCGCTCGCGACCGACAGCCGGACGCGAAACGAGGTTCGTCGCGGCTGGCTGTCGAATTCGATGACGCAGCCATGGTCGCCAACGATTTTGGCAACCAAAGCAAGTCCCAGGCCAGTTCCGTTCTTTTTGGTCGTGATGAAGGGTTCGAACAGATGCGGGCGGATCTCGTCGGGGATGCCGTCGCCATTGTCCTGGACGGTCACGACAAGCGGCAGCGGCACGCGCTGCCCCACGCCGGGCACGGCAAAACGCACGCCCTGCTGGAACGCGGTTGACAAAGTGACCTCGCCGCCCTGACGCGGGCAGGCCTCGACGGCGTTTTTGACGAGGTTCAGGAATATCTGGATGAGCTGGCCATGGTCGCCCAGCACCGGCGGCAGCGACGGATCGTAAGTCTCGACGAATCGCACATGCCGGCCGAAGCCGTTCTGCGCCAGCATGCGCACATGGCCCAACACGCGGTGGATATTGACCGGCATCAGATCGAGCGGCAGGCCGTCGCTGAAAATCTCCATCCGGTCGACGAGGGCGCGAATGCGATCCGCCTCGTCGCAGATGAGGCGGGTGAGTTCGCGATCCTGCGGCTGCGCGGTCTGTTCGAGCAGCTGGGCCGCCCCACGAATGCCGGAGAGCGGGTTCTTGACCTCGTGCGCGAGCATGGCCGCCATGGCGCCCACCGAGCGGGCGGCGTTGCGATGCACGAGCTGGCGGCCGATCTTGCGCGCGATGGTGCGCAGCTGGATCGTCAGCACCACGAGCCCTTCGACATCGCCGTCCGACATCGAGGCCGCGCGCACCGACACCAAATGCTTGCCGATGCGCGGCGTGTCGATCAACACTTCTTCGTCCGAGACGCTCGCACCGTATTGGCGCGCCTGGTCGATCGTGCCGAAAATCGGGCTGTCGTCGGGCAGAAAATCGGAGAGGCGGCGGCCGAGCATCATGCCGGCCCCGAGCTCGAAGAAATTCTCGGCCGCCGGGTTCACGTAGCGCAGCACGCGGTCGGCGTCGAGCACGGCGATCACGTCCGTGATGGCGCCGAGCACGGCCCCCAAATCGCCGATGCCGACATGCATTGCCCCGCGCGCCGCGAGGCGTTCGCTTTTGGAAAACGGACGCGCCATCTATGCCGCCTCCTTGAGATCGCTTGCCGCCCCGCCGTCAAGCGGCGGCACATAACCCGCCTCGATGGCGCGGCCCCACACGCTGCGGACCAAATCTTTGACGGCGTCGGGCGACGCGAGCGTCATGACCTTGCCGCGGAATTCGGCTGCCCCCGGAAAGCCGCGCGCGTACCAGCCCAGATGCTTGCGCGCCATGCGCATGCCGGTCTCCGCGCCGTAATGCGCGAGCATGTCTTCGTAGTGCGCCAGCACGGTCGCCATCTGCGTTTCGACCGAGGGGTCGGGCAGGCGCTCGCCCGTGGCGAGAAAATGGATCACATTGGCCGGGAACCACGGCCGCCCGCAGGCCCCGCGCCCGATCATCACACCGTCGGCCCCCGACTGTGCCAGGGCTGCGGCCGCATCGTCGTAGCGCACGATGTCGCCGTTCGCGAAGACCGGGATCGACACGGCCTGCTTCACGTTGCGGATCCACGCCCAATCGGCTTTGCCTTCGTAGAATTGCTGGCGCGTGCGGCCGTGGATAGCGAGCGACTTTATGCCGCAATTCTCGGCGATTTTGGCGAGCTGCGGCGCGTTCTTCGAATTGGCGTCCCAGCCCAGGCGCATCTTCAGCGTGACCGGCACTTTGACGGCCTTGACCGTCGCTTCGAGAATGCGTGCGGCCTGGATTTCGTCGCGCATCAAGGCCGAGCCCGCATGGCCGTTCACGACCTTTTTGACCGGGCAGCCGAAATTGATATCGATAATCGCGGCACCACGATCTTCGTTAAGCTTGGCGGCCTCGGCCATCACGGAAGGCTCGCAACCCGCCAGCTGCACCGCCATCGGGAATTCTTCGGGCACCGAGCGCGTCATCAGCAGCGATTGGCGGTTTTCGCGGATCATCGCTTGGCTTGCGATCATCTCCGAAACCACCAGCCCTGCCCCGTGGCGCTTGACCAGGCGCCGAAACGGCAAATCGGAGATACCGCTCAACGGTGCCAAAACCACCGGCGCCTCGAGGAGAATGGGCCCAATCGAAATGCTCATTAAATAGGCTTCTCGCGGCTGTGGCTAAGGAATGGTCGTTTTACCGCACGTGCCTGCCGCTGGCAAGAGCCGATCTTCAATCGCGATTCGCTGCGTCGCAACAGCGCTTATGCATCGGTATCCAGGGGTGCATTGTGGGAATCTATTGCAGTGCAATAACAAAATCAGCCAATCAAGACATCGGTCACAAATTTCACACCCGGGTATGCAAGTGTGAGCAACAAATAGGCAAAAAGCACGTATCGCGCAGCCCGTCGACCCGACAATCCGCCGCGATAATGCACCACGACCAAAACCGCGATCGCCAAAAAGGTCGCCAGCGACAATAGGGTTTTGTGGTCGGGCACGATCAGCCGGCCTTGCGTGAGCCACGAAACCGTGACGCCCGAGACAAGGGCAAAGGCCAGCACCATGCCGCTCGCAATCAAGAGCCGCACAAGCAGTCCCTCGCCGGCGGCAACCGACGGCAGACGGCGCGTGAATTCGGTCGGGCGCTTGAGGCGCAAGGCGCGCTCCTGCAGATAGACGCCGAGCCCCGCCACGGCCGCCAAGGTCAGCAAACCATACGCCGCGACCGCCATCAGAATATGCGAGATCAGCCACGCTTCGGGCTCGTTGCCGAGCAAGGGACGCGCCGGTGCGTGCTGCCAAATCGTCGCGAGAGTTGCGAGCGACAGCAGATACGGGACCAAAAGCGCGGTCAGGCGCATGGCAGTGCGCTCGAGCCGCACGAGACCTGCAAACAGCAGCATGCTGGCGAACACCGCGACCCACAAAGTCGCAGCGAGACCTGTGCGCCAGCCGTCGCCGATATTGTCGGCGATCCACACGCCCGGCCCCGCAATGCCGACCGCCAGCGCCAGCCAAAACGGCAAGGAAGGCGCGTCGTCGTCGTGGCGCACGAGCCCGACCGGCAACAAGGCCGCCATCGCCGCCAAAGAGAGGAGGAACTGCGTATCCATCGTGAGGGCTGAGTCTAGCGCCGACTAGACGCCTTCGACCACAATCATGTTGAAATGGTTTGCTGCCCCCGCGCGCGCCTGGCGTGCCGCCCGATACTCCGGCGAGTCGTAGAATTTTTGCGCCTGTGCTGCCGTCGGAAACTCGACGATCACCACGCGCGACGGTGCCCAGTCGCCTTCGAGCACCTTCATATTGCCGCCGCGCGACAGAAAGCGCCCGCCATAGGCGGCAATGGCGCCCGGCGACAGGGCACGATAGCCTTCGTATTTAGCGGGGTCGGAAACTTCAATGTCGGCGATCACATAGGCGGGCATGGGACGTGCCTCTTGGCGTGCGGGCTGCTAGATTGCGCGACAGCATAGGGACTTCGACAAAGCGCACAATGGCCAATCCGACCACCGAACCCGCCTGCATCGCCCTCATCGTCGCCGCCGGACGCGGCACGCGCCTCGGCGGGCCCGTACCCAAACAATATCGCGATCTGGGCGGCGCACCGGTGCTGCGCCGGACGCTCGAACTCTTCGTCGCCCATCCGCGCATCGACGCGATCCGCGTGGTGACCGGTGCAGACGACGACGCCCACTACAATGCAGCCACAGCCGGGCTCGCCCTATTGCCGCCTGTCGTGGGCGGGGCCACGCGCCAAGCCTCCGTGCTGAACGGGCTCGAGAGCCTCGAGGCGCAACAGCCCGCCGCCGTGCTGATCCACGATGCCGCCCGCCCCTTTGCCGCAGCCGATCTCATCGACCGCTTGATCGCCGCCCTCGACCAAGCCCCCGGTGCGATCGCGGCAGTGCCCGTTGTCGATACGTTGTGGCGGGCCGCCGACGGTGCGCTCGAAGAACTGGTGCCGCGCGACGGGCTCTGGCGCGCGCAAACGCCGCAGGCTTTTCGCTACGCCGACATTCTCGCCGCCCACCGCAAGGTCGCAGGCCGGGCGCTGACCGACGATGCCGCCGTGCTGCGCGCGGCCGGCGGCATGGTTGCCGTCGTCGAGGCGGCCGAGGCCAATTTCAAAATCACGACGGAGACCGATTTGACGCGCGCACAAGCGCAGCGCTTTTTGGCGAACGCCGATCTGCGCGTGGGGACGGGGTTCGACGTGCACCGTTTTGGCCCCGGCGACGGCTTGTGGCTGTGCGGCATCAAGCTGCCTTTCGACCAATCGTTCATCGGCCATTCGGACGCCGACGTGGCGATCCACGCCCTCGTCGATGCGATCCTGGGGGCACTTGGCGACGGCGATATCGGATCGCATTTCCCGCCAAGCGACGTGCGCTGGAAGGGCGCGGCCTCGAGCCAGTTCCTGCGCCATGCGGTGGGTCGCGTGGCGGCACGCGGCGGCGTGATCCGCCATGTCGATGTGACGATCGTGTGCGAACTCCCGAAGATCGGCCCGCACCGCGCCGCATTGCGCGCGAGCCTTGCGCAGCTGCTGGGCGTGCCCGAAACGCGCGTATCGGTCAAAGCCACGACGACCGAAAAGCTCGGCTTCACCGGACGCGGCGAAGGCGTTGCCGTCCAAGCTGCCGCCACGATCGCCCTGCCCTTCGAATCGTCTTTCGTATGAAACTGCAATTCACCTACGGGCGCCTGCCGACGGGCCTTACCTTGCGCGATCCCGCGACCTTGGCCGCGACCTGGTTCGGCTCGGGCCTGATCCCGTTTGCGTCGGGTACCTGGGGCAGCCTCGCCGCCCTGCCCTTCGCCTACGGCATATGGCTGCTCGGCGGCTGGATGGCCCTCGCGGCGGGCACGGTCGCCGTATCGGCCTTGGGCATATGGGCAAGCGAACGCGTCGTCGCAAACACGAATGTCCAGGACCCCGGCTTCATCGTGATCGACGAAGTGGCGGGCATGTGGCTCACATTGCTGGCAGCCCCCTTCTCGCCACTGGGCTGGCTTGCTGCCTTCGTGCTATTTCGGATTGCCGATATCGTGAAGCCCTATCCGGCCAATTGGGCCGACCGCAATGTCGGCGGCGGCTTGGGCGTGATGCTCGACGATTTGCTCGCTGCCCTGTGGTCGGCAGCGGCGGTATGGGTGCTGGGAGTTTGGATTGGATAAACAAGCCGTCATCGGTGCTGCGTTCGACGTGCTGGCGGCCTGCAGACGCGCAAAGCTCAAGGTCGCGACGGCCGAATCCTGCACGGGCGGTCTCGTCGCGGCCGCTTTGACCGAAGTGCCGGGCTCGTCCGAAATCGTCGAGCGCGGCTTCGTGACCTACTCGAACGAAGCCAAAGAAGAGATGCTCGCCGTCTCGCCCGCTTTGCTGCTTGCGTTCGGGGCCGTGAGCGAGCCCGTCGCGCGCGCGATGGCCGAGGGTGCCCTCAACCGCAGCCATGCCGACATGGCCGTGTCGATCACCGGCATTGCCGGGCCCGGCGGCGGCTCGCTCGAAAAGCCCGTCGGCCTCGTGCATTTCGGCCTCGCGCGCAAAGCCCGCGCCACACAAACCACGCACCGCATCTTCGGCGGCGACCGCGCGATGGTGCGCACGCAAGCCGTCGAATTCGCGCTCGAGCTGCTGCTCGACGGTGCCACGAAGCCTTAGGCTTCGCACTTACTCCGGCAGCGGGATGAATTCGGTTTCGCCGGGGACTTTCGGGAAGTTGCCGGCTTTCCAGTCGGCCTTGGCTTTGGCCAGGCGGTCTTTGTCGGACGATACGAAATTCCACCAGATCGTGCGTTCGCCGGGCAGGGTCGCCCCGCCCAGCAGCATCGCGCGTGTGGGCGTCGCAGCGCGCAGGGTCACGTGCGTGCCCTCTTTGAACACGGCGAGCGTGCCGGGTTCGGTCGTGGTCCCGTCCACTTCCAAAGCGCCCGAAACGACATAAGCGCCGCGTTCGGCATAGTTGGCCGGTAGCGCCAAAGCCGAGCCTGCCGGGAACTCGGCATGCAGATAGAAGATCGGCCACGGATCGGCGACCGGTGCTTTGAGGCCGTACGCCTCGCCTAGAATGCATTTGAGCCAGACGCCGTCCTGCGTCGTCGTCGGCAGGGTGGCGGCCGGGTGGTGCGCGAAGCTCGGTTCGCATTCTTCCAAAGCGGGCGGCAACGCGACCCATGTCTGGATGCCGTGCATGGTGAGGCTGCCGTCGCGCTTGTCAGCGGCCGTGCGCTCGGAATGCACGATGCCGCGACCTGCGACCATCCAATTGAGCGCGCCCGGTTGGATCGCCTGCACATAGCCCAGCGAATCGCGGTGCATGATTTCGCCGTCGAACAGATACGTGACGGTCGCCAGCCCGATATGCGGATGCGGGCGCACATCCATGCCCGCACCGGGTGCGAGCGTCGCCGGCCCCAGATGGTCGAAGAACACGAACGGCCCGATATGCCGGCGCTCGCGCTTGGGAAGCGCACGGCGCACTTCGAAAGCGCCGATGTCGTGCGGACTGGTGGTCAGCAGAAGTTCGATCGCTCCACTCATTTCGCCTCCGGCGCGTTGGGGGCGTAGAGCGCACGCGCGCGCGTCTCGAAAGCCGCGACCATGCGCTTGACCGCCTCGTTGAACAGCACGCCCATGATGGACTGCAGCAGCTTCGAACGGAACTCGAAATCGACGAAGAAGTCGATCACGGTGGTGCCGTCCGCCTGGCGCTCGAAAATCCAATGGTTGTTGAGATAGCGGAACGGCCCGTCGGCGTAGGACACGTCGATGCGCGGATGCAGGTCCGGGGCCGGCGGCTGCAAGGTGACGCGGCTCGTGAAACGCTCGCGGATCATCTTGAAGCCGATCACGAGATCCCAGATCGCGACGTTGCTCTCCTGGCCTTTGAGGCGTGCCGCGATGCACCAGGGCAGGAATTCGGGATAGCGATCGACGCGCTGCACAAGCTCGAACAATTGTTCGGGCGTGTAGGGCATCGCGCGTTTTTCGGCGTGTGTGGGCATGTGCGGCGGCGGCGAAGTGGGCTCAGCGTGCGGCTGCGAGCTTGGCTTCGCGGGCCGCGCGCAGGGCCGCAAAATCGCGGTCCGCATGGTAGGACGAGCGCGTGAGCGGGCTCGACGAGACCAGCAGGAAGCCCTTCGATTTGGCCGTCGCCGCATATTCGCCGAATTCGTCGGGGGTCACGAACCGGTCGAGAGCCGCGTGTTTGGGGCTCGGCTGCAAATACTGGCCGATGGTGAGAAAATCGATATCGGCCGAGCGCATGTCGTCCATCACCTGCATGATCTCAAGCCGGTTTTCGCCCAACCCCACCATCAGGCCCGACTTGGTGAACAAAGTCGGGTCGAGTTCCTTCACGCGCTGCAGAAGGCGCAGCGAATGGAAATAGCGCGCCCCGGGCCGGATCGTCGGGTAGAGGCGCGGGACGGTTTCGAGATTGTGGTTGAACACGTCGGGCTTGGCCGCCACGACGATTTCAAGCGCACCCTCTTTGCGCAGAAAATCCGGCGTGAGCACTTCGATGGTCGTGCCCGGGCAGCGTTCGCGCAAAGCGCGGATCACGCGCGCGAAATGTTCGGCCCCGCCATCGTCGAGATCGTCGCGGTCGACCGAGGTGATCACGACATGCTGGAGGCCCATCGCGGCCGCGGCATCCGCCACCTTCTCGGGCTCGTGCGGATCGAGCTTGTCGGGCATGCCGGTCGCGACGTTGCAAAAGCTGCAGGCGCGCGTGCACACAGCGCCCAGGATCATCATCGTCGCGTGCTTTTTCTTCCAGCACTCGCCGATATTCGGGCAGGCAGCCTCTTCGCACACGGTCACAAGCCCGCGCTCGCGCACGATGCGCTTGGTCTCCGCGTATTCGGGCGAGGTCGGCGCTTTGACGCGGATCCATTCGGGCTTGCCCACGCGCACCGGATTGTCCGGGCGATGGGCCTTCTCGGGATGGCGCACGGTAGCTCTATCAGACAATTCAAACCCTTTCTTTTCCAAAATATTCATTAAAGGCGCCAATCCAGGCACGTTTTTTTCCATTCGTATCAGAATCAATCACGAAAAAGATAACGGCAAACAATGCGCCAAGAATCCACAATGCTAGGTGGATCGCCAGGATCAAATACAAAAGAGAAATTACTTCACTGTATTGAGAGTTTTCTCCAAGCCGCCAATAAGTCGAAACTAATGCGCTAGAAGACGCTGACAATGGCAATGAAATCGAGTTAATGAGGGCTTTACCAAATGAGCTAGGCAAATAAATTTGAAAAAAACATACAATAGAGAAAGGGATTATATAGGCATACATCCATAAAACACCAAGCAATTCCCAGCCTCGTTCATACGAAATCCACACCGAGCAGATCGGCCCAAATACTGGGCCGAGGTAGGAAATTATCTTTACTGGCCAACGCAATTCCATACCCCTAGAAATGGACCGCGCGACCATAGGCGTCAAGCACGCTCTCGTGCATCATTTCCGACAGGGTCGGATGCGGGAAGACCGTGTGCATGAGGTCGGCCTCGGTCGTTTCGAGCGTCTTGGCAATGCCGTAGCCCTGGATGAGCTCGGTCACTTCAGCGCCGATCATGTGCGCCCCCAGCAACTCGCCGGTCTTGGCGTCGAACACGGTCTTGACCATGCCCTCGGGCTCGCCCAACGCGATTGCCTTGCCGTTGCCGATGAAGGGGAAACGCCCGACCTTCACCGTGTGGCCAAGTTCCTTGGCCTTCTTCTCGGTCAAGCCCACCGACGCCACCTGCGGCGTGCAGTAGGTGCAGCCCGGAATGTTGGTGACGTCGAGCGGATGCACGCCCTTGATGCCGGCGATCTTCTCGACGCAGAGCACGCCCTCGTGGCTCGCCTTGTGCGCAAGCCAAGGGGCACCCGCAAGATCGCCGATCGCGTAAACACCCGGCTCGCCCGTAGCGCAATAGGGGTCGATCACCACATGCGTGCGATCGACTTTCACCTTCGTGCCCTCGAGCCCGAGATTTTCGACATTTCCGACAATGCCGACGGCCGAGATCACGCGCTCGACCGTGATCTCCTGCGTCTTGCCCGCGACCTCGACCGTGACGGTGGCGCTGTCGGCTGCCTTCTTCACGCCCTTGACGGTTGCCGACGTCAGAATCTTCATGCCCTGCTTTTCGAAGGCTTTGCGCGCGAAGGCGCTGATCTCTTCGTCTTCCACGGGCAGCACGCGGTCCATCATTTCGACGACCGTCACGTCCGCACCCATCGCGCGATAGAACGACGCGAACTCGATGCCGATCGCACCCGAGCCGACGACGACCAAAGATTTCGGCATCGACGGCGGCACCATCGCTTCCTTGTAGGTCCACACGATCTTGCCGTCGGGCTCGAGGCCCGGAACCACGCGCGCGCGTGCACCCGTCGCCAGGATCACGTTTTTCGCCACGAGATCGGCCACCGGTTTTCCGTCTTTGGCGACCGCGATTTTGCGCAAACCGCCGGCCGCAACGCCGTTGAGTTTGCCGAACCCGTCGAAGACGGTGACTTTGTTTTTCTTGAGCAGATGCTTGACGCCGCCGGAGAGCTGGCTTGCCACTTTGCGCGAACGTGCGACGACCTTGGCGACGTCGAAGCGAACATTGTCGGCCGACAGGCCGAACGCATCGAGATGATGCATCAGCGCATAGATCTCCGACGAGCGCAGCAGCGCCTTGGTCGGGATGCAGCCCCAATTGAGGCAGATGCCGCCCAGATGCTGCGCTTCGACAAGCGCCACGTTCATCTTGAGCTGGGCCGCACGGATGGCCGCAACATAGCCCCCCGGCCCTCCGCCGACGACGATCAGATCGAAACTTTGGTCGGGCATTCTCTTGTCCCCATTTTCAGATCAGCGTTGCCTACAGCAGCATCGCCAGCGGGTCTTCGACGATCTTTTTGAAGGCGGCGAGGAACTCGGCACCGACCGAGCCATCGACCACACGATGGTCGACCGAGAGCGTCACGCTCATCATCGTGGCGATGGCGAGTGCGCCGTTCTTCACGACCGGGCGCTGTTCGCCCGCCCCGACCGCGAGGATGCAGCCCTGCGGCGGGTTGATGACGGCCGCGAAATCCTTGATGCCGAACATGCCGAGATTGGAGATCGAGAACGTGCCACCCTGGAATTCTTCGGGCTTGAGTTTGCCCGATTTGGCGCGTGCGGCGAGATCCTTCATCGTGTTCGAGATTTCGACGAGGCCCTTCTTGTCGGCGTCGCGGATGATCGGCGTGATGAGGCCGCCGTCGATGGCAACCGCGACCGAAATATCCACGTTCTCCCACAGCAGCATGCCGTCGTCCGAGAACGAGGCGTTCGCGTTGGGCACTTGGCGCAAAGCCGCCGCAACCGACTTGATGATGAAGTCGTTGACCGACAGCTTGAATGCACCCGGGCCCTTTTCGGGGCTCTTGGCGTTCAAAGCCGCACGGCCGGCCAGCAGCTTGTCGATGTCGCAATCGACCGTCAGATAGAAGTGCGGTACTTGCTGCTTGCTCTCGGTCAGGCGGCGCGCGATCACCTTGCGCATCGTCGAGAGCGGGACGAGTTTGTGCGGGCCGATCGCGGCCAACGCCGCCGACGAAACCGCGACGGGTGCGGGTGCGGACGCAGCAGCAGCAGTCGGCGCCGGTGCCGCCGATTTCTTCGCACCGCCGCCCGCCATGGCGGCTTCCACGTCGTGTTTGACGATGCGCCCGCCGGGGCCCGAGCCCGCGATCTTGCCAAGATCGAGATTGCTCTGCTCGGCAATGCGGCGTGCAAGGGGCGAGGCAAAAACGCGCGCACCCTGCGGTGCTGCAGCGGCAGCCGCGACAGGCGCCGGTGCGGCTGCGGCGGTGGGTGCAGCGGCAACAGGTGCGGCAGCGGCCGGTGCTGCCGCGGGTGCGGCACCCTTGGCGGCGACGGCTTTGGCGTCTTCGCCTTCGCCCGCGATCACGGCGATCACGTCGTTGACCTTCACGCCGTCGGTACCGCCGGGCACGACGATCTTGGCGAGCACGCCCTCGTCGACTGCTTCGACTTCCATCGTCGCTTTGTCGGTTTCGATTTCGCACAGCACTTGGCCAGACTTGACCGTATCGCCTTCGGCTTTCAGCCAGCGCGCGATCTTGCCTTCCGTCATGGTCGGCGACAAAGCGGGCATCAGCACATTGGTGGGCATGTTCGGATCTCCCTCGCGCGCGGCGTCAGTTCTTGTAGAGGACGGACTTGGCGGCTTCGACGATGTGGTCGGCCTGCGGCAGCGCAAGCTTTTCGAGATTGGCGGCGTAGGGCAGCGGAATGTCGAGCCCGTGCACGCGCTTGACGGGCGCGTCGAGCCAGTCGAAGCACTGTTCCATCATCTGCATGCCGAGTTCGGCGCCGATACCCGCAAACGGCCAGCCCTCTTCGCAAGAGACGAGGCGATTGGTCTTCTGGACCGAGCGCACGATCGTTTCGGTATCGAGCGGGCGGATCGAGCGCAGATCGATGACTTCAGCATCGATGCCGATTTTGGCGAGCGCTTCGGCCGCTGCCAGCGCCTTACCAACCATGATCGAGAAGGCCGTGATCGTCACGTCCTTGCCCGCGCGCACGATTTTGGCCTTGCCGATCGGCACCACATAGTCGGCGGACACGGGCACCGGTCCCGACGTGCCGTAGAGAATTTCGTTCTCGAGGATCAGCACGGGATTGGGATCGCGGATCGCGGCCTTCATCAGGCCCTTGGCGTCGGCGGCCGAAGCGGGTGCGATCACTTTGAGGCCCGGGCAATGCGCGTACCACGAGGCATAGCATTGCGAGTGCTGGGCGCCTACACGGCTCGCCGCCCCGTTGGGGCCGCGGAACACGATCGGACAGCCCATCTGGCCGCCGGACATGTAGAGCGTCTTGGCGGCCGAATTGATGATCTGGTCGATCGCCTGCATCGAGAAGTTCCAGGTCATGAACTCGACGATCGGGCGCAAGCCCATGAAGCCCGCCCCCACAGCGAGGCCGGCAAAGCCCTGCTCGGTGATCGGCGTGTCGACTACGCGGCGCGGCCCGAATTCCTGCAGCAGGCCTTGGCTGATCTTGTAGGCCCCTTGGTACTCGGCGACTTCCTCGCCCATCAGGAACACGTTTTCGTCGCGGCGCATTTCCTCGGCCATGCCGTCGCGCAAAGCTTCGCGCACGGTGATGACCTTCGTCTCGCCCATGTCGGGTTCGTTGGCGGCAGGGGCCGCGGCAACGGCGGCCGCTGCTTGCGGGGCAGCTGCCGCAACGATCGCGGGGGCTGCGAGCGGGGCCGCAGACGATGCCGTCGCAGCCGCCGAAACGCTTTCGCCTTCGGCCGCGATGATCGCGATCACGTCGTTGACTTTGACGTTCTCGGTGCCGCCGGGCACCACGATCTTGGCAAGCGTGCCTTCGTCGACCGCTTCGACTTCCATCGTCGCTTTGTCGGTTTCGATTTCGCACAGCACCTGGCCGGACTTGACCGAATCGCCTTCGGCCTTGAGCCAGCGCGCGATTTTGCCTTCGGTCATGGTCGGCGACAGAGCGGGCATCAGAACATTGGTCGGCATAGGTCGTTTCCTTCTTCGAAAGCCAGCGCTCAGTTCGTTTCGATCAGCACGTCGGTGAAAAGTTCGCTCACCGGCGGCTCGGGGCTGTTCTGGGCGAACTCGGCCGCTTTGCTCGAGATATCCTTCACTTCGCGGTCGATGGCTTTGAGGGCTGCTTCGTCGGCAAAGCCGCCTTCGAGCAGGAATTTGGCGTGGCTTTCGATGGGGTCGTGCTGGCTGCGCATCTTGTCGACCTCCTCCTTCTGCCGGTATTTGGCGGGGTCCGACATCGAGTGGCCGCGATAGCGGTAGGTCTGCATCTCGAGAATGTACGGCCCCTTCGTGCGCGCATGCTCGACCGCGCGCAGGCCCGCCGCGCGCACCGACAGCACGTTCATGCCGTCGACCGCTTCGCCCGGAATGCCGTGCGCGGCACCGCGATGGTAGAAATCGGTCGTCGACGAGGCGCGCTCGATCGACGTGCCCATGCCGTATTTGTTGTTCTCGATGATGAAGATCACGGGCAGCTTCCAGAGCTGCGCCATGTTGAAGCTCTCATAGACCTGGCCCTGGTTCACGGCCCCGTCGCCCATGTAGGTCAGCGATACGTTGGTCTTGCCGCGATATTTGGACGCGAACGCGATGCCCGTGCCGAGCGGCACCTGGGCGCCCACGATGCCGTGGCCGCCGTAGAAGTTCTTCTCTTTCGAGAACATGTGCATCGAGCCGCCCTTGCCCTTCGAGTAGCCGCCGATGCGCCCGGTGAGTTCGGCCATCACCCCGCCCGGCTCCATGCCGCAGGCGAGCATGTGGCCGTGGTCGCGATAGCTCGTGATGACGGCGTCGTCCGGCGTGATCGTCGATTGCATGCCGACGACGACGGCTTCCTGCCCAATATACAAATGGCAGAAGCCGCCGATGAGCCCCATGCCGTACATCTGGCCCGCCTTCTCTTCGAAGCGGCGGATCAGAAGCATGTCGCGATAATATTTGATCAGCGCTTCGGCCGAAGGCACGTTCTCTTCGGATTTGGCTTTCTTTTTCGGCGGCAACGGGGCCATGGCGTTTTCCTCGTTTGGGCAGTGCATTTGGATTTGCCCGTAGGAAACCACCAGCACACGATATATGCAACCCTATCTGATATTCAAACATATGATAATAAACATAAAAATATGTTTTAACTCGATACAAGTTAATTTACTGCAGCGCAACATTATTTCGAATTCTGACGGTGCCTAAGGACCGCTCGAGCCACGTTTTTCGCGCGATTCCGCATCGTGAAGCGATTTTGCAGCCGCAGCAAAGCCGCAGTCAGTCGCGGTCGCGTGTCCGGCCCCGTTCGCGCCCGCCTTCGCGCTCGTTATGCGCGCCGCGATGGCAGGCGACGCAATTGTCGATCTTGGCAATGCCTTCGCGGCGATGTTTGGCGAGGATCGCGGCGGGCTGATGTTCGTGGCACCCGTAACACGTGTAGGACGACGTCACGCTGCCGACATGGCAGGTGGCGCACGGCGCATTGTGTTCGCCCGCGAGCGGAAAGTAGCGCGCATGGTCGAAGGTCGCGGGCTTCCAGTGGGTCTGCACGTGGCATTGCGCACAAGCGGTACCCGCACTGCGATGGAAATCGCCGACGGGTGCCGTGTGGCAGCCCGCACAATTGGCCGACGTGCCTTGGTTCAGCAGCGCATGCACGAAGGTGAATTGCGCGACGGGTGCCAGGCGCGGCACGGCATGTTCGCTGTGGCAGCCCAGACAATCGGGTGAAGCGAGCGCTTGATGGAACGGCGGCTTGCGCGGCGTTTGCGCGAGCGGCAGGCCTTTGGCCGTGCGCAGGCCGATCGTCGCCACCGCATGGCAGGAAATGCATTTGTCGGCTGCACTCCCGTGCCACGGCACATGGCAGGCAAAACAATCCTCCGCGAGGGCCGCATGGCCTTCGCCGAGAGCGCCTGGGCTCAGCATCTGGCGCGGCAAGGCAACGGCCAACACCGCGAGGGCGGCGAGGTTCACGACGATCAGGGCAAGCACCCAATGCCGCTTCATCGCCAGCCCCAGAACACGAAGATCGCGGCGATGTGCCCGGCCGCGAGCGTTGCGAAAGCAAGCGTGATCGGGTAGTGCACGGCGCGCCATTGGCGAACAATGTCGAACGTAAACGCATCCCAATGGAGCCGCGCTTCGCGCTCGGCCACAGGCAATCCGAGCGCGTCGAGACGGCCGATCGTCGCCTCGAGGCGTACTCGCGCGCGGCGCAGCAGGAATTTTCCGGTAAGGCCGCTTGCGATGTTGACGAGCATCGCCGCGACGGCAAGCCAAGCCAGAATCGCGTCGAAATGGATGCCGGCATGAACGAGGATCAGCCAGGACCCTGCCCATGCCATCCATTCATGCACGCGCAACAATCGTGTGGGCGCGCCCGCAATGAACCCGCGTTTGCGCAGCGAATAGCCGAACGATCCCAAGATCAGCAGCGTGCCGAGAATCCCGAGATAGCGCCCGACCCACACGGCATCGGCCAGATGCAAAACCGCATCGGCCAACAGCGCCGCCCCAACGAGCGCGGCAAACGCGCCGAAGAACGGCACGACCTCGTGGCGCAAGAGGTCGAAACGCATCGCCTAGCCCTCGAGCCGCAGGTCGCACAGCGGCACCGCCACGCACAGCAAGCACATGCCGGCCGCCACCGCATGGTCGGGCGCATGCGCGTAGGCGACACGGCCCGACACGAGCCGCGTCTCGCAAGCGCCGCACGCCCCTGTCCGGCAGCCGGACCCCAGCGCCACACCATGCCGGTCGGCAAAATCGAGCAGATTGGCATCGCGGCCGTCCCACGCGATCGTGCGGCCGGCAATGCCGAACTGCACATCGAACGAAACAGACGGTCGCGCCGCCACCGGCACTTCGACGCCGCGCGCCGAGGGCCCGAACGATTCCGTGCGGATGTCGCCCTCGCCGACGCCCCAGGCGCGCAAGGCCGGCACCAGGCTCGCCATCATGCCGGGCGGTCCGCAGAGGTAGAAAAGATGGCGCCCGGCCGGCAGCGTGGCGCGCAGCAAGGCGATGTCGATGAAGCCGGCATGGTCGAAATCGATGCCGATTTTTTCTTCCACGCGCGGTGCGGCGTAGCAAACGGTCTGGCGAAATCCTTCATGTGCCGCCGCCAATTCGCCGAGCCGCGTTTTGAACGCGTGGTCGGCACCGTTTGCAACACCGTAATAGAGATGCAATGCGTGCGATGTTGACGGTGCAGCCAATGCCGCTTCAAGCATGCACAGGATCGGTGCGATCCCAATGCCGCCGGCAATGAACACGCTGCTCAACGCGGCATCGGCATCGAAGATAAACCGCCCGGCCGGCGCTTCGACGTCGAGCATGTCGCCATCGGCAATGCGGTCGAGGAGCATTGTCGTGGCAACCCCCGGCGGCAGGTTGGGTTTGCCCGCCGGCCGCTCGGCCCGTTTGACCGTGATGCGGAACTCGGCTGCCGAGGGCGCCGCCGAGATCGAATAGCAGCGCAGTATCGTGCGCCCTGCATCGCTTGCTGAAGCCCCAGTAAGCTTCAGCGCCAGCGTAAGATATTGACCCGGTGCGGACGGCACCAAATCCGCCCCGTCGACGGGTGCCAGACGGAACGAACATTGCGACTGGGCGGGATCTTCGAAAACGCGTCGCACCACGCGAAAGCGGCGCAAGCCCACCCAGGCGCCGCGCGGTTCGTGAGGCGCAAAACCGGCGGTCAGCGGTACCGTCGCGCGCATGAATCGAAGTCGGCGCCGCAGGCCAAAGCCGAAGCCAATGCCGAGTTGCAGCAGCAGAGCCGCAAGAATGAAGGCAAGCAGCAGGCTCGTGCTCATTGGCCGAATGACAGCGAAGCTGCTGGCGATCGCGTCAAGGCGAGCTAGCGCCGCAACGCCGCTGTTTCCAACGACGCAGCATCGGCCTCATAGTCGCGTGCGAGCAGATCGAACTCGTTTGCAAGTCCAAGCGAGGTCGCCTGGGCGGCAAGGTCTGCGCAGCGCGCAGCCCGCGCGCGCAACCGGGCCACGGTCGCGTTGCGATCAGCCACCGCGTCGCGCGCATCGTTGCCGCTCTGCAATGATTGGCGTTCAAATTGGTCATTGGCGAATTGCGTGTCGTCAGATTGCGCGCTGCGATTCGGGTCGGTCATGGCTTTCCTCCGGTTCGGAAAATCGGGCGCATCGGCAAGATCACGCAAAATTCGCCGCGAAAAAAAGGGCCGGAATCTACCCATGCGCGAAAGTGCAGGCGAAAACCTGCAATCGCAGCAAGGCCTTGCGGACGCCACGACCGCTTTGCGCCACATCAAGGCAGATACGTACGGTTGGCGGTATCCTGTTCCGACATAGCTGGAACAACCGGCAGATCGGAGTGCTCATGGCTGCCAACGCCGTCTATATCGTCGAGGACGACCGCGACGTCTGCACGCTTCTGCACACCGTTTTGGCCGACGAAGGCCTGGCGGTCGAGGCATTCGACAGCGGCGAGGCCTTCGTTGCGGCCCACCCGTCGGGCGCATTCGGGTGCCTTGTGGTCGATGCGGGGCTACCCGGCATGAGCGGGCTCGAGCTTGTGCAGAAGCTCCACGCGGCCGACTACCATCTCGCCGCGATCATGCTCACGGGCCAAGCCAATGTGCCGATGGCGGTCGAAGCGATGAAAGCAGGCGCCGTCGATTTCATGCAAAAGCCGGTTTCGTGCGCGCGCTTTGTTGCGACCGTGCGCGCAGCCCTCGACGCCTTGCCGGCGCGCGAAGAGGCACGCAGCCACTGCGCCGACGCGGTGCGCAAGCTGAACAGCCTTACGGCGCGCCAACGGCAGGTGCTCGACATGGTCGTGGCCGGCGTTGCCAACAAAAACATCGCCGCCGATCTCGGCATCAGCCAGCGTACGGTCGAAAACCACCGCGCCGCGATCATGCGTAAATCGGCGTCGAAATCGCTGCCCGCTCTCGTGCGCCTTGTCGAGTGGGCCAGCCGCAGCGACGATGCGGCTGGTGCGAACTCTAGAAATACGCCGTGAAGATGCCGCCCGTGACGACGCCAAGCCAAGCGACCAGCGAGGCAGCGGCGTGCACACGCCCAGTTGTGGCCGCAAGGCGGTGGAACGCGAGCGCGTTCCACAGCGCAAAAACCAATGCCGCCATTTTGAACAAAAAGGCCGGGTTGCGCGCATAATGCGAAGCCCCAGTGGAAAACATCGCCAAACCGGCAAAGAGCGCAAGGCCGGCGCCTGCGAGCGCCACCGGCAGCGCAAACCGCAGCACGGAAGCGCGATCGAGGCCCGCTCCCCATCCGAGCAGTCGCAGGTCCATCAGCACGACGGCTCCGACGGCGAGCGATGCGCCGACAGCATGCAAGGTCGCAACGATCGGATAAGCCCAGGTCGAGGCGCGCAAGGCTTGCGCCAGCCCCGAGCCCTGCAGGGCAAGCAGCCATTCCATGCTGAAGCCGCCCGCGTACGCGTTGCCGTTCAGCGCAGTTCGGTCGTCTGGCCTGCGACGACGATGCGCTCGGCGCGCATCAGCCGCGCCGTCTGGCGGTGCGGATAGCCCTCGACCGTCGCCTCGGTGCCGACGGCCAGCATCTCGCGCGACAGACCGCGCGCCACCATACGCGAGGGCGGTGCAAGTTCGATCGACCATTCGCCCCCGGCCGTGGTCAAACGCAGCTCGCCATGCGGATTGTCGAAAGTCATCGCCGCAATGCGCCCGTTGAGGCGCAAAACCTGGCCGCTGTCGAAACCCGACCAGCCGTGATGTGCCTGTGCCGCTTTTGCGCCGACGAGGCTTGCGGCAGCAACGGCAAGAACCGCACGCCGCGTGACGGGACGGACGGTGATTTTACGATCTGCCATGCGCATTTCCACTTTCGCAAATAGGGTTGGTTAGGATGTTGGCCCGCCTGTCCCGCCCGTCAAGGGCTGCCGTCGCCTTTGAACGCAAGAAGCGCCCTGCGCGTTCCCGCCTCGACCCATCGCGAATCCATTTCGAAGACCGACTTCACGGTCGCCTCGTCCAGCGCAACGGTCGGCGTCGCGTCGGCAACGATGCGCCCTTTCGAGATGACCGCAATGCGATCGCAATAGAGCGATGCCGTGAAAAGATCGTGCAGGACCGCGACGACTGCGGCGCCTGCCTCGGCAATGCGGCGCGCCGTCTGCAAGACACGGTGCTGGTGCGAAAGATCGAGGCTGGCGGTCGGTTCGTCGAGCAACAAAGCGGGTGCAGGAACGCCGTCGATCTGCGCCAGGACGCGCGCCAATTGAACGCGCTGTTGCTCGCCACCCGAGAGCGTTGCGTAGCTGCGCGTTTCCAAATGCGCGACGTCGGCATCCTGCAAAGCACGCGCGACGGCCGCCGCATTCTGCGCGCGCGAAACCAGACTTTCATGCGGCAATCGGCCGAGTTCGACAACGTCGCGAACCGCGATCTCGAATGCCACGGCACTTTGCTGCGGCAGGACCGCGCGGCGACGCGCCAATTCGGCGCCGGACCATTGCGCCAGCTTCCGGCCCGCGATCGACACTGCCCCTCGGGTCGCGCGCTGCTCGCCCGCTAACAGCCGAAGCAGCGTCGATTTCCCGGCCCCGTTTGGGCCCACGAGCCCCAGGAACGTGCCGGCATTGATTTCGAGATTGACGTCGTCGAGCAAACCCTTTGAGCCCACACGCAGACCGACTTGAACCGCCGAGATCATAGCGCAAGGCGCCTTTTGCTGCGGGCGACCATCGCGGCGAAAAAAGGTGCACCGATCGCGGCCGTCACCAAGCCCACGGGCAATTCGGCCGGTGCGACGGCGAGCCGGGCGAACGTGTCGGCTGCGACAAGCAATGCGGCACTCGCCAGCGCGGAAACAGGCAGCAAAAGCCGGTGGCCCGGCCCCAGAATCATGCGCGCAATGTGCGGTACAACCAGCCCGACAAAGCCGATCGGCCCGACGCAGGAAACGACCGCCCCGACCGCCAACGCAACGCAGCCAATCACGCCGGCCTTGAGCGTCTCGATGCCGATGCCAAGATGGACGGCCTCGCGTTCGCCGAGCATCAGCGCATCGAGCCCGCGCGCGAAAAACGGCAGCCCGGCCAGCAGCAGCGCAGCGAACGGCACGAGAATCCAGATCCGCAGCGGCGTCGCGCCGCCGACGCTGCCCATCAGCCACAGCGAGATATCGCGCAGCTGTCGATCGTCGCTCGCATAAACGAGTATTCCAGTCAGCGACATCGCCAACGCGTTGACGGCAATGCCCGCAAGCAGCAGGGTCGCGACCGGCGTTCGGCCGTCGCTGCGTGCGATACGCGACACAAGCAGAGCCGCCGCCAAGCCGCCCACGAAGCCCGTGGCGGGCAATGCCCAGACCGACAGCGAAGCCACGCCGAAAAATATCGCCGACACCGCACCCAGCGAAGCGCCGCCGGCAATGCCAAGCACGCCTGGGTCGGCCAACGGATTGCGAAACAGCCCCTGAGTCATTGCGCCCGCAAGGCCAAACACGGCCCCCGCCAATGCCGCCAAAAGGGCCCGCGGCAAACGCAATGAACCGACGACCGCCAAAGCTTGCGGGTCCGCCTGCAGCGACAGCCCCGCCAATTGGCCAAGTGCGCCGAGCACGTCGCCGACCGGCAGGCGCAAGGGACCGAGGGCAAGCGCACCCACCAGAGCCATCGCAAGCAAGGCGGCGGCGACGAGCGGTGCCGCCCTCCTCAAAACCGCGCCTCCAGCCACGGCCGATGCGGCAAAGCCGGCAGCTGGCGCGCAGGATGGATTGCGGCTGCGAGATCGCGCAACGCATGGGCTGTGCGCGGCCCGAAGCCAAGCAGATAGACGGCGTCGTAGGACAGAACCCGCAATCCGCCCGATCGTGCAAGTACCGCGAAGGCAGGAAGCCGGAGAAGCGCCTCGCGCCCGCCCAACGCCACGAGGCTCTGCTCGGTCGTCAGCACGAAATCCGGTGCTGCCAGCGCAATGGCTTCGGGCGTCAGCGGCTTGTATCCGCGATAGGCATCGACGGCATTGACCCCGCCTGCCGCGACGATCATCGCCGAAGCCGCCGTATCGCGGCCCGAAACCATCGGTACCGCCGACCCAGCCGCCAGCAAAAACAGCACGCGCGGTTTGGGTCCTGCGACCGGAAGGGCTGCCTGCACACGGGCTATGTCGGCAAGCAGCGTTGCCTGCAGGGCGGCGGCTTCGCTCTCTTTGCCGAGTGCGCGGCCGACCATTTCGATACGCGCCGCAACGGCCTCGGGCTCGAATCCTTCGCGCGCGCGCAGCACCTCAAGCCCGGCACTGCTCAATTGCTGCAGAACGGCGGGCGGCCCGGCATCCTCGGTCGCGAGCAGCAAATTGGGCCGCAACGACAAGATCCCTTCGGCAGACAGCGCCCGCAAATAGCCGATCTGCGGCAACTCACCTGCGCGCGCCGGGAACAGGCTCGTCGTATCGACCCCGACAAGCCTGTCGCCGGCCCCGAGCGCATGCACGATTTCGGTGAGGCCGCTGCCGGCAACGACGATGCGCTGGGAGGTTTCGCCCGCCAGGCAGATCGTCGCCGCCGACAGGCAGAATAACCCGACAAGAAAACCGCGCATGGATCAGGCCTCCGTCAAAGCGGCGGTCAAGGCGCGCCAATCGGCGCGCTCGCTCTCGCCGGGTTTGCGTTTGCCGAAAAGCATCGCGATCGTCTCGCCCGCATCGTCGAATGCCTCGATGGATGTCACGACGCCGTCGGCCGTCGGCTTGCGCACAAGCCATGTCGAAGCGATGCCGCTTTCGCGCAAATGGAGATTGAAGGCAGGATCCAACACGTTGAACCATTCGCCAGTCGCCTTCAGGCGCTCGATGGGACCGGTATGGATCTGGATGCAGCCGGCATTTCCCACAAAGACCATGATCGGCACGGCCCCGGTCGCGGCCGCCTCGAGGACGCGCCGAACAGCACCATCGACGAGGGGACGCGCCAAATCTTCGCCGACGAGCCGCATCGCCTGTACGCGCCCCGCGCCGAGCCGCTTGAGCAGGCCGAAAAAGTCGTGTGTGTCTTTGAGGGATTCCCAGCCCGCACGCAGAGCGGCCACGTCGATCTCGGCGTCGGGTCGCACAGGCTGACGCATTGGCAGCGGCGAAAAGTCGACATCCGCATCCGTGTTGTTGTCCGCGAACGCGTCGGCAAGTGCCTGCCATGCCGACATGTCGGTCTCGGGTGTCGCATGGATCTTGTGCACGGCGCGGCCGGCCGCATCGAAGAACTGAAGGCTCGGGCGGCGCGAGCGCGGATCGCGCGGAAACACCGCATAAGCGTGCCGCCATTGCGACAGGAAAAGGCGCAGATCGATCTGTGCGCCGACGAACAGGCCCATCGCACCCGAGACGCTCAGATTGCGATACACGCCGTGCCGTTCATGTACCGCGCGGCGATTGCGGGTC
>JADCGL010000001.1 GCA_020248985.1 Telmatospirillum sp. | reverse complement strand
AGCTCGTGCGTGTCTTTGCGGCTGGTCTTGGCGAGGTTCGACATGAACTCGTTGCGCAGCACGCGCTCGACGTCGTCGAGCACTTCCTTCTGCACCGTCTCCATGCGCAGCATGCGCATGATGACCTCCATCGCGAACGCCTCGGGCAGCGTGCCGAGCACGCGCGCGGCGTGGTCCGAGCGGATCTTGGCGAGCACCACGGCCACGGTCTGCGGATATTCGTTCTTGAGGTAGTTGGCGAGCACGGCTTCGTTGACGTTGCCGAGCTTGTCCCACATCGTGCGGCCGGCGGGCCCGCGGATGTCGTCCATGATCCCGGCCATGCGATTCTTGTCGAGAATCTTGCCGAGCAGCCGTTCGGTCGAATCGAACGAGCCGACCAGCGAGCCGGTCGCCGAAATCTGGTCGGCGAACTCGACGATCAGGCGTTCGATGATCGAGGAATTGACGTTGCCGAGGCTCGACATCGACTGCGAGATCTCCTTGATCTCGTCGTCGGTCATCAGCGCGAACAGCTTGGTCGCGACGTTTTCGCCCAGCGACAGCAGCAGGATCGAGGCTTTGTCTTGGCCGGTGAGGGTGCGATAGTCGTCGCGGACACGCATGGCACCGCTCCCGTCGATCGCCCGCAGCCAGCGTGCCGCGAAAATCGCGCACACCGACAGGCGAGTCGAAGGTTACCACAGTATTATCGGGATACCTATTGCTGGCGGATATAGTCGAAATCGAAGCCGCGATAATGGAAGGCGAGCCCGACCAGCCGGTCCTCGCGGTCGTACCACGCGTCGAGATTGAGCCAGGGCTGTTTCTGGCGCTCGCCCTTGCGGATTTCGTAGCCGCGCATGGCAAAGCGCCGCGCTTCCACGGGCTTGCCGGCCACCTGGCGGGTTTCCGCGCCGCGCGCCTCGACCGCGAGATCGGCCAGCGAGCCCCACTGCACGTCGAACCCGCGCGGCGCTTTCATGACCGCCATGTTCCAGTAGCTCAGCGGCTTGAGGCCGACGGGCACTTCGTGCACCTCCTGGTGGCCGTCGAGGCGCAGCACGCCGTCCTGCACGGCGCCGCGCAGGCGGAACGGCGTGCCGTTGTCGTCGATGTCGCTTTCGATGCCGACCAGCACGCCGTCGCGCCAGATTTCGCGCGTGCGCTGCACGTAGCGGTAGACGGTCACGAAAGCGAGGCGCAGCTGCAATTGCGAATCCGTCTCGACGATCAGCGCGCCGTCGCGCTCGGCGAACGAGATGCGGTGTTTGCCGACTTCGGCCCCGGCCTTGCGCACCGAGAAGACCATCGCCCCATCGGGCGGCACGCCCGGCATGGCCGCCGCCGCCGGTGCGAACGCGGCCGCAAACAACAGCGCCGAGGCGCATATGAACTGGCGAATCATGGCATTGAATGTGGGGAGCTTGGCGGAGGCGCACAAGCGAAATCCCCGCAAAAAATCGGGGACAGAGTTGCCGAAAACGCCTTTTGACCTTATATGAGGGTCAAGGAAACCGGCCGATGAATAGCGAAACCAGCGTCCTCACAAAGCTGCTCGGCATCACCGCCATTTTCGTGGTGGTCATGGGCGTGCTCGGGTATCTCGCCACGCTGTTTCCGGGATTCGCCGACGGCGCCACGCGGCTCACCAGCAGTTTGTCGGCGGTCGATCGCCCGGTCACGGTCACCGAGCCGCAGACCTATCGCTGCCGCATCACCAAGGAATTCGAGCTCGAAAAGACCGGCAGCCAGGTGCGCACCACGCACCATCTGACCGCGTGCGGCAACGAGAACACCAACAAATAAAGCGCGAAAGTCTCAGGCCAGGATTTTGCGGGCGGCGGCGGCGTCGACCGCGATCTGGTCTTTGAGCGCTGCAAAATCGGCGAATTTGCGCTCGGGCCGCAAGAACGCCTCGAACGCCACGCGCAGGCGGCGCCCGTAGAGATCGCCCGAAAAGTCGAACAGATGCGCTTCGAGCTGCGGCGCCAAGCCGCCGCCCACGGTCGGGCGCACGCCGAGATTGGCAACCCCGGCCACGCTTCGGCCGGGCACGGCCCCTTCGACGCGCACGGCATACACGCCGAAGGCCGGCGGCACATGGGCGCCCAAGCCGAGATTGGCGGTCGGAAACCCGATCGTGCGGCCGCGCTGGGCGCCGCTGCGCACATGCCCGTCGATCGCGTAGGGTCGGCCGAGCAGGCGGGCCGCGCGCTGCGGATCGCCCGCCGCTAGGGCCGCGCGCACGGCGGTCGACGAATAGACGGCCGCATCGTCCGCCGTCGCCGCCGCGACAATATGCGCACTGCGCCCGGCCCGATCCATGCGCGCCGCCAGCGTGGCGGGCGTGCCGCCGCGCGCGCGCCCAAACGCAAAATCGTAGCCCGCCACGATCGCGGCCAGGTCGAGGCGGCCCAGCAGTATTTCGTCGACGAACGCCTCGGCCGTGCGGGCGGCAAGGGCGGCGTTGAAGCGCAGCGCAAACACGTGTCGAACGCCGCACTGCGCGAGCAGCTCGAGCTTGCGCCGCACGCTGGCAAGCCGAAAGGGCGGTTCGGCAGGCTTGAAAAAACGGCGCGGATGCGGTTCGAAAGTGACGACCGAAAGGGCCGTCCCCTGCCGTGCCGCCATTTCGGCCGCAACCGCAAGCACGGCACGGTGGCCCAGATGCACGCCGTCGAAATTGCCGATCGCCGCGACCGTGCCGCGCGCGGCAGCCGGCAGGCGATCGAGATCGCGATGGAGGCGCAAGGCTGGGTTCATGGCTGGCGGTGCAGACGGATTTATTCGCCAACCTCGGCGGCAACCCGTGCGGTCGGTGCGGCGACCGGGCGCGCCGCGACCAGCACCACCGCCTCGCCTTCGAGCACCACCTTGTCGTCGACCGAGATCGTCGTGGTCAGCGTGCAGCGGCGCTTTTCGGGCACGAGTTCTTTGACCGTGGCGCGCGCCACGACCGTGTCGCCTGCGCGCACGGGGGCTTTGAAGCGCAGCGTCTGGCTCAGATAGATCGCCCCCGGCCCCGGCAGCTTGGTGCCGAGCACGGTCGACACGAAACTCGCCGTCAGCATGCCGTGCGCGATGCGCCCCGAAAAAGGCGTGGCGGCCGCGAAAATCTCGTTGATATGCACCGGGTTGTTGTCGCCGGTAAGCCCTGCAAACAGCACGATGTCGGTCTCGGTCACGGTTTTGGCGAAGATGGCCGTTTGGCCGACCGCGAGGTCCTCGAAATAAAGGCCGTGCAACTCTTCGAACTGGTTCATGCCCTCGTCCCCCTCGCGCGCGCCTGAAGCCGACAGCACCCCGCACCTGTTGCGCTGCAGCATGCCCCTTGCGCGACTATAGACGACGCGCGGCAAGCCCGGCAACGTATGTCGCAAAAGGAGGGCCTGCCGATGTCGCCCACACCCCGAATTGCGATGCCGCCGGCGCCCCGCAGCTTGGCCAGCGTGGCGCTCTTTGCGGACCTGCCGGAGACAGCCCGCCAGAGGGTCGAAAAAGCCTGCCGCTGGCGCACCTACGAAGCCGACCAGACGATCATCGCGCGCGACGATGCGTCGAACGACGTTTATTTCGTCGTCGCCGGGCTTGCGCGCGTGGTCCTCTATTCGGCCGCCGGGCGCGAGGTGAGTTTCGACGAGATCGGCCCCGGGGCCTGCGTAGGCGAGCTTGCCGCCATCGACGGCGGCACACGCTCGGCCGGCGTCGTGGCGCTGGCCCCCAGCCTCGTTGCGATCCTGCCGCGCGCGGCCTTTCTCGAAACGCTCGCCTCCGAACCCAAAGCCGCCTTGGCGCTGCTGACCCGCCTTGCCGCCGCCTTGCGCCAAGCCACGAGCCGCATTTTCGAGCTTTCGACGCTGGGGGCGCACAACCGCGTCTATGCCGAGCTTTTGCGCCTCGCACGCCCGGCGGCCGGCGGGCGCATCGTGATCCGCCCGATCCCCGCGCACGGCGACATTGCAGCACGCGTCTCGGCCACGCGCGAGACGGTGGCGCGGGCCCTCTCCGATCTCGCCAAAAAAGGCATCGTCGCGCGCGAAAAGCAGGAACTTGTGCTGCGCGATCCCAAACGCCTCAAGACGATGGTCAGCACGTTTAGCGAGGCTTGAGGCAGCGAAGCGCGGGCGGCCCTAGCCCTTCGCAGGCGCCGCTTCGTCGGGCGTGCGCAGCCGCGCGAAGACGCGCGCGAACAGGCGCGACACGTCGTCCATCACGAGGAAAAACGCCGGCACGAAGATCAGCGACAGGCCCGTCGACACGATGAGGCCGCCGATCACCGCGACCGCCATCGGCGAGCGGAACTCGCCGCCGTCGCCCACGCCGTAGGCCGACGGCAGCATGCCCGCCGCCATCGCCAGCGTCGTCATCACGATGGGCCGTGCGCGCTTGGCGCCCGCATCGACGATCGCCGAAACGCGGTCCACGCCGCGCGCGATCTCCTCGACCGCGAAATCGACGAGCATGATCGCGTTTTTGGTCACGATGCCCATCAGCATCAGAATGCCGATTACGACCGGCATCGACATCGGCTTCTGCGTGAGCAGCAGCGCTATCGCCACGCCGCCGAAGGACAGCGGCAGCGAAAACAGAATCGTGACCGGCTGCAGGAACGAGCCGAACAGCAGCACCAGCACGCCGAACACCATCAGGATGCCCGCCCCCATCGCGAGCGCGAAGCCTTCGAACACTTCGCCCATGATCTCGGCGTCGCCTGTCGTGCGGATTTCCACGCCCGGCGGCAGGCTGCGCGCGGTCGGCAGCTCCAGGATCGCGTCGATGGCCCCGCCCAACGCGTCGGTGCCGAGCAGGTCGGCTTCGACCGCAATGCGCCGGCGCCGGTCGTAGCGGTCGATCGCGGTCGGGCTCTGGCCGAATTCGATGTCGGCGACGGCCGCCAGCGGCACGGGCCCGCTGCGTTGCGTGGGCACTTTGAGCGTTTCGAGCGTTTCGCGTTCGCTGCGCGCGGTCTGTTCGAGCTGCACGCGGATCGGCACCTGGCGCGTGCCGACATCGAACTTGGCGAGATTGGCGCCGATGTCGCCGATCGTGGCCACGCGCAGCGTCTCGGCGATCGTGTCGGTCGAAACGCCGAGCTCGGCCGCGCGCTCGGGCTTCGGCCGCACGCGGATTTCGGCACGGTCGAGCGCGGCCGTCGAGATCACGCCCTGCAGCATCGGCAGCGTGCGCATCTCGGCCGCCAGGCGCGACGACACGTCGGCGGTGACGACGGGATCGTCGCCCGCCACGAGCAGCGACAGGCCGCGCTGCCCGTTGTCGGCCAGACGCCAGAAGCGGATATCCGGCACGTCGGCAAGCTCGCGCAGAATTTCGGCCTCGAGCGCCTTCTGTTTTTTGGCGCGCTGGCTCTTGTGCACGAACGCGATCGTGAGCGTGGCGCGGCGCACTTCGCGCCCGCCGTTGGGCGTGCGGCCACCGTCCACGAACACGCTCAGCACTTCGGGCCGTGCCCGCAAACGCTCGGCGATCGCACTCGTCTTGGCTTCCGTGTCGGCAAGCCGCGCTCCCGGCGGCAACTCGACCACGAGCAGGCTGCGCGCGGCATCTTCGCCCGGCAGAAAGCCCGAGGGCAGCGCTTGGGTGGAGAGCACCGAGCCCGCGAAGATCGCAAGCCCGAGCCCGACGGTCGCAAAACGATGGCGCGCCGACCAGCCGATGGCGCGCAAGTAAAGTCCCATCACGCGCCCGGGCGGGCCTTCGCGATGCGCCACAGGCCGCATGAAATAGGCCGCCATCATCGGCGTGATGAGGCGGGCGACCAGCAGCGAGAAAAACACCGCCGCCGCCACGGTGAGCCCGAATTGCTTGAAATACTGGCCGACAATGCCGCCCATGAAACTCACGGGGGCGAACACCGCGATGATCGTGAGCGTGATCGCGACCACGGCAAGGCCGATCTCGTCGGCGGCTTCGAGGGCCGCCTGCCACGGCGATTTGCCCATCTGCATGTGGCGCACGATGTTTTCGATTTCGACGATCGCGTCGTCGACGAGAATGCCGGTCACGAGCGTGATCGCGAGCAGCGACACGAGATTGAGCGAGAACCCCATCAGGTCCATCGCGAAGAAGGTCGGAATGATCGCAAGCGGCAGGGCGAGTGCCGTGATCAGCGTGGCGCGCCAGTTGCGCAGGAACACGAGCACCACGACGACCGCCAGCAACGCGCCCTCGACGAGGCTTGCCATCGCCGAATGGTAGTTGCCGAGCGTGTAGGCGACATAGGTGTCGATCTGCTGGATCGCCACTTGCGGATAGCGCGCCTGCAGGGCCGCGATGCGCGCCTCGACGAGCTTGGCCAAGGTCGCATCGCTCGCCCCCTTCGAGCGGCTCACCGCAAACGCCACCACGGGCTCGCCGTTGATGCGCGCGAAGGTGCGCCGCTCGGCCGAGCCGTCGGTCACGCTGCCGAGTTCGTCGAGCCGCACTTTGCGCCCGCCCGACAGCGAGATCGCCGTCTCGGCAAGTTCGTCGAGCGTATCCGTGCCCGCGAGCGTGCGGATCGATTGTTCGCGGCCCGCAATCTCGCCGCGCCCGCCGGCAAGGTCCACATGCGTTGCGCGCAATTGGCGATTGACCTCGGCCGCCGTCACGCCGAAGGCGGCAAGCCGGTCGGGATCGAGTGTCACGCGGATTTCGCGCTCGACGCCGCCCACGCGCTCGATCTTGGAGACGCCGCGAATGCCCTGCAGGTCGCGCGCGATCACGTCGTCGACGAACCACGAAAGTTCTTCGACCGACATTTGCGGTGCGCGCGCGGCATAGGTCACGATCGGCAGGCCCGCAATGTCCACGCGCTGCGTGACCGGCTCGTCGATCGTGCGCGGCAGATCGGAACGGATGCGCGCGATCGCGTCTTTGACGTCGTTGAGCGCGCGGTCGGCCGACACTTCGAGACGGAATTCGATCGTCGAGGTGCTGACCCCTTCGCTGATGCTCGACGTGATGTGCTTGACGCCGAGCAGGCCCGCGACCGCGTCTTCGACCTTCTTGGTCACCTGCGTTTCGAGCTCGGTGGGGGCCGCCCCCGCTTGCGTAACCGTGACCGACACGAAGGGCGCGTCGATGTTCGGAAAGCGCGTGATCGGCAGCTTCGCAAACCCATAGAGCCCCAGCACCGTCAGCACCAGAAACAGCACGATCGAGGGCAGCGGCTTTTTGATGGCCCAGGCCGAAACGGGGAATGCCATGGCGCGCTACTCCGTCGCCGTTTGCGTGCGCACGCGGTCGCCGTCGCGCAAGAAGGGGGCGGCACGCGCCACCACGAGGTCGCCTGCGGCAATGCCGCTTTGGATTTCGGCCCAGCCTTCGGCGATGAGGCCCAGCGCCACTTTGCGCACCACGATCTTGCCGTCCACGACGATCTGCAGGGTCGCTTGGCCCTCGCCATAAACAACCGAACCCGCCGGCACGGCCAAGGCCGTCTTGCGCGCAAGTTCGACCGTACCCCGCGCGAACGTGCCGATGCGCAAACCCGCCTCGGCCGCCTGCGGCGCTGCGGCAAGGGCGATGCGCAATTTGCCGAGCCGCGTCGTGCGGTCGACTTCGGCGGGCACCAAACGCACCTTGCCCGGCACGTCGGTGCCGTTGGCGGCATGGATCGTGGCTTTCATGCCTTCGCGCATGCCGGCCAGCCGCGTCTCCAGCAATTCGGCTTCGAGCTCGATTTCGCTGTCGGCGAGAATGCGGAACAAGGGCTCGGTGCCGCCGGTCATCTGGCCGATGCGCGCCGAGCGGCGCGACACGAGCCCGCCGCGCGGCGCTTTGACCTCGCTGCGTTCGGCGCGCACGGAGAGCTCGCGGCGCTGCGCTTCGATCTGCGCACGCTCCGCGTTCGCAAACGTAAGCCCGTCGCGGGCGCCGGCAAGCCGACCTTCGGCGGCGCGGAACGCCGACAGGCGCTGCTCGACCGTCGCCTCGGTCGCATTGCCGTTGGCGCGCAAGGCGCGCGCGCGTTCGAGCGCCGGCAGCGCTTCGTTGTAGGCGGCTTCGGCCTGCACGATCTGCGCGCGCGCCTGCGAAATTGCGGCCGTGGCGCGCTGCAATTGCGCGGCGTTCTGGGCGAGCTGGGCATCGAGCAGATCGCGCGACAGGCGCGCAAGCACCTGGCCTTGCGCGACCACGCTGCCCTCGTCGGCAAGCACGTCCACGATGCGCACGCCGTCGTTTTCGGCGAACACAAGCACGTCTTCGCGGGGGACAAGCGTGCCGGTCACGCGCAGCCGGTCCACGAGTTCGCGGGCGTTCGCCGCAACGACCGTGACGGTCGGTGCCGGCGGCGGATCGGCGGCGTGGGCGCCGAAAGGCCCAACAGCGACAGGCAGGGCCGCCACGAGAGACAGAGCGAACAGAATGGCGGTACGCGTCATTTGCGGGCAACTCCGATGCGGGAAGGCAGCTTACGCGCACGCCGCTGCTTTGGATCAGCCTGTTTGGTGTCGAGGCGTTTCGGTGCGGCATTTTTTGTTTCGGCGCGTTTCGCGCCGGGTGCGAGCAGATCGGCGCGCAGCAGGCGCATCGTATGCGCGATGTCGGGGCGCGGATCGTAGCCGGGCACGCGGCTCAATTGCACGACGAGCCCGTCGAACAGCGCGATCAGGAACATGGCGATGCGCTTGGGCTCGCGATCGGCGCGCAAGGTGCCGGCCGCAATGCCTTCGCGCACGATTTCTTCGAGCGTGGTGCGGATGAAATTGTGCACGCGCAAGCCGAGCGCGCCCACCGCCGCATTGCGCGACCCCTCGGCCGTGGTCTCGGCCCACAGCGCGTAGTCTGCAAGGCTGCGGCCGCACAGATGCTGCACCATCAGCGCTTCGAGCGAGGCCAGAATGTCGGCGCTGCGGCGCACTTGCGCAAAGCCCGCGGCGGCATCTTCCATGTCGCGCGCGCAGAGCCCCGCAATCAGCGCGTCCTTCGACGGAAAATAGCGGTAGAGATTGCCCGCGCTCATCTGCGCCGCGGCACAGATCTGCTGCATCGACGCGCTGTGGAATCCGTGGCGCACGAAACATTCCTTGGCCGCATCCAGGATGCGCGTGCGCCGGTCGGCGCGGTCGTGGTCGGCAAGCTTGGGCATGCTGCCGAACATAAAATGAATGTTCGTTCATTTTGTCAAGAGACGGGTTCTGCCCCTCTGCGCGAGCCGGTGTCGATGCCGTCCATAAATGCGCCGTCGCCGACGGGCTTCCGATCCTGATGCCGCGGCGCGACGAGGCCTTCGGCCAGCGCCATTTCATCACGCAGGATTCCGGCGGCGTGCAGTTCGAAACGGCGGCCGTCAACCTTGCCACAATCACAGGAATATGCTTCTATATTGCATCCGTCGCAAGGCTCGCGGCGAGGCGCTGTTTCTCATCGTGAAGAAGGTATTTTCCCGATCCTGTAGGGTTATTTGGCGACGTAACCTAAACTCGCGCCGAGGCGACATCCCTGCAGAATCAAAGGAATAAACAGGTTGCCGTCGCGCTTCGTCGCGCTTGGTAACCTATTTCGGCGGGGGCCGCTTCAGGCCAGCGAGTTGCGCTGCTGGCGGGCGGCTTCGTAGTTGGGGTCGAGGACCAAAGCGCGGTCGAAGGCGGCACGCGCTTCGTCGAGGCGACCGAGGCCCAGCAGCGCCGCCCCGCGCCCGAAATGACCGCGTTTGTCTTTGGGCGAGGCTTCGGCCAGCATGTCGAGCATCGCGAGCGCCTGGGCGAAATCGCCGTAGCGCATATAGGCGATCGACAGATTGATCACGATGTCGGGCTGGCCCGGCATCAAAGCGCGCGCCTGCGACAGGAGGCCGATCGCTTCGAGATAGGCGCCCTGGCTCATGCGCACGAGGCCGAGATTGTTGGCCGCAAGGCCGTTGCCGGGCTCGAGATCGAGCGCGCGCCGGAAGCACGCAGCGGCTTCGTCGTGGCGCTCTTCGGCGCGGTAGACGGCCCCCAGATTGGCGTGCGCGTCGGCGAAATCGGGGGCGAGCGCCAAAGCCTGTTTGAGGCGCGCCATCGCGGCCGCCCGCTTGCCGAGCGCGTGCAGGGCCAAGCCGCCGAGATTGAGCGCGTCGAGATCGTCGGGGTTGGCGGCGAGTAGCTGCGTGTAGATCGCCTCGGCCTCGGCGATCTTGCCTTTGGCGTGCAGCTCAAGGGCCGCCCCCAGCGTCGCTTCGGTCATGCTTTCTCCTCGGGGGGTGCGTCGGACCCGCGCCCCAGCGGGCGCTGCATCATCACGCTGTCGACCCAGCGCCCATGTTTGTAGCCGATCGCCTCGAACACGCCAACCATGCGGAAGCCGAGCGACTTGTGCAGGCCGATCGAGCCCGCATTGGCGCTGTCGCCGATCACGGCGACCATCTGGCGCGCACCCCACGCCTCGGCGCGCGCAAGGAGCGCGACGAGCAAGCCGCGCCCGATGCCGCCGCCGACCGCATCGGGCGCCACATAGATCGAGTCTTCGAGCGAATAGCGATAGGCCGCGCGCGGCCGGAACGGCCCGGCATAGGCGTAGCCCACGATTTTGTCGGCGCGCACGGCCACGATGTAGGGCAGGCCTTTGGCAAGCAGGGCCGCGCGGCGCTCGGCCATCGTTTCGATGCCGGGCGGGATTTCCTCGAAACTGCCGCGGCCATGCACCACATGGTGCGCGTAGATCGCCTGGATGGCGGCGATGTCGGCGTCGGTCGAATCGCGGATCGAAATCGGGGCTGTCATGCGGCTTGCGGCACCAGGCTGCGCGAAAGATCGGCGAGTTTCTGCACCAGCACGCCCAGATCGGCGGCGAGCTTGGCGAAGCCCGGCGCTTTGGCGATCGCGATTTCGTCCATATAGAGGCCGCGATTGATCTCGATCTGCAGCGCATGGCGCGAAGCCGACGGCGTGCCGTAATGGCGCGTGATGAAGCCGCCGGCGTAGGGGTCGTTGCGCCCCACCGCGTAGCCCATGTCGCGCAGGCAGGCCTCGGCCGTCGCGATCACGATGGGCGCGCAGGCGGCCCCGAAACAGTCGCCAAGCACGAAATCAAGGCGCCGGCGGCCGGGGTCGCGGTCCATCGGTCCGCCGATCGACGGCATCGAATGGCAATCGACCAGCAAGCACGTGCCGAACTGCGCTTGGGTGCGGGCCAGCAAAGCCTCAAGGGCCGCATGGTAGGGCATGTAGAGCGCTTCGATGCGCCGGCGCGTTTCGGCGAAATCGAGCTTGTGGCGGTAGATCTCGGCCCCGTTCGACACCACGCGCGCCACCGTGCCGAGCCCGCCCGCCACGCGCGGCGACTGGCGGTTCACGAAGGCCGGCAAGGGTCCCTCGAACATCGCCGGGTCGAGTTCCCACGGCTCGCGGTTGGGATCCACGTAGGCGCGCGGAAACAGGGCCTTGATAAGGGCCGCCCCGTTCGCCGCGGCGGCAGCGGCAAAAAGTTCGTCGACGAACGCGTCTTCCGAGCGGCGCAGCACCGTGGGGTCGAGGCGCGAAGCGGCCAGGAAATCGGCCGAATAATGGGCGCCCGAATGCGGCGAAGAGAACACGAGCGGGCTGCCCGGTGCGTGCGCCGGCGCGATTTCGAACGGCGGATCGGGCTCGTAGGTCAGGGAAGGCGGACGCGCCGAAGATGTGGGCGGGGAGGCGGGCATCGGGATGGGGTCGTTTCGAAGGCTTGCCAAAAAAGCGAGGATCGGTATATTCCGCGCCTTCCCGGTCCGGATGGGCGCTTAGCTCAGCGGGAGAGCACTACCTTGACATGGTAGGGGTCACAGGTTCAATCCCTGTAGCGCCCACCATCCGGACCGAAGGCCCCCGTCAAACTAGCTCGCAGACTCCGCATCCATCGCGCGGTCGAGCATTTCCGACACGTTCCGGCACAGATCGTTGTAGGGCTGCGAGGTGCGGAAATTGGTGCCGCGCGGATAGGGTGCCGGCACAGCGAGTTCGCCCACCACGCGGCCGGGCCTTGCCGCCATCACCACGATGCGCGTGGAGAGATAGACGCTTTCGTAGACGCTGTGGGTCACGAACACGACCGTCCAGCGCTGCTTCTCCCACAGGCCCAGCAGATCGTTGTTGAGCTTGAAGCGCGTGATTTCGTCCAGCGCGGCGAACGGCTCGTCCATCAGCAGCACTTTGGGCCGCAGCACCAGCGCGCGCGCGATCGACACGCGCATCTTCATGCCGCCCGACAATTCGCGTGGGTAAGATTTGGCGAAACGGTCGAGCCCGACCATGGCGAGCGCCTCGTGCACGCGCGCGGCCACGTCGTGTTTGGGCCGGTCCTTGAGCGTGAAGGGCAAGGCCACGTTGTCGAACACGGTCGCCCACGGCATCAAAGTCGGTTCCTGGAACACGAAGCCGATTTCGCGCTCGGGCTTGCCGGCCGCATCGTAAGTCGATGACGGCCAGTCGATGCTGCCCTCGCTGGGCTCGCCCAATCCGGCGATCATGCGCAAGGCGGTCGACTTGCCGCAGCCCGACGGGCCCAAGAGCGAGATGAATTCGCCGCTGCGCACGTCGAGATCGAGGCCGCGAATGGCCTCCGTCCCGTTCGAAAAAACCTTGCGGATGCCGGCAAGGCGCACGAGGGGTTTGGTGTCGGACATGGGCCTGGCCGCGCTCAATTCTCGCGCCGCACCTGGCTCTCGTGCCAGCGATGCAGGAGCGCCCATTGCAGCCACATGGTGAGATAGAACAGCACGATGCCGAACACCGACAGCATCAGCAACGCCGCGAACATGCGCGGGATATTGAGCATGTTGCCGCTCTCGACGATGCGCCAGGCAAGGCCCGTCGCGGTCCCCGAGCCGGCCACGAACTCGGCCACCACAGCGCCGATCAGCGCCAAGCCGCCCGACACGCGCACGCCGCCCAGAATATAGGGCAAGGCCGACGGGAACTGCAGATAGCGGAAGCGCTTCCAGCGCGAAGCGCCGTAGAGCTCGAACAGATTCTTGAGCCCGTGGTCGGCCGACGACAGGCCGATCGTGGTGTTGGACAGGATCGGGAAAAACGCCACGAGCCAGGCGAGGATCAGCAAGGCGAGCCACAATTTCTCGAAGCCGACCCAGATGATGACCAAGGGTGCGATGGCGACGACGGGCGTCACCTGCAGCATCACCGCATAGGGCCACAAAGTGCGCTCGAGCGTGCGGTTGAGCGTGAACAGCACGCCGAGGCTGATGCCCGTGACCACGGCCGACAGGAAGGCGCCCAGCGTCACCTTCGTCGTGAACCACAGGGACTTCATCAGCGAGGGGCCGTCATTCACGATCGCGGCGGCGATCAGGCTCGGGGCCGGCAGCACGAATTTGGGCACGTTCCATGCCGCCACGGCCCATTCCCAGGCGGCAAGGAACACGAGGCCCGCCCCGGCCGGCAGCGCATAGCGCGAATGGCGGGCCCAGAGCCCGTCGGTGCCGCTCGAACTCATTCGGCGGCGATTGGAGCGGTTGGGGGCGCGGCCGGGGCCGCGCGCGTTTCCTGCTCGCCGTGCGCTTCCAGGAGCTCGCGCAGCTTGCGGCGCATGGCAAGGCCCGGCCGGTCGGACGGCATATGGAATTCTTCGCCATCGACCACGGCCAGCGGCACGTCCCAGCTGCAGCCTTCGAGGATGCGGCGGTCCTCCTCGATGATCTTGCGGTCAAAGGCGATGACCTGCTCGGTCGAGGCCATCTCTTCGGTGTCGTTGCGGAAGCAGAACTGCACCAGCATCGTGCGGTCGTCGGTCATCGGCGTGGCAGCCGTCACGATCGTGTGGCGCAGGCCGTTCGGGTAGGTGATGCCGAGGCGCCGCACGAACGGCATGTACCAGGTGTTGGTGCGCCGGCGCGTGGTGGTGCCTTCGGCGACCTTGAGGGTTTCGGCGGCGTCCGCTCCGCGCACCGACACTTCGCTTTCGACGAAATAGTCGAAGCCCCACGGGCCTTCGACGACGGTCGGCAGCTTGGGCGGCAAGGGGCGCGAGGTGTCGCCGAACGTGCTGCGATGCACGAAGGCCGGGTGCGCCACGTCGAACGAGTTTTCCATGAGCCGCAAAGCGCCGATCGCCCATTCTTCGTAGAACTGGTCGATGCGCCGGAAACCCTGCTCTTCGGCCTCGGGGATCTGCGGCAGCTCGCACAACGGCTCGCCCAGCGCCACCCACACATGGCCGTAGCGTTCGACCGCCTTGTAGCCGTCGACCGCGATGCGGCCCGTGTTCTCGGGATTCTCGCGCTGCGGAATGCGCACGCACTTGCCCGTGCCGTCGAAGGTCCAGCCGTGGTAGCCGCACACGATGTTGCCGCCTTCGAGATAGCCCAGCGAGAGCTTGGCCGTGCGATGGCAGCAGCGGTCGGCGATGGCGGCCAAGCTGCCGTCGGGCTTGCGCCACACGACGATGGCTTCGCCGAGCAGCGTAAACGGCTGCGGACCGTCGACGATGCGCCCCACCGGCATGACCGGATACCAGAAGCGGCGAAGCACGGGCTGTTGCGTCGGCAGCATGGGATGCGCCTTTCCTACTCGGCCGCCTGGGCAGGGCGGCGATGGCGGGTCACTTCGCTTTCGCCGTGGCGGGCGAGAAGCTCGCGCAGCATGCGCCGCATGCGCAAGCCCGGCATGTCGCTCGGCATGTGCGTCTCGAAGCGCTCGTCGAGCGGCACGTCCGGATCGCAGGATTCGAGGATGATTTTGTCCTCGAGCGTCACGAGCCGGTCGAACGCCACGATGTCGGCGGCAGGCGCCTGCTCTTCGGTGTCCGAGCGGTAGCACCATTGCACGAGCATCGTCGTGTCGTCGGTCATCGGCGTGGCCGAGGTGATGATCGTGTGGCGCAGGCCGTTGGGATAGGTGATGCCCAGGCGGCGCACGAACGGCATGAACCACGTGTTCTTGAGCTTGCGCACTGTATCGCCTTCGCCGGCACTCAAGACCTTGGTCGCCAGATCGCCGCGGATCTTGACCGGAATCTCGGCGCGAAGGTGAAAGCCGTAATCGTATTCTTCGAGTTCGTTCTTGGCCGGGATCGGTTCGGAGGCTTCGCCGAACGTCTTGCGATGCGTGAAGGCCACATGCGCGTTGTCGAAAGAATTCTCCATCAGCCGCAACGCGCCGATCTTCCACGGCTCGTGGAACTGGTCGATATGGCGCAAGCCCGGCTCGTCGGCTTCCGGAATATGCGGCAGATCGGCCAACGGTTCGCCCAACGCCACCCACACATGGCCGTAGCGCTCGACGGCACGATAGCCCGACACGCCCATCTTGCCGGTCGCTTCGGGATTCTCGCGTTGGGGAATGCGCACGCATTTGCCGGACGCATCGAACGTCCAGCCGTGGTAGCCGCACACGACGTTGCCGCCTTCGAGATAGCCCAGCGAAAGCTTGGCCGAGCGATGGCAGCAGCGATCTTCGATGCAGGCGATCGAGCCGTCTTCCTTGCGCCACAGCACGATCGGCAGGCCCAGCAGCGTGAAGCCGTAGGGCGCATCGCCAAGCTTGCCCACCGGCATGATCGGGTACCAGAAACGACGCAGAACCGGCTGTTGCGTAACCAGCATGGAACGGTCCTCCTCTTAAAGTCTCAAAGGCCGCGGCGCTTGTTGATGAAATCGAGCGTGAAGGCCGAACGCCAGTCGAAATCCGGCTTGTAGAGGCCTTCGTCGCGCATCATCTCGAAATGCCCGCGGAAGCGCGCTTCGGTCATCGCACCGATGCCCATGCGCTTGGTGTCTTCGGTTTCGACGATACCGTATTTCTTCATCTTGTCGATGGCGTCGGCGATCAGCGCGTCCGAATTGTCCGGGTTGTCGCGCTTGATCAGCACCGCGGCGGGGGACGGATCGCGGAAGAAATCGATCCAGCCTTCGATCGTCGCATCGACGAAGCACTGGATGGCGCGCGGCTTCTCGCGGATCGTCTTGGTCGGGAAGATCGGCATCGACGAGTAGCTCAGATACCCGAGATCGGAGAGCATGAACACGGTCGGCTCCACATTGGCTTCCGTGCGCACCTTGAACGGCTCGCTCGAGATGAAGCCCTGCTGGATCGCCATTTTGTCGACGAGCCACGGGCCCATCTGGAAATTGTAGGCCCGGATCTGCGCGTCGGTGAAGCCGTAGCGCGCGCGCAGGAACGGCCAGAAGGTGGTGCGCGAGCTCTGCCCGATCATGATCGGGCGGCCCTTCATGTCTTCGAGCTTCTCGATGCCGTTGCCCGGATGCGTCATCAGGATCTGCGGCGTCTTCTGGAACGAGGCCATCACGGCCTGGGCCGCAAAGCCCGCCTCGTTGAGGCGGAACGGATCGTCGGTAAACGAACCCATCATGCCGTCCACCGCCCCGCCCGCGAGCAGGGCCTTGGCGTCGGTGCCGGGGCCGCCCATGCGGATCGTCACGTCGAGACCGCAGGCGCGGTACATGCCCTTGGCCACGGCTTGGTAATAGCCGCCATGCTCGGCCTGCGCGCGCCAGCTGCTGAGGAACGTCATCTTTTCCTGGGCTTGCGCGATTTGCGGGGCGAAAAGGGCGGCCACAAGGGCAAGGCCAGATGCCAACCGAGCGATCATCGAAGGGCTCCCACCGAAAACGAACGCAAGCGCCCGATGCGCCTGCAAGCGAGGCTTCAGCGCAGCAAGCATTGTGCCAGCAAGCGAACAATTGGCGCCGGTGCTTGGCGCCGTTGTTGCATCGTTTCGAGCAAGTCCGGGCCGCCTTGCGCCCAAAAATTCAGCATTCTGCCGGAAGGCTGGAAATGGCCGATTCCCTTTCGAAAAACGATGCTGCCCGCCTGGCGCAGTTTCGCCAGGCGCTGGGCACGATCGCCTACAGCGACGATCCACAAACGCTGAAGGCAATGAGTCGCGACTGGTCGGCCGTGAGCCCGCTCTTGCGCAAATCGCTGCGCGGCCGCGTCGCCGACGCGCTCGTGGCCCCCACCTCGCGCGAAGAAATCGTCGCGATCGTCAAAGCCGCCGTCGCACACGGCATCAAGCTCATCGCGCGCGGCGGCGGTACGGCCAATTACGGCCAAAGCGTGCCGCTCGACGGCGGCGTGCTCGTCGACTTTCGCGGCTTTAGCGGCATCGTCGACGTCACGCCCACGCATGTGCGCGCGCGGGCCGGCACCAATATGGAAGCGCTCGATGCCGAGCTGCGCAAGCACGGGCTCGAACTGCGCATCCATCCCTCGACGCGCCATGCCTCGACCCTGTCGGGCTTCATCGCCGGCGGCTCGGGCGGCATCGGCAGCATTCGCTACGGGCTCTTGCGCGATCGCGGCAATATCTCGGCGATCGAATTGCTGAGCATCGAAGCCGAGCCGCAAACGGTCGAGCTGCGCGGCAAGGCGACCGGCCTTGCCCACCATGCCTACGGCACCAACGGCCTCATTACCGAAATCGAGCTGCCGCTCGCCCCGGCCTGGGAATGGCGCGAGACGGTCTTCGCGTTTCCGGATTTTGCGTCGGCCCTCGCCTGCGGTGCGCGCGCGGGCTCCGAAGACGCGCTGCTGCTCAAAGTGCTGTCGCTGCAGGAATCGCCGATCCCGCAATGGATGCCGACCATGGCCGGCATTGTGCCTGCGGGGCACACGATGCTGTCGGCGATGGTGGCCAAGCAGCATCGCGACGAGCTGGTGGAACTGGCCGAAGAGTTCGGCGGCAAGCTCGCGAGCGACGCGGGCGAAGGCCAAGGCCCTTACGGCGAGCCGCTCTACAAATTCTGCTACGGCCACAGTCTTGCGCAGGTGCAGAAGGGCAATCCCAAATTCACGAGCGTGCAAACGCTGTTCGCGGGCGCCGATCTCAAACGCCAGATCGGCGATCTGCATCCGATCTTCGCAGGCCGCCTGCCCTTCCGCCTCGAATTCCAGAAATCGCAGGGCCGTCTCGTCGCCGTGGGCTCGCCCTTGTTCGTCTACGAAAGCGAAGCGCAGATGGCGGCGATTGTGGCGCAGATTCAGGCCGGCGGCGGCCAGGTCGCGAATTCGCACACCACGTCGGTACGTGCGGTCGGCATGAAGGTTGTGTCCGACGCCGACATCGCGTTCGTGCGGCGCATGGATCCGCACGGGCTGCTCAATCCCGGCAAGATCGATCTTGCCGCCGACGAGACCGACGCGCTGAAGACCGGGCTCGCGACATCGGGCTGGCATGTCGAAGAACGAAGCGAACGTGCATCGGAAGACCGAACGGCCTAGGCTTGGCCGCATGGAACGACTCGAATTCGGCAATCGGCATTTGCTTCTCGAAGCGCTGCCGGAATTGGGCGGACGAATTTCCCGCCTACAATATCTTGCGGGCAAAACGCCACGCGACGTGCTGGTGCCGATCGGTGCCGATCCGGCGTTGCCGCCGAGTTGGCCCAAAGGCGGGGCCTATCCGCTGATCCCCTATTCGAATCGCATTGCGGACGCGCAGGTGCTGCATGCAGGCCAAAGCTATGCGCTCGCCCCGCATCCGGACGCCAAGCCGCACACGCTGCACGGCCACACGCAGTTGCGGCCCTGGCAGGTCGCCGCCCGCAGCGAAACCGGGCTCACGCTTGCCATCGACCATGCCGGCGACGCGCAATGGCCCTGGGCGTTTTCGGCAGCGCAACGTTTCTGGGTCGAAGATGCGACGCTTTACGTCGTCCTCGAATTTCGCAACAAGGCCGCAAGCGACGCGCCGGCCGGAATCGGCTGGCATCCCTACTTCGCGATTTCTGGCAATCCGGCGATTGTCCTCAACGCCAAATCCGAATGGCTTCAGGACGACGTCAATCTGCCGACCGGCGAAACGATTGCAGCACCGCGAGGCGGGCTTACGCTCGATCGTTCGGGCGGCACGCGCTATTTGGGGGGATGGGACGGCACAGCCGCATTCGAAACCGGGCTCGGCCTCGGTCTCACGCTGCGCGCAGGCACGATTTTCGGGCAGATGGTCGTCCATCGGCCGCGCAATATCGATTATTTGTGCCTCGAACCCGTTTCGCACGTCGCAAACGGCTTCAATCTCGCGGCCAAGGGTTGGCGCGAAACGGGTACGATCATTCTGAAGCCTGGAGAATCGGTTGCCGGCCAACTTGCCCTCGCAGTGGAGGGCAAGTAACCATTGAGGGCAGCTGAATCGAAACCAGCGCTGCACCGCAAGAAGCGCCCAGCCTGACAGGAATAACCTGGTAGGGCGGGGCGCGTCGTTGCCGCAAGCTCCAAAGGAGCTTGCGAAGCCAAAAAAGGCTTAGATGACCTTCAGATTGTCGGCCGAAGTCTTGCCCTTCTTGGGATCGGGCTTTTCTTCGTACGACACCTTCTGGCCTTCATTCAGACCGCGAAGCCCAGCGCGCTCGACCGCCGAGATATGAACGAACACGTCGGCGCCGCCGCTTTCCGGCTGGATGAAGCCGTAACCCTTGGTGCCGTTGAACCACTTGACCGTACCTGTAGGCATATTGATCACTCCTAGATGTCAGTTACCGGTTATGTCCATAACCGCTTAACGGAAAATTAGCAACAAGCGCGATTCGCATGGATTCGCGGTCCGGAGCAGCGTTTGGCGCGTGTCGCCCCGAGCCAAGCACCCACCGCCCTCCCCAAAAACTGCCTGAATCAAAAGCGATTACAAGCGCTTGATGCGGATAAGAAGCTAGCGCGCCGCCGGCGGCGGCGGGCATTTCCGCAAAACCGTGCCGATCGCACGGCGGGCGGTATTTTCGATCGTCGGGTCGCTCGCCTCGATATTTGCGATCGTCATGCGCCCGTTTTCGCCGGGCAGACTGAATGTTTGGGCCAGCCGCACCCCGCCTTGGCCGTATTCGATGCGCATCGCCGCCGGCGTCGGCTGCGAATAGGCGGCGTCGAAGCTCTGGCGATTGGCGCCGACCACGGCCGTATAGCGGCGGCGCTGGAATTCGACATAATTGGTTTCGCAATTCGTGGCCGGATTGCCGATCGCCCAGCGCCCTTCGATGTCGGGCGGCGGGCCGGCGAAAATCGCCTCGGCCTGCAATTCGGAATCGAGAATCGGCGGCAACAGCACGACAAGCGCGACTGCGAGTGCGGCAACCGCAACGCTTGCCCCACCGACGATGTATTTGCGCCGCCGCTTGGCGGCGATGCGTCCAGCAACCGCGCGGAACAGCAGCGGCAGCTCGTCGCGCTCGAAAGCTTGCGCGCGCAAAGCCAGCGCGTCGTCGGCCGTGCCGAGGGCTCCCGCAAACACCGTGACCTTCTCGGCCGCCGGATCGCCCGGCACGTGGCCGACGATGTGGATTTCGATCGCCGCACCGACCTTGCCGAAATTTGCGGTGCCGAGCGCCATGCGCAGGCGCTGGGCCGTGACAAGCGCCCAATCGGCGGCGGCATCGGCGGCGGCGAAACTGCGCGTGGCCAGCCGCTCCTGGCCATTGCCGACCGACAAAGTCGCGCGGGCTACGAATTTAAGGTCGCTTGCGGTCACGCGGCATTATAGCGAGCGCACCCGCCAGCACCAGCAGGTCAGCCGCGCTCGCGCGTAGTGCGGAAAGTGAGGCCCGGCCAATCGGTCTGGATGCGGTTGAGCTCCCACGCATTGCGCGCAAGGAACACCGGTGCGCCGTCGCGGTCGTCGGCAAGGCTGCCGCGATTGCCGTCGACGAATTTCTTGAGCGCCGCCGCATCCGGGCTCGAGACCCAGCGGGCCGCCTCGAACGGCGCGGGCTCGAATCCCGCTTTGACGTCGTATTCGGCGGCGATGCGGCTGGCGAGCACGTCGATCTGCAGCGCACCCACCACGCCGACGATCCATTGCGAACCCAGCATCGGGCGGAACACCTGCGTGACGCCCTCTTCGGCGAGATCTTCGAGCGCGCGGCGCAATTGCTTGGCCTTCAAAGGATCGTCGAGCCGCACGCGGCGCAGGATTTCGGGCGCGAAATTGGGGATGCCCGTGAATCGCAGCACTTCGCCTTCGGTGAGCGCGTCGCCCACGCGCAAAGTGCCGTGGTTCGGGATGCCGATAATGTCGCCGGGTAGCGCTTCTTCGGCGAGTTCGCGCTCCTGGGCGAAGAAGAAGATCGGGCTGTGGATCGCGATCGCCTTGCCGGTGCGCACCTGCACGAGCTTCATGCCGCGCTTGAAGCGGCCCGAGCACAGGCGCAGGAACGCGATGCGGTCGCGATGGTTGGGGTCCATGTTCGCCTGGACCTTGAACACGAAGCCCGTCACGCGCGGCTCTTCGGGGTCGATATTGCGCGGCTCGGCGGGCTGGAAGCGCGGGCTGGGTGCAAACTCCGCGAGCCCGTGGATCAGCGATTCGACGCCATAATCCTTGAGCGCGCTGCCGAAGAAGACCGGCGTCATGTTGCCGCTGCGATAGGCGTCGAGATCGAAGGTGGGATATGCGGACAGCGCCAAGCCCGCCTGCTCGCGAAACTCGCGCAACGGTCGCTCGGCGACGGCTTGATCGAGAGCCGGATCGTCGATGCCGCTCGTGGCTTGCGTGCGCTCGTAATTGCCGCCGACCTTGCCGGTCAGAAACGCGTTGCTGCGCAGATCGAAGCAGCCGTGGAAATCCGAGCCCATGCCGACGGGCCACACCATCGGGCACACGTCGAGCTGCAGCGTCTTCTCGATTTCGTCGAGCAGGTCGAACGGATCGCGGCCCTCGCGGTCGACCTTGTTGACGAACACCGAAATCGGAATGTCGCGCAGGCGGCAGACTTCGAACAGCTTGCGCGTCTGCGTTTCGATGCCCTTGGCGGCGTCGATGACCATCACGGCCGAATCGACGGCCGTCAGCGTGCGGTACGTGTCTTCGCTGAAATCCTCGTGGCCGGGCGTGTCGAGCAGGTTGAACGTGGCCCCTGCATAGTCGAACGTCATGACCGAACTTGTGACCGAAATGCCGCGCGCCTGTTCGATCGCCATCCAGTCCGAGCGCGCGCGCCGCCGCTCGCCGCGCGCCTTGACCTGGCCGGCAAGACGGATGGCCCCGCCGAACAGCAGCAGCTTTTCGGTCAGCGTCGTTTTGCCCGCGTCGGGATGCGAGATGATGGCAAAGGTGCGGCGCGTGGCGGCACCGCTTTGAGGGATTGGCGGCATGCGTGGGCTTGCACATAGCCCCCGGGGCCTGCGGCTGCAAGGCCCAATATGGACGCGTTGCTACAGCGGCAAGCGGATGCGGATGCGGGCCCCGCCCATCGGCGATTCTTCGATGCGCACGTCGCCGCCATGGCCGCGCACCACGTCGCGCGCGATGGTGAGGCCGAGCCCCACGCCGCCGGTCTGGGCGTTACGCGCCGGATCGAGGCGGAAAAACGGCTTGAACACGTCTTCGCGCGATTCGGCCGGAATGCCGGGGCCGTCGTCGTCGATCGCGATTTCGACCTCGCTCGCGTGCCGCACGGCAACGATCCGCACTTGGGCGGCGTGGCGAACGGCGTTGGCGATGAGGTTCTCAAGGCAGCGTTTGATCGCGTGCGGGCGCACCGGCAGCGTGAGATCGCCCTCGATGCTGAGCGCCACCGAATGGCCGCCGCGCTGGGTGGCGGCGATGAGCCCGTCGAGCAGGGCGGCAAGATCGGTCGTCTCGATCTGCTCCTCGCCCTCGCCGCGCACGAAGGCGAGATAGGATTCGACCATGCGCGCCATGTCGCCGACATCGGCCTTGAGGCCTTGCGCCGAGGGATGGTCCCCCAGCATCGCGAGCTCGAGCTTCATGCGCGTGAGCGGCGTGCGCAGATCGTGGCTGATGCCGGCCAGCATCTCGGTGCGCTGGGCCATGTGGCGCGCAATGCGCTCGCGCATCGTGAGGAAGGCCGCCGCCGCCTGGCGCACTTCGCTCGCCCCGTGCGGGCGGAATTCGGTGTCGATGCGGCCTTTGCCGAAATCGTCGGCGGCTTTCGCCAGCAGCCGGATCGGCCGCACCTGGTTGCGCATGAAGGTCGAGGCGACCGCAATCAGGATCAGCGACGTGCCGACCATGAAGAGCAGGAACACGTAGACGTTCGTCGTGAAAACGCGCTGGCGCGAGGCGACGAGATGCAACACGCCGCCCGGCAGTTGGACCGCGAGCCTCAGATCGGCGGGGTCGCCCCACGCATCGAGCAAAAAGGGTCGCCGCACGCGCTCGTTGAGACCCGATACGAGATAATGCTCGAGCAGCGTGTCCGGCGCTTCGGGCCCCGTGCGGTCGAGGATCGCGCCCGCCTCGAAGCGGTAGGTCGAGCCGTTCGCCAGATGCATCGTCTCGAACAGCCAGGCGCGGTCGGCATTCTCCGGAAAACGGCCCATCGTCTGCACGACGGCAGCCACCTCGCCCGCCAGCGCGTTCGACAGGCGCCGCGAGACCGTGTCCCAGACGCGGTCGTAGAACACGAGCCCGGCGACGAGCTGCACCAGCACCATCGGCGCTACGATGATGATGAGGGCGCGCGCATAAAGCGTGCGCGGCAGATATTGGCGAAGCGTGTTGCCGATCGAGCCCATTTTTCGTTTCGTCAATCCGTGCGCAGGAGGTAGCCGGCCCCGCGCACCGTCTGCAGGAAGCGCGGATTGCGCGGGTCTTCTTCGATCTTCGGCCGCAGGCGCGTGACGGTTACGTCGACCGTGCGCACATTGCCCGACAGGCGCGAGCGGCGCAGCAGCTCCTCGCGGCTCACGGGCGCGTTGGCGGAACTTGCCAGGACTTTCAGCAACGAGGTTTCGGCCGAGGTGAGCTTCACCTGCGTGGTGCCGCGCGTGAGCTGCTCGCGCACGACGTCGAACCGGAAGCCGCCGAAATCGACGGCCTCGGGCGCTTCGCTGGGCGGGGGTGCACGGCGCAGAATGGCGCGGATGCGCAGCACGAGTTCTTCGGGCTCGAAGGGTTTCGGCAGATAGTCGTCGGCCCCAGAGGCAAGGCCCGAAATGCGGTCGGCGGTTTCGCCGCGCGCGGTCAGCAGCACGATCGGCACGTCGCGCTTGGCGCTGCGCAGGCGCTTGGTGAAGGCGATGCCGTCTTCGCCGGGCAGCATCACGTCGAGCACCACGAGGTCGAAGGCGAGCGCGTCGAGCTGGGCTTCGGCCTCGGCCGTGTCGGCTGCCGTCGCCACGCGGTAGCCCTGCTCGGCCAGGAACCGGCGCAGCAATTCGCGCGTGCGCGTATCGTCGTCGATGACGAGGAGATGGGCCCCTTCAACCATGGCAACGAATTTAGGGCTGCGGGGTCCGCCTGCCAACAGACCATTTGGCGACAAATTTGGACGGGGGTTCAAGCGCGTTGCTTGGCAGCAAGCGGCGGCGTTTTGGCAGGCTCGGCCGCGACCTTGCGCCGGTCGCGCTCGTCGATGAGGCCAAGCATCACGCGCCGGAAGCCTTCGACGGCCGCCGGCCCCGCGGCCCGATAGGCGGCCGCAATGCGCCGGCGCTGGTTTTCCGACAATTTGCGCTCGAGGGCGGCACCCTGCTCGGTCAATTCCAAGCGCCGCTGGCGGCGGTCGGAAGTACCCTGGCGCTGCAGGATATAGCCTTTGCGCACGAGCTCGCCCAGCACGCGCGACAGGCTTTGTTTGGTGATGCGCAGAATGGCCAGCAATTCGCCGACATTGATGCCCGGATAGCGGCCGACGAAATAGATCGCGCGATGGTGCGCGCGGCCGAAGCCGATCTCTTCGAGCATGCGGTCGGGTTCTGCCGTGAAATCGCGGTAGGCGTAGAACAGCAGCTCGATGCCGAGGCGCAGATCTTCGTCGCGCAGATAGAGATGCTGGAGGCCGGGGCGCAAATCAGGCATGTGGTTTTTTCATGCTCCGAATATGTCAGTGTTGTTGACATATATGCCGCAAGAGTGTTTCTTTGCGCAAGCCCAAAACGGGCCGGAAATTGCGCCTGCACCCCTGCAGGCGAAACGAAAGACCCCTGAAGCGAGGAAATCCGCCATGGCTCTGGTTCCCTTCGACGATCGCGACGGTTTTGTGTGGTGGAACGGCAGTCTGGTGCCGTGGCGCGATGCCAAGCTGCATGTGCTGTCGCACGGGCTGCACTACGCCTCGGCCGTGTTCGAGGGCGAACGCGCCTACAACGGCAAGGTTTTCAAGCTGCGCGAACATTCGCAGCGCCTGATCGATTCGGGCCGCATCCTCGGTTTCGAGATCCCCTACACGGTCGAAGAGATCGACGCCGCCACCAACGCGGTCGTGGCCGCCAACGGCCAGCCCGACTGCTATATCCGCCCGATCGCCTGGCGCGGATCGGAAATGATGGGCGTGTCGGCCCAGCAATCGAAGATCAATGTCGCGATCGCGACCTGGGCATGGGGCAGCTACTTCTCCGACAAGGAGAAGGGCATCCGCATGTGCTGGGCCAAATGGTCGCGGCCCGCTCCCAACACGGCGCCGACGAGTTCGAAGGCGGCCGGCCTCTACATGATCTGCACCATGTCGAAACACGAGGCCGAGAAGAACGGCTATGCCGACGCGCTGATGCTCGATTGGCGCGGCCAGATCGCCGAGGCGACGGGCGCCAATATCTTCCTGGCGATCGACGGCGTGCTGCACACGCCGAAGCCGGACTGCTTCCTCGACGGCATCACGCGCCGCTCGGTCATCGCGATGGCCAAGGCGCGCCAGATCCAAATCGTCGAACGCGCAATCTGGCCCGACGAATTGGCGCAGGCGCAAGAAGTGTTCCTGACCGGGACGGCGGCCGAGATCACGCCGGTCGGCGAGATCGACAAATACCGCTTCACGCCGGGTCCGATCACCAAAGCGCTGCTCGAAGATTTCGGGCGTGCGACGCGCGGCGAGGTCGACTTCCCGATCTCGTAATGCACGAGACGCCGGTCCCGGCGGCGGACATCGCCGCCCGCTTCCAAGCCGCCCGGGACCGGTTCGCGCGCACCTATCCCGAACCCGCCGCAGGCCCGCGCCTGATCGATCCGCTGCTGCGGCTGTTCGGCAAGGATTCGCAAAGCTATGCCCGACATGAGCGCGCCCGCGCCCTCGACCGCCTCGCGCGCGATGCTGTGCTGGCCGAGTTGATCGGCGAAGGCGTCGGCGCAGACGCGGCGCGCGAAGCGCTCGACGCGTTTTGTCAGGGTGCGCGCGGCAGATAGCGGTCGGCGAGCAGGAACAAGGCCGCCACGCCGACGCCGAACATGCCGTTGATGAATACGCCGCGCGCCATGTTCTCGAGCACGAACCCGGCCGCGACGGGGTTCCCGCGCATCGGTGCGAGCACGAACCAGCCGAACAAAGTCGGCCCGAGAATGCCGAACACGAAGCCCATCGGCAGCGGATGCAGATTGGCCGGGAAGCGATGCCGCAAGGCGGCATAGACGAGCGCCCACACCCCGCCCCAGAAAGCCGCGTTCAGCACCGCGGGCACGCCGAGCGGACCGACGGGCCGCATCTGGTACGGCGCATTGGCGAGGATGCCGGATTTGAACAGAAGATGGATGGCGCCCTGGTGGAAGATCAGCACTGCCAACGCCCCGCATGCGAAAGCAAGGGCCACCCAGTAAGGCGAGATGTCGCGCAGCTTCATCGATCCTGCTCCCAGCGGCGGGCCGCTTCGTCGTCGCTTGCCTTGGCGCTGACCCATTGCGGGCCGGCTGCCGTATCTTCGAGTTTCCAGAAGGGTGCGCGCGTCTTGAGCCAGTCGATCAGAAAATGGCACGCAGCGAAAGCGGCTTCGCGATGGGCGCTTGCCGCCGCACACAAAACGATGGGCTCGCCAGGTTCCATGCGCCCGTAGCGATGCACGATAAGCGTGGCCTGCAACGGCCAGCGGCGATGGGCCTCGGCCTCGATTTCGGCGAGCTGCTTTTCGGTCATGCCGGGATAGTGCTCGAGCGTCATCGCGCCGATGGCGGCATCGCCCGCCATGTCGCGCACCAGCCCCACGAAGCTCGTGACAGCACCGATGTCGCTGCGCCCGGCTGTGAGCGAAGCAAGCTCGGCGCCGACGTCGAACGTTTCGCGTTGCACGCGGATCGCCATGTCTAGCCCCCTGTGACCGGCGGGAAGATCGCGATTTCGTCGCCGTCGGAAACGGCGTGGTCGAGCGGAACGTAAGTCTGGTTCACGGCCACGCGCACCACGTCGCGGCGCGCCAACGCCTGCGCATGGCCGGGCGACCGAGCGGCGAGCCAATCGAGCAACGCGCCGACCGTCGCGATGTCGGCCGGTTTTTCGACGATCTCCTCGCCCGTGCCCACGCGCGTGCGCAGCCAAGCGAACCACAGGATCTTCACTGGGCAACCTCCGTGTAGGGCAGGAAATCGACGAGGCTGCCCGCCGCGACCGCGCGCGTGTCTTCGTCGAGTTCGATGAGGCCGTCGGATTCGACGAGCGAGGTCAAGATGCCCGCCCCGTCGCGCGGAAACTTGTGCGCGACCGGAATGCCGTCGGCACCCGCCACCAGCTTCGCGCGCAGCCATTCGCGCCGCCCGGCCTTTTTGCCGATGTCGGCGGCCGTGCGCACGCGCTGCAGGCGCGGCACAACGTCGGCCGCCCCGGCCAAGCGCAGCAGCACAGGACGTGCGAAGCGCAGGAACGTGACCATCATCGCGACCGGATTGCCCGGCAAACCCAAAAACGCCTTGCCCGCGAGCGTTCCGAAGGCGACGGGCCGGCCGGGCCGAATGGCGAGGCGCCAAAAATGCAAAGCGCCCTGCGCTTCGACGGCGGCCCGCACATGGTCTTCGTCGCCCATCGACATGCCGCCCGACGTGATCACGGCATCGTGCGTCGCCGCGGCGGCGGCCAAGGCCTCTCGCACGGCATCTTGCCGGTCGGCGAGGATGCCGAGATCGCTGACCGCAAAGCCGAGCCGGTCGAGGGCGGCCAGCAGCACGAAGCGATTGGCGTCGTACACGCTTCCAGCGGGTGCGAGTGCGCCCGGCTCGCGCAATTCGTCGCCGGTCGAAAACACCGCGACGCGCAGCCGCGCATACGCCTCGAACTCGGTATGGCCCAGCGACGCGATGAGACCGACGTCTTGCGCGCGCAGACGGTGGCCCGCTTTCAGCACCGTCGCTCCGGCGGCAATATCTTCGCCCGATTTGCGCCGATTGCTGCCGCGTTTGAGGCCCGGCGGCAGGATCGCCGTGTCGCCTTCCACGCGCACGTCCTCCTGCATGAACACCGTGTCGGCGCCGACCGGCATAAGCGCCCCCGTAAACACGCGCGCAGCCGTCCGTGCGCGCAACGCCTCTTCCATCGGATGGCCGGCCGCACTGCGCCCGACGATGGCCAAACGCGTGGCCGCGTTCGGATCGAGATCGGCAAACGAAACCGCATAGCCGTCGACCGCCGCATTGTCGTGCGGCGGCACGCTGCGCGCGGCGACGATGTCGTGCGCCAGAATGCGTCCCACCGCGTTGCGCAACCCGCAACGTTCGACCGCCGCAAGCGGCGTTGCACGTTCGGCAAGAATCGCGGCGGCAGCATCCGCGCGCATCAACTCGCCGCCGAAGGCAAAACAATCGTCGGAGAGCTGCGCCATCAGGCAAGCCCCGTATGCGTCGCGACGAAATCGGCGATGGCGGCCGTGTCGTCGAGATCGAGGCGGGGCACGCGCAGCCCTGCGAGCGCCACGTCGCTCGCCACGGCCACGATGTGCGGATCCTCGGGTGCGAGCAGCTTTTTGCCCACCGACGGGCGATGCACTTCGATCTTGTCGTGCGCGTGGCGCTTGAAGCCTTCGACGATCAAGAGATCGACCGGGGCCAGGCGTGCCACGAGTTCTTCGAGCGTGGGCTCGGGCGCGTCGCGCAGCTCGTGCATCAGCGCAAAGCGCCGTGCCGACGCGACCAGCACTTCGTGCGCCCCTGCGGCGCGGTGTTCGTAGCTGTCCTTGCCGGGGGTATCGACGTCGAATTCGTGGTGCGCGTGCTTGATCGTCGAAACGCGCAGGCCGCGCGCGATCAACGCAGGCAGCAACCGGACCACGAGCGAGGTTTTGCCGCTGCCGCTCCAGCCCGCAAGTCCGATGATGCGCATCGCCCTCAGACCGACTGGCGCGCAGGTGCGGCGGGTTTGGCAGCGGGCTTGGCGGGCGGCTGCGGCGACTCTTCGTCGACATGCTTGAGGCCGGTCGCAAGATAGTCGTAACCGGTGTAGAGCGTGAGGGCCGCCGCAATCCACAAACCGATTTCGCCGACAAGCAGCACCGGCAGCATCGCGGTCGGGGCCGCGTCGCCGACGATGAGGAAACCCAGCGCCGTCATCTGGATGCCGGTCTTCCATTTGGCGAGTTTCGAGACCGGCAGACCGACGCGGATCTCGGCCAGGAACTCGCGCAAGCCCGAGACCAGCACTTCGCGCAGCAGGATCACCAGGGCCGCAAGCACGGTGAAGCCTTCCACGCGCCCAAATGCGACGAGCAGCAGGATCGTGGCGGCGACCAGCAGTTTATCGGCGATGGGGTCGAAAATGCGGCCGAGCTTGGATTGCAGCGCCCAGGCGCGCGCGAGATACCCGTCGAGCCAATCCGTCGCCGCGGCGATCGCATAGACGCCGCACGCAACATAGCGCCACAGATCGCCGTCCAACCAGAACAGCGCGACGATCACCGGAATGGCGAAGATGCGGCTCAAGGTCAGCCACATCGGCAGCGAAAAGGACATGGGCCTCGTGTCGGTCGAAACGGTGTGGCGGGGGACGGAATCCAGGGTGCTATTTTACCCGCCGCCGTGGAAGTGGTCATAGATTTTTTTGGCGGCCGCCTTGCCGACCCCGGCCACAGCTTCGAGGTCGGCAAGGCCGGCGCGTTTGACCGCGGTGGACGAGCCGAAATGCAGCAAAAGGGCCTTTTTGCGGCGCGGGCCGATCCCTTCGACCTCGTCCAGGGACGAGCTTGATATGGCCTTGGAGCGCCGCGCACGGTGGCTGCCGATGGCAAAGCGGTGGGCTTCGTCGCGCAGGCGTTGCAGATAGTACAGAACCGGGTCGCGCGGCTCGAGCTGGAAGGGGGTGCGCCCAGGCATGAAAAACCGCTCGCGGCCCGCGTCGCGGTCCGGCCCCTTGGCGATCGCGGCGAACGGCAGATCGTCGATGCCGAGTTCGGCCAGCACGGAAGCCACGGCATTGAGCTGGCCAAGCCCGCCATCGATCAGCACGAGATCGGGCCAGGTGCCCTCCTCGCGGTTTGGGTCTTCGCGCAGGGCGCGCGCAAAGCGCCGCTCGAACACTTCGCGCATCATCGCATAGTCGTCGCCGCCCTCGCCGACGTCGGACTTGCCGGCCCCGCGGATGTTGAATTTGCGATACTGGGCTTTGGCAAAGCCTTCGGGCCCCGCGACGATCATCGCACCGACGGCACCCGTGCCTTGGATATGGCTGTTGTCGTAGACCTCGATGCGCGCGGGCGGGGCGTCGAGGCCGAAGACGGTTGCGACGCCGTCGAGCAGCTTCGCCTGCGCCCCCGTTTCGGCCATGCGGCGGGCAAGCGCTTCGCGCGCATTGGCGAGCGCATGTTCGACCGGTTTGCGCTTTTCGCCGCGCTCGGGCACCGCAATGCGCACGCGCGATTCGGCCCGCGCCGTCAAAGCTTCCTCGATCAGCGCGCGCTCGGCCACGTCCAGCGACAACAGGATCGACGGCGGCGGCGGCTTGTCGGCATAGAACTGGCCCAGAAAGGCCGCCAGCACGTCGGCCGCGTCGACGAACTTGTCGTGGCGCGGGAAATAGGCGCGGTTGCCGTAATTGCGGCCGCCGCGGAAGAAGAAAACCTGGATGCAGCTCTGCCCGCCTTCGGCATGGATCGCGACCACGTCGCAATCGCCGAGATCCTCGAAATTGATGTCCTGGCGCGCCTGCACGGCCGTGAGTGCGCGGATACGGTCGCGATACATCGCCGCCGTTTCGAAATCCATCGCGTCGGCCGCCGTCTGCATCTTGGCGACGAGTTCGCTTTGGGCACCCCGCGAACGGCCTTCGAGAAAATCGATCGCCTCATCGACGAGGCCGCGATAATCGGCCGCCGAAATGCGGCCCACGCACGGCGCCGAACAGCGCTTGATCTGGTAGAGCAGGCACGGCCGCGTGCGCTGGCTGAAGATCGCATCGGTGCACGAGCGCAGCAGAAATGCGCGCTGCATGGCGGTCAGCGTCTGGTTGACCGCACCCGCCGACGCGAAGGGGCCGAAATAGCGGCCCTTGCGCTCGCGGCTGCCGCGATGTTTTGCGACTTGCGCGAAATCGTGGTCTTCGAACAGAGCGATGTAGGGGAACGATTTGTCGTCGCGCAGCAGCACGTTGTAGCGCGGCATCAGGCGCTTGATGAGATTGCTCTCGAGCAGCAGCGCCTCGGCTTCGGTGTGCGTGGTGACGATCTCGAGCCGCCGCGTTTCGGCGACCATGCGCAGCAGCCGGTTCGGCATGCGCTCGAACTGCAGATACTGCGCGACGCGTTTGCGGAGCGCGCGCGCCTTGCCCACGTAGAGCGCGTCGCCCTTGGCATCGAGCATGCGATAGACGCCGGGGCTCAGCGGCAGCGTGGCCAAAGCCACGCGCAGCACGCCCGCCCCTTCGGCGGCGATCGGCGGCGGTTCGAACTGCAGTGCGTCGTCGTCGGACGGGGTTTCCATGGCTGCTTTGCGTTAGCGAGTCCGGCTGCCGCGGGCAAGAGGATGCGTGCTGTGGCGCTTTGGCCACGCGTCTGCTCTTGGTGCAGGCAATGCTGATTCGGCGCGATTCTTCTATCCACCAAGTCTGTGGATAAACTTGTGCAAAACCGCCTTCGAGGTCCGTCGAATCGAGGAAAAACGGCAATTCATGTCGTGTTGCCTAGTTTTTGGACTTTTTTGTTAAGTCGCTGATTTACATGGACATAGAGATTAACAATCGCCTTCGATACTTCATATTTCCGTCAGAAACCGCTGAATTCCGCCATTTTTGTCGTTGGTTCTGGGCGGTGTGCACAAGTTGCGATTTGCAAATCCTGTACGCTCACCGGTGCCGTCAAGCGCCTTTTCGGAATATTTCGATGCCAACGGCGGCCGCATCGGGGGCAATGTCGAGCTTCTCGACGCGCACGCGCACCCACAGCACGTCGGCGACCGCAAGGCACTGGGCAGCCACGCGTTCTGCCAGCGTCTCGACGAGATTGACGTGCCCGGCAGCAACGATCTGGCGAATGCGCTCGATCACATGGTCGTAGCGCACGACCTCGCGGATCGAATCGCGCTGCGGCGGCCGATCGGGCACGCCGAGTTCGATGTTGAAGCGCACGCGCTGGGCCGCTCCTTGCTCGTGCGCGAAAATGCCGATGCGCGCTTGCAGCACCAGATCGCGGATCAGCACGATCCGGCAGTTGGGGCGGCAATCGCTCGCGTTCATTCGTCGGGCTGATGGGTGCCGGGGGCACCCCAATTCAGATGCTGGCCGCCGTCCAGCGCGATCATCTGCCCCGTAACCGAACGCGCCGCGAGAAGGAAGCGAACGGCCGCGCACACTTCGTCGAGGGGGGGTGCACGGCGCAACGGCACGCTCGCCACTTGGCGCGCGAACTGGGCCGGATCTTGGCGGATATTCGCCAGGGTCGGCCCCGGGCCGATCGCGTTGACGCGGATGCGCGGCGCCAGCGCCAGCGCCAATGTCTGCGTCAATGTCCACAAGCCCGCCTTCGACAGCGTGTAGCTGACGAAATGCGGCGTGAGATTCCACACACGCTGGTCGATCAGATTGACCGCAACACCTTCGGCATTGGCGGGGAGATGGCGCGCCATTTCCTGGATCAGCACGAAGGGGGCGCGCAGATTCGCCTCCATATGCATGTCCCAGCTGCCGCGCGTCGCGTCGGCGATCTCGTCGCGCTCGAAGGTCGAGGCGTTGTTGACGAGCACGCCGATGGGGCCGAGGGCGGCAAACGCGTCGCGCGCGAGTTGCTGCACCTGCGCTTCGTTTGCAAGATCGGCCTTGAAGGCAAAAGCGCGCCCGCCGTCGGCCGCGATCTCGGCCACGAGCGTCTGCGCGTCGTCGTGCGACTGCGCATAATGGATGCCGACGGCAAAGCCCTGGCGGGCAAGGTCGCGCGCGATGGCACGCCCGATGCGTTTGGCGGCCCCCGTGACGAGGGCGGTGCGCGGCAGATTGGGCGGCAGGTTCATGACGCTCCGATACCCTTCGTGCGCGCCGCGCGCAACAGCGCCGTGCCGAAGATAGCGGGTGCGAGTGCGGCAATGACGTAGGCCAGCGCATAGGAGTCGCTTGCGAGCACGATCGAGGCGAACAGGCCCGGCATCACGGCAACGCCGCCGAAGGTGAACAGGCCGATCGCCCCGGTGGCTTCGCCCACACGGTCGGGCGGGGCGATGCGCGCGACCTCGCCGAGATAGACGCCGTTCCACGACATCGCCGTGGCGCCGAACAAGATGCAGGCGAGCAGCAGCACGGGATAGCTCAGCGTCGGTGCCGCAAGCCCCACGAATGCGCCAAGTGCGGCCATGGCAAGACCGAGGAGCCCGAGCACGCGGTCAGGCCGACCGCTTTTGTCGGCAACCAAACCCCACACGACGCGGCAAACCACGCCGGCAGCTTGGGCGGCGGCCAGCACGCCCGCCGCCGCGACGAGATCGAGCACCGTGTCGTGCACGAGAAACGCCACGAGGAACCCCGCAAGCGAGCCTTGCAAACCCGAGAAGGCCGCCGACGCGAGGCCCAAGCGGCGCAGCTCCTTGACCGCCCACAAGCGCTGCAAAGGATCGACGAATTGCGCGCGCAGCGAGAAGGCGGGCCGCGTGGCCGCGCGGCCGCTGGCAAAGCGCTCGCGCCACGGGGCGAGGCCAAGCGCTGCCGCGAACAGCACGCACGCCGCAACCACCGCCGCTCCGCGCCACCCCAGCGCCAGGGCAAGCGGCGGCATGCTCAAAGCCGCCAGCATGAAGCCGCCGGGCACGCCCGTCTGCTTCAGCGAGAACACGAGATTGCGGTTGGCGGACTGCGTGTTGCCCACGAGAATCGCCGACGAAGCGGGCGTCGTCGGCCCCAAGCTGATGCCGCAGGCGACGGCCGCAAGCGCCACGCTCCACGGCGTGCCGACCGCCAGCAAGAGCTGGCCGATCGCGCCGCTGCACAGCGTCACCTGCATCGTGCCGAGGGCCCCGAGGCGCTGGATGAGGCCGCCGCTCGCCAGGCCCGCCACGGCCGCAATGCCGTAGAGGGCCGCCACGTAATAGCCCACGCCCGCCGTCGGCACGCCCAGATCCGGGCCGACCAGCGGGGCGAGCACGGCGACCGAGAGGCTCGCCCCGCTCACCAGAATTTGCACACCCAGCGTCAGAAAAAGCGGCAGCCAGAACGCGTTCACTTGCGCGCACCGCCCGGCGGCGGACGGCGCGCGCGGCCTTTGCGCGAATTGACGGCACCGCCGGTCGAGCGCGGGCGCGGCCGGTCGGGCCCCGACTGGTAGCCCGCTTGCGCGCCCTCGCCGACCCCGCCCGGCATTTCGAGCTCGATCGATTCGAGGCGTTTGATTTCGTCGCGCAAGCGCGCCGCTTCTTCGAATTCGAGATTGGCCGCCGCCTCGCGCATGCGCGTTTCGAGGCCCGTGATGTGGCTGCGCAGATTGTGGCCGACGAGATGCTGCGTGCCCTCGTCGCCGGTGCCGACCGTCACGCGGTCGCGCTCGTACACACTGCCCAGAATGTCGCCGATCTGCTTGCGGATCGTTTCGGGCGTGATGCCGTGCGCCTGGTTGTAGGCGACCTGCTTGGTGCGGCGCCGGTCGGTTTCGGCCAAGGCCGCTTCCATCGAATCGGTGCGCTTGTCGGCATAGAGGATCACGCGCCCGTCGACATTGCGCGCAGCACGGCCGATCGTCTGGATCAAGGACGTGCGCGAGCGCAGATAGCCTTCCTTGTCGGCGTCGAGAATGGCCACGAGCGCGCATTCGGGAATGTCGAGCCCTTCGCGCAGCAGATTGATGCCGATCAGCGCATCGAACGCGCCGAGCCGCAGATCGCGGATGATCTCGATGCGCTCGAGCGTCTCGACGTCGGAGTGCATGTAGCGCACGCGCACGCCGTTTTCGTGCAGATACTCGGTGAGGTCCTCGGCCATGCGCTTGGTCAGCGTGGTCACCAGCGCGCGCTGGCCTTTTTTGGCGACGGCTTTGAGTTCGCCCAGCAGATCGTCGACCTGGCGCTCGGTCGGTCGGATTTCGACCGGCGGATCGACGAGGCCCGTGGGCCGGATCACCTGTTCGACGAACACGCCCTTCGTGCGCTCGAGCTCCCAATTGCCGGGGGTCGCCGAGACGAACACGGTCTGCGGGCGCATCGCGTCCCATTCCTCGAATTTGAGCGGTCGGTTGTCGATGCAGGACGGCAGACGGAAACCGTATTCGGACAAGGTCGACTTGCGCATGTAGTCGCCTTTGTACATGCCGCCGATCTGCGGCACCATCACGTGGCTTTCGTCGCAGATCAGCACCGCATTCTTCGGCAGATACTCGAACAAGGTCGGCGGGGCCGCACCGGGTGCACGGCCCGTCAGGTACCGCGAATAGTTCTCGATGCCCGCACACGAGCCCGTCGCCGCCATCATCTCGATGTCGAACGTCGTGCGCTGCTCGAGCCGCTGGGCTTCCAGCAATTTGCCGCCCGCATTGAGTTCGGCCAGGCGCAGCTTGAGATCGGTCTTGATCTGCGAAATCGCCTGTTCGAGCGTGGGCTGCGGCGTCACGTAGTGCGAATTGGCGTAGAGCTTGGCCGTGGCGAGCGTGGCCTTCTTCTCGCCGGTCAGCGGATCGAATTCGAAGATCGCCTCGATCTCGTCGCCGAACAGCGACACGCGCCACGCGCGGTCTTCGCAGTGCGCCGGAAAAATCTCGACCGCGTCGCCGCGCGCGCGGAATGTGCCGCGCTGGAAGGCGGCTTCGTTGCGCTTGTAGTGCAGCTTCACGAGCTCGCGCAGCAGCGCGTTGCGGTCCATGCGCTGGCCGGTCTTCAGCGTCAGCGTCATCGAGGAATAGGTTTCGACCGAACCGATGCCGTAGATGCAGCTCACCGACGCCACGATGATCGTGTCCTGGCGCTCGAGCAAAGCGCGCGTCGCCGAATGGCGCATGCGGTCGATCTGCTCGTTGATCGAGCTTTCCTTTTCGATATAGGTGTCCGAGCGTGGCACGTAGGCTTCGGGCTGGTAATAGTCGTAGTAGCTGACGAAATATTCGACCGCGTTGTTGGGGAAAAACGACTTCATCTCGCCGTAGAGCTGGGCGGCGAGCGTCTTGTTCGGGGCGAGCACCAGGGCGGGGCGCTGCAGATTCTGGATCACATGCGCCATCGTGAAAGTCTTGCCCGAGCCCGTGACGCCGAGCAGCACTTGGTCCTTCTCGCCGCGCTGCAGGGCTTGGGTGATCTCCGCGATCGCGGTCGGCTGGTCGCCGGCCGGCACATAGTCGGAAACGACCGTCAAGCGCTCGGGCGGATGCGCGTCGGGATCGACCGCCAGCGGCGGAGCCGGGTTCTGCAGCGCGTCGGGCAAGGGTGCTGAAATCTTGGGAAGAGCCATGACGCGCGCACTCTAGCGCGTTGCCATCGCCCGTCAACGCGCGCGAATGGCGCGCGCGCTCAGGCGAGCGTTACAACCACATTGCCGATCGTTTGGCCGCTTTCGACGGCTTCGTGTGCGCGTGCGATGTCGGCCAGCGGAAAACGCGCGGCGATGCGCGTTTTGAGATGGCCCATCGCGACGCGCGAATTCACGTAGGCGCAGCCGTCGCGGCGCTGGGCAGGCGACAATTCGTACATGATGAAACACGCAAACGTGAGGTTCTTGGCGATCGACGGCATGAAGGGCAATTGGAACTCCGGCTTGCCCGAGCCGTAGATCGCGGCGAGTCCGCCCGGCTTCAGCGATGCGACCGTCGCGGCCGCGTTGGCCGCAATGTCCATGTCGACCACGCGGTCGACGCCCTCGCCGCCCGTGAGTTCGCGCACGCGCGCGGCCACGTCTTCGCGCCGATAGTCGATGGTTGCGTCCGCACCCGCCTCTTTGGCGATCGCGGCTTTCTCGGGCGAGGAGACGGTCGCGTAGACCGTTGCACCCTCGTACTTCGCCATTTGAATGGCGGCATGGCCGACAGCACCGGCTCCGCCCGTGACGAGCACGCGGCGCTGAGCGACGCCGCCGTTCATCGTCACCGCGCGCCACGCGGTCAAAGCCGGGATGCCGAGACAGGCGCCGACGTCGAAATCCGCATTGCTCGGCAAAGCGGGGGCGAGTTCCGCCGGCACGCAGACATAGTCGGCGGCCGTGCCGTCGGCGCGCTGCCATTGCGCGTTGAAAACCCACACGCGCGCGCCGATGCGCGCGGGATCCACATTCGGGCCGACCGCATCGATGGTGCCGGCCCCGTCCGAATGCGGGATCACGCGCGCATAGACCGCGTTGCGCGACGCGACCGCGCGCGCTTTGACGTCCGATGGGTTCACGCCCGAGGCGGCAAGTTTCACGCGTACCTCGCCCGGCCCGGGGATGGGATCGGGCAACACGGCCAGCGACAGCACTTCGGCCGCCGGCCCGAACGACGAGTAGATCGCAGCACGCATGTCTTTTCCCTCTCGCGAATCGAACGCGAGGAGAGTTTAGCGATTTCGCGCCTGCCACGCGCGCATTTGGGCGATTTCCCTTTCCTGGTCGCGGATGATGCCCTCGGCGAGCGTGCGGATCTCGGGATCGGCACCGTGCTGGATCACGATTCGCGCCATCGCAACCGCGCCCTCGTGGTGCGCGATCATGCCGGCGACAAAATCTTTGTCGGCATTGCCGCTGTAGCGGATGTCCATGTCCTTGTGCATTTTGTCGTTCGCTGCGCGGTAGGCACGCGTTGCGGGCGAATCGTTGGCCGAGCCGCCGCGGTGGCCTGCGTGCTGGGCCATTGCGGGGCCGCCGACGAGAACCGCCGCCATAAGGACGGCAAAAGTGCTTCTGCGAATCATCGCGTCTGGGTCTCCTTCAATTGATGCGCAATTGTGCGCGGACAATGTTTTAGCCACCCTGCCCCGCTGGAAGGTCAAGTCGATTGCCAGCACCGCCCGAGGGGTCTAATTTCCAACGGCGTTTTCCGTCCCTTCGCACCCCAAGGAAGCTCCTATGTCGATCGTCGCCGACCGTCTCCAGCGCGTGAAGCCGTCGCCCACCATTGCCGTGTCGATGAAAGCGGCCGAACTCAAAGCCGCCGGCAAGGACGTGATCGGCCTCGGTGCGGGCGAGCCCGATTTCGACACGCCGCAGAACATCAAGGACGCCGCCAAGCGCGCGATCGATGCAGGCGACACGAAGTATACGGCCGTCGACGGCACGCCGGCGCTCAAGAAGGCCATCATCGCGAAGTTCGAGCGCGAGAACGGCCTCAAATACGCCGCCAACCAGATCACCGTGGGGACCGGCGGCAAGCAGGTGCTCTACAACGCGCTGATGGCGACGCTGAACCCCGGCGACGAAGTCATCGTGCCTGCCCCCTATTGGGTCAGCTACCCCGACATGGTGATCCTCGCCGAAGGCACGCCGGTCGAGGTCGCGTGCTCGGAGAACCAGAATTTCAAACTGACGCCCGAAGCGCTTGCAGCGGCGATCACGCCCAAGACCAAATGGGTGATCCTGAACTCGCCCTCGAACCCGACGGGTGCCGCCTACTCGGCCGCCGATCTCAAGGCGCTTGCCGACGTGCTGCTGCGCCATCCGCATGTCTGGATCATGACCGACGACATGTACGAACATCTGCTCTACGACGATTTCAAGTTCGCGACGATCGCGCAGGTCGAGCCGAAGCTCTACGACCGCACCCTGACCGTCAACGGCGTGTCGAAAGCCTATTGCATGACCGGCTGGCGCATCGGCTATGCGGGCGGGCCTGCCGCCCTCATCAAGGCCATGCAGGCGATCCAATCGCAGTCGACCTCGAACCCGAGCTCGGTGAGCCAGGCCGCCGCCGTCGAAGCGCTGAACGGCCCCAACGGATTCATCGCCGAACACAACAAGGCGTTCGTCGAGCGGCGCAACATGGTCGTGAAAATGCTGAACGAGGCCAAAGGCCTGCGCTGCCCGATGCCGGACGGCGCCTTCTACGTGTTTCCGTCCTGTGCCGGCACCATCGGCAAAAAAACGCCGGACGGCAAAACCATCCAGACCGACACGGATTTCGTGACGTATCTGCTGGAGAGCGTCGGCGTCGCCGTCGTGCAAGGCTCGGCGTTCGGATTGGCGCCGTATTTCCGCATTTCCTACGCCACGTCGTCCGAAGTGCTGCGCGAGGCCTGCACGCGCATCCAGAAGGCCTGTGCAGCACTGACGTAAGCGCCGTTCGGGCGGGGGAGAACACAAGCGTGAAAATCGTATTCGTCGGGGCCGGCGGCGTGGGCGGCTATTTCGGTGCGCGCCTCGCAGCGGCGGGTGCCGACGTGGCGCTGATCGCGCGCGGGCCCCATCTTGCGGCCATTCGCGGCCAAGGCCTCGCGGTCGAATCCCCGCTCGGCAATCTGCGCCAGAAGATCCGCGCCGAGTCCGATCCCGCCGCGATCGGACCGGTCGATCTGGTGCTGCTGGCCGTCAAATTGTGGGACGTCGAAGGCACCATCGCGCAGATCCGCCCGCTGATGGGGCCAACCACGCATGTGGTGTCGCTGCAGAACGGCATCGATTCGCCGAAGATGCTGGAAGCCGCTTTCGGCCCCGACCGCGTGCTTGGCGGCGTTGCCCATATCGCGACGACGATCGCCGGGCCCGGCACCATTCGCCATACCGGCACGCTTGCGCGCCTCACGATCGGCGCGTTCGGCAATCCGCAGCACGAGAAGGCGGCTGCCTTCGTCGCGGCCGCAAAAGCCGCCGGCATCGATGCCGTGCTGAGCCCCGACATTGCGCGCGCGATCTGGGAAAAGTTCGTGTTCCTCTCCTCCTTCTCCGCGATCACGGCGGCCTCGCGGCTTGCCAAAGGTGTTTTGTGGCGCGATGCCGCCGCGCGCGGCCTCTACGAAACCTTGGTGCGCGAGGCCGTCGCCGTCGCCCGCGCCGAAAAGATCGACCTTGCAGCGGACCAAGTCGAAAAGACCGTGGCGCAGGCCGCAGCCTTGCCGGACGGCATGAAGGCCTCGATGCTGCACGATCTCGAACGCGGCGCGAAACTCGAGCTGCCGTGGCTGTCGGGTGCGGTCGTGCGCATGGCCCAAGCACACGGGCTCGGCGCCCCGTCGCATGCCACGATCGTCGGCCTGCTGCAGCCTTTTGCGCAAGGCACGCCGCATGTTCATTCGTGAAATCGACGCGCTGCTGAAGAAGCACGATCCGCGCTGGCGGTTCGCGCTGTTTCTGATTTTCCTGATCGCCTGCGTGCAGTCGATCGCCATCGTGGCGCGGCCTTTGCCGATCAATGTGCTGATCGACGGGGCCAAACCGGAAAGCTGGTGGGGCGGCATCGAGGCCGCCTTGGTCGGCGACGGCAACCGCATCTGGTTCTATGTCGCGCTGATCTTCGCGATCGAAATCCTCGTCTTCGCGTTTTTCCTTTTGTCCGAGTACCGCACCTCGGCGCTGTCCGAGCGCATCATCCGCTCGATCCGCGGCTCGATCGCGCTCAATCTGCTGCGCGGGCCCTACGCGCGCCTGTCGAAATTGGGGGCCGGCGGCGTGCTCGCGGCGGCGGCGGGGGATCTCGAAGCCGTGCAGCGCCTGCTGCGCGAAGCGCTCGTGCATGCGGGTGTGGCCGTGCTGCAGATCTCGCTGATGCTGGTCGTGATCTTTTTCGTCGAAAGCTGGCTCTTCTACATTCTGGTCGTCGAGATCGCGTTGCTCGCGGCCGGCATCGCGATCTACGCCAATTGGCGCAAGCAGCGCTATCTCACCAAAATGGGGCTCGACCAGGGCTATCTCGGCTATCTCGCCGCTCTCTACCAGAAGAATCTCGATCTGCGCTTCACGGGCCTCGGCGCGATCTATCTCGTGCGGCTGCTGTCGGGTGCGCGCCGGCTCATGCGCATCAATCTGCTGCTGTGGCGCCGCCATGCGCTCTATCACGGGCTCGTCGAGTTCGTGATCGGCATGTCGGCGGCCGTGTGCCTGGTGCTGCTGTTCGTGACGTCGCAAGGCGGGCCGCCGCCCATCGGCAAGTTCCTTATCTTCGCCTACTACACGATGCTGATCTTCCCGAATTTGAGCCGCATCGGCGAAGCCTGGCCGATGATCAACGACGCGCGGCTCGCTTTGAAGCGCATCTCGGCCTCGACCGACGGGCTCGACGCGGTGCTGGCCGACAAGGCGCAGCGCCCGCCCGCTTCGTTCGGCGAGATCCGCTTCGAAGAGGTCGGGCTCGTCTCCGAGCGCGGCGAAACGCTGCTGCATCCCTTCTCGTTTTCGATCCGGGCGGGCGACAAAGTCGGCCTGTTCGGCGATTCGGGGGCGGGCAAAACCACGCTGATCTTCATGCTGCTCGGCATGCACCGGCCCTCGTCGGGCCGCGTCACGGTCGACGGGCGCGACGTGACGTCGCTGAGCCTCACCGACCGCAAGCGGCTGTTCTTCTTCGCGCGCGCTGCGACAGCGTTCGTCTCCGGCGACGTCGAAGACAATGTCGCGATCTTCCGGCACCTGTCGGACGATTTGTGGCAGCAGACGCTCGAGCGCGTGCGCATGGACAAGCGCATCGAAGCCGAACCCGAGCGGCGCAAAGCCTCCGTCGGCGACAAGGGCGAGCCGTTTTCGGGCGGCGAACAGCAGCGCCTCGCCTTCGCGCGCGCCTTGCTCACGGATTCGCCGTGCCTGATCCTCGACGAGACGCTGGCGTCGCTCGACGAGGACACCGAGATGTACATGCTCGGCCGCCTGCTTGCCGATTTCCCGGAGAAGACCCTGATCTGCGTGTCGCATCGCAAGCAGGTCGCAACCTTGTTCGACCGCCGCATCGAAGTGAAGCGCGGCGGCTTCGTGCGCATGATCGAGGAGCCGAAATGACCGCCGCATTCGACGCAAAAGCCTGTGCCGCCGCTTTGTTCGCCGCACGCAAAGCCGCACGCAAAATCGAATGGCCGACGACCGGCCCGCAGACGCCTGCCGACGCCTATGAAGTGCAAGCGGCATTGGCCGAACTTTCCGGCGGCACCGTTCCGGGCTGGAAGGTCGGCAATCTCACGGCGGCCCAGCAGGAAAAATCGAACATTCCCGCCGTCACCACGGGTGCTTTGCTCGCACCCTGGTTCGCCGCCAGTCCCGTGCGTTGGCGGCTCGCCGATTTTCTCGTGCCCAAACTCGAATGCGAATTCGCATTCTCGCTTGGCATGGATCTGCCGAAGCGCGAGCGCCCGTATTCGCGCGACGAGGTTGCGGCGGCAGTCGCCGCCCTGCATCCCGCGATCGAAATTTTCGACACGCGCCAGGCCGTGCCATCGCCGATCGGCGGGCTGGCCGATTGCATGGCGAGCGGCGGCTTCACCTACGGGCCCGGGCTTGTCGACTGGAAGAAACTCGATCTCGGCAAACACACGATGACGCTTTCCCTCGACGGCGCGGAAGTGGCCCGCGGCAGCGGGGCCGAAATTCTCGGCGATCCGTTTGCAGCCCTGGTGCTGATGGCCAACAACCCGCCCGCCTGGACGGGTTTGCGCAAAGGGGCGATCGTCACCACGGGCTCGTGCATCGTGCCTTATCTCGCATCCAAAACAGGCACTTACACGGCCGATTTCGGCATCTTGGGCAAAGCCGAAATCATAATGGTTTAGGGCTTCTTGACTGTAGTTTAGAATAGTTCTAATCTCCAAAGCGAAGGAGAAGACCCATGAAAGTCGATATCGGCCTCAAAGAAAACGCGCGCAAGACCGCCGCCGAAGCCCTCGGCCGCGTGCTGGCGAGCAGCTACATGCTCTACGTCAAAACGCAGAGCTTCCACTGGAACGTCGAAGGGCCGTTCTTCGCCCCGCTGCATGCGCAGTTCGGTTCGCAGTACGAAGCCTTGGGCGACGCGATCGACGAAATCGCCGAGCGCATCCGCGCGCTTGGCTTCGCCGCCCCCGGCAGCCTCACGCAGTTCAAGAAACTGTCGGCCGTCGAAGAGCAGACCGGCACGCCGAAGGCCGAGAAGATGATCGCGGAACTCTTGGCGGACCACGAGACGCTGGCCAAGCTCGCGCGCGAGACCAAAGACATCGTCGAGCGCGTCGGCGACGCGGAGACGGGCGATCTCATGGTCGAGCGCATGACCGAGCACGGCAAGACCGCCTGGATGCTGCGCGCGCAGCTCGGGTAACCGGGCGGGCGCGTCAGCCGATCCAGGCGATGCGCAGAATGTTGGTTGCCCCCGGCGTGCCGAACGGCACGCCGGCGGTGATCGCGATCGTGTCGCCGGGATCGGCGAAACCTTCGGCCTTGGCGACTTCGCAGGCCTTTTCGACCATTTTCGTGAACGAGGCGAACTCGTCCGACACGTGCGTGTGCGTGCCCCAGCACAGCACGAGGCGGCGTGCCGTGCGCCGATTCTGCGTCAGGCACAGAATCGGCGCTTCCGGCCGCTCGCGCGCGGCGCGAAGCGCCGTCGAGCCCGAAGTGGTGAAGGTCACGATCGCCGCCGCCTTGATCGTGCGCGCGACTTGTGCGGCCGCCGCCGTGATCGCGTCCGATGCGGTTGCCTCGGGTGCGGAATGGTCGGCATCCATGATCGGCCGGTACAAGGGATCGCGTTCGACGCGCGCGATGATGCGCTCCATCATCGCCACCGCCTCGATCGGGTGTTTTCCCGACGCGGTTTCGGCCGACAGCATCACGGCATCCGCGCCGTCATAGACGGCCGTCGCGACGTCGGAGGCCTCCGCGCGCGTCGGCGTGGGCGCTTCGATCATCGATTCGAGCATCTGCGTCGCGACGATCACCGGGCGGCCGAGCCTGCGCGCAGTCCGCACGATGCGCTTCTGCAGGGCCGGCACATCTTCGGGCGGCATCTCGACGCCGAGATCGCCGCGCGCCACCATCACCGCATCGGCGAGCTCGACGATCTCCTCGAGCCGTTCGATGGCCGAGGGTTTTTCGAGTTTGGCGCACACGCCGGCACGGCCTTGCACGAGCTTTTTGGCTTCCGCCATGTCGTCGGGCCGCTGCACGAACGACAGTGCGATCCAGTCCACGCCCATTTCGAGCGCAAAATCGAGATCGCGCCGGTCTTTTTCGGTCAGCGCCGAGATCGGCAGCACCGTGCCCGGCACGTTGACGCCCTTGCGGTCGGAAATCGTGCCGCCGACCAGCACTTTGCACAGCGCATGCGTCGGCGAGGTCTCAATCGCTTCGAGGCGCAGCTTGCCGTCGTCGACGAGCAGATGCTGGCCGGGGCTAAGTGCTGCGAAAATTTCGGGATGGCGCAAGGGCGCGCGCGTCTCGTCGCCGGGCGTTGCGTCCATGTCGAAACGGAACGTGGCCCCCGCCGCCAATTTCGCCGCGCCCGCCTTGAAGGTGCCGACGCGCAATTTGGGCCCTTGCAGGTCGGCAAGGATGGCGATCGGCCGGCCGGTTTTCGTTTCGAGCGCGCGCAGCTGGTCGTAGCGCTTTTTATGGTCTTCGTGCGCGCCGTGGCTGAAATTGAGCCGGAACACGTCGGCCCCGGCCTTGAACAAAGCTTCGATCGTGGCGCTGTCGCTTGTGGCAGGCCCCAGCGTGGCGACGATTTTGGTGGCGCAGATGCGGCGCATGCGGCGGTTCGCTCCCTGTCGGGCGGCCCTTTGCGACCGCGTCTATCGGATCACTATAGCGCGAAAATCGTTGACGTTGGTATGGGTGGGGCCGGTCGTGACGAGATCGCCGAGGGCGGCGAAAAAACCGTAGCCGTCATTGTCGGCGAGCCGTTCGGATGCCGACAGGCCAAGAACACGCGCACGCGCCAGCGTGTCGGGCGCGACGAGGGCGCCGGCATTGGCCTCCGTGCCGTCGATGCCGTCGGTGTCGCCGGCAAGCGCCCACACCTCGGCAAGACCGTCGAGCGCGACGGCCAACGCCAGCGCAAATTCCGCGTTGCGCCCGCCGCGGCCATGCCCGCGCACCGTCACCGTCGTTTCGCCGCCCGACAGCAGCACGCAGGGCGAAGCGACCGGCCCGTGGCCCGCCTTGATGCGGCGCACGAGATCGGCATGTGCGGCCGCCACGTCGCGCGCCTCGCCCTCGAGGTCGGGGCCCAGCGAATGCACGGCGAAGCCTTCCGCACGCGCGATCTCGGCCGCACGGTCGAGCGACTGGATCGGGGCTGCGATCATGCGATAGGCCGCGTGCGGCAAAGATTTTGGCGTCTCGGCTGCGGGATCGGCAAGGCGTGCGGCGATTTCAGGTGCGGGTTCGATGCCGTATTTTGCAAGGACGGCAAATGCATCTGCGAGCGTCGTCGGGTCGGGCACGGTGGGGCCCGAGCCGATCGTCGAAGGATCGTCGCCGGGCACGTCCGAGATACCGAGTGTCAGCACGCGCGCGGGTGCAGCAGCGGCGGCCAAGCGGCCGCCCGAAATCGTCGACAAATGTTTGCGCACCGTATTGATCTCGACGATGTTGGCCCCCGATTTGAGCAAGGCCGACGTGAGGGCGCGGAACATTTCGAGCGTCACCGGCGGGGCCGGGTTGCTGAGCACGGCCGAGCCGCCGCCCGACATCAGCGCCAGCACCAGATCTTCGCGCCCGAGGCTTTGCACCAGGTCCAGCATGCGCGCCGCCGCCGCCATGCCGGCCGCATCGGGGACGGGATGGGCGGCCTCGACAATTTCGATATTCTTGCACGCAACGCCATGGCCGTAGCGCGTAACGACAAGCCCCTCGAGCTTGCCTTGCCAATTGTCTTCGACCGCGCGCGCCATCGCCGCCGAGGCTTTTCCGGCCCCCACCACCACGAGACGGCCCTTGGGTGCCGGCGGCAAAAAGGCCGGAATCCGCAACGCCGGTTGGGCCGCCGCGATGGCGGCTTCGAACAGCGACAACAGAAGGCGGCGCGGGTCGGTCATGTGTGCGGGCGAGCCTAGCAGGTGCGCGCGGTTGGACGCTATACTCGCTCGCGAATCATGGATCTGTTGCCGCTTCTCGAAGCCGACGAGCTTCCCGTTTTCTTCGCGCGCCCGGCCGAACGGCCGACGCCGCTGCTTCTGCTGTGCGACCATGCCGGACGCGACGTGCCGCGCGCCTTGGGCGACATGGGCGTGCCGCGCGCCGACTGGGACCGCCACATCGCGTGGGACATCGGCGCTTTGGCGGTCGCCCAGCATTTGGCCAAACGCTTCGGCTGCATGCTGATCGAGAGCCGCTATTCGCGCCTCGTGCTCGACTGCAACCGCTGCACCGACGATCCGGGCCTGTGCCCGGCGGTTGCGGACGGAACACCCGTTCCCGCCAACCAAGCTTTGACGCCGGCCGCACGCGCGCGCCGCGTGGCGGAACTGCATGCGCCCTACCACGACGCGATCCGCGCGAGCCTCGCGCAATTGCGCGCATACGGCCAGGTGCCGATCGTCGTGTCGATGCATTCCTGCACGCCGGTCTTCAAAGGCTTCGTGCGGCCCTGGCATATCGGCGTGCTGTGGCGCTCGGACCCGCGCTTGCCCGTGCCCTTGATGGCGGCGTTGCGCGCCCGCGGGGACATCGAGGTCGGCGACAACCAGCCCTACGATGCGCGCGACGGGCACGGCTTCACGATGCACGAACATTGCGAGCAGGCGGGCTATCCGCATGCGCTGATCGAAATCCGCCAAGACCTCATCGACACGCAAGCCGGGGCCGCCAAATGGGCCGCGATTTTCGGCGACGCGCTCGATCCCCTGCTCGTGCGCAAAGACCTGCGCCGCGTCGAGGTCTATGCGTGAGCGAGCCCGCTTTCACGCTGGGCCTCGAGGAGGAGTATCTGCTGGTCGATCGGCAAACGCGCGACCTTGCGCGCGATCCGCCCGCCGACCTCGTGGCGCGCTGCGAAGCCGCCCTTGCTGCCCAAGGCCAAGCGGGCCAGGTGAGCCCGGAATTCCTGCGCGCGCAGCTCGAAGTGCAAACGGGCGTGTGTCGCACGGCCGGGCAATTGCGCGCCGAATTGGTCAAACTGCGGCGCGCGGTCGTCGCCGTCACGGGCGAAGCGGGGCTCGCGCCCATCGCGGCTTCGACGCATCCGTTCGCCGAATGGCGCGGCGTGGAAGCAACCGACAAAGACCGCTACCGCGCGCTGGAGCGCGATCTGCAGGGAGTCGGCCGCCGCCTCGTGATCTGCGGCTTGCATGTGCATGTCGGCATCGACGACGACGAGCTGCGCGTCGATCTCATGAACCAGATCGGCTATTTCCTGCCGCATCTGCTGGCCCTCTCGACCTCGTCGCCGTTCTGGCGCGGCGAAGATACGGGGCTTGCGAGCTATCGCGTGGCCATCTTCAACGAACTGCCGCGCACGGGCCTGCCCGACCATTTCGAAAGCTACGGCGAATATCGCCGCCAACTCGAACGGCTGGTCGCGGCCGGCCTCATCGACGACGCCTCGAAACTCTGGTGGGACGTGCGCCTCTCCGCCCGCTTCCCCACGCTCGAGATGCGCATCACCGACATGTGCCCCTATCTCGACGACGCGGTCGCGATCGCCGCCCTCTACCAATGCCTGCTGTCGATGCTGTGGCGCTTGAAGCGCCAGAACCAGCGCTGGCGCATCTATCCGCACATGCTGGTGCGCGAAAACCGCTGGCGCGCGCAGCGCTACGGCTTCGATGCCGGCCTCGTCGATTTCGGCAAAGACCGCATCGTCGACTTTTCGGCTTTGCTCGAAGAGGTTTTCGAGCTCGTCGCCCCCGACGCGGCAAGGCTCGACTGCGCGGCCGAGATCGCGCACGCGCGCACGATCCTGGCGCGCGGCACGTCGGCCCATCGCCAACGCCAAGCCTACGCGCGCGCGTTGGCGGACGGGGCCAACCGGCACGAGGCGCTGGTTGCGGTCGTGGACGGGCTCATTGCAGAGACCGCGGCTGGTTTGTAGGGCGGACGCACCCTATATTGCGGCCACACACCCTCTTTGGGAGACACGCCATGGCCGCCGATCTCGATCCCAAGACCCGCACCGAGCTTGAAGCCGCCGCCTTTCGGCGCCTCGTGCAGCATCTGCAGGAACGCACCGACGTGCAGAATATCGACCTCATGAATCTGGCCGGTTTCTGCCGCAACTGCCTGTCCAAATGGTATCTGGCCGAAGCCCAGACGCGCGCCGTACCGCTCACGGACCCGGAAGCGCGCGAAATCGTCTACGGCATGCCGTACGACGAGTGGAAGGCCAAGCACCAGGCCCCCGCCGACGCGGCCAAACAGGCCAAATTCGCCGACACGCACAAGCACTAACGCTATCCACAGGCTGGGGACGAAAAGCCCCTAGCGGGGACACGTGCGAATCGCTAGCTTCGCGCGCTTCATTGCATATTGGAGACGGCAGATGGCGGACGGCGGCGAAGTAGGCGGCATTGCGGCGGCGAAACTCAAGCAGTTCGTCGAAAAGATCGAACGGCTCGAAGCCGAAAAGGCCGACCTCGCCACCGACATCCGCGAAGTCTACGCCGAAGCCAAGGGCAACGGCTTCGACACCAAGATCATGCGCCAAGTCATCAAGCTGCGCAAAATGGAAGAGCCCGACCGCAAGGAACAGGACGAGTTGCTCGACCTCTACCGCGCGGCGCTGGAAATCTGAGCTAGCGCCAGATCGCCATTTCGATTCCGTAGCGGTCTCTGGACGGCACGGGCGGTAAGCACTCCGCCTTCCCGCCCGCCACGCGCAACGCGGCCACGCAAACGCCGGCCGCATCGATCACGTCGTCGACCGCCACTTCCGCGCGCGGGAACCGGTCGAGCCATTTTTCGACAATGCCAAAGCCCGCTTTGGCCAGCACACCGAGCCGCGCTTGGCGCCCCTCGGCGGTGCGCTTGGGTGCCAAGATCGGCGCGCCCGCCAGCCGCGCAAAACCCAGCTCCGGATGCGCCTCGACGATGCGGCACGGCGGCGAGGCGCGCAGCACCGCATCGAGCTCGAGCATTTTCGGAAATAGATTGAATGACTGCTTCGACAGCCCGATGCCGTGCGCTTTGCGGTTTGCGACAAGGGCCGCCCGGTAGTCGGGCGCGTCGAGGGCCGACCGGCACGGGGCCGAAAACACGCTCGAACCTTTGCCCGGCAAAGCCGCACGCGCCGCACGCTCGCACGCGCGCCCGCCGGGCAAGGCTTCATCCGCGAAACCTATCGGCATGTCGACCGCGATCAAAGCGGGATTCGCGTCGAACAGTTCCGCGAAGCTGCGCACGAAGCGCACGTTCTTTGTGCGCCCCTCGGCCGCCACCGCGACCCATCCGCCGCGGCAGCCATCCACGCCGTAGACGAGGCTCACTCCGCCGCCTGGGCCGCCGGGGCGGGGTTGCGGAAATGCGCCAGCAACGCCGCTTCGTGCGCTTTGGCCCGCTCGAGATGCGCTTGTTTCACGTGGCCGTAGCCGCGGATTTCTTCGGGGATAGAGGCGAGGCCGACGGCCGCCGCATGATTGGCGGGCGCGAGGCCGGCCGCAATTTCGTCGAGCAGCGTCTCGTACGCGGCGATCAGGCGGCGTTCCATGCGGCGCTCTTCGGTGCGGCCGAAGATATCGAACGCCGTGCCACGCAGAAATTTCAGCTTCGCGAGCACGCCGAAAGCCGAAAGCATCCACGGGCCAAAGGTGCGCTTTTTGGCGTGGCCTGTGTTCGCATCGATCTCGGCGATCATCGGCGGCGCGAGATTGAATTCGATTTTGTAATCGCCTTCGAATTGGCGCGCCAAAGCCGCGCGGAACTTGCCGTCGCTGTAGAGGCGCGCCACTTCGTATTCGTCTTTGTAGGCAAGCAGCTTTGCGTAATAACGCGCGACCGCAAGCGCCAAGCCGGTTTGGCCGGGCGTTTTCGCCTGTTCGGCCGCGTCGATCGCGGCGACGCGGTCTGCGTAGCGCTTTGCAAGGGCCGCATCCTGGTAGCCCGTGAGATGCGCCACGCGCGCGGCCACGATGTCGTCGAGCGTCGCCGCGATTTTGGCTTCGACCGGCATGGTGGGGGCGGCGGCTTCCTTGACGCGCGCAAGGTCCACGGCCGCCAAGCGGCCCCATTGGAAGGCGCGTTTGTTGGCCTCGATCGCAACCTCGTTGAGTTCGATCGCGCGCATCAAAGCTTCGAGCCCGACGGGGACGAGACCCTTCTGCCAGGCAAAACCCAGCATGAACGGGTTGGTCGCGATCGAATCGCCCATCAGGGCCGTGGCGAGTTTCGTGGCATCGACCACGTCCATCGCACCTTGGCCGAGCGCATGCGCGATCGTGTCCTGCATTTCCTTGTTCGGGAAAGCGAGATCGGGATTGCGCGTGAAATCGCCGGTGGGGGCCTCGAAGCTGTTGATGACGGCCCGGCTCATGCCGATGCGCATCTTGTCGAGCGTTTCGGCTCCCGCCGCCACAACTACGTCGCAGCCCAGCAGAAGATTGGCCTCGCCAGACGCAATGCGCACAGCGTGCAGATCGTCGGGCGCGGCCGCAATGCGGATGTGGCTTACGACCGCGCCGCCTTTTTGCGCCAAGCCCGCCATGTCGAGGATCGACACGCCCTTGCCTTCGAGATGGGCCGCCATGCCGACCAACGCGCCGACCGTGACCACGCCTGTGCCCCCGATGCCCGTCACCAATATGCCGTAGGGCTTGTCGAGCGGCGGCAGTTCGGGGGCGGGCAGCAGCGCAAACGGGTCGGCGGCACCGCTGGCGGCCTTGCTCTTGGCCTTGCGCACGCGCCCGCCGAGCACGTTCACGAAAGACGGGCAGAAGCCCTTGGCGCAGGAATAATCCTTGTTGCAGCTCGATTGGTCGATGGCGCGCTTGCGCCCGAATTCGGTTTCGACAGGTACGACCGACAGGCAATTCGATTTGACCGAACAATCGCCGCAGCCTTCGCACACCGCATCGTTGATGAAGATGCGCTTGGCGGGATCGGGATAGGTGCCGCGTTTGCGCCGCCGGCGCTTTTCGGCCGCACATGTTTGGTCGTGGATCAGGATCGTGACGCCGCTCGTCTCGCGCAATTCGCGCTGCACGGCATCGAGATCGTCGCGGTCGCGGATTTCCACGCCGGGCGCGAAGGATGCCGCCCCGTATTTTTCGGTGTCGTCGGTCGTGACCACGATGCGCGCAACGCCCTCGGCATGCAGCTGCTTGGTGATCTGCGGCACGGTCAGGGGCCCGTCATGCGGCTGGCCGCCGGTCATGGCGACGGCGTCGTTGAACAAGAGCTTGTAGGTGATGTTGGCCTTGGCCGCGACGGCCGCGCGGATCGCCAGCGAGCCCGAATGGTAGTAGGTGCCGTCGCCGATATTCTGGAAAATATGTTTGGTCGTCGTGAACGGCGCTTGGCCGATCCACGGCGTGCCCTCGGCCCCCATCTGGGTGAAAGTCGTGGTTTCGCGGTCCATCCACAGCGCCATGAAATGGCAGCCGATGCCGGCGGCGGCCCGGCTGCCTTCGGGCACTTTGGTGGACGTATTGTGCGGGCAGCCCGAGCAGAAATAGGGAATGCGCTTGAAGCTGTGCCCCTCGGGTGCGGCTTCCTTGGCCTCGATCAGCGCCACGCGCGCGGCCATACGCTCGGACCAGTAGAACGGCTTCAGGCGCTTGGCGATGACCTTGGCGATCTGGGCGGGGTTGAGTTCGTATGAGGAGGGCAGAATCCATTCGCCCTTCTCGTCGAACTTGCCGATCACGCGCGGGCGCACGTCGGCACGCCAATTGTAAAGCTGTTCTTTGATCTGGTTTTCGATGAGCGCGCGTTTTTCTTCGACCACCAGCACTTCTTCGAGGCCCTCGGCGAACGCGCGCGCGCCCTCGCGCTCGAGCGGCCACGGCATCGCGACCTTGTAGACGCGCAAGCCGATGCGCGCCGCCAAAGCATCGTCGATGCCGAGATCTTCGAGCGCTTGGCGCACGTCGAGATAGCTCTTGCCCGTCGTGACGATGCCGAAGCGCGGATTCGGGCTGTCGATCACGATCTTGTCGAGCTTGTTGGCGCGCGCGAACGCAAGCGCCGCGTAGACTTTGTATTTCTGCAGCCGGTATTCCTGGTCGAGCCACGGATCGGGCCAGCGAATATGCACGCCCCCTTCGGGCATCTGGAAATCGGTCGGCTGCACGATCTTGATGCGATGCGGATCGACCGACACCGAGGCCGTGCTGTCGACCGTTTCGCCCGTGCATTTGAACGCGACCCAGCAGCCCGAATAGCGGCTCATCGCCCAGCCAAAGAGGCCGAGATCGAGAAATTCCTGCACGCCGGACGGGTTCAGGATCGGGATCATGGCCGAGACGAATTCGTGCTCGGATTGGTGCGGCAGGGTCGAGGATTTGGCGGCGTGGTCGTCGCCCGCCAGCACCAGCACGCCGCCATGCGGCGAGGTGCCGGCGGCGTTCGCGTGCTTGAACACGTCGCCGCAGCGGTCGACGCCGGGGCCCTTGCCGTACCACATGCCGAACACGCCGTCGTATTTGGCGCCCTCGTACATGTTCACCTGCTGCGTGCCCCAGACGGCGGCAGCGGCGAGGTCTTCGTTGACGCCCGGCGTGAAATGAATGTGGTGGTCTTTGAGATGGCGCTTGGCCTTCCACAAGGCCTGGTCGAGCCCGCCGAGCGGCGAGCCGCGATACCCCGTCACGAACCCGGCCGTGTCGAGGCCAGCCGCCAGATCGCGCTCGCGCTGCATCAGCGTGAGCCGCACGAGCGCTTGCGTGCCGGTCAGGAAAACGCGGCCGGCATGCGCCGTGTATTTGTCGTCGAGGGCGAGATCGAGCAGCTTGCCGGCGGCTGGGGTCATGTTCTGCGTTTCCCGTCCCTGAGTGCCTTCGTCGGTCTTGCAAAACCGTATCGCGAAGCGCAGATCCGCTCAATCGTTGCCGCAAGCTTCCGCAAAGAACGCAATCTCCTGCTTGCGTTCGTTCGATTTGCTTTCGCGTTGTTGCGCGACCCCGGCCGCGACGCGCAACGACGTTGCGTCAGGCGGCCTTTGTGTGCGGCCTGGCCACAAGGCTTGCGAGCACGTTTTCGATCAGGATTCGCCCGATTTCGCCGCGCCCGGCCCACCCCATCGACAGGATCGATTCGGGATGGAACTGCACAGCGGCGATCGGCAGCGTCTTGTGGCGTACGGCCATCACGATGCCGGCCTCGGTCTTGGCCGTGATGTCGAGGGCGGCATGCGGGAAGGTCGCCATGTCGGCATAAAGCGAATGGTAGGCGCCGACCGCACACGGGCTCGGCAAGTCGGCGAACAGACCCTTTGACTCGTGCACCACATTCCAACGTTTGCCATGGCGCGGCTCGGCCAACACGGACAAGGTGCCGCCGAACGCCTCGACCGTGCCTTGCAGACCCAAACACACGCCGAACTGCGCCACACCCGCTTGCGCAAGCGCCTTCACCAAAGCCGGCACGCCGAATTGCTGCGGCGTGCCGGGCCCCGGCGAATGCACGACGAGATCGGGGGCGAGCGCCATGATCTGGGCGGCCGAGAGACCGTGGCGATAAGTCGAAACCGTTGCGCCGGTCTGGCGGAAATAGTCGGCCAGCGTGTGCACGAAACTGTCTTCGTTGTCGATCAGCACGATCTTGCGGCCCGCCCCCGGCCCCGGCGTTTGGTCGGTTTGCGCCGTCGCTGCCACGGGCGGTGCAAGCACACGGAACAAGGCGTTCGCCTTCAGATACGTCTCTTCGTTTTCCTCGGGCCCCGTCGAATCCCAAATCAACGTTGCACCCACGCGATAGCGCGCCATCTGGCGCTTCTTGCTGTCGTCTTCGAGATGCACGGTGCGGATCGTGATGCCGGTATTGACGTCGCCGTTGAGCAGCAAGGCGCCGACCGCACCGCCATACCAGCCGCGCGGGGCCGTCTCCATCGCTTCGACGATCTCGACGGCCCATTTTTTCGGCGCACCCGTCAGCGTGACGGCCCACATATGGCTGATGAACGCATCGAGGCCGGTCACGTCGGCGCGCAGGCGGCCTTCGACATGGTCGACCGTGTGGAAGAGGCCCGCATAGGTTTCGATCTGGCGGCGGCCGAGAAGCTTTACGGAGCCCGGCTCGCAAATACGCGATTTGTCGTTGCGGTCGACGTCGGTGCACATGGTGAGCTCGACTTCGTCCTTCTCGGAATCGATCAGCGCCTTGAGCCGCTCGGCGTCTTCCATCGCGTTGCGCCCGCGCCGTGCCGTGCCCGAAATCGGGCAGGATTCGACCCGGGCCCCCTCGACGCGTACGAACATTTCGGGACTGGTGCCCACGAGCCGGTCGGGCCCGAGCTGCAGATAGAACTCGAACGGCGACGGGTTCACCTTCTTGAGCTTGGCGAACAGGCCCGACGGCGCGCCCGGATAGGCCGCATCGAAGCGGCGCGACAGCACGACCTCGAAAATGTCGCCCACGCGCATGCGCTCGCGCGCCGCATCGACCATGGCGCCGTATTGTTCGGCCGAAAGGTCGCTCGTGATCTCGGGCTTTTCCGTGGGCTCGACATAGCGGCGCTTGGGGACAGGTGCATAGCAGCTGCGCGCAGCACCCGCCGTCGTGCGTTCACCTCGCGAGAATTCGTAGTCGTAGCGGAAGGCCGTCTCTTTGCGGCGGTCGACGATGTACATGCGGTCGGGCAAAAACAGATGCAGTTCGCGCGCGTCGGCCGCGCGCGCATGTTTGAGCGCGATCGGCTCGAACTGGAACAAGAGATCGTAGCCGAAGGCGCCGTAGAGCCCGAGGAACGCGTCGCCGATGCCGGCGAACTCCGCCACAATGCGCCGCAGCGGCGAGAACAGCGACGGCTGCAGGCTGCGCTGTTCTTCCGGGAACGGCCCCGCAGCCGGGGCGATCTCGAGCACGCGAAGCCGCGCGCTTTTTTCGACGCAGGCGAATTCGGCGAGGATCGGGTCGAACAGCTCGAGCAGGATTTCGCCGCGCGCATTGAGTGCGCGAAGCGTGAGGCGGCGGCCGTTGCCGACCAGCTCGAGCGGCGGATCGATGAAGCCGAATTCCCAGCGCGAATAGCGCCCCGGATAATCCACGCCCGACGAAAAAAGCCCGCCGCGCGTGCGGTCGAGCTTTTCGGCAAAGCCGTCGAGGGCGGTTGCGTAGTCGAGCGGGCGCTTCAGGCGCGCGACGATGAGGCCGGTTTTGGAGGCGAATTCGGTGCGCATGGAACCCTCACCAAGAAAAAGCGGCAGCCCCAGCTTAAAGCGGGGCGGCAGAAAATTCGGTCGATTGCGGGAATCGGAAAGGGGAAATGGGTTGGCTGGCGCTTAGCGCCACCAAGCCTGCCAACGGACGATGCGAACCGCGATGCTTTCCATGATCGCGACGCTATCAGGCGGGGCGGGCCCGAGTCCAGAACTTCAAGTGCTGCCAACTTGGCGCGTGATTTTGCCGGCCAAGGCGGCTAAAACGCCCTCCATCATGAGCGTTCTCGTCACCGGAGCTGCCGGCTTCATCGGATTTTCCGTCGCGCAAGCGCTGCTCGCGCGCGGCGAAAGCGTCGTGGGTTTCGACAATTTCGACCCCTATTACGACGTGAAGCTCAAGGAAGCGCGGGCGGCCGAGCTTGCCAAACAGGCGGGCTTCCGCATGGTGCGCGGCGACATCGCAAGCGAGGGCGCGTTCGCGGCCGTGCTTGCCGACAAGGCGATCGACCGCGTCGTGCATCTGGCCGCCCAAGCCGGCGTGCGCTATTCGATCACGAACCCGGACGTCTATATCCGCACGAACATCATCGGCCACTTCAACGTCGTCGAAGCGTGCCGGCGGCGCGGCGGCATCAAGCATCTCGTCTATGCGTCGTCTTCGTCGGTCTATGGCGGCAACACGAAATTGCCCTTCGACGTCGCCGACAAGATCGACCGGCCGGTCTCGCTCTATGCCGCGACCAAAGCCGCCAACGAGCTCGTCGGCCATTGCTACAGCCATCTCTACGGCCTGCCGGCCACGGGTTTGCGCTTCTTCACGGTCTACGGGCCGTGGGGGCGGCCCGACATGGCGCTATGGATCTTCACGAAGGCGATCCTCGCGGGCCAGCCCATCCCGGTCTTCAACAACGGCCAGATGCGGCGCGACTTCACCTATATCGACGACATCGTGGCGGGCGTGATCGCGGCCCTCGACCATGTGCCGACAGCCGACGCGGGGGCCCCGCACCGCGTCTACAATCTCGGCAACCACAAATCCGAGCCGCTGCTGCGCTTCGTCGAGCTCATCGAGCGTGCCACGAACCACAAAGCGGTTCTCGACCTGCAGCCGTTGCAGGCCGGCGACGTGCCGGAAAGCTTCGCCGACATCGAGGCTTCGGCGCGCGATCTGGGTTTCGCGCCGCGCACGGCGATCGACGTGGGCGTGCCGAATTTCGTTTCCTGGTTCCGCAACTACCACGGCATCTGAGGCGGCGGGCATGGCGCTGCCCGACATTCTGGTCCGCGACCTCGCGCTTCCCGTCGTCGCGTCGCCGCTTTTCATCGTCTCGCAGCCCGAACTTGTGATCGCGCAGTGCCTTGCGGGCGTGGTCGGCAGTTTCCCCGCCCTCAATGCGCGGCCGCAGGAAAAGCTCGAAACCTGGCTCGCGCAGATCGAAGCCGCGCGCGCCGCGTTCGAGAAAGCGACCGGGCGCAAGGCGGCGCCCTATGCGGTCAACCAGATCGTCCACCGCACCAATCCGCGCATCGAACACGATCTCGAAATCTGCGAGCGTTTCCGCGTGCCGATCGTGATCACGTCGCTGGGCGCGCGCGAAGACGTCAATCGCCGCGTGCAGAGCTGGGGCGGCATTGTGCTGCACGACGTGATCTCGGCCGAACAGGCGCAGAAGGCGCTCGACAAAGGGGCGGACGGCATCATCGCAGTCGCGGCCGGTGCGGGCGGCCATGCCGGGCGCCTGTCGCCGTTTGCTTTGACGGCCGAGATCCGCCGCTTCTTTTCGGGTCCCCTGATTCTGGCCGGGTCGATCGCGACCGGCGGCGGCATTGCGGCGGCGCGCGCGATGGGGGCCGACCTTGCCTATGTCGGCACGCCGTTCCTCGCGACGGCAGAATCGGCGGCGGCTGCCGACTACAAACGGATGATCGTCGAAGGCCGCGCCGCCGACATCGTGCTGTCGGACTATTTCAGCGGCGTGCCGGCCAATTTCCTGAAGCGCTCGGTCGAACGCGCGGGCTTCGATCCCGGCAAGCTGCCGGCGAGCACCGGCATCAAGCTCGATTTCGACAAAACGGCCGGCGACGCGCCGACCGCCTGGCGCGACATCTGGAGTGCGGGCCAAGGGATCGGCGCGATCGACGCCGTGGTGCCGGTGGCCAATCTCGTCGCGCGGCTTGCGGCCGAATACTTGGCCGCCTGCGCAAGGCTCGCTCAGGACCCGGGTTCGCGCGGCGCGTAGCTGCGCATCAGCAGCGCGCCCGTGCCGCCTTTGCCGTCGGCCCAGCGCAGGAGCGTCTGCCGCGTGCGCTGGTCGTGTTCGAGCGTGACTTTCTGGTGCGGCAATTCGGCGACGACATTGCGCCCGTCGAGACGCGCCGGCACGCGGTGGGTGCGGTCGAGCTTGTTCGAGCCGCGCGCACTCATCAGATAGACGAGCTCGTAGCCGTTTGCGGCCTTCTCGAGCGTCACGGCCGCGAGATTGGGTCCGCCCCAAGCGCCGACCCAAATGCCCTCGTAGAATTTCCACCACTCGCCGGCCGGCAAAGCGGCAGGCTTCAGCGATGCGGCCTCGGCCATCAAATCGGGCGCTGCGGTCAAGCCGTCGCGCCCGCACGCTGCCGCACCCGCCGCAGGCACGCGCGTCGGGTCGAGGAACGCGACCAAACAGGGCGCGTAGATCTGCGTCATGGCGCTCGAACTCGAACCGCCATGCCCCGTCAGAATCGTCGAACGGTCGTCGAGGGCCAGAAACGGCACGCCGCGTTTGGCGAGGATTTCGCGACTGCGCGTGCCGCGCTCGGGGCTCGCCAGCGCAAACTCGTCGGAGAAGGGCAGAATGGGCGCGGCGCGCTCGAACTTGCCGTCTTCCAAGGCGGCGTAGAGATGGTTTGTCCCCGCCGTGTCGGCCTGCACGGTGCCGACAAGATTGAGACTGACGCCCGTGCCCGGCGCCGACGGGATGATCGCGTACACCTCGATGCGGCGGGCGGTTTCGAGCGTGATGGAGCCGCCGTAGCTTTGGCCCGCCAGGATCACGCGCGCATAGCCTTGCGCCTTGGCGCGCTGCACTTCCTCGACCGTGCGCGCAACGTGGCGCAAACCGCCCGTGGTCCAGCCGCCGCCCTCCGAAAGCCCGTCGCGCTTGATGCGGATCACGTCCCAGCCGGCCGCATGCAGGCTGCGCATGTAGGTGGGCGGCGGAAAGCGTGCCTGGTCGTTGTTGCCGGACAGACCGTGGTTCCAGATGACGATGCCCAGCGCCGATCCCGGCCCCTTTGGCGGCAGATCGTCGAAGCCTTGCACGACTTCGTATTGCGCAAAGGCCGGTGCTGCCGCGAACAGCAACGCCGTCGCCAAACCCAACATCCCCCGCATCCGCGCCCCCTGTTTTTGTCCCCCTAAAGCGTGAGCGCAAACTCCAGCGTTTCGAGCGGCTGGCCGCGTGCGGGCTGTGCACGCAGCAAGCGCCCCGCCCCCCGCATGCCGAGTTTGCGCGCGACACTCTGCGAGGCAAGATTGTCGGGATGCGTGCCTGCCGTCAAGCGTTGCAAGCCCATGGCGCGCGCAAAATCGACGACGCAGAATGCGGCTTCGCTCGCGTAGCCTTGGCCGTGCAGGGGCCGCGCCACCCACCAGCCCATATCGGCCTCGTGGCCCGCCCCGTCGAGTCCGAGGCCGACGACGCCGATGGCGCCCGGCGCTTCGAGCCTTTCGAGCACGAAGCTCAGCGTGCGCGCATCGACGATGGCGCGGCGCGCATCGACGATGAAATTCTCGGCATCGGCGAGCGTGTAGGGATGCGGGATATTGGCGGTCCAGCGCGCCAATTCCCAATCGGCGCACCAGCGCGCGAAGGCCGGCGCGTCGCCCTCTTCCGGCGCCCGCAGAACGAGCCGCTCGGTGTAGAGCTTGAGATCGAGCAGCTCGTCCATGCGCGACCCAATCGGCTAGGGCCGAACCTGCACGTGGGACACGACGCGGCGCACATTGTCGGTGCTGCGCGCTTCCGCCATCGCCTTGTCGAGCTCGGCTTGGGTGTGCGCGCGGCCGAACAGATAGACGGTGCCGTTGACCACGCGGTAGCGGAAGTTGACCGAGCGCACGCCGTCCGCAGCCAAGAGCTTCACGCCGAGCTTCTGTTCGATCACAAGATCGTTGGCCGTGGCCCCGACGCCGCCCTCGCTCGTGACCTGGAGTTCGTTGACGATCGGGCCCACGCCCTGGATGCCGCGCGCGATCGCCTCGGCGCGCGCTTTGGCGGGGGCGGTTGCGACCGCCCCCGTCAGCATCATGCGCGTCAAATACACATCCGTCGAAACGTCGCGGAACAAGGCCCCCGACTCGCCCGCCACGGCGCGGTTGAAGGCGATCAGAATGCGGTTGTCTTCGGTGATCTGCGAGGTGGTGCGGTCTTCGCTTGCAAGGCGGGCGACGGTCGACACGCCGGGCGGTGCGCCGCAGGCGGAAAGCGCCAATGCGGCCAACAGAACGAGTGCGTATTTCATTTGTAGAGCCCCTCCAGAGCGTCGGCGTAAGCGTCGCGCACGGCGTGGCGACGGACCTTGAGCGTGGGCGTCAATTGCGCGTTATCGATGGCGAAAGGTGCCGATGCTACCACGAATTTGCGCACGCGGTCCGGCAAAGCGAGTTTGGCGTTGGCGCGCTCGACCGCGCGCGCCAAAGCTTCGCGCACGTCGTCCGCACCGACCGCCTCTTCGTTCGGCACCAGAACGGCGGCGAGATACGGCTTGCCGTCGCCCACGACCATCGCCTGCGCGATCTCGGGCTCGAGCAGCAACGTGCCCTCGACCTTCGTGGGCGCGATCATCTGGCCGCCCGAATTCTTGATGAAATCGCGCTTGCGGTCGGTGATGCACAGGCGTCCGGCTTCGTCGAAGCTGCCGACGTCGCCCGTGTGCAGCCAACCGTCGCGCACGGCGTTCGCCGTGCCGGCCGGATCGTTCCAGTAGCCGGTCATCACCAGTTCGCCGCGCACGAGGATTTCGCCGTCTTCGGCCAAGCGCACTTCCACGCCCTTCAAAGGCGGGCCGACCGTTTCCATGCGTTCCATATAGGGCCGGTTGCAGGCAACGACCGGGGCGGCCTCGGTAAGCCCGTAACCCTGCAGCACGCGCACGCCGAGCGCGTGGAAGAAGATGCCGATCTCGGGATTGAGCGCCGCCCCGCCCGACACGAAGGCTTTCAACGATCCGCCGAAGCGCGCGCGCACTTTCTCGCGCACGAGCTTTTCGACGATCGCGTCCAAAAGCCGGTCGAACAGGCCAAGCTTTTCGCCGCGATAGCGCCGCGTGCCCAAATCGAGCGTGGCGGCGAAGAGTTTTTGCTTCAACGGACTCGCCTTTTTGAGCCCGCCCAAGATGCGCTGGTGCAAGGCTTCGTAGAGGCGGGGCACTGCCGTCATCAAGGTCGGGCGCACTTCGAGCATGTTGGCCGAAAGCTTGTCCACGCTCTCGGCGAAATGGATCGTCGCCCCGATGCCGGTCGCGACGCCGACATAGACCGAATGCGCATAGGCATGCGACAGCGGCAGGAAACACAAAAACCGCTCGCGATCGCCGCCCAAAACCTGCACGAGATCGTCGGCCCCCATCGCGTTGCACAGGATGGCGCCGTGATGCAGCATCACGCCGCGCGGCAAGCCGCCCGTGCCGGACGTATGGATGATGCAGGCAAGATCGCTGCGCTGGAGGCGCGCGGTCGTGGCATCGGTCAGGTCTTGCGTGTCTTTGCCGAGCGCCACCACGTCGTTCCAGCCATGCAGATCGACGCCCGCATGCTGCGCGATTTTCGGCACATCGATCGCCACGACAAAGCGGCAGTGCGGGCCGGCCTCGCGTGCCGCCGCGATCGCGTTCGTCGCAAGCTCCGCGGTCGAGGCAATCACGCCGACGGCCGCCACGTTGGCGAGAATATAGCGATGGTCGGCGACCGTGTTGGTCGTGTAGGCCGGCACCGTGATCGCCCCCGCCGCCATGATCGCGAGGTCGGCCAACAGCCATTCGGGCCGGTTCTCGGCAATCAGGCCGATGCGGTCGCCTTGCTTGACGCCCAAAGCCGCCAAACCCTTGGCGAGAGCCCGCACCTTCGCGGCGGCTTGCGTCCAGCTGATCGGGACCCATGTGCCGTCGATCTTCGCGACCAGAAACGGGGCTTCGCCCAAAGCCGCCGCGCGGTCGAAGAAAAGCTGCAGCAGATTGGGGCACTTGGCAAAATCGACGCGCAATCGGACCTCCCATCGGCGGCGGCGCTTGGCGCGTCGCCTTTCCCGACATATATCGTAGTGTCGTCCGTCAATTCCAAGCCCCAGACTCCAACGCAAGGGATGGATCTATGTCTGCCGCCGCGAAACTTGCCGCATCCGACACGCTGCCGGTGTGGAACCTTGCCGACCTGTTCCCGGGGCCCGACTCGCCCGAACTGAACGCAGCCCTCGCAGCCGCGGCGACGGACGCGCAGGCGTTCGAGAAAAAATATGCGGGCAAACTCGACAGCCTGTCGGGTGCGGAACTCGGGGCGGCGATCGCGGCCTACGAAAAGCTCGACGAGCGGCTCTCGCGCCTCACGAGCTATTCGGACCTCACCTATGCCGGCGACCAGTCGGACCCGGCAATCGCCAAATTCTACCAAGGCATCCAGGAGCGCGTGAATGCGGCGGCAAGCCACACGCTGTTCTTCACGCTCGAGCTCAACCGGCTCGAAGAATCCGACCTTGCCCCGAAATTGAACGATCCCGCCTTGCGCCGCTACGCGCCGTGGCTCGCCGATCTGCGCAGTTTCCGCCCGCACCAATTGGGCGACGACATGGAAAAGCTGCTGCACGAAAAATACGTCGCCGGCAAAGCGGCGTGGACGCGCCTGTTCGACGAAACCATGGCGGGGCTGCGCTTCGACGTGGACGGCAAGAGCCTGACCTCGGCCGAAGCCTTGCATCTGCTGTCGGACCGCTCGGGGGCCGTGCGCAAGACGGCGGCCAAAGCGGTCGGCAAGACGCTGGGCGACAATGCGCGGCTGTTCGCGCTGATCACCAACACGCTCGCCAAAGACAAAGAGATCGAAGACAAGTGGCGCCATTACGCCGCCCCCATCTCGGCGCGCAACCTCGCCAACCGCGTCGAGGACACGGTCGTCGATGCGCTGATGACGGCCGTGCAGCAATCCTATCCGCGCCTGTCGCACCGCTACTATGCGCTCAAAGCCAAATGGTTCGGCGTCGACCAGCTCGACTACTGGGACCGCAACGCGCCTTTGCCGATGGCCGACGACACGAACGTGCCGTGGTCGGCCGCACGCGACACCGTGCTCGAAGCCTACGGCGATTTTTCGGCCGATCTCGCGGGGCTCGGCAAACGCTTCTTCGACAATCCGTGGATCGATGCGGGCGTGCGCCCCGGCAAATCGCCGGGCGCGTTCGCGCACCCCACTGTGCCTTCGGCGCACCCGTATCTGCTGCTGAACTACCAGGGCAAAACGCGCGACGTGATGACGCTCGCCCACGAACTCGGGCACGGCGTGCACCAGCTGCTGGCGGCGGGCCAAGGCCATCTCTTGGCCGACACCCCGCTCACCTTGGCCGAAACCGCCTCGGTGTTCGGCGAGATGCTGACCTTCCGCAAGCTGCTTGCCCAAGCGGCCGATCCGCAGCGCCGCAAAGCGATGCTGGCCGGCAAGGTCGAAGACATGCTGAACACGGTCGTGCGCCAGATCGCATTCTGCACGTTCGAAACGCGCGTGCATGCCGAGCGGCGCAACGGCGAGCTGATGCCCGAGCGCATCGGCGAAATCTGGCTCGACGTGCAGCGCGAAAGCCTGGGGCCGGCGCTGCGCATGCACGACGAATACCGGCATTACTGGGCCTACATCCCGCATTTCGTGCACACGCCGTTCTACGTGTACGCCTACGCGTTCGGCGATTGCCTGGTGAATTCGCTCTACGCGCTCTATCGCCAGACGCCGGACGGCTTCGCCGAAAAATACCTCGCGATGCTGCGCGCGGGCGGCAGCAAGCGGCACAAGGAATTGCTGGCTCCGTTCGGGCTCGATGCGTCCGATCCCGGCTTCTGGCGCAAGGGGCTCGGCGTGATCGAAGGCTTCATCGACGAACTCGAGACGCTGTAATGGGATCGCTCTGATGGCCAGCGGCGGCGAATCCAACCGGCTCGGCGGGCGCATGGCGCGCTATGCGCGCGTGGGCACGGCCGTGGGCGGGCTTGCCGTGCGGCTGGGCGCCGAGCGCGTGTTGGGCGTGAAGATGGATCGCGAGCGGCACGCCGGCGAACTGCGCGCGGCCTTGGGCGGCCTCAAAGGGCCGCTCATGAAGGTCGCGCAGCTGATGTCGACCATCCCCGACGCGCTGCCCGAAGAATACGTAGCCGAGTTGTCGCAGCTGCAGTCGAACGCGCCCGCCATGGGCTGGCCGTTCGTGAAACGCCGCATGGCGGCCGAATTGGGCCCCGATTGGCAGAGTCGTTTTGCGTCGTTCGAGCGCGAGGCGGCAGCGGCGGCGTCGCTGGGGCAAGTGCATCGCGCCACGGCCAAAGACGGCACCAAGCTTGCCTGCAAGCTGCAATATCCCGACATGGCCTCGGCCGTCGAAGCCGATCTCAAACAGCTGCGGCTGATCTTCGGCGTGTACGAACGCTACGACCCCGCCATCCGCACGAGCCAGATCCATGCCGAATTGTCGGCACGGCTGCGCGAAGAGCTCGATTACGCGCGCGAGGCGCGGCACATGGCGCTCTATGCGCATATGCTGGCGGGCGAGCCGCAGATCCACGTGCCGCGCGCGATCGCCGAGCTGTCGAGCACGCGACTCCTTTCGATGACATGGCTCGAAGGGGCGGGGCTGCTCACGCTCAAAGACGCCCCCGTCGAGTTGCGCAACCAAGTTGCCATGAACATGTTCCGCGCGTGGTACGTGCCGTTCTACGGCTACGGCACGATCCACGGCGATCCGCATCTCGGCAACTATGCCGTGCGCCCGGACGGCGGCATCAATCTGCTCGATTTCGGCTGCGTGCGCGTGTTCCCGCCGCGCTTCGTGGGCGGGGTCATCGATCTCTATCGCGCCTTGCGCGACGGCGACACGGCCCTTGCCGTGCATGCCTACGAAACCTGGGGCTTCACCGATCTCACGAAGGTGAAAGTGCAGGCGCTCAATCGCTGGGCTTCGTTCATCTACGCGCCGCTGATGGAAGACCGGGCGCGCCCGATCGACGAAACCAATTCGGGGGCGTATGGGCGCGACGTCGCCGAAAAGGTGCACAAGGAACTGCGCGATTTGGGCGGCGTGCAGCCGCCGCGCGAGTTCGTGCTGATGGACCGGGCGGCCGTGGGGCTGGGCTCGGTCTTCTTGCACCTCAAAGCGCAGGTGAATTGGCATCGCGCCTTCCACGGACTCATCGAAGGTTTCAGCGTCGAGGCCCTTGCCGCACGCCAGGCCAAGGCGCTGATCCAAGCAGGCGTGCCGGCAGCCGCGTAAGGCGTCCACCGCAAAAATTCTTGCTTCCCGTGGCCGCGTCGCACGCCTAAATTGGCGATTGTGAAAAAACGCGTTGTCGATTCGATTGCTCTTGCCGGGGTTGATCTCAAGCTCGATCGCCGGTCCCCGTTGCCCTTGTACGTTCAGGTCCGCAGCCGCCTGCTGGCCATGATCATGGCGTGGCCCGACGAGCACGAACAGTTCCCGACCGAAGCGACCTTGACCGAGATGTTCGGCGTGAGCCGCGTCACGGTGCGCGGCGCACTGGCCGAGCTTGCCGAGTCGGGCTATCTGCACCGCCAGCGCGGCGCCGGCACACGCGTGCGCGCGCACAAGGTCGAAGAAAAACTCAGCCTCGGGCGCAATCTTGCCAAAAAATGGATCAGCGGCGACCCGATGAAGATCGCGGTCGTGTCGTTCGGCACGGTCGAAGCGCCGGCCAATGTCGCGGCGGCGCTCAAGATCGCGGCCAAAACGCCGCTGCTCGCGATCAAGCGCCTGCGCGCGATGAAGGTGGCGCCGATCTCGGTCGATTGGCGCTACGTGCCGCTCGACTTGGCCAAGGGCGTGACGCGCGCCGACGCGCGCACCGGCATTTTCGCAGCCCTCGCCCGCAATGCGACGCTGGCGCGGGCGGACATGGAAGTCGAAGGCTGCACCGCGACCTCGGAAGAAGCCGAATTGCTGCAAGTGCCCGAGGGGACGGCGATGCTGTCGCACAGTTTCGTCGTCTACGACAAAGCCGACCGCCCGGTCGTATTCGGCCGCTCGGTCGCCCGCGCCGACCTCACGCGCTACGCCGTCAAAATGGACCTCACGCCCGAAACAGTAGGCTGAGCAAAGCAGCGGTGGCCGGGCGCTCGGCAACTTGCTTTTTGTATAGGAATATGATCTATTTTTGCCAACGCCGCTTGCGGCGGGCGCTGTTTGACAAGTGAAGAAAGATGTAGGGAAATCTCCCATATTTTCGACATTCCGCGCATGTAACGCAAAATCGTCGCGGCGGTTACAATGTCGAAAAATCAATGGGATAAATAGGCTACCGTCGCGGATCGTCGCGTAAGGTAACCTATTGTTTGATCCGCCGCGGCGCTTGACGCTGGCGCCTCTTGCGGGCTTCACTCGGCGGCGAAACTTCATTCCAAAAGTCGTCCGGAGGCCGCCGCCATGCCCCTCAAAACAAGCGTTTCGCGCCGTGCCGTGTTGGCCGGGGCCGCTGCCGGTTCGGCCGCCCTCGCCGCCCCGTCGATCGTTTCGGCGCAGGCCGGAACCTTGCGCATCGGCGTGCTGCTGCCGCGCTCGGGCCTGCTGGCCCAGGCGGGCCAGAGCTGCCATCGCGGCGCTTTGGCGGCCCCGCGCGTCTTGGCCGAACTCGGCTACCGCGTCGAACTCGTGCATGTCGACACGGAGTCGAACGCCGACATTGCACGCACCCAGGCCGAGCGGCTCATCAACGACGGGGCGCATGTGCTCACGGGCGCGTTCGACAGCGGCCATACGCTGGCGATCGCGCAAGTGTGCGAACAGCGCCAAGTGCCGTTCGTCGTGAATATCGCGGCCGCCCCGCCGATCACCGAGCAGGGCCTCAAGTTCCTCGTGCGCAATTTCCAGACCGGGCCGCAGCTCGTGACCAACGGCTTGCGGCTCATCAACAACCTGATCACGGCCACCAAGATCGCGCCCAAGCGGGCCGTGTTCTTGCACGCGAACGACACGTTCGGCCAGGCGCAGCGCAATGCGATGGATGCGATCTTCCCGCGCACGAACATGCCGTTCGAGCTCGTGGAGAGCATCGCCTACGACCCGCGCGCGCAGGATCTGTCGGTCGAGGTCACGCGCCTGCGCAGCCTGCGCCCAGATCTGGTGCTGGTCGTCACGCGCGCGTCGGACGCGATCAAGCTCGTGCGCGATATGGTGCGCCAGCGCTTCGAGCCGATGGGCATCGTGTCGCCCGGCAGCCCCGGCATGTACGACGAGGAATTCTACCAAGCACTCGGGCCGCTCGCTGATTTCCACGTCTCGAACCTGCCCTGGGTCAATCCGAAATCCGCGATGACGCAGGCGCTCGAGCGCAGCTTTGCCGCGACCAACCCGGGCAACCGCTTCGCCGCCGACGGCTTCAATGCGGGCTTCACGTTCGAAGCGCTGCTGATCGCGGCCGACGCGTTCAAGCGCGCAGGCACCACGAGCGGCGTGCCGCTCATGGAAGCGATCCGCGCCACGAACTTGGCCGAGCACGTGATGATCGGCGGGCCGATCCGCTTCGACGAAAAGGGCCAGAACCCGAATATCGGTTCGGCGTGCGTGCAGAATCGCGGCCGCACGCCGGTCGTCGTGCTGCCCGAGGACAACGCCACGATGGCGCCCGTGCTGCCGATGCCGGGCTGGCAGGGCCGGACGTAAAGAATCGACACGCGGCGATGCCGTTCGACTTCTACGTCACGGTTGCGGTCCAGGGCGTTCTGACGGGGCTGGTGTACGGGCTGATGGCGCTCGGCCTGTCCGTGATCTTCGGCGTCGTGCGCGTGGTCAATTTCGCACACGGCGAGTTCGCCGTCGTGGCGATGTATCTGGCGTTTCTCGGGTTCGCCATGTTCGGCCTCGATCCGATCCTGGCGATGCTGCCGATCGGGCTCGGGTTTTTCGGGCTCGGCTATCTCTTGCAGCGCCATCTCATCAATCCGTTCGTCGGCCGGCCCGAGCACGAGCAGTTCATCCTGCTGGTGGGCCTTGCGATCGTGCTCGTGAACGGGCTCCTGATGCTGTTCGGGCCCGACACAAGGCACGCCAATCTGCCCTACGGCTTCGACAGCTACGAAGTGGCGAACGTGCTGATCGACAAGGTGCGCGTCTACGCGGCCGCCGCCGCGTTGGTCGTGGCAGCACTCCTGTTCGCGTTCTTCCGCTGGAGCCGCACGGGCATGGCAATCCGGGCCTGCGCCGACAATCTGCTCGGGGCCGCGATCGTCGGGCTCGACGTCAAACATCTCTACGCGCTCACCTTCGGCCTCGGCATGGCGTGCGTGGGGGCCGCCGGCGCCTTGATGGTGGTGCTGGCCGACGCAACGCCGATGCTCGCCCCCGCTTTCACGCTGCTCGCCTTCACGATCGTGATCGTCGGCGGCATGGGCTCGATGGCGGGGGCGTTGGTGGGCGGCATCTTGATCGGCGTGTCGGAGGCGTTCGCCTCGTTCCTCGTCGCGCCCTCGGCCAAGAGCATGTTCAGCTTCGCGATCCTGATCGCGATCCTCGCACTTCGCCCGCAGGGCCTGCTGGGCCGCAAGCAATGAGCGTTTTTGCCGCCCTCAACGGCCGCGCGAAACTGCTGCTGACGTTGTTCGTGTTGGGCCTCGCCGCCGCACCGCTCGCCGCCGACCGCTATCTCGTATCGGTGCTGATCTTGATTTTCTACTTCGCCTATCTGGGCCAAGCCTGGAACATCATGATGGGCTTCGCGGGCCAATTGTCGCTCGGCCATTCGCTCTATGTGGGCTTGGGTGCCTACATCGCGGCGGCCTTGTGGACCAAGTTCGGCATCGGCCCGTGGGCGGGCATGTTTGCCGGCATGGCAATCGCGATGGCGTTCGGTGCGGCGATCGGCTGGCTCGGCTTCCGCTTCGGCATTGCGGGCGTCTATTTCGCCCTGCTCACGATCGCGTTCGCCGAATTCACGCGCATCGCCTTCGACCATATGGATTGGACGGGCCGGGCGGGCGGGCTCTTCTTGCCCGTGCGCGCGGAACAGGCCGGGCAATGGTGGAATCTGCGCGGCGGGCCGCTGCTGTTCTACTATCTTGCGCTGGCGCTGATGCTGGGCGCCTTGTGGCTGTGCGCGGCCTTGCGCGCGTCGCGCCTCGGGCATTACTGGCTCGCCGTGCGCGAGGACGAAGCGGCGGCACGCGCACTCGGCATCGACGCCTTCGCCGTCAAGATGCAGGCGGTGCTGATCTCGTCCGCGATGGCGGCAATCGGCGGCACGTTCTACGCCTTCTACTACAACAATCTTTTTCCGGCCCAGATCTTCGACATGTCGCGCTCGATCGAAATGATCCTGGCCCCCATCGTCGGCGGGCTCGGCACGTTGTTCGGGCCGATCTTGGGCGCCTTCATCCTCACCCCGCTCGGCGAAGGCCTCATCGCCGCCACCGAAGAAGCGGGCTTGAGCGCGCCCGGCACCAAGGCCGTGTTCTACGGCCTCGCTTTGATGGCGATCGTGTGGGTCGCCCCCTCGGGCGTATGGCCGTGGCTGCGCCGCAAACTCGGGCTCGAAACGCCGTGAGCCGTTTTCTCGAAGTCGCACACGTCACAAAACGTTTTCGCGGCCTCACGGCCGTCGACGACGTTTCGTTCGGCCTCGACAAGGGGGCCATCTACGCGATCATCGGCCCCAACGGGGCGGGCAAAACGACCTTGTTCAATCTGCTCGCGGGCGTCTATGCGCCCGATGCCGGCAGCATCGCTTTCGAAGGCAAGCCGATCGCGGGGCTCGCGCCCGAAAAAATCTGCCAGGCCGGCATTGCGCGCACCTTCCAGATCGTGCGGCCATTTCCGGGTTTGAGCGTGCTCGAAAACGCGAAGATCGGCGCCCTGCTTCGCCATCGCGATCCGCTCGACGCCGAACAAGCGGCGGGCGAAACGCTGCGCCGCCTCGATCTGTGGGACAAGCGCCGCCAACTCGCGGCAAGCCTCACTTTGCCCGACCGCAAGCGTCTCGAAATGGCACGGGCCCTCGCAACGGAACCGAAGCTCCTGCTGCTCGACGAGGTGATGGCGGGCCTGCGCCCCACCGAAACCGACCGCATCGTTTCGATCTTGAAGGCGCTGGCGGCCGAAAGCGGCCTCACCGTGCTGCTGATCGAGCATGTGATGCGCGCGGTGATGGCGCTCGCCGAGCGCATCTTGGTGCTCCATCACGGCGCTGCGATCGCCGAGGGCGAGCCTGCTACCGTCGTGCGCGATCCGCTCGTGCTCGAATGTTATCTGGGGGCCGAAGCGCTCGAATGATGCTCAAGGTCGAAACGCTCGATCTGTTCCACGGCGATGCGCAAGCGCTCGACCAAGTGTCGCTCGGCGTGGACGCGCACAGCGTGGTCGCGATCGTGGGTGCCAACGGGGCCGGCAAAACCTCGCTGATCCGCACGATCGCGGGCACCCACAAGCCCGCGCGCGGGCGCATTCTGTGGCACGGGCAGGACATTGCGGGCTGGCCCAGCCACAAGGTCTGCGAACTCGGAATCGGCCAGGTCGCCGAGGGTCGCCAGATTTTCCCCACGCTCACGGTGCGCGAAAATCTCGAAACGGGCGCGATGCTGAAGCGCGCCAAGTCCAAGCGTCACACGAATCTCGAACGCGTGCTGGCGCTGTTCCCGAAGCTCGCCCAGCGCAGCCGCCAAGCAGCGGGGACGCTGTCCGGCGGCGAACAGCAGATGCTCGCCATCGGCCGCTGCCTGATGGGCGAGCCGAGCCTTGTGATGTTCGACGAACCGTCGCTGGGCCTCGCCCCTGCCGTCGTCGGCGAAATGCTGCGTACGATTCGGCAACTTGCAAGCGATGGACTCACGGTCGTGCTCGTCGAGCAGAATGTCGCGGTCTCGCTCAAACTCGCCGACCGCGCCTATGTGCTCGAAAACGGCCGCATCGTGCTCGAAGGGACGGGGGCGGAACTCCTCGCCGACGACCGCGTACGCCAAGCCTATCTCGGCTTGTAGGCGTTCAGACCTTCGGCACGCTCGAATAGAGCGATACGAACAAAAAGCGCTTGGCCGCCTCTTCGGGCGAAAACGCATCGTCCATCCAGTTCATCGTGTCCGGCGAAAATTCGCGGAAGCTTTTCCAAACGCCGTTGCGGCGCATATGCAGCCACGCCGCATGCAAGGCCACCTGGTCGATGGTCCAGGTCGCACGGCGGCTTCCTAGGAAATGGCGGCAATAGCCCGCCACCAGATCGGCATAATGCAAAGACGCCGCCGTATCGCCGAAATAAACCAGGGTCGCCAACAAGCGGTTCGCAAAATCGTAGCGGATTTTGACGTTGGCCCCGGCGTCGACCGAGGCAAGATCGTCGAGCCAGGCGCGCGGATCGCGCGTGGGCGCCAGATCGATGTCGCAGACCAGAATGGGCCGCCGGTAGCGGCGCATCAGATGCGGCAGCACCAGAAAGCGCGCGCAGGAATAATAGGTCTTCGCGGCGTAGAACGGATCGCCGCCTTCGGGCGCGAAGCGCGTCAAATCCGTCGTCTCGCGCGTGATCGCAAGATCGAGATGGCCTTGCGTGAGATCGCGCACGCGCGCAAGGCGCGCTTCGGATTCGGGCGTCGAATTCACGATATGCAGATGCAAGCCAATGCCCGGCGCTTGGGCGGCGAGATTGCCTGCGAGCAAATCGACAAAGCGCTCGGCATAGCCCGCATCGGCAGCGGCAAAAAAGATCGGCGCATCACCGCTCGCATACTCGCCTTCAGGGGCCGAACCTGCAGCCGCCGACAGGCTCGCGAAGAACGCATCGTCGAGCCGGATCTGGCCCGCGATCGCCGAAAAATGCAGATGCGGATCGAGGCCCGGCGGGGTCGGCAAGGCGCCCCAGCGCTTGAATGCATCGGCGGCACCCGCCACGTCGTCGCATTCGGCGCGCGCGGTCCCAAGCCCGTACCACGCCCCGCTATCGCGCGGGCCCAGTTCGGTCGCGCGCACAAACGCTTCAACGGCTTCGGCCGGGCGTTCGAGATCGAGCAGCGCATTGCCCAGGCGCCGTTCGACGTCGCCCGCGCGCGGACTCAGCTCAAGGGCACGCCGATAGGAAGCGGCGGCGGCCGCCGCATCGCCGAGCCCGTGCAGCGCGCGGCCGAGCAGCGAATGGATGGGCGCTATCGTCGGCGCGAGGTCGGCGGCGTGTGCGAGGATCGCGCGCGCAGCCGCAAAGTCGCGCCGCTTCACGCACGCCTCGCCCTCGCGCAGCAGGCTGTAGGCGTCGGCCGACAATCAAGCCTTCGCCGCGTCGAGGATCGCGTGCAGCAGCACATTGCAGCCCGCCGCCAAATCGTCGGGCTTCGCGTCCTCGACTTCGTTGTGGCTGATGCCGTCGACGCACGGCACGAAGATCATCGCGGTCGGTGCCACGCGCGCCATATAGACCGCATCGTGGCCCGCACCTGAAATGATCTCCATTGCCGGATAATCGAACATCGCCGCCCCTTGCCGCACCGCATCGACCAAGGTCGGTGCGAACGGCGTGGGCGGGAAATACCAGAAATCCTTGATCTCGAGCTCGAGCCCGGATGCCGCCGCAATCGCCGCACAGCGCTCTTTGAGGGCCGCATCCATACCGGATAGGCGCGCATCGTCCGGATGGCGGAAATCGATCGTGAAAAACACGCGGCCGGGAATCGTGTTGCGGCTGTTGGGCGAAGATTGGATGAAGCCGACGGTCGCGCACGCATAAGGCTGGAATTCGAGGCCGATCGCGTTGACTGCCTCGATCATGCGCGCGGCCCCCACCAGCGCATCCTTGCGTCGGCGCATCGGCGTGGGGCCCGCATGCGCTTCCTGGCCCACGACCGTGACCTCGTACCAGCGCTGGCCTTGCGCACCCGTGACAATCCCGATGGTCTTCTTCTCGGCCTCGAGAATGGGCCCTTGTTCGATATGCGCCTCGAAGTACGCGGCCGTGGCGCGGCCGCCGGCGGGTGCAGCCCCGCGATAGCCGATGCGGTCGAGCGCTTGGGCGAACGAAACGCCGTCGATATCCTGCTTGGCATCGACCTCGTCTTGCGCGAACACGCCTGCATAGACGCCCGAGCCCATCATCGCCGGCGAAAAGCGCGAGCCTTCCTCGTTGGTCCACACGGCCACTTCGATGGCGCGGTCGGTTTCGATCTTCGCATCCGCCAGCGTGCGCAGCACTTCGAGGCCGGCGAGCACGCCGTACACGCCGTCGAAACGCCCGCCGGTGGGCTGCGTGTCGAGATGGCTGCCGGTCATCACGGCCGGCAGATCGGCGCGTTTGCCGGGCCGGCGCGCGAACATGTTGCCCACGCGGTCGATCTCGACCGTGCAGCCGACGGACTTCGCCCATTGCGCGAAAAGATCGCGCCCCTGCCGGTCGAGATCGGTCAAGGCCAAGCGGCACACGCCGCCTTTGGGTGTTGCGCCGATGCGCGCCATCTCCATCAGGCTTTGCCAAAGGCGTTCGGAGTCGATTCGCAGATTTTTCATGGCTTCTTTCTACCGGATCGATTGACGCGGCGGGAGGGGGCGTCGCATGCTGCTTCTCAAAGAAGGTTGGGAGAAACAAGATGGCCGTCAACAAGAAAAAGCCGGAAGAACTGCGTTCGCATCGTTGGTACGGCGCGCAGGATATGCGCAGCTTCGGGCACCGCTCGCGCACCAAGCAGATGGGCTTCGCGGCCGAAGACTATGCCGGCAAACCGGTCATCGCGATCCTGAACACGTTCAGCGACGCCAATCCCTGCCACCACCATTTCAAATCCCGCGTCGACGACGTGAAGCGCGGCATCTTCCAGGCCGGCGGCTTCCCGTTGGAAATGCCGGCCATGTCGCTGGGCGAGCCGTTCATGAAGCCCACGACCATGCTTTACCGCAATCTCCTGTCCATGGACGTGGAGGAATTGCTGCGCGCCAATCCGGTCGACGGCGTGGTGCTGATGGGCGGGTGCGACAAAACCGTGCCCGCGATGCTGATGGGTGCGGCTTCCATGAATCTGCCCGCGATCTTCCTGCCGGCGGGGCCGATGCTGCGCGGCAACTGGCACGGCAAGACGCTCGGGTCCGGCTCGGACGTGTGGAAATACTGGGCCGAGAAGCGCGCGGGCAATATCGACGACAAAGCCTGGGTCGAAATCGAAGACGGCATTGCGCGCTCGTTCGGCACCTGCATGACGATGGGGACGGCCTCGACCATGGCGTCGGCCGCCGAAGCGCTCGGTATGACGCTTCCCGGGGCAGGCTCGATCCCGGCGGCGGATTCCAACCATCCGCGCATGTCGGCCGCGTGCGGGCGCCGTATCGTCGAGATGGTGTGGGAAGACCTCAAGCCCAGCGACATCATGACGACGGCAGCGTTCGAAAACGCCGTGATGACCGTGACCGCCCTTGCCGGTTCCACGAACTCGATCATCCATCTGATCGCGATGGCCGGGCGCATCGGCGCTGCCCTCGATCTCGACAAGTTCGACGCGCTCGCCAAGCGGGTACCCGTGCTGTCCAATCTGCGGCCGAGCGGCAAATATCTGATGGAAGATTTCTACTATGCGGGCGGTCTGCCCGCTTTGCTCGCCCAGCTCGAAAAATTCCTGCACAAAGACTGCATCACGGCCAACGGCAAGACCCTGGGCGAAAACATCGCAGGGGCACAGATCTACAACGACGACGTGATCCGCACGCTTGCCAACCCGGCCGCCCCCGAAGGCGGCATTGCCGTGCTGCGCGGCAGCCTTGCGCCGAGCGGTGCGGTCATCAAGCCGCCGGCGGCCGAGCCGCATCTGCTCAAACATCGCGGGCCCGCGATCGTGTTCAAAGACTACAACGACATGGCCGCGCGCATCGACGATCCCAATCTCGGGGCCACGAAAGACTCGGTGCTGATCCTGCAAAGTGCGGGGCCGCTGGGCGCGCCCGGCATGCCCGAATGGGGCCAATTGCCGATCCCGAAAAGACTGCTCGAAGCGGGCGTACGCGACATGGTGCGCATCTCCGACGCGCGCATGAGCGGGACGAGCTACGGCGCCTGCGTGCTGCATGTGGCCCCGGAGTCGGCATTGGGCGGGCCTTTGGCGCTCGTCAAAGACGGCGACATCGTTTCGCTCGATGTTCCCGCGCGCAAGCTCGATCTCGAAATTTCGGCGGCCGAAATGGCGGCGCGCAAAGCGGCCTGGAAAGCGCCGGCCGAGCATTATCCGCGCGGCTACGGCTGGATGCACCACCGCCACGTGACCCAAGCCAACGAAGGTTGCGATTTCGACTTCCTGCGCGGAACCGCACCCATCCCCGATCCGGAGATTCATTGACGGCACCGGCGGATATCGTGTTCACTTGATTGCAGAGCCCGACAAAAGGGCCACAAACGATCAAGGGAGAAACGCGATGATCCGCCGCTTGGTTCCGCTGGCCGTCAGTGTCGGCGTCCTGTTCTGTGCGACTGCCGCTTCCGCCCAAACCGCCAACAGCTATCGCCTGATGACCGGCCCGCAGGGCGGGGTGTGGGTGCCGCTCGGCGGTGCGCTCAAGAATCTGTGGGAGAATGCGATCCCGGGCCTGTCGATCCAGACGCTGCCGGGCGCCGGGATTGCCAATGTGCGCGGCATCGACGAGGACAAGGCCGAGATCGGCTTCGGCAATTCGATTTCGACCGTGGACGGCGTGAACGGGGCCGAGCCCTATCCGCGCAAGACGACGAACGTGTGCCAGCTCGCTTCGCTCTATCCGCAATATTTCCAGGTCGTGGTCAACGAGGATTCCGGCATCAACAGCCTCAAAGACCTCAAAGGCAAGGCGATCGCCGTGCAGACGCGCGGCAACACGGCCGAAATCATCACGCAGCACATCCTGCGCGTGGCGGGTTTGAGCTATGCCGACGTGCGCACCAACTTCCTGCCGTCCTACAACGACGCCGTGTCGCTGCTGAAAGACGGCCATGCGCAGGCCTTCACGCTCGGCACCACGATCCCGGCCTCGTCGGTCATGGATCTGGCCACGTCGCGCAAGATCCGCGTGATCGACCTCAAAGAGGCCGTCGAGCCGATGAAGAAGATCAATGCGGGCTACACGGCCGTGACCTTGCCCGCCAACACCTATCCGGGCCAGACCCAGGCCGCCACGCAGATCGGCTATGCGGCCCATCTCATCGTGTCGTGCAAACTGCCCGAAGAGCGCGTCTACACGATGCTGCGCACGATCGCGGCCAACATGCGCGACCTCTCGGCCGTCAACAAGGCAATGGAAAATGTCACGCCGGCCATGATGGCCGAAGATATCGGCGTGCGCTTCCATCCGGGTGCGGTGCGCTTCTATCGCGAGGCCGGCGTGCGCATGTAGGCGTTGGCAACGTAGCGGCAAACGGGCGGGGTCGGCGAACACACAATGCAGAACATGAGCTATGCGCGCGCGGTGGCGCTGCTGGTCGGCGCCATCGGTGCGGCGATGTCGCTGTGGCATATGTGGGTGATCGTCGCGGCCCCGCCCGAGGCATTGTTCTTCCGCGGCGGGCACCTGATGTTCGCGATGGTGCTCGTCTTTCTGCTCTATCCGCTGGCCGCCAAGAACGACGCAAAAACGCCGGGCCTGCTTGACTGGCTTTGCATCGCCGGCAGCATCGTCTTCATCGGCTATCTGTGGGTCAATTACAGGTACCTCGTCAACCGCATCCCCTATATCGACGATCCGACAGGCACGGACAAAGCGATGGCCGTGCTGGCGATCGTGCTCGTCATGGAGGCGACGCGCCGCGTGATCGGCTTGGCCTTGCCGATCACGGCGATGGCGTTCATGGGCTATTGCTTCGTCTTCACGAACATCTCGGTCGACGCGTTTCTCGACCAGACCTACCTCACGACCGAAGGAATTTTCGGCTCGACCTTGGGCGTGTCGGCGGCATTCGTCTTGATCTTTGTGCTGTTCGGCTCGTTCATGGAGCGTACGGGGACGGGCCAGCTTTTCATGGATTTTGCGCTCGCCTTGACCGGCCGCCAGGCGGGCGGGCCGGGCAAGGTCTCGGTCGTGTCGTCCTCGCTGTTCGGCACGATTTCGGGCTCGGCCGTCGCCAACGTGATGGTCGACGGGCCGATAACGATCCCGCTCATGAAGCGCTCGGGCTTCAAGCCCCACTTCGCGGCCGGGATCGAGGCCGTCGCGTCCACCGGCGGCCAGATCATGCCGCCGATCATGGGGGCGGCCGCCTTCGTGATGGCCGAATATCTGCAGACCACCTATTTCCAGGTCACGCTGTGGGCGCTGATCCCGTCGTTCCTCTACTATGTCGCCTGTTTCGGCGCCGTCCACTTCGAGGCCAAGCGCGACGGCCTGAAGGGCTTGAGTGCCGCCGAAACGCCGCGCCTGGGCGACGTGATGCGCGCGCGCGGCCATCTGTTCATTCCGGTTGTCGCCATCCTCGTCATGATGTTTTCGGGCTATTCGTCGCCGCTCGCGGCTCTGGTCGGCACGCTCTTGTGCTTCCCCGTGGCGCTGATGCGCAAGAACACGCGCGAGGGGATTACCTGGTGGCATGTGCTCGACGCGCTCATCGACGGGGCGAAGAACGCGCTTTCGGTCGCAATGGCGTGCGCTTGCGCGGGCATCGTAATCGGCGTGATTGCGCTCACCGGCATCGGCATTCAGTTCACGCAATGGGTGCTGATCCTCGCGCAGAACACGCTGCTGCTCGCCCTCGTCGTGACGGCGATGGCCGGCATCGTGCTCGGCATGGGCATGCCGACAACGCCCGCCTACATCATCATGGTGTCGCTGCTCGTGCCCGCGATCATGAAGCTCGGCGTGGTCGAGCCGGCCGCACACATGTTTGCGTTCTATTTCGCCATCCTGTCGGCGATCACGCCGCCGGTGGCGCTCGCGGTGTTCGCGGCCGCAAGCCTTGCCAAATCCGATCTCTGGTCGTCGGGCTGGGCGGCCGTGAAGATCGGCGCGGCGGGCTTCGTGGTGCCGTTCATGTTCGTCTACGAACCGGCCTTGCTGATGATCGGCGACTGGACCGACATCGTGCGCGCCTTCGTCATGGCGTCGCTTGGCATTGCGATGCTCGCGGGCGGCTTGCACGGCTTCTTCCTGCGCCGCTGCACGACGCTCGAAAAAGTCCTGCTGCTCACCGGTGCCGCCTGTGTCGTCTATCCGAGCCTTGCGACCGATCTGGCCGGACTCGGCCTCGGGGCCGCCGTGCTGCTGATGCAGCGCTTGCGCGCCGCGGAAGCTTGATCAGAAGTCGGCCTTGGCACCCGCGAGGGCCGCAACGCCGGCCTTGGCGACTTCGAGGTCCTGGTCGCCCGTGCCCGAGCCCACGCCAATACCGCCGATCGTGTGGCCGTCAACGACGATCGGCAGGCCGCCTTTGACGTTCAAGAGTTTGCCTTGCGTGGCGATGGCAAGGCGAATATCGAGCCCTTCGGCCATGCCGCCGGTGGGCGCACGGCTCGACGCAGCCGAGATCGCCTTGCGCGTGGCCGAATCGACCGACAGCGGCTTGGCGCCATCCATGCGCGCAAAGGCCAGCAGATTGCCGCCATTGTCGACGATCGCGATGCATTGCGGCACGCCCATCGAGTCGGCCTTGGCCACGGCGGCGGCCAGAATCTTGTTCGCACCCGCATAGGTGAGTTTCAGAAACGCAGCGATGTCGGCCATGCTCGGGTCCATCCGGAAAAAGTGAGCGAGAAGCGGGCGAGATGTGCCCCGATGCAAGGTGGGCGCACAAGCATTATTTGAAGGAGGCGTCCCTCACGTCTCGACGAGGTCGCGGAAATCCGCATCGGTGCCGAAGCCAATATCCACGAGATCGCGGCGCACGACGTTGGCGCCCAAGAGACGCGTCCCCTCCGCGATGCGGCGGTCCCAGCGCGACTGCGCTTCGTCGGCGAACAGGATGAAGCCCGCAACGCCCTGCTCGGCCGAGGCAAGCGGCAGGCCCAGCGATTCGATCGTCAGCGCTTCGCCGCTCGAATAGATCTGCGCGATATCCGCGCGAAAGCCCATCGGCCGGCCGATCACCATGTTCATGGCGCGCATCGCGTAGCTGCGGCGAATTTCAGGCACGAGATCGTAGTAGTTGAGACCGGTCGGATCGAAGCCGACGCGGTTCTTGAGATTTTCGCCGACGAGCCGATAGACGCAACGGTCTGGTGCTTCGATCGCGAGCAGGGCCGCGTCGGCCAGCATGCGCGCAATCGGCGCCAGATCGAGGCTCGCCTTGGACGGAATGGCTCCGTCGCTGGCCGCGAGCAGTCGCGCGTAGCCGAAAGCCAGAATTTTGGCGGACTCGGTACGCAGCAGCGGCGCCAAATCGCCAAGGGCAACGATTGCGGTCGGCGGTTTCTCGGTCCAAGCCATCAAATCGCACTCTAAGATGCCGTCACCACAAGTGCACGACATCACAAAAAGAAAAAGGCCGACGCAAAAAAGCGCCGGCCCAAAGTTGGGGAGAAACCTGTCCGCCAAGAAGCGCGGTGCTCAAGTGTGAACACGGGGCGCAGATCTTGCGACAACGGTTCTAGTTAAGCAGTTTCCATGCCAACAGCTCGGCAGGCGGCGCGGGCAACATCGCTGGCCTCGGCTAATTCCTGCGCCGATGCGCCGGAACGGGCCAGAACCGCAAGCCCCGGCGCGCAAACCGCAAGCAGATTGCCCAGGCGCCGCGCGGTCTTGGGCGCCACAAACCGTTCCAGCGCCGCCGAAAACTGGGCCCGGCTGGCCGCCGCGATCGTGCCCATCAGGCGACGCCAGCGCGGATCGATCGGACAGATATCGGCCAGAACACAGGCGACGAGGCACCCGCGCGGCGTCGATTTGCCGGCGACGAGGCGCAAAGTGGCGGCGAAAAAATCGGCAAGGGCGGCTTCCAAATTGGGCGCATCTGCCAACACGCGCAGATTCGGCCCGGCATACTTTTCCTGGTACCGCGCGACTGCCTTTTCGAACAAATCGGCTTTGTCGCCGAACGCCCCATACAAGCTCGGCCGGTTGATCTGCATTTCCTGCGTCAGCAGGTCAAGCGAGGCGCCCTCGTAACCGTATTGCCAAAAAACTTTCATCGCCGCATCGAGGGCGGCGCCGGTGTCGAAGTTTCGCGGACGGCCTGCCGGCATTTTGTACCTATTGGTAAGATTTTGCTTGACGCTGCTTAGGCGTCCTCTTATTTATACCAAACGATACACAATTCACCGATTTCCCGCAAGGAGAAAGCAAAATGAAACGCCTCGAAGGCAAAACCGCCCTGATCACCGGCGGCACCACCGGTATCGGCTACGAAACCGCAAAGCGGTTTCTTGAGGAAGGCGCGAAGGTCGCGATCACCGGACTCGACGAAGGCCGTTTGGCCGACGCCAGAAAGTCGCTCGGCGGCGATGTCGTTGCACTCCGCGCCGATGCGGGCAGCGTCGCGGCGCAGAACAAACTTGCGACCGATGTCGCCGCCGCATTCGGCAAACTCGACGTGCTGTTCGTCAATGCCGGCATCGGCCTGTTCGGCCCCTTCGACGGTTTTTCGGAAGCCGATTTCGACCGCCAGATCGGCGCCAATCTGAAGGGTCCATATTTTCTGATCCAGGCGCTGCTGCCGCATTTCGGCGCCGAAGCCTCGATCGTGCTGAACACCTCGATCAACGCGCATATCGGCATGCCCAACAGCAGCCTCTATGCCGCCAGCAAGGCCGGCCTCCTGAGCCTCGCGCGCACTTTGTCGGGCGAATTGGTCGGCCGCGGCATTCGCGTGAATGCGGTGAGCCCGGGTCCGATCGCAACGCCGATCTACGGCAAGCTCGGCCTGCCCGCGGACGTCGTCGCCGGCATGGCCGAAGGCATTCGCAACCAAGTGCCGCTGAAGCGCTTCGGCCAGCCGGTCGAAATCGCCGATACGGTCGTGTTCCTGGCCTCGAACGAATCGCGCTTCATGCTGGGTGCCGAAATCATCGTCGACGGCGGCATGGCGACACTTTGAGGCTTAGGCGGGCCTTACCCAAATGGCGGTGTCGTGGAACACGGCACCGCCGGCCGGGAAGCCCGGATCTGCGGCCGTCAGCGCGTTGATGCCGAGCCCTTCGGCATAAGCGCCGTTGGGCCAAATGCTTTCGACGACGACCGTGCCGCGCACGAGCCCGTCGAAGGCTTTGGCCGCCACCCGCAGGCTCGCGCGCGCGTTGCCGAGGCGCACTTCCGCGCCGTCCGCCAGCCCAATTTCGGCAAGATCGGCGGGGTGGATCAAGGCGGCAGGTGCGCCCTCGCGCGCCTGGCTGCCCGGCGTTTCGGTAAATGTCGAATTCAGGAAACTGCGCGCCGGTGCGGCCACCAGCCGGAACGGTTTTTCGGGCGTCGGCGCATCGAAGCCCATCTGATCAGGCAGGCTCGGCATATCGGCCCATTGCGGGCCGATCGCGGCCCAGTCGGCCGTGAAATGCCATTTGCCGTCGGCATGGCCGAACCCGTCGAGAAAATGGCCGGTCTCGAAAGAGGGTGCGCAATCGTGCCAGCGCTTGGCGTGGAGCTCGGCCGCCCCCGGATGGCCCGAGGCTTTGAGCGTCCAGTCGACGAGCTCCCACTCCGTCATTTCGAAGCCGGGATGCGTGGCACCCAAACGCTGGGCCAATTGCTGCAGCACCCAATGGTTGGGCCGGCACTGCGCATAGGGCTCGACGATCTTACGCGCGACCTGCAGGTAGGTGTGGCCGCTTGCGGTGTAAAGATCGTCGTGCTCGAGGAACGTCGTGGCCGGCAGCACGATGTCGGCTTGGCGCGCCGTATCGGTCAAAAACTGTTCGTGCACGCACACGAACAGATCGTCGCGCCCGAAGCCCGCCTTCACCTTGGCAAGATCGGGCGCCACGTTCATCGGGTTGGTGTTCTGCACGAACAACGCCGTGACCGGCGGGCCTGACCCGAGATCGGCGGGGTCGCCCGTCAGCACCGCGCCGATACGGCTCTGGTCGAGCACGCGCACGCTCGGATCGAGCCGATCGAGCCCTTCGATCATCGTCTTGTCGAGCTTGTACAAGCCCGATTGCCCGTACATCGCCCCGCCGCCGCGATGTGCCCAAGCGCCCGTGACAGCCGCAAGCGAACTTGCCGCATGCATCGACGACGCGCCGTTGCGATGGCGCGCGAAGCCGTAACCCATACGCATATAGCTGCGCTTGGTGCGCCCGAACAGGCGCGCGAATTCGCGGATCGTTTCAGCCGGCACGCCGCAGATCGCAGCCGCCCATTCCGGCGTCTTGGCTGCGACATGCGCTTCGAGCTCGGCCGCACCCTTCGTGTATTTGGCCATGTAGGAGCGGTCGGCGAAACCCTCGGCGAACAGCACATGCATGACGCCCAGCGCCAATGCCGCATCCGTGCCCGGCCGCACGATGAGGGCCAAATCGGCCTGCTGGGCCGTCCCGGTCCTGTAGGCATCGACGACGACGAGCTTGGCGCCGCGCTCTTTGCGCGCGCGCGCGATATGCGTCATCACATTGACTTGCGTGGACACGGGATTGCCGCCCCACACGACGACCAAATCGCTGTCGGCGATCTCGCGCGCATCCACGCCGCGCTTGACGCCCGCCCCCGCCTTCCAGCCTGCATCGGGCAGCGTGATGCAGAAGGTCGAGTATTGGCGCGAATAGCCCATGGTGTGGCGCAGGCGCTCGATGCCGTCGCGCTGCACGAGCCCCATCGTGCCGGCGTAGAAATAGGGCCACACGGTTTCGGGCCCGTATTTGGCCGCCGCCGCTTTCAGGCGATTGGCGGTTTCATCGAGCGCTTCGTCCCACGAAATCGGCGCAAAAGCCTCAATGCCGCCGCCTTTGGGACCGATGCGGCGCAACGGCTGCGACAGCCGGTCCGGATGGTGCTGACGCTCGGCATAGCGCGCCACTTTGGCGCACACGACGCCAGCCGTGTAGTCGTTGGCGCGGGCACCCCGCACCTTGCCTATGCGGCCCTCGGCCAACAGCTCGACCTCCAGCGCGCACACGCTGGGGCAATCGTGCGGGCAGGTCGAAGAATGCCAGCCGGGCAAAACGGCACTTGAATCGGGCATGGCCGGAAGGTACGGGAACTGTCCGAGGCAGGCAAGCCATCCGCCCGCCCTCACCTTTCAGCACCAAGCGAGGCCGCCTTCATGTCCCAGTCCTGGATCGTCAGCCTGTCCGCCGGCGAAATCGCCGCCCGCGTCAAATCCGGGGCCTTGACGGCGACTGCCGTGCTCGAAGCGCATCTCGCACGCATCGCAACCGAAAACCCGACCCTCAACGCGATCTGCACGCTGGTCGAAGACAAGGCGCGCGCAGCCGCAAGCGCCGTCGATGCCAAAGTGGCGGCCGGCATCGATCCCGGCCCGCTTGCGGGCATTCCCATCGGCATCAAAGACGTGCACCAGACGGCCGGCATTCTGACGACCTACGGCTCGCCGACGATGGCCGACAACGTGCCGACGCAGGACCACGTCATGATCGCGCGCATCAAGGAGGCGGGCGCCGTGATTGTGGGCAAAACCAACACGCCCGAATACGCAGCCGGTGCCAACACGGTCAACACGCTGTTCGGCGCCACGCGCAATCCGTGGAACCCGCAAATGTCGGCCTCGGGCTCGACCGGCGGCGGGGCCGCCGCCCTTGCCGCGCGCATGATCGCACTCAGCGACGGCTCGGATCTCGGCGGCAGCCTGCGCACGCCGGCGTCGTTCTGCGGCGTCGTCGGCTTGCGGCCCACGCCGGGTTTGGTGCCGGTCTATCCGACCGCGCGCGCGTTCGACATGCTGTCGGTCGCAGGGCCGATGGCGCGCAACGTTGCGGACTGCGCATTGCTGCTGCAGGCGATCGCCGGCGAAAGCCCGCGCGATGCGCGCAGCTTCCGGCTCGGCAGCCGCGATTTTCCCGCCGCCGTCGAAGGCAAAGTCGCGGGCATGCGCGTCGCTTACGTCGCCGACTTCGCGCGCATTGGCGTCGATGCGGAGGTGGAGGCTTTGTGCAAAGCGGCCGCTTACCAGATCGGCACCTGGGGCGCGCGCGTCGAGCAGGCCGATATGGATCTCGCCTTTGGGCGCGAAGCCTTCCTGCAGCTGCGCGGCCAATGGATGGTGCATTCGCATCTCGACCGGCTGCATCTGGTCGAGCGCTTCAATCCCAATCTCGCCGGCAATATCCGCCGCGGCCTCGCGCAAAGCCCCAAAGACATCGCGGCCGGCGAACATGCGCGCGCGCGCATGGTGCAGATCTGGGCCGATCTCTTGGAAACCTACGACGCCGTGTGCTGCCCGTGCGCGCCCGTCGCCCCGTTCCCGGTCGAGCAGAACTATCCCGAGACGATCGCAGGCAAAAAGCTCACGAGCTACATCGATTGGGTTGCCCCGACCTTCCTCGTGTCGATGGTGGGCCTGCCCGCCATCTCCGTGCCGTGCGGCATGACGGCGTCGCAGTTGCCGGTGGGCTTGCAGATCGTCGGCCGCCGCCATCGCGAAGAAGACATTCTGGCGCTGGCCCGCTCGGTCGAGCGCATGCGGCCTATGGCGTTTGCGCCCTCGCACGGCTGAACACGACGCGCGCGTAAGCCAACTGCAGCGCAAACGCCGCCAGCAGGGCGGCCGCAACGCTGCTGGACAGGTACAGTGCGGCAAGCCCTTGCAGCGCCGAAAACCCGGCGAGCAAGGCCGACACGCGCCCGTGCGGCACGCCGGATTGGTTCAATAGCTGGTAGAGATGCCCGCGGTGCGCGGCGAGCACGTTTTCGCCGTTGGCGGCACGACGCGCGGCGGTCAACATCGTGTCGAACAGAAAATGCATGAGCACCAGCGGGACGAGCCAAAAAAGCTGGCCGCTTGCATCGGCATTGGCGGCAAGCACGCCCAAACCGGCGAAGGAAAAACCCAAAAACTGCGAGCCCACGTCGCCCATGAAAACGCGCGCGCGCGGCCAGTTGAGCGGAAGAAAGCCCAAACACGCCGCCGCGAGCACAAAGGCCAAGCCCGCCAACGCATTGTGCCCGTCGACGGCGAGCACGAGGCCCGCAAAAAGCGCTGCAACCGCCCCCGTGGAGGCGGCCAACGCATCGAGCCCATCCATGAAATTGTAGGCGTTGGTAAGGCCCACGAACCACAGGAACGTGACGGGTCCGGCAAAAATCCCGAGATCGACGGGCCCCACACCCGGCACATGCACGATGCCGAACACGGCCCCGCCCGCCATCGCAAGTGCTGCCGCCAGAAACTGCGCGCCGAATTTGACGAACGCCCCTTGCGCGCGCGCATCGTCGGCAAGCCCAGCTGCGGCGGCGACCAAAGCACCGGCGGCAAGCCCGACGAGGGTCGCATCCGCCGCCAGCCAAAGGCAGCCTGCGAGCGCGCCGACAACAAGGCCAACACCGCCGCCGCGCGGAGTGGGCACGATATGCGAAGAGCGCGCATTGGGCTGGTCGACGAGCAGGCGCAGACGCGCCATCGCCACGGCGCCGGCAAGGCCGCATCCGAACGCGATCGCAAGAGAAGGCACAAAAGCAGGCCAGATTTCAGCCATCTGCATGCCCCTTGCTAGCCCGCGTCGCAGCAAGCCCGCAAGAACCTTGCGCATTTCGGGCCGGACCGCCTAAAATTTAGGCGGATCGCCCAGCAATCCCATCAGGATCAACGGGTTGGAATCTGGAATGGCCGTTGCATCGCGAAGGCGTTCCGTTCGTACCCTCTTGGCATTGCGAGTTCCCCCGCCATGAACAAAGACAAAATGATCGTCTACGTGACCCCCGTCGCAACCGTGGTGGGTCTGTTTGTGTTTTGGGAAATCGCCTGCATCGCCTTCAAGATCCCGGTCTTCATCCTGCCGCGTCCGAGCATCATCTACGACACGCTCGTGCTGCGCTGGGGCCCGATCTGGCACAATGCCGCCTTCACGCTCGCCACTACGATGATCGGCTTCGGCATCGCCGTCGTCGTGGGCATGGCCATCGGCCTGTTGATCGGCGCTTCGCGCGTCGTCTATGCCGGGCTCTATCCGGTTCTGATCGGCTTCAACTCCGTGCCCAAAGTGGCCGTGGTGCCCGTGCTCGTGATTTGGTTCGGCATCGGAGCGGTGCCGGCCATATTGACGGCGTTCATGATCGCCTTCCTGCCCATCGCCGTGAACGTCGCGACCGGACTTGCGACGATCGAGCCCGAAATGCGCGACGTGCTGCGCTCGCTGGGCGCGCGCAAGATGCAGATTCTGTGGAAGGTCGGCATTCCGCGTTCGCTGCCCTATTTCTTCGCCTCGCTCAAAGTATCGATCACACTCGCCTTCGTTGGCTCGGTCGTGGCCGAAACCGTCGCCTCGAACGAAGGAATTGGCTATCTGATGATCGCGGCCTCCTCGCGCTTCGACGTGCCGCTGGTGTTCGCGGGCCTGCTGGTGATTGCCGTGATGGGCGTGGTCATGTATGCCGTCACGGTGCTGCTCGAGCAGCATTTCACCGGCTGGGCGACGCGCGGCCAAGAAGGCACCACGTAACAGAGGCATTTCCGATGACCGTCAAATACCTGAAGCCAGGCGCACGCATGAGCCAGGCGACCGTGCATGGCTCGACCGTCTATGTCGCAGGCCAAGTCGCGGCCGACCCCGTAGCCGACGTCAAGAAGCAGACGCAGCAGATTCTGGCCCAGATCGACGAGCTGCTGGCGATGGCCGCAACCGACAAGACCAAGCTGCTGTCGGCCAATATCTGGCTTGCCGATATGCGCAGCTTTGCCGACATGAATGCGGTGTGGGACGGCTGGGTTGTGGCCGGCCACACGCCCGCGCGCGCGACCGTCGAAGCCAAACTCGCCGGTCCGCAGTATTTCGTCGAAATCGCGGTTATCGCGGCAGTCTAACGGCCGTCAATTCCGGTTGCGGGCGGGCGGCGGCAATGCGCGCCGCCCGTACCTGCAGCAGCTGTGCGGCAACGCCGATCGCGATCGCGTGCGGATGATTGTCGTCGATCGTGGGCAGGCCGATCGGGCAGACGAGATCTTTCCAATCGACGCCCTTGGCCGACAGGCGCGCTTCGAAGCGCTTGCGTTTGCTGGCCGAGCCGATAAGCCCAACGTACGACAGATCGCCGCGCCGCAAGAGTCGCTCGACGAGCATAAGATCGAGATCGTGGCTGTGCGTCATCACAAGCGCCGCAGCCCCCGGCTGCACGTCTTTGACCGCATCTTCGAGCACGGACTCGACGAGTTTCGTGCAATTGGCCGGCAACGCGTCCGGGAACTGCGCCGGGCGCGCATCGGCGAGCACCACCCGCAAGGGCAGGCCCGCCAGTTGATGCACAAGCGCTTTGCCCACGTGCCCCGCCCCGAAGATCCAGACGTTCCAAGCGGCGGCCGCAAACGGCTCGAACAGCAAAGTGACCGAGCCGCCGCAGCATTGGCCCAAGGATGGCCCCAGCGCATAGCGCTCGATATGCGGGCGCGCGGTTGTATCGGCCAGCAGCGCGCGCGCTTTTTCGAGCGCTTTGAGTTCGAGATGGCCGCCGCCGATCGAACCCGTCTGGCCGTCGGCCGTGACGAGCATCTTGGTGCCGCCTTCACGCGGGGCCGAGCCCTCTGTTTCGAGAATCGTCACGAGCGTGGCACCGATACCGTGCGCGCGTGCGTTCGCCAGCGCGCCGAGCCAATCTTCGCTGGGGACTGGCAGCAAGGTCATGGCGCGGCCGCAGCGATGGTCATCAGCACGCGCTCGGGCGTGGCCGGCGCGACCAGCAGGGCCTCGCGGCCGGGCACGGCCGCCGCGACCGCATCCTGAAGTGCGAAAAACGCGGCATTGCCGAGCATCAAAGGCGGCTCGCCGACGGCCTTGGAGCGGTGGATCGACTCTTCGCGGTTTTCGCCCGCCGCCCACAGGCGCGCGCGGAACTGGCGCGGCAAATCGCGCGCGATCGGGATTTTGTAGGTGGAGGGCGCATGCGTGCGCAGACGCCCGCTCGCATCGAACCAGATTTCCTCGGTCGTGAGCCAGCCCATGCCCTGCACGAACCCGCCTTCGACCTGGCCCAGATCGATGGCCGGATTGAGCGAGCGGCCGGCATCGTGCAGCAGCTCGGCACGGTCGAATGCGTATTCGCCGGTCAGCGTGTCGATTGTCGCTTCGACATAGGCCGCCCCGTACGCGAAATAATAGTAGGGACGGCCCTTGGCCGTCGCCCGGTCGAAATGGATTTTGGGCGTGCGGTAGAAACCCGTCGCCGACAATTGGATGCGGGCATTGTAGGCCTTCTGCACCGCGTCTTTGAACGGCAGCGACGTTGCACCGACCTGCACTTGGCCGCCCGCAAACAGCACCTCGCTTTCGGGCAGGCCGGCGGCGCCCGCAAGATACTGGGCGATGCGCGCTTTGATCGTGCGCGCGGCCGCTTGGGCGGCTTTGCCGTTGAGGTCGGAGCCGGCCGACGCGGCCGTGGCCGAAGTGTTCGGCACTTTGCCGGTGTTGGTGGCGGCGATGCGCACGGTCTCGAGCGGGACCGCGAATTCGTCGGCCACGATCTGGCAGATTTTCGTGTGCAGGCCCTGGCCCATTTCCGTGCCGGCGTGGTTGAGCGCAATCGAGCCGTCGGTATAGACATGCACAAGCGCGCCGGCCTGGTTGAACTGGATCGCCGTGAAGGACACGCCGAACATCACGGGCGTCAAGGCCAGCCCCTTTTTCAGCACGGGCGAACTAGCGTTGAACGCGTCGATGGCCCGGCGCCGTTCGGCATAGCCCACATCGGCGGCAAGTTCGGCGACGATCTTGTCGGCCACAAAATCTTCGACGCGCTGGCCGTAATGCGTGACGTCGCGCGGGGCCTGCCCGAAGAAATTGAGCTGGCGGAGCGCCAGCGGATCCTTGCCCAAGCGCCGCGCCACGCGGTCCACCACATGCTCGGCCGCCAGCATGCCTTGCGGGCCGCCGAAGCCGCGAAACGCCGTGTTGGACTGCGTGTGCGTCTTGCACGCATAGCCCGTCGCCGTCACATGCGGCACGAAATAGCAGTTCGTGGTGTGGAAGAGCGCGCGATCCACGATCGACGTGGTCAAATCCGCCACATGGCCGCCGCGCGCGGCAAAGGAAATATCGAGGGCGAGCAGGCGACCGTCGTCGTCGTAGCCGACCTCGTAGCGCACGAGGAAATCGTGGCGCTTGCCGGTCATCATGAAATCGTCGTCGCGATCGACGCGATATTTGACCGGGCGCTTGGCCGTGTAGGCGAGCACGGCCGCAATGCAGGCGATGATCGCGGGCTGCGTTTCCTTGCCGCCGAAGCCCCCGCCCATGCGGCGCAATTCGCAGGTGACGGCGTTGGCCGGCAGGTCGAGCGCACCCGCCACCATCTTCTGCACTTCGGTCGGGTGCTGCGTGGACGACCAGATCGCCATCTCGCCGCCTTCTTGCGGGACGGCAAGGGCGATTTGACCTTCGAGATAGAAATGGTCCTGCGCGCCGTTGGCGAACGTGCCTTTGAGACGATGCGGGGCCGCCGCCAAAGCCGCCGCCGCATCGCCGATTTTCATCTGGTAGGGTTTGGCGAGATAGAATTCTTTGGCGAGCGCTTCTTCGATCGTCAGGACCGGCGGCAGATCTTCGTAGACAATGCGCACAAGCTTTGCCGCGGCGCGCGCGATCTTGATCGAACTTGCCGCGATCGCGACAACAGGCTGGCCGATATACTCGACAATACCTTGCGCCAAAAACGGCTCGCCCTTGTAGATCGGACCGACCTCGTTTTTGCCCGGAATGTCGGCGGCCGAAATCGCCGCTCCCACGCCCGGATAGGCACGTGCAGCCGCAAGATCGATCGACACGATGCGCGCATGCGCCTTCCGGCTCAGCACGCAATAGGCATGCAGCGTGCCTTCGGGGGCGCGGATATCGTCGATATAGAGCGCTTCGCCGGCGACTTGCTTGGCGGCACTGTCGTGCGCGATGGGTTTGCCGACGGTCTTGAACGTCTCAAGCATAATGCACCGCGCGCACATCGGTTTGGGTTGCGGTTTCGAACCAGAAACGCTGCAGGAGATTGGCCGCGACCTTCAGGCGATAGGCGGCGGAGGCGCGCATATCGTCGATGGGCGCGAAGTCTTTCTCCAAAGCGGCACCCGCCGCCTTGGCCGTTTCGAGCGACCAGACCTGCCCCAGCAAAGCGGCCTCGACCGCAGCTGCACGCTTGGGGATCGCCGCCATGCCACCGAACGCCGCGCGCACTTTGGCGATTTTCCCGTCGGCGATTTCAAGCGCGAACACGCCGCATACGGCCGAGATATCGTCGTCGTGGCGTTTCGAGACTTTGTAAGCCGCGAACAATGCGCCCGCTTTCGGTAACGGCACATGCAACCGTGCCACGATCTCGCCGGCCGCGCGCGCCGTCTTGCGATAATCGAGGAAAAAATCGGCGAGCTTGAGGCGCCGCGTGCCCGCTGGCCCCAGCAATTCGATCTCGGCATCGAGCGCCAGGAAAATCGGCGGCCCGTCGCCGATGGGCGAGGCATTCGCAATATTGCCGCCGACCGTACCCGCATTGCGGATCGGGGGGCCTGCAAAGCGCGCGAGGATTTCGTCGAGGCCCGGCGAGATCGCCACGAGCGCTTGCGTGGCGTTTGTCCAGGTCGCGGCGGCACCGACGGTCAAATGGCTGTCGCTGCGCGCGATGGCAGCCAATTCGGCCACGCGCCCGAGATAGATGATCGTCTCGAAGCTGCGATGCGCCTTCGTCACTTCGAGACCCAGATCCGTGCCGCCCGACAGGATGCGCGCGGCCGGATGTTTGCCGAGCAAGGCTTGCAGCTCGGCAATCGTCGTCGGTGCGAAGAAACGGTCGCGATAGGCAAGGCCAGAGCTGCGCGCAAGCTTCGCCAGAACGGCCAAGGTCGCGTCGCGTTTGGCGTCGAACGCATCGGGGCGCGGGCTTTGGAACATGCGCGTGGCCGCCTCGAGGATCGAGCGATAGCCCGTGCAGCGGCACAGATTGCCACCAAGAGCGCGGTCCAAAATTTCGCGCGACGGCGGCAGCGGGCCGTCGTAGTCGCGATAGAGCTTGAACAGGCTCATCACGAAGCCCGGCGTGCAGAAGCCGCATTGCGAGGCGTGCGCTTCGACCATCGCCTGCTGCACAGGATGCAAAGCACCGTCCTGCTTGAGATCTTCGACCGTGAGAAGCTGCGTGCCGTCGAGCGTGCCGACAAATTGGATGCAGGAATTGACCGAGCGGTAGGCAAGGCCGCCGGCCGGATCGGGCTCGGCCAGCACCACGGTGCAGGCCCCGCAATCGCCCTCGGCACAGCCTTCTTTGGTGCCGCAGCGCCCGCCCGGGCCCCGCAACCATTCCAGAACCGTCAGGTTCGGATCGCAATCGACGATCTCCACCGGCTGGTCGCCCAACAAAAATCGAATCGTGTCGCTCAACGTATCGCCTCGTTTGCCATGCGGACCCTAATCCATGCAAGAATCCCACCGATAAGCACTCTCTTGCAAGGCCTGCCATTGCCCTCGAATTCAAGCCCCGACGCGACCGCAATCCGCACCCAGGCCTTGGCGCTGGGCTTCGATGCCGTCGGCTGTGCCCAAGCGGCCGCCTTGCCGCAGGCCAAGGCCGGGCTTGCGGCATTTCTGGCCGAGGGTCGGCACGGCGACATGGGCTGGATGGCAACCCATGCCGACCGCCGCGGCGATCCGCAAACGCTGTGGCCCGATGCCAAAAGCGTGATCGTGCTCGCCGCCAATTACGGGCCCGACCACAATCCGCTCGACGATCTATTGCACAAGGACCGCGCGGTAATTTCGGTCTATGCGCGCCATCGCGACTACCACGACACGCTCAAAAAACGGCTGAAGGCGCTCGGGCGCTGGCTGTGCGCCACGCAAGGCGGGGACTGCAAAGTCTTCGTCGATACGGCCCCCGTGATGGAAAAGCCGCTCGCCCAGGCCGCCGGCCTCGGCTGGCAGGGCAAACACACGAATCTCGTGTCGCGCGAATTCGGCTCGTGGCTGTTTTTGGGGGCCGTGTTCACCACGCTCGAACTCGCGCCCGATACGGCCGACAGCGACCATTGCGGTGCGTGCCGGGCGTGCCTCGATATCTGCCCGACGGCGGCTTTTCCCGCGCCCTACCAGCTCGATGCGCGCCGGTGCCTGTCCTATCTCAGCATCGAATACAAAGGCCACATAGCGCGCGAATTCCGCGCGGCGATGGGCAACCGCATCTATGGCTGCGACGATTGCCTCGCCGTGTGCCCGTGGAACAAATTCGCCAAACCCACCGGCCTTGCCGATTTCCGCGCGCGCGCCGATCTGGCCGCGCCTGCGCTCGCCAGCCTCGCGCGCCTCGACGATGCGGCGTTTCGCGCCTTGTTTGCGGGCTCGCCCGTCAAGCGCATCGGCCGCGACCGTTTCGTGCGCAATGTGCTGATCGCCATTGGCAACAGCGGCGATCCCGCGCTTGCGCTTCAAGCACATGCGCTGATCGGCGACGCCTCGCCGCTCGTGCGCGCCATGGCGGCCTGGGCATTGCGTTGCCTGCTCGATCCACCCGCCTTCGCCGCCCTTGCGCGAACGCGACAGGTCTGCGAAACCGACGCCGCCGTGCGCGCCGAATGGGACCTGTCTTGAGGAATTGTTTTTGAAGCTGGCCGATTTCGATTTCGACCTGCCCGAAGCGCTGATTGCCCAGCGCCCGGCGAGCCCGCGCGATTCCGCCCGCCTGCTGCAGGTGGGCGCCACCTTGGCCGACCGCTCGATCCGCGATCTGCCCGATCTGCTGCGCCCGGGCGATCTGTTGGTCTACAACGACACGCGCGTGCTCAAAGCCCGGCTCATCGGCCAGCGAGGGGCGGCACGCGTCGAAATCACCTTGCACAAAAACATCAATGCAAATACGTGGCGCGCATTTGCCAAAGGCTCGAAACGCCTCAAAAGCGGCGACCGTCTCGTATTCGCCGACGGCTTTTGGGCCGACGTGACCGACAAATCCGACGGCGGCGATATTGGCGTTGCGTTCTCGCATAGCGGCCCCGGTTTGATGGCGGCCCTCGAACAGCACGGAGCTGTCCCGCTGCCGCCCTACATCAAGCGTGCGGCGCCTGAGCGCCAAGACGAAAGCGACTACCAGACCGTTTGGGCCGCCAAAGACGGGGCGGTTGCCGCCTCGACCGCGGGCCTGCATTTCACGCCTGCCTTGCTCAATGACTTGGCCGCGCGCGGAATTGGCCGCACGGCGCTCACGCTGCATATCGGGGCCGGCACGTTTCTTCCCGTAAAGACGGAAAACGTCGCCGACCACACGATGCATGCCGAATGGGGCGAGGTTACCGCCGCTGCGATCGCGGCCATCGAAGCGACGCGCGCAAAGGGCGGACGCATTGTCGCGGTCGGCACCACGCCCTTGCGCCTGCTCGAGACGGTTGCCAAAGACAACAACGGAAAACTGGTGCCGTGGGCCGGCGAAACGCAGCTCTTCTGTCTGCCGGGCTTTCGCTTTCGCGCGGTCGATCTGCTGTTCACCAATTTCCATCTGCCGAAATCGACCTTGTTCATGCTCGTGTCGGCTTTCGCAGGGCTTGCACGCATGCAGGCCGCCTACGCGCACGCGATCGCCGAGCGCTATCGGTTTTTCAGCTACGGCGACGCAACCCTTTTGGAGCGCGCATGACCAAACGCTTTTCCTTCGATTTGCTGGCCCGAGACGGGCGCGCGCGCCGCGGCCGCGTGACCACGTCGCGCGGCTCGATCGAGACGCCGGCCTTCATGCCGGTGGGCACGGCCGCCACCGTCAAAGCCATGATGCCGGACAGCGTGGCCGCCACGGGGGCCGAAATCCTGCTGTGCAACACCTACCATCTGATGCTGCGCCCGGGGGCCGAGCGCGTGGCCGCGCGCGGCGGCTTGCATCCTTTCATGGATTGGCACAAGCCGATCCTCACCGACAGCGGCGGCTACCAGGTGTTTTCGCTCGCGGGCTTGCGCAAGATGGACGAGACGGGGGTCACGTTCCAATCGCATCTCGACGGCAGCAAACACACGCTCACGCCCGAACGCTCGATCCAGATCCAGCATCTGCTCGATTCCGACATCACAATGGCGTTCGACGAATGCACGCCCTATCCGGCCACGCACGACGTCGCCGCCAAATCGATGCAACTGTCGATGCGCTGGGCCAAGCGCAGCCGCGACGCCTTCGTCGAACGGCCCGGCTACGCGATCTTCGGCATCGTACAGGGCTCGACCTATGCCGATCTGCGCGAGGAGAGTGCGAAGACGCTGGCCAACATCGGCTTCGACGGCTACGCGATCGGCGGGCTTGCGGTGGGCGAACCCAAAAACGAGCGCGAGGAAACGCTCGCCGCAACCGAACCGTTTCTGCCGCAGGACCGCCCGCGCTACATGATGGGCGTGGGCAAGCCGCAGGATATCGTGGCGGCCGTGTCGCTCGGCGTCGACATGTTCGACTGCGTATTGCCCACGCGCTCGGGCCGCACGGGCCAAGCCTTCACCTGCAACGGCACGCTCAATCTGCGCAACGCCAAATTCGCCGAAGACGACGCGCCCATCGATGCGGCGTGCGCGTGCCCGGCTTGCAAGCGCTTCAGCCGCGCCTATCTGCACCATCTCATACGTGCTGGCGAAATATTGGGGCCGATGCTGCTGACATGGCATAATCTTGCCTATTACCAAGACCTGATGCGCGACCTGCGCGCCGCGATCGTGCTCGGTCGGCTTGCCAACTATCGGCGCGAATTTCTGCAAGCCCAAGGACTGAAGGACGAAGACGATGGCTAAGAACATCTATGCGGGCTTGAAGCAGCTCGGCAAAGAAGCGGGCATTCCGGCATCGCCGGAAGCAGCCTTCCTTGAGCGCGTGGCCAATCCGCATGCAGGCACCGACTACTTGGTGCGCTTCACGGCCCCCGAATTCACGTCGCTGTGCCCGATGACGGGCCAGCCGGATTTTGCGCATCTCGTACTCGACTATGTGCCGCGCAAATTCCTCGTCGAATCGAAGTCGCTGAAGCTCTATCTGCAGAGCTTCCGCAACCACGGTGCGTTCCACGAAGCCTGCACGATCGATATCGGCAAACGCATCGCGACGCTGCTCGATCCCAAGTTCCTTCGCATCGGCGGCTATTGGTATCCGCGCGGCGGCATGCCGATCGACGTGTTCTGGCAGACCGGCAAGCTGCCCAAGGGCCTGTGGCTGCCCGAGCAGGGGGTCGCCCCCTATCGCGGCCGCGGCTGAAAAGACAACGGGGAGAGACCATCATGGCCAAAGCCTTCGCATCGACCGCCGATCTCGAAGACAAGCGCGAAAGCTTCGTCAAGCTCGGGCCCAATGCCTATTGCCTGACGGCCGAAGGCGATCCCAATTCGGGCGTGGTCGTCGGCGACGATTGCTGCATGGTGATCGATGCGCGTGCCACGCCGGAAATGGCGCAAGACCTTGTGCGCTATATCCGCAAAGTCACCGACAAGCCGGTCAAATACGTGGTGCTCACGCACTACCATGCGGTACGCGTATTGGGGGCCTCGGGCTACAAGGCCGAGCACATCATCGCCTCGCGCCCGACCCTCGAGATGATCAAGGAGCGCGGCAAGCAGGATTGGAAATCGGAAGTGGGCCGCTTCCCGCGCCTGTTCCGCAATGCCGACAGCGTGCCGGGCCTCACCTGGCCCACGATCGTTTTCGACAAGGCGCTCACGCTCTATCTGGGCAAGCTCGAAGTGCAGATCCTGCAGCCCGGCGGCGGCGGGCACACGCGCGGCGACAGCGTGGTATGGCTCCCCAAAGACCGCATCCTGTTTGCGGGCGATCTCGTCGAAGAAGGCGCCACGCCCTATTGCGGCGACGCGCAACTGGCCGAATGGCCCGCCACACTCGACGCCCTCCTGGCGCTGAAGCCGCAGAAACTGGTGCCGGGCCGCGGGGCGGCCCTCACGACTGCCGTCGCATCCAAAAAAGCCATCGCGGGCACGCGCCTGTTCGTGCAGGAATTGCTGGCGCACGCCAAGAAGGGCGTGAAAGCCGGCAAATCGCTGAACGCGGTCTATGCCGCGACCTACAAGGCGATGGCGCCCAAATACGGCAAATGGGTGATCTTCGACCATTGCATGCCGTTCTGCGTGAGCCGCGCCTACGACGAGGCCAAGGGCTTGGCGCATCCGCGCATCTGGACGGCCGCGCGCGACAAGGAAATGTGGCGGGCCCTGCAAGGCTGAAGCAGCACGGTCGTGGAAGACCTGCTCGAACGCCTGGCCGTGCTGCGAGACGATCTGGCGCCTGCCGAAAAGCGGGTCGCCGAGCGCGCGCTCGACCATCCGGAATCGATCGTGCGCATGCCGCTCAAGACATTCGCGGCGGCGGCCAAGGTGAGCGAGCCCACCGTGCTGCGCGTCGTGCGCGCCCTCGGCCTTTCGGGCTATCCCGAATTCAAACTGCGCGTGGCGCAAAGCCTGGTGCGTGGCCAGCCCTATCTGCATCGCGAGATCGCACCCGGCGACGGGCCCGACGTGGTGGCCGCCAAGATCTTCGATTCGACCGTGTTCGCGGTCAATTCGCTGCGCGCCACGCTCGATGCGGCAGCCGTGCGCCGCGCCATCGATCTTCTGCACAAGGCAAGCCGCATCGAATGCTACGGCAACGGCCCCGCCAGCATCCTCGCTTTCGACGCGCAGCAGAAATTCATGCGCTACGGCATTCCGAGCGTGGCCTATCTCGAAGGCCATCTGCAGACGATGGCGGCGGCCTCGCTGTCGCCCGGCGCCGTAGCGCTGTGCTTTTCGCACACGGGTGCGGTCAGGGACATCGTGCGCACGGCCGAAGCGGCCGCCGCCGCCGGGGCCAAAGTGATCGCGATCACGCGCGCCGGCAGCCCGCTTGCTGCCAAAGCGCATGTCGTCGTGCATGTGGCCGCACTTGAAAACACCGAGCTTACGGCGCCGATGGTGAGTCGCGTTGCGCAAAGCGTGGTGATCGACATTCTCGTGACGGGCGTGGGCGTCGCCCTTGGCGCACCCGTCAACGAAAGGCTGCGGCGCATCAAAGACAGTGTGGCCGAGACGCGCATTCCGCCGCGCCAGGCCACTACGCGCAAGCGGCGCCGTATTCGCAAAACTACATAGAATTTGCCGAAACCTGCCCGCATACTTGCGGGACTACAAAAGAAAAAAGCGGGAGGATCGGCCATCGTTGCCCCCAATGCCCTAGCTGCGGGCGCCATCGCGCGCGTGATTGCCCATCCGCTGAAATGCAAGCTGCCCAAGACGCAGACGACGGGAGCGCGCGCCTTCCCCGAAATCGAGCTCGTGATCGTCGAGATCGTCACCGCCGACGGCCTCGTGGGCTGGGGCGAGTGTTTGGGGCGCACCGGATCGGTCGCCTACGCCGCCATCGTCGAAAAATTGCTCGCCCCGCTTTTGATCGGCCGCGACAGTGCCGACATCGCCGCCTTGCACGGCGAAATGCGGCGCGTCCTGTCGGGCCGCTCGGGCGGCATGTTGCTGGAAGCGATCGCGGGCGTCGACATCGCCTTGTGGGACATTGCGGGCAAGCGCATGGGCGTGCCCGTGCATCGGCTGCTGGGCGGCCTGTCGCGCCCGCGCGTCGCTGCCTATGCGTCCTCGATCAACTGGACCGACGATGCCGGGGCAGCCGAAGAAACGCGTGCCGCCCTCGCGCTCGGCTTCCGCACGATCAAGGTCAAAATCGGCAAACCCGTGGCGCGCGCCAAAGCGCGCATCGCCCAGCTCGCCGCTTTGGTGGGCGACAAGGCGCAGCTCTTCGTCGATGCCAACTGGGCCTATACGCCCGAGGAGGCGGCCGAAATCGCGCAGTGCCTGCACGACAACGGCTATGCGTGGTTCGAAGAGCCGATCGTGCCCGAAGATATCGACGGCTATCGGCGCCTGCGTGCGCTGGGCATCTGCCCGCTCGCGGCCGGCGAGAGCGACTTCACCGTGTGGCAGGCGCGCGAGCTGATCGCCGAACGCCTTGTCGACCTCATTCAGCCCGACGTGGCACGCTCGGGCGGCATCACCGAAACGCGCCGCATCGCCGAACTCGCCTTCGCCCACCATGTCGGCTACGCGCCGCATGTCGGCTGGTCGGGCGCCATCTGCGTTGCGGCAAGCCTGCATCTGGCGAGTGCCATGCCCGCCTTCCGCATTTTCGAATGCATGGTGTTCGACAATCCCTTGCGCGACGAAATCACCACGGCGCCGGTCGGCGACCGCCGGTCGCTCGTGGACGGCACGCTCGAAGTACCGCAAGGCCCCGGCCTCGGCGTCGAAGTCGATCGCAAAGCCTTGGCCAAGTTTCGCGCGTCGTAACCAGAAAAAAGAGGGGGACCGCCCATGCGTATCGTCCAACCCAAGCTCGACCGCCGCCGCTTTCTCGCGACCGGTGCCGCCACGCTTGCGGCACTCGGCGGTCCGGCGATCGCGCAAGCCCGCACGCTCACCGCCTTCGGCCATCGCGTGCACCAAACGGTCGCGACCACGGGCCCCGGCGGCGACGCCACGGCCGCGTGGCGCGCCCAATCGGGCAACGACATTTCGTGGGTCACGCTCGGCGACGTCAACGCGATCCAAGAGCGCCTACTGCGCGAGGCGAGCCTTGCCGAAACCACGTTCGATCTCACCTATCTGCTGAACGGCCGCGCCGTGCCGCGCAATCTCGCCTTGTTCGAGCCGCTCGACGCTTTCATGCGCGAAGCGCCGATCGAGGATTTCGACGACATCTCGGCCGGCCTCGTCGACCCGATGCGGGTCAACGGCGCCCTCCACGCGCTGCCGATGCGCCACGCCACCAACGGTCTCGTGTGGAACGAGGCGATCTTCGAAGAGCGCGGCATCAAGGCCCTGCCGACGACGTTCGAAGAACTGATGGACGTCGCCAAGCGCCTCACCTTCGTGCGCGCCGACGGCACGCCGGTCGTGGGGCTCGCCTTCACCGCCGTATTCGCGTCGAACTTCCTGTCGATCGCACGCGCTTTCGACGGCGATTTCATGACCGCCGACATGCGCATCGTCGCCGACCAGCCTTCGATGGTGAAACCGCTCGAGGCCTTGGCCGATCTCTTCAAGGCCGGCGCCTTGCCGCGCAATTTCGCCGCCGTGAACAACGAAGAGATCACGACCTGGATGCAGCAAGGCCGTGCGGCCATGACGATCAACCCCTATGCGCGTCTGGTCAGCTACAACGATCCCGCCCAGTCGCGCTATCCGGGCAAGATCAAGGCCGCCGCCGTGCCGATGGCGGCTTCGCTGGCCGGGCGCGTCGCCTACGCGTCCACCACCGAATACTGGGCGTTTGCCATTCCGCGCGCGTCCAAGAACAAGCGTGCGGCGTGGGATCTGGCGCGGTCGCTGTCGTCGCGCGCGGGCACGCTCGCAATGGCGCGCAACGGCAACGGGCCGGTGCGCGTTTCCACCTATTCCGAGCCCAGTTTCGCAAGCGCCTTGCCGCATGCGGCGGCCGAAGCGCTGGCGCTCAAGACCGCGCGCATCCATCTGCCCGCCTTCGACAACCAAGCGCGCGCGCACGATGTGTTCGTCGAAGAGAGCCAGGCCGCCGTGCTCGGCATGAAACCGGCCGAGCGCGCGATGGCCGACGCGACGCGCCGGGTGCGCGCGATGCTGTGAGGGAACCTTTCGGCATGCGCGGACGCAAGGCTCTGGTGACGGGCTCGACGCGCGGCATCGGCCGGGCGATCGCCGTTGCGTTTGCGGATGCGGGTGCGACCGTATTTCTGCACGGGCTCGAGCGCGACGGCGCGCTGGAGGCGGAACTCGGGGTGCTGTGTGCTGGCTTCGATGCGGCGGATCTGGCGCAAGCGGGCGGCGCCGACCGGCTCCACGATGCGGCCGTCGCCGCAATGGGCAGGGTCGATATTCTGGTGCTGTGCGCGTCGGCCGAGATTCGCGAGATGTGGGACCGCATCACGCCGCAGGCCGAGGCCGCGCAATTGGCCGTCAATTTTTCGGCAAGCGTGCGGCTGCTGACCCGCCTCGTGCCGACGATGGCGGCGCGCGGCTGGGGCCGCGTCGTGGCGATCGGCTCGGTGCAGGAGACCCATCCGAACGGGGATTGCCTCGTCTACGTCGCCACCAAAGCGGCACAGACCGCGATGATGCGCACGCTCGCACGCCATGCCAGTGCGGCGGGCGTGACCTTCAACACGATCAAGCCGGGTGCGATCGAAACCGACCGCAACACCGCCCGGCTCGCCGATCCGGCCTTTCGCGCGAACGTCGTGGCACGCATCCCCGCCGGGCGCCTCGGCGCGCCTGAGGACTGTGCCGGCATTGCCGTCGCCCTCTGTTCGGATTCGTGCGGCTACGTGAACGGGGCGGAAATCCCCGTCGATGGCGGGATGGCGCTATGACCGCAGCGCTTGCCAATCCCGCCCGCGTGTCGCCGATCCATGTGGCGATGGTCGCCCCCGTGCAGGCGCTGCTGATCGGCGTCGTCTTTCTGCCGTCGCTCTACGTGTTCTGGCTGTCGTTCAACGAATCGAGTTTCGGCAAAGCGCCCAGTTGGGTCGGCCTCAAGAACTACGTCGCGGTCTTGAGCGATCCCTATTTCTGGCGCGCTTTCGGCAATACGGCGATCGTCATCAACATCGTCGTCTATCTGGAATTGCTGCTCGGGCTCGCGATCGCGTTGCTGTTTGCGGGCGGCGTGCCGATGCGCCGCGTGCTGATCTCGATCGTGCTCGCGCCCTACGCGATCTCGGAAGTGGCCGCCGTCGTCATGTGGCGCTTCATGCTGGATCCGTCGGTCGGCATGATCAGCCAGACGCTCGCGTCCCTCGGCCTGCCGACGATCGAGTGGGCCGTCGTTCCGGCCCACGGGCTTGCCGTGGTGTGCGCGCTGTCGGTGTGGCTGCATCTGCCCTTCACCTTCCTGATCCTCTATGCCGCACGCCTGGCGATCCCCGCCGACCTCTACGAAGCCGCGCGCATCGACGGGGCGACGCCCTGGCAGCAATTCCGCTACGTGACGCTGCCGGCCCTGGTCCCGGCGATCCTGGTCGCCGTGCTGTTCCGCTATATTTTTGCGTTCCGGATGTTCTCCGAAGTGTGGCTCGTCACGGGCGGCGGGCCCGCGCGCTCGACCGAGGTGCTGGCGGTCTATCTCTACCAGGAGGCGTTCCGCTACAACGAATTCGGCATCGCCGCGGCGACCGGATGGCTCATGGTGACGGGCTCGATCGTGCTCGCCATCCCCTATCTCTACGTCGTCTACAAACGCACGCTGGCGGGCGATGCGTAGGCCCTGGCCCTTGCGCGTGCTGCGCGCGATCGCGTTCGCCGCCGTCGCGGTGTGGTCGGCGTTTCCGATCGCGCTCGTCGTGCTGTCGTCGTTCAAACCGTCGCGCGACGTGTTCGTGTTTCCGCCCGTGTGGCTGTTCTCGCCGACCTTCGAGAACTATTCGGCCCTGTGGCGGCGCTGGCCCGATTTTTTCGCCAATCTCGGCAACAGCCTGATCGTCGCGGTGGGCGCGACTTTGCTGGCCGTGCTGGCGAGTGCGATGGCCGCCTACGTGCATTCGCGCAAGCGCACGCGGACCCTCGCCGCGGCGGCGTTTTTCATGATCTTCATCCGCTTGATCCCGCCCATCGTCGTGACGCTGCCGCTGTTCCCGCTGGTCAACGCCCTGCGCCTCAACGACACGCATTTCATACTGATCGTGCTCTACGCCACCTTCTTCGTGTCGATGGGCACGCTCATCTTGAAATCGTTCGTGGACCAAATCCCGCGCGAGCTCGACGAGGCGGCGATGGTGGACGGGGCCGGCGTATGGGCCGTGTTCCGGCGCGTGATCCTGCCTTTGTCGGCGCAAGGCATGGTCGCGGTCGCCGTCTTCGTCGTCGTGTTCGCGTGGAACGAATTTCTGTTCGCCTTCATCTTCGCCACCACAAAAGCCAAGACGGCCCCCTTGGTGCTTTCGGAAATGACCGGGGCGGTCGACGGCGTCGAATGGGGCGTTCTGTTCGCCGCCACGACGGTGCAGCTGCTGCCGATTCTCGCTTTCGTCGTTCTCGCCCAGAAATATCTCATAGCCGGCCTCACCGCCGGCGCCACAAAAGGATAGAACATGGACATCGCGCGCGCATTGCGGCAATCGAATCCGAAGCTTTCGCGCTTCGATCCGATGTCGCGCATCATCGCCTTCGACGATTTCGACGACGGTTTCTGCGGCTGGACGCAGCTCGTGGGCAACTACGAGCACACGCTCGATTCGATGCTGCCGGGCTACGCCCAGCACACCCAGCCGCAGCTTTCCAATCTCGCCAACTGGGATTCCGGCACGCACGGCGCCTTCGACGGCAACTACGCGCTCAAAATCCAGACGCGGCCCAAGAAGGGCGCGCAGAACGTGGCGCTGAAGCGCCTCACTTTCCGCGAGCCCGGGCCCATCCGCCTCGAATTTTATTTCACGTTCAAGCCCGAGGCGACCGAGCTGCGCCTGTCGGAAACCGACGTGCGCTCGGTGGGCTTTCTCTACGATCTGCAGACCGGCTTCGAAAAGGGGGGTTCGCGCGTGATGCCGCATGTGCGCTTCCTCAATGCCAGCGACGGCGTGCATCTGCAGAAATGGCAGACGAAGTCGCGCACGACCGCGATCAAGCCGCTCGGCACGGAAGGCAAGACCGTCACGCACTACCATCTCGCCCCGACCGACTGGGAAGACCTGCCGGGCGGCGAGCAGAAGCTCTGCTACAACGAGATCCCGACCAAGGTTAACTGGCACTATGTGCGCTACGATTTCGACCTGCGCACGATGCGCGCGCTGTCGCTGCGCTGCAACGACCGCGAATGGGATATTTCGGGCGTCGATCCCATCGTGATGCCGGCCATGCGGAATCTCTGGTGCATGCTCAATATTTGCTTCTTCGCCGAAGCCGATACCGACAAACGCACCTTGTTCTACGTCGACTCGGTCTGCCTTTCGGGAGAATTCGCATGATGCGCCAATGCGTCACCGCCGTTGTTTCGCGCAACGAAACCTGGACGGGCTCGGCTGCAAGCGAGCCCTACGAATGCGGCTGGGCGGGCGAGGCCATCGTGTGGCTGCGCTGCCTCAGCGCCAAAGGCAAGCTCGCCGCCGCGCGCGCGCGCGTGCAGATCTCGCCCGACGGCATGCGCTGGGTCGACGAGGGCACGAAGCTCAAATTCCCGGCCAAAGAAGGTGCGCTCACCCATGCGCGCATTGCGCATTTCGGAAACTTCCTGCGCGTCGTCGCCGATCTGCCCAAGGGCGCGTCGGCCAAAATTCTCTTCACCCTGACCTTGAAGGAGTGATTGCCATGAAACGCGAAACGAAACTCGGACGCCGCGCGGTTCTCGCCGGTGCCGCCCTCGCACTTGCCGCCCCCGCTTTGCGGGCGCAGACGCAAGCCCGCGTCAATATCTTTGCCCACCGCGTGCACCGCACCGTCGCCACGGGGGCGCAAGGCGGCGACATCACCGAAGCGTGGGCGCGCGAAAACAACGCCACGGTCGAATGGGTCACGTTCGACACCGGCCCGTTGCAGGACCGGCTGATGCGCGAAGCCTCGCTCGCCGACAGCACGGTCGATATTGGCTTCATCCTGAACACGCAGGCAACTCCGCGCATCGCGACTTTGTTCGAACCGCTCGACGATCTGATGCGCCAAGCGCCCATCGAAGAACTCGGCGACGTGTTCCCGGGCATGCTCGACGGGCTCAAGGTCGGCGGGCGGCTCTACGGCCTGCCGTTCCGGCATGCCTCGTCCGGCATGCACTACAACGAAACCTTCTTCGAAGAGCGCGGTATTTCGGGCCCGCCGCGCACGATCGAAGACCTTGCCGAATTCGCGCGCCGCACCACCTGGTCGCGCAACGGCCAGCCTGTGGTGGGCTTGGTGCTGCCCGGCGTCACCTATCCCAACGTGATCGACATTGCGCGCGCTTGGGACGGCGAGTTCATCACGCCCGACATGCGCGTGGTCGCCAACGAAAAGCCGATGGTCAACGCGATCACGCTGCTGCGCGATCTGTTCGTGGCGGGTGCGTTCCCGCGCAGCTTCACGGCGATCAACACCGAAGACGTGAATGTGTGGATGCAGACCGGGCGTGCGGCGATGGTCGTGAACTCGATGGGCCGCAACGCGATCTACAACGATCCGGCGCGCTCGCAGTTCCCGGGCAAGATCAAGACGACGACGATCCCGATCTCGCGCGAGTTTTCGAACAAGTTCGAGGTCGCACCGGCCAAGGTCGAGTTCTGGGGCATGGCGATTCCCAAGAACGCCAAAAACAAGGAGCGCGCCTGGAGCCTGATGCGCGCGATGCTCTCGAAGGATTCGACGCTGCGCGCGGCCTTGAACGGCAACGGCCCCGTGCGCAACTCGACTTACGACGATGCGCGCGTGCGCGCCCAGCTGCCGTTCGCCGACGACGAGCGCAAAGTGCTGCGCGTGGCGCGTGTGCCTATGCCCGCCTTCGACAATGCGCAGCGCGCAGCCGACTTCTTCAAGGAAGAAGCCGAAGCGGCCGTCCTCGGCATGAAGACGCCGCAGGCGGCAATGGACGATCTCACGCGGCGCGTACGCCCGCTGCTGCAGAGCTAAAGCAGTTCGGCAGGTTCGACCGGCCGGCCGAGATGGGCAAGCACGTCGCCCATTTCGGCCGGTGCCGGCGCACGGCGGCACAGCAGAATTCCGTCGGCGGCAAAGCGCACGATCTCGGGCGCACGATCCGGCCGTTCGAGATCGTGCAGACGGCCCGCGATATCGCCCGCGCGCACCGCATCGCCCAATGTCGCCGCCGGCTCGAACAGTCCGCGACCGGGCGCGCGCACAAAATGCTGCGGCTCGACCGACAGGAAGCGCACCGGTGCGGGTGCGGGCTTCGGCCCCACGAGGCCCGCATAGCCCAAGAAGCGCGATATGCCGGTGCGCGCGATCGCAAGCGTCTTGGGCGTGAGCGCACCCGCCCCGCCGAGCTCCGAGGAGATCGCAATCTTGCCGGCATTGTGCGCGGCGGCAAGGAACGTGCCCTGGCTTTGCGGCTTCAGCACCACGCCCGCGTCCGGTGCGCCGAACGCTGCCAGCGCATCGAGCGTTTGTTTGCGCTGCAAGGCCTCGCCCGGCAGGCGCGACCATGCGCACGGCAGATATTCAAGCGTGCGTCCGCCCGAATGCAGATCGAGCACGTAGTCGGCGTGCGGCAGCAGCAGCCGCATCAAGCCTTCGGCGATCTGCATCGTCGGCGGGCCGTCGCCGCGACCTGGAAACACGCGCGCAAGATTGCCGCCGTCGATGGGCGAGGTGCGCCGCCCCACCATTGCCGCCGGCAGATTGGCCGAGGGCACGAGAATGAGGCGCCCGGCAAGCGATGCCGGATCAAGATCGCGCGCAAGATCGCCGAGCACAACCTGGCCCTCGTACTCGTCGCCATGCACGCCTGCGACCGCCAGCACGGTCGGGCCCGGGCGACCGTTCAACACGATCACGGGAACGACGATCTGCCCGTAGGCCGATTCGTCGTGCGACCAGGGCAGCCGCATGGCGCCGAAAATCCGCCCCGGCCGGTCGAGCGGAATGTCGAGTTCGGCGGGTCCGCTCATGCATTTTCTCCAAAAGCCGCCGCATTGGCGAACAGGCCCGGCGCCCCGCCCGAATGCAAAAACAAAGGTGCTGCGTCGCGCGGGATCTGCCCCGCTTCGCACGCCGCGATCAGCCCGGCCAAGGCTTTGCCGGTATAGACCGGATCGAGCACCCAACCTTGGCGGCGTCCGGCCAAGCGCACGGCCGCGATCGCCTCGGGCGAGGGCTGGCCGTAGCCGGGCCCGACCGCTTCGACCAGATCGAAGTCGTCTTCGGCAAGGGCCACATCCAAACCCAGCCGAGCCGCCCCTTGCGAAGCCGCCGCGACGATCCAGGCGCGCAAGCGTGCGGCCGGTTGCTGCACCGACACGCCGAACAAACGCGGGCCGCGGCCGCTTCGTTTGAAGCCGAGCGCAAGCCCTGCCAAGGTCAATGCCGAGCCGCAGGCCACCACCATATGCGTGGGCGCCGCCGCCAGCGCATCGATCTGCGCCAGCACTTCGTCTGCCCCCAGTACCCAGCCCGCAACGCCCAACGCGGCCGACTCGCCGGTCAGCTGCACGATCGCGGGCCGCTTGCCGGCCGCCCGCGCGCGGTCGGCCATCGCTTCGAGTTCGGCGCGGATGGCCGGATCCCACGGATCGGTCGCGGCCGTGAACGAAACCGCGGCGCCGAAAATATGGTCGAGCAGCAGATTGCCCTCGCGCTTGGCCGCAATGGATCCGCGCAGCAGCAATTCGCAGCCAAGGCCGAGGCTTGCGGCGGAGCCCGCGAGCGCGCGGCAGAAATTCGACTGCACGCCCGCCGTTGCGATCACCGTATCGGCACCGTCGGCGCAGGCGGCACCCAGGATCAGCGACAATTGGCGCAATTTGTTGCCGCCGAAGGCCGTGCCGCTCAGATCTTCGCGCTTGACCCACAGATTCGCCACGCCGAGAGACGCCGCAAGCCGCGGTGCCGCCTCGATCGGCGTGGGCAGCCGCGCGAGATCGAGGTGCGGCAAAGCAGCGATAGCGTCGGGCATAGGCGAGACTAGCGCAGCCCGCCCTTCAGCTCAAAGCCCGGCGCGCTTTGAGGGCCGCCAGCAGCGTGCCGTCGTCGAGATAGTCGAGCTCGCCGCCGACAGGCACGCCGTGCGCCAGCCGCGTGATCGCGACCGGCGAATCCTTCAGACGGTCGGCGATGTAATGCGACGTCGTCTGCCCGTCGACCGTCGCGTTGAGCGCCAGAACGAGTTCGCGCACGTCGCCGCGCGCACAGCGTTCGACGAGGCTTGCGACGTTCAGATCCTGCGGCCCGCGCCCGTCGAGGGCCGATAGCGTGCCGCCGAGCACATGGTAGACGCCCTTGAAGCCCATCGTGCGTTCGATGGCCCAGAGGTCGGCCACGTCTTCGACGACGCAGACCAAGGCGCGGTCGCGCCGATCGTCGGCGCACACGCTGCACGGATCGCGCGTGTCGAGATTGCCGCACACGCGGCACGACACGATCGCGTCGGCCGCCTGGGTCAAAGCGGTCGCAAGCGGGCGCAGCAGCAGGTCTTTCTTTTTGAGGAGCTGCAGGGCCGCGCGGCGCGCCGAGCGCGGCCCCAGCCCCGGCAATTTCGCCAAGAGCCTTACCAACGCTTCGATTTCGGGACCGTTCATCGCCGGAAAACGCGCTTCCTCAGAAGGGCAGCTTCATGCCCGGCGGCAGATTGAGCCCGCCCGTCATTTCGCGCATCTGTTCGGCCGTCACGGCATCGACCTTGGCGCGCGCATCGTTGAGGGCCGCGACCAGCAGATCTTCGAGCACTTCGACGTCGTTGGGATCGACCAAGCTCTTGTCGATCTTGACGCGGCGCACGTCGCCCTTGCCGCCCAGCGTGGCCACGACCATGCCGCCGCCGGACTGGCCGGTGACTTCGAGGGAAGCCAGCTTCTCCTGCATCTCGGCCATTTTGCTCTGCATCTGCTGGGCTTGCTTCATCAGATTGCCGAGATTCTTCATTGCTCGTACTCCTGTTCCATATTGTCCGGCACGATCCAGGTCTCTTCGCCGTCGGACCCGAACAGATCGTCGCCCGCTTCGACCGGGGCGGGGGCCGCAAATTCGGGCACGGCCGCGGCCGCTGCTTCGTTGCCGCGCACGGCTTCGATGGCCGAGCCCTCGAATGCCGCGAGTACGGCCGCCACCAGCGGATGCTCGGCCGCAGCACGCTTTTTGTCTTCGACCGCTTGGTTCGCCTGCTCGGCCAAGGTGGGCGCACCCGCCGCTTGCGTTTCCAGCGTCACGAGCCAGGTCTGGCCGGTCCATTCGCGCAAACGTTCGGCAAGCTGCGTCGGCAAAGTGAGATTGCGCGGCGCATTGGGATAAGCGAACGACAAGCGCCCCGGGGCGAACGACACGAGCCGCACGCGGCCATAGAGTTCGCCGTAGAGCAAACCTTCGCGCTTGGCCTGCACCAGCGCCACCAGCTCGGCAAAACTCTGCGGCGGGGCCGCAACCGCATCGGCCATTGGTGCATCGCGCGGCTGAATCGCTGTGGCCGTCGCCGCACGCCCACCCGCGATCGCGCGCGGGGCCCCGCCGCCGCCGCTTCCGCCGCCGGGACGCGCACCTGCACCGCCATCGCCGCCAGCTTTGGTGAGTTTTTCGACAAGGTCGCCCGGGCTTGGCAAATTGGCGGCGTAGGCGAGGCGCACAATCAGCATCTCAAGTGCGGCAAGCGGCTGCGGCGCGGTCTGCACCTCGCCAAGACCTTTGAGCAGAATCTGCCATGCGCGTGCGAGCACGGGCACACCGAGCGCTTCGGCCATGGCACGGCCGCGCACGCGCTCGGTCTCGGGCAGACCCGCCTCGTCGATCAAGGCAGGGGCCACTTTGAAGCGCGTCAGCGCGTGTGCGGTGCCCAAAAGATCTTGCGTAACCACCAAGGGCTCGGCACCGCGCGCGTAAAGATCGCCCGCGCGCGCGAGGGCCGCCGGCGCATCGCCTTTCAGGATTTCTTCGAACAGATCGAAAATCTGCGCGCGGTCGGCGAGGCCCAGCAATGTCTGGATCTGCGCTTCGCCGACTTCGCCTTCGACGGCAGCCAAAGCGCGATCAAGCAGCGACAGCCCGTCGCGCGCCGAACCGTCGGCAGCGCGCGCCAGCAAGGCCGCAGCACCGGTCGCGATCTTGCGGCCTTCGAGTTCGGCGATGTGCGACAGATGGCGCGCGAGCGTGGCCTGGTCGAAGCGGCGCAGATCGAAGCGCTGGCAGCGCGACAGCACCGTCACCGGCACTTTGCGGATTTCGGTCGTCGCGAACAGGAATTTGGCGTGGGCGGGCGGCTCTTCGAGCGTCTTCAAGAGCGCGTTCCACGCCTGCGTCGACAGCATGTGGACTTCGTCCACGATGTAGATTTTGTAGCGCGCCGAAACCGGGCGGTAGCGCACGGCTTCGATGAGCTCGCGCACATTCTGCACGCCGTTGTTGGAGGCGGCGTCGATCTCGATCACGTCGAGATGCTTGTCCTCGGCGATCGCCACGCAATGTTCGCACACGCCGCACGGGTCGATCGTGGGCCCGCCCTTGCCGTCGGCACCCACGCAGTTCAAGGCGCGCGCCACGATGCGCGCGGTCGTGGTTTTGCCGACGCCGCGCACGCCCGTCAGCATGAAAGCGTGCGCGATGCGCCCGGTTTCGATCGCGTTGGACAGCGTGCGCACCAGCGCCTCTTGCCCGACAAGGTCGGAGAGCCGCGTGGGCCGGTATTTGCGGGCCAGGACCTGATAGGGGGCGGCTTGCGCGTCGGCCATCGCTGTCGCTATCGGGAGGGAAAAGGGTGGGAGGCTGGACGTCGACCCGGGCGGAGACTCGTTACGGCTGCTTCCTTCCGGACCTGACCGGGTTGGCGAGGCGCTCGTCCGCCGCCAACCTCCCGCCTGCTATATAGCCCGCTTGGGCGCCGCCGCCAAGCCGCTCTTGACGAGACACCGCAATCGCCCGATGTATGGGGCCAACCATGGAAAAACCCAATTTCTACGCGAGCCTACCGCTCGACAGACAGGCCGAAAAACGCCGCGATGCGGCCTTTTTGGCCGACCGCCTGGCCCACGCGACCGCTTTGGCCGTTCCGGTCTGGCGCACGCGCAGCCTGATCCTCGAAACCGGCCCGGGCTTCCTCGCTTTGCACAGCTTGGCGCATCTCGACTTGCCGACGATGTATCTGGGCGAGCTCGAGGGCGCACCCTATTTCGCGGTCGATGCGAGCAAGCTCGACGAGCCGGAGCTTGCCGCCCACATCGCCCCGCCCGAGCGTTTCGTCGATCTGCGCGGGATCGGGGCCACTTTGCCGCATGCGCAAGGCGGGCTCATGGCCTATGCGCGCGGCCTTGCCTGGTGGAACCAGCGCCATCTCTTCTGCGGCGTGTGCGGGGCACCGACGCGCAGCGAGGCGGCCGGCCATGTGCGCAGCTGCACGAATGCGGCCTGCGCCACCGACCATTTCCCGCGCAGCGACCCCGCCACGATCATGCTGATCGTATCGGGCGACAAATGCCTGCTCGGCCGCTCGGCGCGCTTTCCGTTTGCGATGTATTCCACGCTCGCCGGTTTCGTCGAACCGGGCGAGAGCCTCGAAGATTGCGTGCGCCGCGAAACCTTCGAAGAGTCGGGCGTGCGCGTGGGTGCGGTGCGCTACCATTCTTCGCAGCCCTGGCCGTTCCCGGCCTCGATCATGTTGGGATTCTACGGCGAGGCGCTGACGACCGAACTCGTCATCGACCGCGAAGAGCTTGTCGATGCGATGTGGGTCACGCGCGATTTCCTGCGTGGCCCGCACGATCCCGAGAAATTCCGCCTGCCGCGCGCCGATTCGATCGCGCGCCGCCTGATCGAGGATTGGGTCGCCGAAAGGATTTGAACTTGGCCACCGACCGCTACGGCAACGCGCTTGCGACCGACGCCACGGCGGCCGCGTTTTACGTCGCGGGGGTCGATGCGCTGTTCGCGGCCGATATCGGTGCGGCCGAAGCCTTCGAAGCTTCCGTGGCGCACGATCCGGAATTTGCGCTTGGCTATGCGGGCCTCGCGCGCACGCACCAGATTTTCGGCAATCGGGCGGCCGCCAAAGCCGCAATCGCGCGAGCGCGCGAATTGGCCCCGCGTCTCGCGGGCCGCGAGGCCAGCCATGTTGCTGCCATAGGCTTGGTGCTCGACGGCCAAGGCCCGGCAGCTCTTGCCGCCATCCACACGCATCTCGTCGAATGGCCGCGCGATGCGATGGCACTCAGCCCCTGCGTTGGCGTGTTCGGCCTTTACGGCTTCAGCGGCGCGAACGACCGGGCGGCCCGATTGCGCGCCCTGCTCGACGGCCTTGCCAATGCTTACGGCGAAGACTGGTGGTTCCTCGCCATGCAATCCTTTGCGCATTGCGAGACCGGTGCGATCGACTCCGCGCGCGCGAAGATCCTGCGCGCACTTGCGCTCAACCCGCGCGATGCGCATGGCGCGCACATCCGAGCGCATGTGCATTACGAGACGGGCGAAACAGCCGAAGGCCAGCGCTATCTGTCCGACTTTGTCGCTTCGTATCCGCGCGAAGGGCTGCTGCATTGCCATATCCAATGGCACCGCGCGCTGTGGGCGCTCGCCGCAGGCGACACGGCAACCGCCTGGGCGCTCTACGATGCCAATATCGCCCCCGGCGCCTTGTGGGGCCCGTCGCTCAATGTATTGACCGACGCCGCCTCGTTCCTGATGCGTGCGAGCCTGAAGGGCGCCACCCCGCCGTCGGGTGCCTGGGACAAGGTCCTCGCCTACGGCAAGGCCGAGTTCCCGCGCGCCGGCCTCGCCTTCGTCGATCTGCATGTCGCCCTCGCCGCCGCAATGGCCGGCGACGAGGCCGAATGCGCAGCACGCGGAACCGGCACGCGCGGCCCCGCCCAACCGATGGTCGCCCGCGCCGCCGAAGGTTTTTTGGCATTCGCCAAACAAGACTGGCCGTTTGCGATCGAAGCCTTGGGTGCCGTCCTGCCCGAGCACGAACGCTTCGGCGGCAGCTTGGCGCAGCGCGATCTCATCGAAGAAATGCTGGCCGCCGCCCATCGCCACGCGGGGCGCAATTACGCCAGCCAGCGCTTGCGGCGTTTGTAGTGTTTGATATCGCGGAAGGATTTGCGGCCTGTGCCTGAGACGCCGAGATAGAATTCTTTGACGTCTTCGTTGCCGCGCAGAGCTTCGGCCGTGCCGTCCAGCACCACGCGGCCGTTTTCCAGGATGTAGCCGTAATGGGCGTGGCGCAACGCGATCGACGTGTTCTGCTCGGCCAACAGAAAAGAAACATTCTGCTCGCGGTTGAGCTTCACGACGATCTCGAAGATTTCTTCGACGAGCTGCGGGGCCAAGCCCATCGAGGGTTCGTCGAGCAGGATCGTCTCGGGCTTCGACATCATCGCACGGCCCATCGCGACCATCTGCTGTTCGCCGCCCGAGGTGTAGCCGGCCTGGCTTTTGCGCCGTTCCTTGAGGCGCGGGAAATAGCCGTAGACCATCTCCATGTCGGCGGCGATCGCGGCACGGCCGTCGCGGCGCGTGTACGCCCCCGTGAGCAGATTTTCTTCGACGGTCAGATGGCCGAAACAATGGCGGCCTTCCATGACCTGGATCACGCCGCGGCGCACGAGCTCGTTGGGCGTGAGCCCGTCGATGCGCTGGCCTTTGTATTCCACGCTGCCCTTCGTCACCTCGCCGCGCTCGGCGCGCAGCAGGTTCGAAATCGACTTGATCGTCGTCGATTTGCCGGCCCCGTTGGCCCCCAGCAGGGCGACGATGCCGCCCTTGGGCACTTCGAGGCTCACGCCTTTGAGCACCAGAATGACGTGGTCGTAGATCACTTCGATGTTGCGCACGGCCAACAGCGGGGCCGGCGGCGGATTCTGCAGCTTCTTTTCGAGCAAGGCGGCGTCGGTTGTCATCGCATCTGTCCCGCAAACGAAAAAAGGGCGGACCGTTGCCGGCCCGCCCCCCAGTCAAGCCTTAGGCCACTTAGGCGGGCCTTTAGGATTGATTCGCGCAATCGCGCGGCGTGATGTTCTTCTCGCGTGCATACTGCATCGACGAGGCTTCGTAACCCTGGCGCAGAGCCGCACGGTTGGGTTCGATCCACTCCGAGACCCAGTTCCAGGCCTTGCCGTCCCATTGCTGGATGCGAACGACCCCACCGCCTTCATGGTCGGCGCACGAGGTGCGCAAAGGCGGCATGAAACCTTCGAAGCCCATCGCCGCGAGGCGTTGCGGCGACAGGTTGAGGTTTTCGAAGCCCCAGCGCACCTGCTCGCCCGTCATCGGCTTGTTGCCGTAGCGCTCCTGCGCGGTGCGCACGGCTTCGACCACCATCGCAGCATTGATCGCCCCGCGATTGTAGAGAACCGTGCCGACATGGCGCGCTTCGCCCGTGCCCTGGCCCGCCTTGATCACGGTCGCTTCGATGTCGCGCATGAATTTGTAGTCTTTGCCGGTGCCGTGGAAATTCGCGGCCATGTAGCCCTTGGCCGCGTCGCCGGGCGGGGTCACGTCCTGCTCGGAGCCGGCCCACCACACGCCGATGAACTTGTCGCGCGGGAAGCCCACGGCCGCCGCTTCCTGGATGGCGGTCGGGTTCATGACCCCCCACCCCCACATGATCACGTAGTTCGGGCGGATCTGGCGGCCGATGCGCAGCCAGATCGCCTTCTGCTCCACACCCGGATTCGGCACCGGGAACTCCGAAAGCTCGAAGCCTTCTTCCTTGGCCAAGCGCTGGATCACCGGCAGCGGTTCCTTGCCGAACGCGCTGTCGTGGTAGATGAACGAAATCTTCTTGCCCTTGAGGCTGCCTTTTTCCTTCGACTTCACGAACTGCAGGATCGCGTCCATCTGCGAATGGTAGGTCGCGGGCAGCGTGAACATCCACGGGAAGACGCGGCCATCAGAACCGTCCGAACGGCCGTAGCCCGAGGTCAGCATCGGGATCTTGTCTTGCGCCGTGCGCTCGATGAGCGCGTAGGTGATGCCGGTCGAGAGCGGCACAATGGCCGTGGCCCCCGTCGGACCCTTGGCCTTCAGGCGCTCGTAGCATTCCACGCCGCGATCGGTGTTGTAGGCGGTTTCGCATTCTTCGTAGGTGATGCGCACGCCGTTGATGCCGCCGTCGCGGGCATTGATCATCTTGAAATAGTCGAGGAAGCCGTCGGCGAACGGCGTGCCGTTGGGCCCGAACGGACCCGTGCGGTACGACAGCGACGGAATGAACTGCTCGTTGGCTTGCGCGTTGGCGGCCGTCGGCAATGCGAACGGTGCCGCGACAAACGCCGCAAGCGCAAGTGCAGACCCAATGCGGGCGAAATTCATGGGGCATTCTCCCTGTTGCAGCTATGGCGCCGGATATTGTGTCCGGCAGATCGTTGACCGACCTTGAGCGCTCACCCTACGCCAGTACCAGGCCCCTTGCCAAACGCTTTTGCGCGCATGTGCGATGAAACCTCAAGCGGCGGCGGCCGAAGCAATGCGCGCCGCCTCTTCGAACGGCAAAGGGCCTTGCGGACGCCCGAAGATCGGTACGTCCGCAAGGCCCCCGGAACGGTCCGTCGCTGTCGGCGTGCGGCAGCCGACGGTTCGGCAGTGCGCGCCTGTTATTTCAGCGTCGCAAGATACGCGATCAGATTGGCGCGCTCGTCGTCGTTGCGCAGGCCCGCATAGGCCATGGCCGTGCCGGGCACCACTTCACGAGGGTTCTTGATGTAGGGGTCGAGCTTGTCCGGCGTCCAGACGATGCCGGACTCGGCGTTGGCCTTCGAATAGCGGAAACCTTCCACCGACCCGGACTTGCGCCCGACCACACCCGCCAAAGTGGGGCCAAGCTTGCGCGGCCCCTCGGCCGTCGGGTTGTGGCAGACCGAACAAACACGCTTGAACACGCCCTCGCCTGCGGCCGCGTCGGCCGCTTGCGCCTGCGACACACCCATCAGTGCCAAACCGACGACGGCGACACCAAAAGCTGCTGCCAAACCCTTCATGATTCCGTCCTCCACTAGACGACTGTAAAATAAAGCTAAAGCACGACGCACGCAGTTCGCGTCGGCCTTTTCCCGAAGCTATTTAAGGGTCGCGAGATACGCGATCAGATTGGCGCGCTCGTCGTCGTTGCGCAGGCCCGCATAGGCCATCGTCGTGCCCGGCACGACTTCGCGCGGGTTCTTGAGGTACGGATCGAGCTTTTCGGTCGTCCACACGATATTGGCTTCGCTGTTGGCCTTCGAATAGCGGAAGCCTTCGACCGAACCGGACTTGCGGCCGACAATGCCGGCAAGCGTGGGGCCGAGCTTGCGCGGACCTTCGGCGGTCGGGTTGTGGCAGGTGGCGCAGACGCGCTTGAAAACGTTCTCGCCGGCTGCCGCATCGGCCGCCTGGGCCCCCGCGGGCAGCAGCGCCAGCAAACCGACCGCACCAAGGACCGCTGCCATGCTCGTCTTCGACATTCTCGCGTCTCCGCCTTTTATGTGAGTTTGAGTTACCGGGATACTAGGGGGCGTTTGCGGCCAATTCAAGGCCGCCAAAGGGCGGAATTCGTCAATGCGGGAAGGGCCATAGCCGCAGTTTTTCCTTCCCCAGCTGCCACAGCCGGGCGAGCCCGTGCGGCTCGACGATCAGGAAAAATACGATGAGCCCGCCGAAAATCATGAATTCCAAATGCGCCAGCGTCGAGGTCGTGACCGGCACCCCCATGGCTTGCGGCACGGCACTCAAGAAAATCGGCAGCAGCACGATGAAAGCCGCCCCCAAAAACGCGCCCAAAATCGAGCCAAGCCCGCCGATGATGATCATGAACAGGATCTGGAACGAGCGGTTGATGTCGAAGGCGAGCGCTTCGACCGAGCTTGTGTAGATGAAGGCCCACAACGCACCGGCAACGCCGCAATAGAAGGACGACACGGCAAACGCCAGAAGCTTGGTCTGCAAGGGCCGAATGCCGATGATCTCGGCCGCAATATCCATGTCGCGGATCGCCATCCAGGCCCGCCCGATGCGCCCGCGCACGAGGTTTTTGGCGACCAACGCCAGCACGGCAACAAAAGTGAGGCAAAAAAGATATTTCGCCTCGGCCGTGGCTTCGATCCCGGTCACGTACCAGCCGAACACGGCGCGCGGCGGGGCCGAAATCACGCCCGACGGCGAATAGTTCACGAACCACGGCACCTTCGTGAACAGCCAAATCAAGAAGAACTGAGAGGCGAGCGTTGCGACCGCAAGGTAGAAACCTTTGATGCGGAGCGACGGCACGCCGAACACCACGCCCACCGCCGCCGAAATGCCGCCCGACAGCAAAAACACGATCACGATATTGAGCTCGGGAAACGCGGTCGCGAATTTGTAGGCGGCATAGGCCCCGCACGCCATGAAGCCGCCCGTGCCCAAGCTCAGCTGGCCGCAATAGCCGGTGAGGATGTTGAGCCCGATCGCCGCCACCGAGAAAACCAGAAACGGGATGAAGATGGTCGACAGGAAATAGTCGCTCGCGACCATCGGCACGGCCACGAACGCGACGGCCAAAATGATCGCCATGCCGATGCGATCCTGCAGGATCGGGAAGATGCCCTGGTCGGCCGAGTAGCTCGTCTTGAATTGGCCTGCTTCGCGGTAGAGCACGGGATCAAACCCTCTCGATGATGCGTTCGCCGAACAGGCCTTGCGGCCGGAACATCAGGAAGAACAGCGCCAGGATGTAGGCGAACCAGTCTTCGATGCCGCCGCCGATCTTGGCGGCCCAGAACACTTCGGCGACCTTTTCGCCAACGCCGATGATGAGCCCGCCGATGATCGCCCCCGGGATCGAGGTGAAGCCGCCCAGGATCAGCACCGGCAGCGCCTTGAGGGCGATCAAGGCCAGCGAGAACTGCACGCCGAGCTTCGAGCCCCACATGATGCCGGCCACCAGCGCCACGATCCCGGCGACCGACCACACGATGACCCAAATCGTCTGCAACGGAATGCCGACCGATTGCGCCGCCTGATGGTCGTCGGCGACGGCGCGCAAGGCCCGGCCGATGCGCGTCGACTGGAAGAAGAACGCCAACACGCCCACCAGCGTGCCCGCCACCAAGGCCGCCACGATGTCGAACGTGTTCACGAGCACGCCGCCGATTTCGAGCGGTTCTTTGGGAATGCCGATATCGAGGCGCTTCACGTCTTCGCCCCAGACCATCTGGAAGAAGCCGTCGATGAAAAACGTGATGCCGATCGTGGCCATGAACAGGATGATCGGCGCCTGGTTCACGAGCGGGCGCAGCACGATGCGCTCGATCGCGAAGGCGAGCGCCACCATGACGCCAAGCGTGAGGATCAGCGACAGCCATTGCGGCACGCCCAATTCGTGGAACCCCACGAAGGTGAGAGCCGCGCACAGCACCATCGCCCCTTGCGCGAAATTGAACACGCCCGAGGCCTTGAAGATCAGCACGAAACCCAGCGCCACAAGGCTGTACATGACGCCGGTCAGAATGCCGCCGACCACGACTTCGACGAAGAAGATCGGGAATTCCCAAATCTCCTTCAGCGGTTCGAACAGAAAATCGATCGCGAAATCCATGGCGGACCTTTCAACCGTGCCCGGTGCCGAGATAGGCAGCGATCACTTTGGGATCGGCTTTGACCGTGTCGGGCGTGCCGTCGGCGATCTTGCGGCCGTATTCGAGCACGACGACGCGGTCGGAAATGTCCATGACCACGCCCATATCGTGCTCGATGAGGGCGATCGTGGTGCCGAACTGCTCGTTCACGTCGAGGATGAAGCGGCACATGTCCTCTTTCTCCTCGAGATTCATGCCGGCCATCGGCTCGTCGAGCAGGAGCAATTCGGGCTCGGCGGCAAGGGCCCGCCCGAGCTCGACGCGCTTCTGCAGGCCGTAGGGCAAGCGGCCGACCGGGGTCTTGCGGATCGCCTGGATTTCGAGGAAGTCGATCACACGCTCGACCGTCTCGCGATGTTCGATCTCTTCGGCCTGGGCCGGGCCCCAATGCAGGCACTGCCAGAAAAAGCCGCGCTTCATCTTGAGCAAGCGGCCCGTCATGATGTTGTCGAGCGTGGACATGCCCTTGAACAACGCGATGTTCTGGAAGGTGCGCGCAATGCCGCCGCGCGCGGCCTCGTAGGGGCGCATGGCCCCGCGCACCACGCCCTTGTACGAAATGCTTCCCTGGCTCGGCTGGTAGAAGCCGTTGATGCAGTTCAGCATCGACGATTTGCCCGCGCCGTTGGGCCCGATGATGGCGCGGATCTCGCCCTTGGCGATATCGAACGACACGTCGGTCAGCGCTTTGACGCCGCCGAATCCGAGGCTGACATTCTCGACTTTCAGCAGCGTGTCGCCGATCGTGCGGGCGATATGCGCGCGGCCCATATCTAGCCCGCCTTCTGCAACGCAGGCGGCGGCACGATCGCCGGACGGTGGGCGGCAAAGCGCGGCACGTCGCGGATCGCGAGATCGGCTTCGATCTTGCCCGTGCGACCGTCTTCGAACGTCACTACGCTCGAGATGAACGCGCGCTCGGCGCCCGAATAGAGCCCGTCGACCAACGGCGCGTAGCGGTCGGCGATGAAGCTGCGGCGCACTTTGCGCGTGCGCGTGAGTTCGCCGTCGTCGGCATCGAGTTCCTTGTGCAGCAAAAGGAAGCGCCTTATCTGGCTGCCGGCGAGATTGGCGTCTTCGGCCAAATCGCGATTGACCTGCTCGACGCATTCGAGGGCCAGCGCCTGCACTTCTGCCTTGGCGGCAAGTTCCTGGTACGAGGCATAGGCAATGCCCTTGCGCTCGGCCCAATTGCCGACCGCGTCGAGATCGATGCACAGGATGCAGGACGCAAAATCGCGCCCGTGGCCGAAAGCGACGGCCTCTTTGACGTAGCTGAAAAACTTGAGTTTGTTCTCGATGTATTTGGGCGCGAACAAGGTGCCGTCGCTCAGGCGGCCCACGTCTTTGGCGCGGTCGATGATCTTGAGATGGCCGTCTTTGTCGAAGAAGCCGGCATCGCCGGTCAGGTAGTAGCCGTCCGGCGTTTTGGCCGAGAGCGTGGCCGTGTCGTTCTTGAAATAGCTCTGGAAGATGCCGGGCGACTTCACGAGCACTTCGCCGTTTTCGGCGATCTTGATTTCCACGCCGGGGGCGGGCACCCCCACCGTGTCGGCCTTGATCTGGCCGTCGGGCTGCATGCACACGAAGACGCTGGCCTCCGTCATGCCGTAGAGCTGTTTGAGATTGAGGCCGAGCGAGCGGTAGAAATCGAAAATGTCGGGGCCGATCGCTTCGCCCGCCGTATAGCCCACGCGCATCTTGGTGAAGCCCAGCGTGTTCTTGAGCGGCCCGTAGACCAGCAACTCGCCCAGCGCATAGAGCAGCCGATCGGCGAGGCCGACGGGCTTTTTGTCCATCAGCGCAATGCCCGTGGTTTTGGCAAGCCGCATGAAATAGCGATACATGGCGCGCTTGGGCGCGCTCGCATCTTCCATGCGGATCGAGACTTGCGTGAGGATGTTCTCGAAGATGCGCGGCGGCGCGAAGAAGAAGCTCGGGCCGATCTCGCGCAGATCGGTCATCACGGTGGCCCCCGATTCGGGGCAGCTCACGCAGAAACCGGCGACATAGGCTTGCGCGTACGAGAACACATGGTCGCCGACCCACGCCATCGGCAGATAGGCGAGGATGTCGTCGGTTTCGGTCAGGCGGTCGAAATCGACGGCACTTTGCGCTGTCTTGATCACGTTGTCGTAACTCAGCAGCACGCCCTTGGGCTGGCCCGTGGTGCCGGACGTGTAGAGCATCACCGAATGGTCGCTGCCTTGGCCTTTGGCGATTTCGGCATCGAGAAAGCCCGGATCGGCGGCGATGCGCGCATCGCCCTGCTTCGAGACGTCGGCGAGTGCGACGAGACCTTCGTCGCCATAGCCGCGCATGCCGCGCGGATCGTTGTAGGCGATGGTGCGCGGCAGGCCCGTCTTGGCGCGGATCGCGAGCAGCTTGTCGACTTGTTCCTGGTCTTCGACGACGGCGAGCCAAGCTTCGGCATGGCCGATCACATAGGCCATCTCGTCGGCGACCGCGTCCTGGTAGACCGGGACTGGAATGGCGCCGAGCATTTGGGCCGCACAGATCGACCAATAGAGCTGCGGCCGATTGTCGCCGACCAGCACGAGCTTGTCGCCGCGCGCCACGCCCAGCGATGCGAATCCCGCGGCCAAGCGGCGAATCTCGGTCGCCATTTCGGCCCAGCTCCAGCTCTGCCAGATGCCGAAATCCTTTTCGCGCATGGCCGGACGGCCCCCGCGCGACCGCACATTGTGCGCCAGCAGCTTCGGAAACGTATCGAGCCGGGGATCGCGCGCCGGGGTCATTTCAGAGTGTGGAGGTGCAAGATGCGCATGACGGATCAGGCGTGTAGCTCCCTGGCGGCAAATCGGGCTATCGTTTTTTATGCCCTTTTCTTCCTGCCACTTAATTCGAAAGCGGTAACTTGGTCAAGCAAAGCCCGATCTTCGCGTGCAACGTCGGTGCGGGCGCCGTGCGCGTGCAGCGCGTCAACGAATCTGCCGGCGGCCGGCCCGTCGTGTTCCTGCACGAAGCGCTGGGATCGATCGCGCTGTGGCGTGGCTTTCCGGCCGCCTTGTGCGCGCGCATCGCGCGGCCGGGCATCGTCTATGAGCGGCTCGGGCATGGCGCTGCCGACCCGTTGCCGGGCCCGCGCGCCCCGCATTATCTGCACGACGAAGCACGGACGCTGATGACGTTGCTGGACCGGCTCGGCGCGGCCGAGGCGGATCTTGTCGGCCATTCCGACGGCGGCTCGATCGCGTTGCTGGCGGGCGCCGCGGCCCCCGACCGCTTCGGCGCCGTCGTTACGATCGCCGCACATGTCTATGTGGAGGAACTGACGCTCGCCGGCATTCGCGCGGCGGTCGAGCTCTACAAGACGACCGATCTGCGCAGCCGGCTCATGCGCTACCACGGCGAGCAGACGGATGCGCTGTTCGCGGCCTGGGCCGAGACATGGCTGTCGGCGCCGTTTGCGGCCTGGAACATCGAGGCCGATCTCAAGCCGCTTGTGGCCCCCGTATTGGCCGTGCAGGGCGAGAACGACGAGTACGGCACGCTCGACCAGCTGCGGCGCATCGGCCGCGCGGTCGGCGGCAGTTGCGAAACCTGGGAGGTGCCGGGTGTCGCCCACCAGCCGCAATTCCAGGCCGCGGAAGCGATGCTGGCGCGGCTTGCGGCATTTCTGGCGCCGCAGGCACCCGACTTGACGCTGTGACGCCGCGCTAGCGCCCGACGGCGCGTTTTCTGGGTTCCGCGAACGCGCGCAAGCGGAAGGCGGGCAGCCACACGGTCGCGGCGGTGCCAGCCCCAAGCTTGCTTTCCAGCCGCAGCTGGCCGCCATGCAGCTCGGCAAGGCGTTTGCTGATCGACAGCCCGAGGCCCGTGCCGCCGAATTTGCCGGCAATGCCGTGCGCCTGACGGAACGGCTCGATCACATGCGCCAGCGCGTCGTCCGCAATGCCGATGCCGTTGTCCGCGACCGTGAATTCGAGCCCGTCGGCGACGCGCCGCACGGATATCTGCACATGGCCGCCGGCATGGCTGAACTTGATCGCGTTCGACAGCAGATTGATCGCGATCTGGCGCAGCGCCTGGCCGTCGGCGCGAAGCCGCAGATCCGCAGCCGGCTCGATCTCGAGCGCCAGCTTGACGTTGGCGACCTGCGCATGGCCGCGCATGAGGCGCAGCATGTCGCGCGCGAATTCGGCGATCGACAGATTGCCCTCCTCGAGCGTGTAGCCGCCCGCCTCGATTTTCGACATGTCGAGCACGTCGCCGATGAGCCCGACGAGATGCTTGCCCGAGGCCGCAATGTCGCGCGCGTAGCCGGCATAGCGCTTGTTGCCCACCGGCCCGAACAGTTCGCCTTCGATGACTTCGGAAAAGCCGATGATGGCGTTGAGCGGCGTGCGCAGCTCGTGGCTCATGTTGGCAAGGAACTGCGATTTGGCGCGATTCGCGGCTTCGGCCGCGTCGCGCGCCTGGCGCAGCGCGATCTGGGTTTCGATCGCCTCCGTCACGTCGGCACGGAAACCGACAATGCCGATGCCCGGCACCCGCCGTTCGAACGTCGAGATCCAGCGCCCATCCGCGACCTGCAGCAGACGCGGCTCGCCGTCGGCTTCAAGATGGCGGCGCACGCGCTCGGTGACCCAGGCTTCGCCCTCGAACCCCGGCTCGGGCGGCTCGCCCTTGGCCATCGATGCGCGCACGAGATCGGCGAACGTAAGTCCGACAAGCGCGTTCGGATCGTCGCCGGTCGTGAAAATCTGCGCATAGGTGCGGTTGGCCATGACCAGGCGGTCGTCTTCGTCGAACACGGCGAAGCCTTCGGGGATCGAGTCGAGTGCGGCGCGCAGCAGCGTTTCGGCCTCGATCGCCTTGCGCTCGACGGTCTTGAGTTCGGTGATGTCGACGGCCACCGTCACAACGCCCTCGGTTTTGCCGTCGGGTCCTATCAATGGCACCTTTTTGGCATAGAAACTCTGCGCGCGCCCGTCGATGAAGTGCTTGTCTTCATGGCTGACGACGACGCCTTCCGTCATGGCTTTGTGTTCGCGCCGCCGCATTTCGGCGGCAAACTCTGCGTCGGCCAGTTCCTCGAGGTTGCGCCCAATGGCATACGACTGAGACACGCCGTAGAAGCGCGCGCCGAACTCGTTGAGGAGCGTGTAGCGCCCTTCGAGATCCTTGGCGTTGACGATGGCCGGTATCGCATCGATGATCGTGTACAGGCGGCGCTGGGCGGCCAGCATGCGGCGGCGCTCGCGCACGCGCAACGCATCGAGCCGGCCGAGCCACGCAAAATGCCGATGCACGAATGCGACAAAAGCCAGCAGCACGGCAAGGCCGACGGCCGTGGCCGCAGCTCTGAACGCAATCAAGGTCCGATAGGGCCCAAGATACGATTCGTGACGCTCCAAGATGGCGACGCGCAGCGGCAGCGCGTCGAAATCGCAGGCCGCGAGCAGATAGCCGGGGTCGCGGCTGAAGGCAGCCGCAATCCAGTTTTCAACCGCGGGGCGCGCTTGCGCGACGGCCGCTTCGGCCGCGAAACTCGGCGGATACGCAGCAACGACGTTGCCTGCGGAGTCCTGCAGCAAGGCAACGACCGGGTCTGCGGGCGATGCCGCCATGTAGGCGCGCAGAAAATCGGTATCGACACGGGCGACAAGCGCGCCGTTGCGCACGCGCCTTATCACCTCGATCTGCGGCCCGCCATCCGCCGCTGCCGCAACCCGCACGGGGCTAGGCGGGTTTGCAAGCAGCGCGTCGGGAAAGGCCGCCAGCCCGGGTTCCGCACCGTCGTCGCCGAAAATCCGGCCGTCGAGACGATGGAAAAGCACCGCGCGCAGGCTCGGCACGACCGCGCGCACGGTCTGGGCTTGCGCCAGCACCTGGGCCACCGCCCCGTTTGCGGCCGCATCGTCGGGCAGGCGCTCGAGTTCGTCGCCGATTTTGACCAGCAGCGACGTCGCAATATCGAGCGCTTTGGCAGCATGTTCGTGCAGCACGTGCGCTTCGGCGGCGGCCTCGCGCAGCGCCGTGTTTTTCGCGCGCGCATAGGTCCCCGCCATCAGGTCGGAAAACAGCCACGCCGCCGCCGCCACGAGCAGGGCCGCAAAAACGCCGAGAATCCGGCGCTGGCGACGCGCATCGAAGCCGCGCGCGAAGGCGGGCCGCTTGCGCGCCGCGGATCGCGGCAGCGAAATTTTGGACGCGATCGAAATTGCGAAATCCTCAAATCCCGGTTGCGCCGGCCGACAGTCTGGCGCTGCCTTGGTTACCGATGAGTTATAATAATATCGGATTGGTTAACAGGTCGTTTAGCCTCGGGCCTGCACCCTGGCGCATCGCTTCAATCCCGCGGCCAGCCGTGCTATGCCAGCCACGCGCGCCGGATTGCCGGTGCGACGCCGCTCGCAAAAGGGGAGATTTGCTCGTGCCCAGTTTCGGACAAGATACGCTCAAAACGCGCCGCACCTTGACGGTCGACGGCAAAAACTACAGTTATTTCAGCCTCGAAGCGGCTGCGGCGGCGGGCCTCAAGGGCATCGAAAAGCTGCCCAATTCGCTCAAGGTTCTGCTCGAAAACCTGCTGCGCTGGGAAGACGGGCGCACGGTCACGACGGACGACGTCAAAGCCATGGCGGGCTGGCTCGAGGCGCGCAAATCGACGCGCGAAATCGCCTATCGCCCGGCGCGCGTGCTGATGCAGGATTTCACCGGCGTGCCGGCCGTGGTCGATTTGGCCGCCATGCGCGACGCGATGGTCGACATGGGCGGCGACGCCAAAAAGATCAATCCGCTCTCGCCGGTCGATCTCGTGATCGACCACTCGGTCATGATCGACAATTTCGGCAAGGCCGACAGCTTCGCCAAGAACGTGGCACTCGAATATGAGCGCAACGGCGAGCGTTACGCCTTCCTGCGCTGGGGCGCTGCGGCCTTCTCGAATTTCCGCGTGGTGCCGCCGGGTACCGGCATTTGCCACCAGGTCAATCTCGAATATCTCGCCCAGACCGTCTGGACGCAGGACGGCGACGGTACCACCTACGCCTATCCCGACACGCTCGTCGGCACCGACAGCCACACGACGATGGTAAACGGCATGGCCGTGCTCGGCTGGGGCGTGGGCGGGATCGAGGCCGAAGCCGCGATGCTGGGCCAGCCCGTGTCGATGCTGATCCCCGAAGTGGTCGGCTTCAAGCTCACCGGCCGTCTGCGCGAAGGCATGACCGCGACCGACCTCGTGCTCGTGGTCACGCAGATGCTGCGCAAGAAGGGTGTGGTCAACAAATTCGTCGAATTCTACGGCCCCGGCCTCGACACGCTGTCGCTCGCCGACCGTGCGACGATCGCCAACATGGCGCCCGAATACGGCGCCACCTGCGGCTTCTTCCCGGTCGACAAGGAAACGATCAACTATCTGAACTTCACCGGCCGCGATCCCGCGCGCGTGAAGCTCGTCGAAGCCTACGCGAAGGCCCAGGGCATGTGGCGCGACGAAAACTCGCCCGACCCGGTCTTCACCGACACGATGGAGCTCGACATGAGCTCGGTCGAGCCGTCGCTCGCGGGGCCGAAGCGCCCGCAGGACCGCGTGCTGCTGTCGGCCGCCAAGGCCGGCTTCGAGAAAGCGTTGCCTGAACTCACGAGCCCTAAGAACGCCAAGGATGGGGTCAAGGTCGCCTCGGGCGGCTACACGCTCAAGAACGGCGACGTCGTCATCGCCGCCATCACCTCGTGCACGAATACGTCGAATCCGGCCGTCCTCGTGGCAGCGGGCCTGCTCGCGCGCAACGCGGTCGCCAAGGGCCTCAAAGTGCAGCCCTGGGTCAAAACGTCGTTCGCCCCGGGCAGTCAAGTCGTGACCGACTATATGGTCGCGGCCGGCCTGCAGGCCCCGCTCGACCAGCTCGGCTTCACGCTGGCAGGCTATGGCTGCACGACCTGCATCGGCAATTCGGGCCCCCTGCCCGACGCGGTCGCCGAAGCGATCGACGCGGGCGATTTGACCGTCACGGCCGTGCTGTCCGGCAACCGCAATTTCGAAGGCCGCGTGCATGCGCAGGTAAAGGCGAACTATCTCGCCTCGCCGCCGCTCGTGGTGGCCTACGCGCTCGCAGGCTCGATGCTGAAAGACCTCACGACCGAACCGCTCGGCATGGGCACGGACGGCCCGGTCTACCTGAAGGACGTGTGGCCCTCGAACAAAGACGTCGCCGATACGATGCGCGCCAATCTCTCGGCCAAGATGTTCCGCGACCGCTATGCGAACGTCTTCCAGGGCGACAAGAACTGGCAGAGCATGGGCACGTCGGCGGGCCTCACCTACAAATGGCAGCCGGGCTCGACCTACGTGAAGCACGCCCCCTATTTCGAAGATCTGCCCAAGGAAGCGGGCGGCTTCTCGGACATCAAGGGGGCCCGCCCGCTCGCCATCCTCGGCGATTCGATCACGACCGACCATATCAGCCCGGCCGGATCGATCAAAAAGGACGGCCCTGCCGGCAACTATCTGATCGAGCACCAGGTGCGGCCCGACGATTTCAACTCGTTCGGCGCGCGGCGCGGCAACCACGAGATCATGATGCGCGGCACGTTTGCCAATATCCGCCTCAAGAACGAGGCGGCCCCGGGTACGTCGGGCGGCATGGCGCGGCTGATGCCGGAAGGCAAGGTCACGTCGATCTACGAGGCGGCCATCGAGTACAAGGCGCGCAACACGCCCCTCGTGATCTTCGCGGGCAAAGAATACGGTACGGGTTCGTCGCGCGACTGGGCGGCCAAGGGCACGATGCTGTTGGGCGTCAAGGCCGTGGTCGTCGAGAGCTTCGAGCGCATCCACCGCTCGAACCTCGTCGGCATGGGCGTGCTGCCCTTGCAGTTCCCGGAAGGCACCACGCGCCAGACCCTCAAGCTCGACGGCTCCGAGACGGTCGATATTTCGGGCATCGCGGGCGGCATCCAGCCGCGCATGACGATCAAGATGACCGTCACGCGCGCCTCGGGCGAGAAGTTCGACGTCGATCTTCTGTGCCGCATCGACACGCTCGACGAGGTCGAATATTACCGCCACGGCGGCATTCTGCCCTACGTGCTGCGTGGCCTGCTCAAAGCCGCGTAAACGCTGCGGCCCAGGCCGGAACGACAAAAGCCCCGAACGGCAAGTTCGGGGCTTTTTGTTTTCAGGCGAACGTCAACGCCAACAGACCGGCCGATAGGATCCACACCGCCACGATCGCGGCTGCCGCCATGCGGCTCACGGGCCGGTCGGCCGCCGCTGCCGCATGGCGGAATTCGGCCATCAAGGCGGGCGGGATCAAACGCACCGCGAGCCACAGCCCGGCCGGAACGAGCACAAGATCGTCGAGCAAGCCCAGCACCGGCACGAAGTCGGGAATGAGATCGATAGGGCTGAACGCATAAGCACTCGTCGCAAGCGCCACGAGCTTGGCCAAAAGCGGCGTGCGCGCATCGCGCGCCGCGATCCACAAAGCGAGCGCCATGCGCTTCAAAGCACGCGCCCAGTCTTTAAGACGGTGCCACATGGACGCGACCTTGCCCAATCGCGCTTGCCGCGCGCAAGTCGCCTGTGGCTAGATCGCTTCATGGCGCTTGAAATCGTCCCGATCTACGCGGCCCTGCTGGGCGTGCTCTATCTGGTCTTGAGCGGTCGCGCGATCCGCGCCCGGCGCGCGGCCCGCAAAGCGATCGGCCCCTTGGGCGATACGGCGCTCGACCGGCATGTGCGCGTGCACGCAAATTTCGCCGAATACGCGCCCTTCGTGCTGCTGCTGCTCGCGTTTGCCGAAATCCGCGGCGCCCCCGAAGGCCTTCTGCACATCGCCTGCGCCGGCCTCGTCTTTGGCCGCGTCGTGCATGCCTGGGGCGTGTCGCACGAGCCCGAGAATTTCAAATTCCGCCGCTACGGCATGATGGCGACCTTCTTCGCCCTCGTCGTCGCCGTCACGCTGCTGATCGCGTCGTATCTGTTCGGCTAAAGCGGAATACCGCCCTGCGGGCCCGACGGGGTCGGCACTGGCTTCGCCAGACGCGGCGGGTTGAGGCGGCGGATCGTGATGGTGCCGTCGGCGTCGATTTCGGGGGCGGCGTATTGCGGCAGATTGGCGATCATGGCGCCAAGCGCTTGGATCATCAGCTCGATCGCCTCGCGCGCCAATTGCTCGGGGGGCACGGTTTGGTTCTGGCTTTGCGGCTGGGCCGCGGCCGGAACGGCGAACAGCAAGACTGCGATCAGCAAGGCTTTGGCGCGCATCTCGAACCCTCCGTCGGTTCGCCTGCACAACGCCGCACCTGCTTGCGCTATTCCCGCCTACAGCCCCGTGCGCACGTCCCACAATTCGGGGAACAGGCGGATGTCGAGGAGCTTTTTGAGATAGCCCACGCCGGCCGTCCCGCCCGTGCCGCGCTTGAAGCCGATCACGCGTTCGACGGTCGTCACGTGCCGGAATCGCCATTGGCGCAAACCATCTTCGAGATCGACGAGTTCTTCGGCGAGTTCGTAGAGATCGAAATGGCGTTTGGTGTCGCGATAGATTTCCGCCCAGGCCGCCTCGACCGAGGCGTTGGGCGCGTAAGGAAGGCGCCAATCGCGCGCGGTGGCGGCGGCATCGAGCGCAAAGCCGCGGCGGGCGAGCAGCAGGATCGCCTCGTCGTAGAGCGAGGGTTCGGCCAATGCGTTTTCGAGTGTCGAAAAAATATCGGCGCGATGGCGGTGGGCGGCGAGGAAACGCGCATCCTTGTTGCCGCACATGAATTCGATGAGCCGGTACTGGTAGCTCTGGAAGCCCGAGGAATGACCGAGGCTGGCGCGAAACGCGCTGTATTCGCTGGGCGTCATCGTCGCAAGCACGTCCCACGCCTGGATAAGCTGCGCGAAAATACGCGCCACGCGCGCAAGCCCCTTGAAGGCGGGACCGAGATCGTCGGCCGCCACGCAAGCGCGCGCGCGTTTCATTTCGTCGATGACGAGCTTCATCCAAAGCTCGCTCGTCTGGTGCTGCACGATGAACAGCAATTCGTTGGGATCGCCCGACAAGGGCTTTTGCGCGCCCAGCAACGAGTCGAGCGACAGATAGTCGCCGTAGCTCATCGACGCGGCGAAATCCTTGTGGGCTGCGTCGGGCGTGTCGCCGGTCATTGGAAGTGCGGGGCCATTACGTGACCGCAGCGCGAACCGCGAATTTGGGATCCTCGAAGGCGCGCGTTTCGATGACGTCGGCGAGATTGGCGGCGGCGTCCCACACGTCGACATAGCGCAGATAAAGGGGTGCGAAGCCGAAGCGCATGATGTCCGGCATGCGGAAATCGCCGATCACGCGCCGCTCGATCAAAGCCTGCACGATTTCGTAGCCCTTGGGATGGCTGTAGCAGAGCTGGCTGCCGCGCTTGTCGAAATCGCGCGGGCTCACGCGCGCAAGGCCGAGCTTTTCGCCGACCGAATCGATCAGGATGCGGAAAATCTCGGTCAGCGCCTCGGATTTCGAACGGATGTCTTCCATCTTCCAGCGCAGCATCGCATCCACGCCGCATTCGAGCGTACGCAAGGAGAGGATCGAAGGCGACGACACGATCGCGCGCTGCATGCCCTCGGCCGGACGGAAATCGGTTTCGAATTTGAACGGGGCCGCGTGGCCGAGCCAGCCTTGCAGCGGCTGGCGGAAACTCGCCTGCAGGCGCTTGGCCACATAGAGGAACGCCGGCGCGCCCGGCCCGCCATTCAGATATTTGTAGCCGCAGCCGACCGCGTAATCGACGTCGCAGCCCGTGAGGTCCACCGGCAACGCACCTGCCGAATGCGCAAGATCCCAGATCGCCAAAGCGCCCTTGGCATGGGCCGCGCGCGTGATCGCCGCCATGTCGTGCAATTCGCCGGTACGGTAATCGACATGGCCGAGCATCACCGCGACGGTGTCGTCGTCGATCGCCTCGACGATTTCGGCCGCGTTGTCGACGAGCTTCAGCTTGTGGCCCTGGCCCAATTGCTTGAACAGCCCGTCGGCCATGTAGAGATCGGTCGGGAAATTGCCGCGGTCGGAGAGGATCGTGCGCCGCTTGGGCCGCTCGGCCACGGCCGCCGCCACGAGCTTGTAGAGATTGAGCGAAGTCGTGTCGCACGCCGCGACCGTACCTTCGGGTGCGCCGATCAGGCGGCCGATCTTGTCGCCCAGCGCGAGCGGCAATTGCATCCAGCCATGTTTGGTCCAGCCCGCGATGAGGTCTTCGCCCCATTCCTGGCGCATCGCCTCGAAGAGGCGGTTGGGAGCGAGGCGCGGCAGCGGACCCAGCGAATTGCCGTCGAGATAGACAAGGCCCGCGGGCAGCAGAAAATGGTCGCGCGCCCGGCCCAGCGGGTCGTTGGCGTCCATGGCTTTGGCGTCGGCGCGGGTCGGCGCTTCGGACGGGAACGGCGAGTGACGGTCGAGCGAGGCTTGCGGCATGGCGTCAATAAAGCCTCGCTCGGGCGCCAGATTCAATAGGCTTGAAGGTGAAACGCCCTCAACCGCTCTTGACCGCGACTTTGATCGTCCGGCGTTCGGCTTCGGCCGGGCGCGGCACGCGCACGCACAGCACGCCGTTGTCGAAACGCGCTTCGATGCGCGCCGGATCGACGTCGAACGGCAATTCGAAACGGCGCACGAATTTGCCGTAGGCGCGCTCGCTCAGATGCGTGCGCTTTTCGCCCGCGGCGCCGTCGCCGTCGACCGTGCGCTCGGCCGCGACCGACAGCACGCCGTCCGCGATTTCGACGGCCACGTCTTTGGGATCGATGCCGGGCAGATCGAAATGGAACTCGACGCCCGCGTCGGTTTCGCAGACTTCGGCGGCCGGGCTCAGGAAAGGCGCGGTGCCCGCCGCCGGGGCGGGCCAGCCGCGCGCGAAATCGTCGAACATGCGGTCCATCTCGCGGCGCATGGCCGCAAACGGATCGCGGGAAGCGGGTGCGTTCGCCGAAACACCGCGCGCATTGGGCAGCAGCGATTTGAAATCCATGGCATTCCTCCTTCGGGATCGATGCGCGAAGTCCGGCCCGCCCCAAAACGAGGCGGGTCGGGACGTGACGCGCATTATCCGCGAAGGGCGGGCTGCCCGATATGATCTAGGTCAAGCGGCGGCGAATCCGGCGGCAAGCGTGCTCGCAAGGCGTTTGGCGAAGGCGGACGGGTCGTCGAGCTTGTCGCCTTCGACGATGCGCGCCTGGTCGAACAGCAGCTTGGCCACTTCGCTCACCCGCGCCTGCACGGCCGTATTGTCGCCCTGTTCGCGCAAGCTGCGGGCGAGGGCCTGGATCAGCGCATGCGCGGGGTTGAGCTCGAGGATGCGCTTGGCCGCCGCGCGCAGCTGCTTGTGCTGGCGCAGCATGCGCTCGAGATGAATGTCCATGTCGCTGTCGTCGGCGACGAGACACACGGCACTTTCGGCGAGGCGCTGGCTCGCGCGCACGTCTTTGACGCTGTCGCCCAGTGCCAGCCGGAACAAAGCCACCAAGGGTGCTATGTCCGGGGTGGCGTCGTCTTTCTTGGCGTCTTCGGGCTTTTCGGCTTCCGCGATCTTGTCGAGGTCGGCCGAGCCGCGCGTGACGGACGCGAATTTCTTGCCTTCGAAGTCGGCTGTTTGCGCGATCCAGAATTCGTCGACGGGGTCCGACAGCAGCAGCACTTCGATGCCGCGCTTGGCGAAGCCTTCGAGATGCGGGCTGTTGGCGACCGTCTTCGCGTCGTCCCCGGCGATGTAGTAGATCGCCTCTTGGCCGGGCTTCATGCGCGAAACGTATTCGGCCAAGCCCACCCATTTGTCGGGGGCCGTCGTGGTGCGGAAGCGGGCGAGCGACAGCACGCGGCCGCCGTTTTCGGCATCTTCGAAAATGCCTTCTTTCATCGCTTCGCCGAACGAATCCCAGAACGTGCCGTAGGAATCGGCGTCGTCCTTGGCGCGCTTTTCGAGCTCGCCCAGCACGCGCGCGGTGATGCCCTGGCGGATCAGGCGCACGACCGGATTGTTCTGCAGCATCTCGCGGCTCACATTGAGCGGCAGATCTTCCGAGTCGACGACGCCGCGCAGGAAACGCAGATAGCGCGGCACCAGCCCCTCGGGCGCTTCGTTCACGAAAACGCGCCGCACATAGAGCTTCACGCCGTGCTTTCGCTCGGGCGCGAACAGATCGAACGGCCGGATGCCCGGCACGTAGAGCAGCGCCGTGTATTCGATCTTGCCTTCGGCCCGCCAATGCAACGTGCCCCAGGGTTCGTCGAACCCGTGCGAGAGGTGGCGATAGAATTCCGTGTGCTGCTCGGGTGTGACTTCGTTCTTGGACCGCGTCCACAAAGCCGAGGCGCGGTTCAGCGTCTTGTCGGCGAGCTTGATCGGGATCGCGATATGGTCGGAATAGCGGCGCACGATCTCGCCGAGCTTGTCGGCGTCGAGGAACTCGGCCGCATCGTCTTTGAGATGCAGCTTGATCGAAGTACCCCGCTTGGGCAGATCGATCGCGTCGATCGTGTAGCTGCCCTTGCCGTCGGATTCCCAGCGCCAGCCCGCCTCGCTGCCGGCCTTGCGCGATTCGACCGCGACCTTGTCGGCGACCATGAAGGCCGAATAGAAACCGACGCCGAACTGGCCGATCAGCGGCATGTCCTTGCGCTGGCCCGCATCGAGCGCCTTCACGAAGGCGGCCGTCCCCGAGCGCGCGATGGTGCCGAGATTGGCCACGAGATCGTCGCGGTCCATGCCGATACCGTTGTCGGCGATGGTCAGCGTCTTTCCGGCCTCGTCGGCCGTGAGGATCACGGCGAAATCCGTATCGTCGCCGGCGAGCGTGCCGTCCTGCTGGGCGAGGAAACGCAGCTTGTCGCAGGCGTCGGACGCGTTCGAAATCAGTTCGCGCAAGAACACCTGGCGTTCGCTGTAGAGCGAGTGCGCGACGATCTCGAGCAGGCGGCTCACTTCCGCCTGGAATTCGTGTTTTTCGGTCATCGGTAGCTCCGGATGGTCTTGTTTTGCCGGGCTATCTAGGGGAGCCGCGGGCCTTAATCAAGAGACCCGCTTCAGCCCCACGGAAACGGGATCATGGCCCGGTCGCCCGCCGTGGCCAGCGTGTGGCTGACGACGCCGGTCGCTTCCGTCCAGCGGTGCAATTGCAGGCCCGGCGGCTCGAAGGTGAAACCGCCGGCCGAGTCTTCGCGCAGATCGAGCGCAATCTGGTGCGCGGTCGACGGGCAGATCGACGCGATGGTGCCGGCAAAACGCACCTGGATCGCGCGATGCACATGGCCGCACATCACGCGCTCGACATTGGGATAGCGCTTGACGATGGCGGCCAGCCGCCCGTCGTCGCGCAGGCCCATCTTGTCCATATGCGCGATTCCGGTCGCAAAAGGCGGATGGTGCTGGAAAATCAGCGTGGGCTTCGAGCCCCCTGCCGCCAGGGTAGCCTCGAGCCACGCGGCACGCGCGTCGCAAAACGTGCCCCAGGGTTTTTTGGGTTCCGAAGTATCGACGGCCACGAGCCGCACCGGAAAATCGTCGACCGCATAGTGGAAGAAGCCGCCGTCGGCGACGCGATCGCCGCCGGCATGCGGAAACGCGGCCTTCAACGTCGCGCGCGCATCGTGGTTGCCGGGCACGACGAGCAAGGGCGCTTTGAGCGGTGCCAGGATCTCGCGCAGGAGCCCGTATTCGACCGCCGAGCCGCGTTCGACGAGATCGCCGGTGGCGAGCACGATGTCGGGCTGCGGGTCGAGTTCGTTCAGCACGGCCACGGCCTGCGTCAGGTACGACACGGTATCGACCTTGCCGTAGGCGAATTTCCCGTCGGTCTGGATATGCAGGTCCGAGATTTGGGCGATGAGCATCGCTTGAATTCGCCCGCCGGGCGGGCAAGAGTCAAGGCCGCGATGCGCGACACCAAGGTTACGGCCGTTCTGGGGCCGACCAACACCGGCAAAACCTTTCTGGCGGTCGAGCGCATGCTCGGCCATCGCACCGGCATGATCGGGTTTCCGCTGCGCCTCTTGGCGCGCGAAAACTACGAACGCATCGCCGCCGCCAAGGGCGCTTCGCAAGTTGCCCTGGTGACGGGCGAGGAACGCATCGTGCCGCCCTATGCGCGCTGGTTCGTGTGCACGGTCGAGGCGATGCCGATCGAGCGCGAAGTGGGCTTCCTCGCGGTCGACGAAATCCAGATGATCGCCGACCGCGAACGCGGCCATGTCTTCGTCGATCGGCTCCTGCATGCGCGTGGGCGCAACGAAACGATGTTCATGGGGGCGGAATCGGCACGCCCCTTGATCCGGCGCCTGGTGCCCGAGGCCGAATTCGTCGTGCGCCCGCGCCTGTCCACGCTCACCTATGCGGGCCCGCGCAAGATCACGCGGCTGCCGCGGCGCAGCGCCATCGTCGCGTTTTCGGCCGCCGAGGTCTACGAGATCGCCGAACTTGTGCGCCGCCAGCGCGGCGGAGCCGCCCTCGTGTTCGGCGCTTTGAGCCCGCGCACGCGCAACGCGCAGGTCGCCATGTACCAGTCGGGCGACGTCGACTATCTGATCGCGACCGACGCGATCGGCATGGGCCTCAACATGGATATCGACCACGTCGCGTTTGCGGCCACCGCCAAGTTCGACGGCCGCCATATGCGCCGGCTCCTCGCCCCCGAGCTCGGCCAGATCGCCGGGCGCGCCGGGCGCAACATGACGAACGGCACGTTCGGCACCACGGCCGATGTGGGCCCGCTCGATGCCGATCTCGTCGAGGCGATCGAGGAGCACCGCTTTCCGCCGCTCACCCATTGTTATTGGCGCAATTCCGATCTCGATTTCCGCACGCTCGACGGGTTGCTCGAAACGCTCGACCGGCGCGCACCGATGCCCGAACTTGTGCGCGTGCGCGATGCCGACGATCATCTCGCGCTGCAGGCCCTCGCACGCGATGCGGACATTCGCACGCTGTCGCGCGGGCGCGTGGGCCTGCTGTGGGAGGTGGCGCGCATTCCCGATTTCCGCAAACAGATGGCCGACACGCATCCGCGCCTGCTCGCCAAAATCTTCGGCCATCTTGCGGGGCCGGCGGGCCGCCTGCCGCAGGATTGGGTCGACCGCCAGATCGAGCGCATCGACTCGGCCGACGGCGACATCGACAAATTGCTGCAGCAGATCGCGGCGATCCGCACCTGGACCTACGTTTCGCACCGACCCGACTGGATCGCCGACGCCGAGGGCGTGCAGGCGCGCGCGCGCGCGGTCGAAGACCGGCTGTCGGACGCGCTGCACGAGCGGCTCACGCAGCGCTTCGTCGACCGGCGCAACGCCGTGATCGTGCGCAAGCTTGCCGACGGCAGCGAATTGCTCGCGGCCGTGACGGCCTCGGGCGACGTGCTTGTCGAAGGCATGCCGGCCGGCAAGCTCGACGGGTTCGAATTCCGCCCCGACCCGTCGCTGGACATGGGGGTTGGCGCTTTGCGCGCCGCCGCCAACCGCGCCTTGCGCCGCGACGTGGGCCTGCGGGTGCAGAAATTCGTCGCCGACGACGATGCGGCTTTTTCGCTTCTCCCCGATGCGCGCATCGCGTGGGATGGCCAGCCTGTCGCGCGACTCGCGGCGGGCGCCGAGGCCTTGGCGCCCGAAATCCAGCTCGCGCGGGCCGACCTGCTCGAGCCCGCCCATCGCCAAGCCGTGTCGCGCCGCTTGGCCGAATGGCTGCAAACCTGGCTCAAGCAGCATATGGCCCCGCTCTTGCGCCTCAAGACGGCCCCCTTGCCCGCCGCCGCGCGCGGCCTTGCGTTTGAGTTGGCCGCATCGCTGGGGGCGATCGCCGCATCCGACACGACGATCGCGCTCGACAGTCTGGACCGCACGGCGCGCGGCAGTCTCGCCGCAATCGGCGTGCATGTCGGCGTGCGCACGGCCTATGTGCCGGCGCTTAAAGACCACATATCGACGAAGCTGCGCGCCTTGCTGTGGTCGATTCATTGCGGCGCCGAGGGCGCACCGCCGCCGTCGGGCAAACTCAGCGTTCCGCGCGCGGAGCAGCCGCCGGGCCTGATGGCGGCGTGCCTCTATCTGCCCGCCGGCCCCTTGTTCGTGCGCGCCGACCGGCTCGAAAAACTCGCGCAAGCGCTGCTGCAGGCCGGGCGCGGCGGGCCGTTCGCGCTCGACCCGGCCTGGTCCAAGCTCGTCGATTGCGAGGCGGCGACATTGCCGGCGGTCGTCGCCGCACTCGGCTATCGGCGCGTACAGGGCGAAAACGGACTGCTCTTTGCGGCCCATCGCGGCGGGGCCGCGCGCAAGCGCCCGAAGGCGGCACCGGGCGATGCCGCCTCGCCCTTTTCGGTGCTGTCGGGGATCGCGCGCAAATGAACGACGCCGAAACACAGGGCGAAACACTCGAGCGCATGCGCGCCGACAAATTCCTGTGGATCGCGCGCTTCTTCCGCTCGCGCGCCCAGGCGCAAAGCGTGCTCGAAGCCGGCCGCGTGCGCTGCCGCGGCCGCATCCTCGACAAGGGCGACGCGGTCAAACAAGGCGACGTTTTGACCTTCACCCAAGGCGACAAGCTGCGCACGGTCGAGATATTGGGTTTCGCGCCCAAACGCGGCAACGCCGCCCAAGGCCAAGCGCTCTACCGCGATCTTTACGACGCGGTTTGACCCTTTTGGGCGCAGGGTTGCCGAGGGCGAACGGCTATGCTACCCGAACAGCCGGAAACGGTTCGTGCGTAAAGGCCAGAGAGAGCCCGATGACCTATATCGTCAACGACAGCTGCATCAAGTGCAAGTACACCGACTGCGTGGAAGTGTGCCCGGTCGATTGCTTCTACGAAGGCGAGAACATGCTCGTCATCAAGGCCGACGAATGCATCGATTGCGGCGTGTGCGAGCCCGAATGCCCGGCCGAGGCGATCCGCCCCGACACCGACCCCGCCGCCCAGCCCTGGATCGCGATCAACAACGAGTACGCCGAGAAATGGCCGAATCTGCGCCGCAAGAAAGATGCGCCCGCCGATGCCGATGCCTGGAAGGGTGTTGAGGGAAAGTTCGACAAGTATTTTTCTCCTAAACCCGGCACTGGGAACCCATAAAAGTCGCGTTCAGGCCGAAATCAAGCCCTAAAATCTCTCGAAAGGACCTTAGCCGTGCAAAAAACGCGCGGGTAAAGCGTGCTTTTTCGTCGTTTTTGTGATAGCTTAATAATTATCGGACTGTGGCAATTTCGTCGCAGGCCTCCTCCCCGGCAGGGGATCCCGACGGGCCAGGATGCCCGCTTCTCGATTGCCGTTTTTGCTGTCCGGACAAGGGATTAGCTCAAATGGACAAAGGCCGATTTGCCAAATTGGCACATCGGAACGGCGGGGTTTTCGCCAATTCTCCGCGGAGAGATGGTGAAATGAACCGCCCGAGGGCTGCTCCAGGGGCGTGTCGGGGTTCGACGGCCGATTTACGAGTGGCACATTCCGGCCGGTTTTTTTCCGGTCGGTTCTGAAAGGAGCGGCTTTTCCATGACGCTACGCAAGACGACAGTGCGCGAAACCGACGATCTGGGCTTTGCCGTGGGCGACCACGTCGTGTACCCCACCCATGGCGTGGGCAAAATCACCGGCCTCGAATCGCAGGAAATCGCGGGCACCAAGCTGCGTCTGTTCGTGATCCAGTTCGACAAGGATCGCATGACGCTGCGCGTGCCGATGATGAAGGCCAAAACCTCGGGCCTGCGCCGTCTTTGCACGAAGAAGGAAATGCAGAACGCGCTCGCCACGCTGAAGGCGCGCGCGCGCATCCGCCGCACCATGTGGAGCCGCCGCGCGCAGGAATACGAAGCCAAGATCAATTCGGGCGACCCCAAGGCGATCGCCGAAGTCGTGCGCGACCTGCACCGCAATGCCGGCCAGCCCGACCAGTCGTTCAGCGAACGCCAGATGTACCAGGCGGCTCTCGACCGTCTGGTGCGCGAATTCGCGGCCGTCGAAAAGATCACGGAAGAAGTGGCCGTGCAGCGCCTCGAAGCGATGCTGAAGGCTGCCTGAAGCCGACACGTCGTTTCTTTGCAAATTGCGAAACCCCGCCGGCCCATGCCGGCGGGGTTTTTCGTTTGGGGCTTTTTTGTTTGGGGCGGCGCGAGCGCGCACGGTAGTTTTGCGCGAATGGCTTCGTCCTCGCCCGCACGCCCGACCAGCACTGCCCGGAACGAACGTTTTGCCGTGCTGCGCAAAGCCAAGCGCGTGTGGGCGGTTTCGAGCATCCATGGGTCGGACGAAAAACTCGTGCGCCTGCACGAGGCGTTGGCCGAGCGCTGGCAAACCGGCGACCGGCTCGTCTATCTCGGCAATTGGCTCGGCCGCGGCCCCGGCATTGGTGCCGCCATCGACGAAATGCTGCGCATGCGCCGCGAGATCCTGGCCCTGCCCGGCTTTTTCGCGGCCGACGTCGTGTTCCTGCGCGGCATGCAAGAAGAGATGCTGCAGAAATGCCTGCAGCTGCATTTCGCCGTCAATCCCGGCGAGGTCTTCGCCTGGATGCTCGAGCAGGGTTTGGCTGCGACACTCGAAGCCTACGGCGCCGACATTCGTGCGGGCCTCGTGGCCGCGCGCGAGGGTGCAACCGCCTTAGCGCGCTGGACCGGCCTCGTGCGCCGCGGTCTCGATGCGAAGCCGGGCCACCGCGAACTCACGCTTGCCATGCGCCGAGCCGCGACCGACGAAATCGGCAAACGCCTGTTCGTGAGCGCGGGTCTCGATTTCGACCGCCCGCTCGAGGCCCAGGGCGATGCGTTGTGGTGGGGCGGGCGCGGCTTCGACAAACGCGACGCACCTTTCGAGAGCTATGCCCGCATCGTGCGCGGCTACGCGCCCACCCATCCGGGCAGTGCGGCAGGCCCCTTCACCCTCACGCTCGACGGCGGCTGCGGTTTCGGCGGCCCGCTTTTGGCGGCAAGTATCGGGCCGGATGGCGAAATTCTTGAAACAATAGAAGCCTGAATAGGGTTTTTTGGAATTCCTGTGATCCGATTTTTGGGCCAGCGCGTAAACGTTCGGTAAGCCCCCTTAATGGCGGGGCAAGACCTGGGGTGCCGCCCCGGGCATAGCCGGAAAGTTCGTTCGAATGGCCCATTTCGACGACGCCCATACCCAGCGCGACAATCTGATCGTGATTCGCCGCGCGATGAAAACGCCGATGCTCGAGCGCGCGCGCGAGATGGAACTGGCCCTCGCTTGGCGCGAGACCGGCAACCAAACGGCCTTGGCCGAGCTCGTCGGCGCCTATGGGCGCATGGTCGTGTCGATGGCGCTCAAATTCCGCCATTACGGCCTGCCCGTCGGCGATTTGATCCAAGAAGGCAATATCGGCTTGATGCAAGCCGCCCAGCGCTTCGAGCCATCGCGCGACGTGCGCTTTGCCACCTACGCGCAATGGTGGATCCGCGCGGCGATTCAGGATTTCGTGCTGCGCAATTGGTCGATCGTGCGCACAGGCACCACGGCCGCGCACAAATCCCTGTTCTTCAATCTGCGCCGCCTGCGCGCCAAGCTCGACGATCCGTCGTCGGACCGCATGACGGATGCGCAGCGCAAGCAGATCGCAACCAGTTTGCGCGTCGATCTGTCGGACGTCGAAACGATGGAAGGCCGCCTCTCGGCCGGCGACCGTTCGCTCGACGCGCCCGCCAGCGACGAGAACGAAAACGCCTGGGTCTCGGCGCTGGCCGACGACCGCCCGACACCCGAAGAAACCACGATGTCGCTGCACGACGAGGACGCGCGCAAGAACCTGCTGCGCGCCGCCTTGGGCGATCTCAATGCGCGCGAGCGCGCGGTCATCGAGGCACGGCGCCTGGGCGAAGACAACGTGACGCTCGAAACGCTCGGCGACCGCCTCGGCATCTCCAAAGAACGCGTGCGCCAGATCGAACACCGCGCCCTCATCAAGCTCAAAGAAGCCGTCGTGAAGCGCGTCGCCGACCCGAGCGACTTGTTCGCGAGCTTGTGAGCGGGCGCGGCGGGGAGGGCGTCTTCGTCCGCGTCAAATACGGCAAACGAAGCTGGCACGCCGTTGCTTAAGTCTTTTTCTTGATTTCAGGTATCGGCACACGCCGTTTGCCGAAAGACGGCGATTTTTCTGCGAAGAGTCGTTCAAGCTGCGCTTCGAGGTCGTCGGTCGTCAACTCGACATACCGACCTCGATCGAGGTCGTCGATCCCTTCCTTTACCAATGCCCTTAGATGCGCAATGCGCTGCCGCGTCATCTATGTCGCGCTTGGGCATCGCCAACCTCCGTGTCGAACGCAATTAAGTATTGTGTCCGCCGGAATTCCGGAATCACAACTCATAGAACTGGTTGGAACTGGCAAACAGCCACAGCCCGACCATCCGGCGTAAACTTCAGAACACCTGCCCAAGCATCGCCGCCGTGCGTGCGAGGGCTTTTTCGATAGTATCGAAACCCGAAGTCTCCATCCCCCGCCCAATTCCCGGCCTCCGAGAATTGGAACATTACAAAAGTCGCGTTGCCTAACCTAAAAATGCTGAGCTCGACGCCTTTATCAATGCGCCAGTGCCGTCCACTCGGAGCTGGCCGAGAATTTACAATTTCATATAGGTTGATCATCTTGCGCATATTCGGGTTGTTGGGATCAATTGGGATCCCAAACTGCATCTCTCGAGCATTTGCTTCCAGATCAAAGAATTCAAAAAACTTTTCAACTGGCTCCTCGGATTCCGGATTCCGGCTCGGAAAAATATAAATTTGCTCCGCATGTTCTGCTGTTGCGTCCGAGTAATGCCATCTGACGACATAGAAGTTGCTGCCTGCATTTGTAATGTCGGCCTGGGCAACTTCGAATGGAATTCGATTGTAGCGATCGGGTCCATCAATCCCTATCTCCGGTGCAGCGCGCCATTCCACGAACATCGGGTCGAGCGTTTCGGGACGCTGGTCCGAATTCAGCGACAGTTCGAGAGTGTCGAAAACCTTCCCGCACACCGCATCGTCTTCGCTCATCCAAACTTTCAGCCAGCGCCCAACCTTGTCCTCCAGTGCGCTTGCGTATGCGCCTTGCAGCGACACCAGAAGCAACAGCGAGAGAAATGCGAATTTATTTATCGCCCACATCTCAGATCCTCGTTGCTGTCAGTCTAGCGGCGCCCCTTGCCTGCGGAATGGCCGCAACGCCCGCACCACCCCTGTCTGCTATTCGTAGCGTGTTTTCGCCTTTTCCTCAATGCGTGCTAAGCTTGTAGGGCCATGGGAATGCGTCGCTTGATCCGGATTGCGGCATGTCATGCGAATGCGGCAGCGCTTGCGGCCTGCAGCGCGCAGCGCTGGGCGCACGCCGAACGGGACGCAGCCGCGACCGAGGCGGCACTCGCCGATTGCATCGCGCGCGAGGCGCGGCACACGACGCAGGTGACCGTGCCGGTCTTCACGCGCACGCGCGACGGGCGCATGGAAACGCTGTTTGTGCCCGACCGGTTCGTGGCACCCGGCTTCGACCGCACCAGTTGCATGCGCAGCTAGGGCTTCGTGCGCGCGCCCGCTGCTGCGGCCGACGCATCGAAGCGGTGACACGGCACGGATCCTGTGTTAGATTATAAGCATTGAAAGGATGTTTAGCCTTTCATGTGCTGTTTGACATCGTGAATAGGTTTTTGCCTGGCCCGGCGCTTCGAAGGGTCGCGCGGGATTTCTGCGAAATCTGCGCAACGAATCAAGCAAAATCAACGCGTTGACCGGAAGAATGTCGCGTAGACGTCGCGCGCAGGTCGCGTCGATGTCGCGCAGATGTTGCGTGGATGTTTCGTAGGTCAGGTGCCGGTCGCGCGGGCGTTTTGGGCGGCGGCAGGGGCGATCGGCAAATAGACCGAGAAAATCGTGCCCTTGCCGATCTCGCTTGCGATGTCGAGCGCCCCGCGATGGCGGTTGACGATGTGTTTGACGATCGCGAGGCCGAGGCCCGTTCCGCCCATGTCGCGCGAGCGGCCGGCATCCACGCGGTAGAAACGCTCGGTCAGGCGCGGCAGATGTTCGCGCGGGATCCCTTCGCCGTCGTCGGCCACCGTGATCTCGACATAGGCCTCGGCACGCGGGGCAAAACCCGCCGGCAGGCGGGCGGCCACGGCCGCACGCACGCGCACCGTGCCGCCGCTGCGGCCGTATTTGATCGCGTTGTCGACGAGGTTCTGGAACACCTGGGCGAGCTGGTCGCTGTCGCCCCGCACGGGCGGCATAATGTCGGCGATGTGCACGTCGAGCGCCGTGTTTTTCGCCTTGGCGGCGAGTGCGAGCGAATCGAGCGTCGTCTGCAGCGTCTTGCCGATGTCGGCATAGGAGGCGGGCGGGCTGTGTTCGAGCTCTTCGATCTTCGACAGCGACAGCAGATCCTTGACGATGCGGGTCATGCGCTGGGTCTGCGCATCCATGATGCCGAGGAAACGTTTGCGGGCCTCGGCATCGTCGCGCGCGGGGCCCTGCAAGGTTTCGATGAAGCCCGTCAATGTGGCAAGCGGGGTGCGCAGCTCGTGGCTGACATTGGCCACGAAGTCGCGCCGCATGCGTTCGGCCTGCTGCACGGCCGTGACGTCCGCGATCGCGACGAGGGCCGCCGGTGCGGTGCCGAGCGGGCGCGGCAAAGGCACGACGCGCACGCGCAAAGCACGCTCGACCGAGCCTGCCAGGCGCGCTTCGGTCGCTTCCGGATGGCGGCCGGACAAAGCTTCGGCCACCGCATCGAGCGTGCTGGGGTCGCGCAGATAGGCCACCAAGGGTTTGTCTTCGAGGTCCGAGCCGAACAACGCGCGGGCGGCCGTGTTGGCGCGCACGATGCGCTCGTCGCTGTCGAGCTGCAGGATCGCGTAGGGCAAGGCATCGACGATCGATTCGAGGGCGGCTTCGCTTGCCATCGGCTGGGCGCGTTCGGGCATGGCGCGCTCGAGCTTCGCCACCGCCTCGGCCAAGGGGGATGTGGGGCCCTCTTCCTGGGATGTGGCCAACGCGTTGGGCGGATCGCCTTTGGCGAGTGCCTCGAGCCGGGCGGCGTGCTGGGCGAGCCGTTCGAGATGGCGGCGCACGAGCCAGCCCGTGCACAGGCCGGTGGCGGCAATGGCGACGATCGCCCACAGCCACGAGACTTGGTGGGCCACCGCAAAAACGACAAGCACAAGCGAGGCGGGTGCCGTCAACGCCAGCGTGGTCGTCCAGAAATCTTCGGGCGGACTGCGCATCGCCTGCTTGTGCAGTCTCCGTTGGCAGCGGTCAAGGGGCCGAATCGGAACAGCCGACTCGAAGGGTACCCAGCATGGCACGCCTTCAAGTCGGCTGTGTGACCGTCGGAACGCGAAGAATGCCTAGCTGCCGAGTTGCGGCAGCATGCGTTCGGCCTTCGGCGGCAGGAAGCGATCGGTGAAGACCTTGCCCGGCGTCAGCGTGCTGTTCTTGACCTCGAACGCCTCGTTCACGATGCGGATGTTTTCGCGCATCTTGTCTTCGCGCACGTCCGACATGCCGTTGGCCAGCGTGTGCGGCGTCATCACAAGCTCGCGCAAGGACAGCAGCAGGCGGTCGTATTCGAGGGCAAGGTCGACGAGCTGGTCGCGCGTTTTGAGCGAAGCGGCCGCCTCGCGCGGATTGAGGATCGACTCCTTCATGCCGCGATTGATGGCGCGCACCATGGCGGCCACGGTGCGCGGATTCTTGGCGGCGAAATCCTGCGTCGTGTAGATCGCCGAGGAATAGACGTCGACGCCGAATTCGCGGTAGCGGAACGTGACGATGTCCTCGTCCTTGGCCCCCAGCGCCTTCAGCGAGAAGATGCCCGAGGTGATAAAGCCCGTGATCGCGTCGACCTCGCCGCGATAGAGCATCGGCTCGCGCAAGGGCGCGTTCATCGTGACCCATTCGATCTTGGCCGGGTCGAGCTTCTGGGCCTGGACGAGCGCCGGGAACATCTGGCGGCCGGCATCGACCGTGGGCGCACCGAGCTTGCGGCCTTCGAGCTGCTTCAAGTTGGTGATGCCCGTCCGCTTCAGCGTCATCACGGCAAGGGCCGCCTGCTCGTAGGCGATGTAGACGGCCGTCAGTTCGCGGCCCGGATTCTCGGCCGAGAATTTGATCATCGGGTTGATGTCGCCGAAGCCCATGTCGTAGGCGCCCGAGGCGATGCGCGTGACCGTGTCGCCCGAGCCCATGCCGCGGTCGATCGTGACGTTGAGGCCTTCCTGGCGGAAGAAGCCCTTCTCGGCCGCATAGGTGAATACCGATTGCGGCCCCTGGAAGGCCCAATCGAGCGACAGGCGGACATTCGGCTGTTCCGGGGCTTGCGCCAGAACGGGGGTGGCGAGCGCCAAAGCGGCGGCGACAAAAAACGCAGTTTTCATCGATGTTTCTCCTGAATCGGGGGCCCGGCGGGGGGAGGGCCGACCTGGAGTGCCCGCTGCATGCAAAAAACGGGACAGTTTTTGTGTGTTGTCCCCACGTAACCTACAGGGCCGAACTGTCGAAACGGGAACGTAGCGGGGCGCAAAACGCGCGCCGTCCTCTCGAAAGATGGAGAATCCGTCGTGGAAATCGTCAATGGCGTGGCGTGTTTCAATTGCACGGACGTGGAAAAAGCCAAAAAGGCCATTACCGAACCGCGCCCACCCGAAACGCAAAACGCCGCCTTGCGGACATTCGCAAGCCCGAACGAACCGTTTGGGCAAGGCCTTCGCGGCACCCAGGTGAATTTCGGCGCCTAGGCTTGCGGCATCGCTGTTTGCGCCGCACAAATATGCCATGGTGCGCGGCGATGGACAGCGATTCGTGGCCGGAATTGATGGGGCGTGCGCAGGCAGGCGATGCCGCAGCGTATCGTCGGTTTCTGTCCGAAGTGCTGCCGTTCTTGCGGATCGTGATCGGGCGGACCGGCATTCCGTTCGACCAGATCGAAGACGTGGCGCAGGAAACGCTGATCAGCCTGCACGCGATCCGCCACACCTACGACACGGCACGGCCGATCAAACCGTGGCTGGTGGCGGTCGCACGGCGCCGGGCCGTCGATTGGCGGCGGCGGCGCAATTCCGCCAACCGCTACGAAACGCCGCTCGACGACACGGCACACGAAACCTTTGCCGATCCGCTTGCGAACCGTGACAAAGAGAAGTCGGAAGCGGCCGCCTCGATCCGGCGTTGGCTGGCGGAGTTGCCGGCCGGCCAGCGCCAAGCGGTCGAATTGCTGAAACTGCGCGAATTGAGCCTAAACGAAGCGGCTGCCGTTTCCGGACAATCCGTCGGCGCGCTGAAAGTCGCAACGCATCGCGCTCTTGCAAGTCTGCGGAAGATCTGGAAACGCGAAGAAGAACAGGACCGATGACACCTACCGACAAACTCATCGCCGCTTTGAGCGAAGCGGTCGCACCCGTGAAGCGCCTGGCGTCGCCTGAAGTGCGTGCCGGCAAATGGCTGGCATTCGCCGCCGGCGTCGTCGGCCTGTTGGTGGCAATGCATGGGCCGCGCGAAGATCTTGCCGCCCGCTTCGCCGATCCGGCCTTCGCCATCCCCTGGATCGCGTCGGTTCTGGTGGCCCTCACGGCGGCTTTCGCCGCCTTCCAGATGTCGGTGCCGGGCAGCAAGCGCGCCATTGAATTGCTGCCGGCGTTGCCGCTCGCCGTGTGGCTCGGCACGCTTGGGACCGGCTGTGCGGCCGAATTGTCCGACATGGGCTCCGCCGCCTTCGGCACGAGCTGGGCGTGCTTCAAATTCATCGTGCTGACCGGCTCGGCACTCGGCGTCGCGATGGCGCTGATGCTGCGCAAAGCAGCCCCGCTTGCCCCGTCGCGCACGCTCGCCATGGGCGCCTTGGCGGCCGCTGCGTTTGCCTCGGCCGGGCTCGAGCTGTTCCACCATCTGCAAACTTCGACAATGGTGCTGGTCTGGCATTTGGGCACGGTCGCGTTCGTGACCCTCGTCGCCCTGCCGCTCGGCGAGCGCGCCTTGGGCAAGCCGGCCTACTGAGCGTCGAACGCCGTGCGCAGATGGCTCGCCGTGGCGGCGATCGCCGAACGCGCCGCTGCCGAGACCGACGACAAATGCGCAAAGCCGTGGTTCGCACACGGAAATTCGACATAGGCCGTATCGATGCCGGCCGCCAACAGCAGATCGCGCATGCGGCGGCTGTCGTCGCGCAACGGATCGAGCCCGGCCGCCAGCAGGAAGGGCCGCTTGAGATAGGCCAGATAGTTTGCTGGTGCGCGCGCCGGGGCCACGAGAGCGTCGCGCCGACGCGCAGGATCGGCGCAGTACAAAGACCAGTAAAGCCCCATATTGGCGCGCGAAAGTCCGTATCGTCCGTCGCCGCGCATCAGATACGAAACCGTATCGAGATCGCTGTCGAGGGCGCCGTAGATCGAGGCGACGGCGATCGGCACAGGCTTGGACGTCGCCCCCAGCGCCATTGCAGCGGCAACGGCGATCGTCGCCCCGGCCGAATCGCCAGCCACGGCGAGCCGGTCCATGCGCACGGGGAAACCCAGAATGTCCGGATTGGCGGCCAGCCAATCGCAGACGTCGAGCGTGTCTTCGAGGGCGGCCGGATAAGGATGCTCGGGCGCTTTGCGATAGCCGATCGCCAGAAATGCGAGGCCTGAGGCGGCCGCCAGAGCGCGCGTCAAGCGATCGTGCGTTTCGAGACTGCCGATCACCCAGCCGCCGCCGTGCAGATACAACACCAACCCGTCGGCCGGCAGTTTGGGCACATAGAGGCGAACGGTCAGCGTCCGATCCGGCAGCGTGATCACAATATCGCGCTGGATCGCCATCTGCGGCCCGCCGACATTCCAGGGCGCACGGCGGCGCTCCTGCTCGGCCCGGGCCGCCGCGGGATCGCCCGGCAGATGCGCCGGTGCAGGACCAAAGCGTTGCAAATCCAATGCTAAGGCGGTTTGAATCTCAGGATCGAGCGCGCTCATTGCGAAAAATTTGCCACAAGTTTGCGGGCAAATTCAACGGTATCATTTTACGCAAGACCCCTTGAAACAGCAAAGCAGCGGCATCACTTGTACAGCGTTCAAGTGGCTATTTCGCATCAAGCGGCAGACCGCCCCATGACGCCCAAATTCCAAGCAACGCTCGCGGTTCTCGGCAATGCGCATCCGGTTGTGCGCGATCTGGCGCGCGCCCAGCGCAGCGGCGATGCGCTCGACGAACTGATCGTCGAAGCTGGTTTTGCCGAATTGCCGTCGGCCGAGCGCGACGCGATCGACGAGATCGCGCGCTACATCGCCGCAAAGATGCATTAACGCGGGGGTTAACTTTGACGTTTGCGCGGCGGCAGCGGCACATCGTCGTCGTAGAGGATGCGGTTGGCCGCCCCTTCCATGTCGTCGTACTGGCCGCTGCGCAGCGACCATAGGAACGCCGCCAGCCCCACGCCCGCCGCAAGCAGCGACACCGGGATCAAGATCAGCAGCGATTCCATCAGAACTCTCCCTTGGCGCGCGACAGGCGCAGCGCATTGGCGACGACAACCAGCGACGAGCTCGACATCAAAGCCGCCGCGATGGGCGGCGTGACCATGCCGAGCATGGCGAGCGGGACGGCGATCGCATTGTAGAGAATCGAAAAGACGATGTTCTGGCGCATGAGCCGCCGCGCCTTGCGGGCGGCCGCCAGCAACACGACCACGGCGACAAGCCCGCGCCCTTGGAACACGGCATCGGCCGCAACCTGGGCGACGTCCGTCCCCGTCGCAGGCGACAAAGACGCAGAGGCCGCCGCCAAGGCCGGCGCATCGTTGAGCCCGTCGCCGACCATCAGCACATTGCGCCCAGCTGCCGCGAACTGCGCCAAACGCGCGGCCTTGCCGGCGGGATCGACCCCACCCTGCCAGTCGGCAATGCCGAGCTTGTTCGCAATGTCGCCGACGACCTCGGCACGGTCGCCGGACAAAAGCGCCACGCCGTAACCCTGCGCCTGCAACGCCGCAATCGTCGCTGCTGCATCGTCGCGCAACGCATCGTCGAAGGCAAAGCGCAAGGGCTTGCCGTCGCCGGTTGCAAACCAAATCTCCGGCCCGTCGGCAGGGCCGACAAGCGCATCGTCGATGCCGCAATAGATGCGGCTGCCGAGCCGCATGTCGCCGCACGCAAGACCCAAGCCCGGATGTTCGACCACGCCAGCCGCCATCGGCTGGTCGGGGCACGCAGCGGCCAGCGCGCGTGCAAGCGGATGGCGCGAAGCGGTCGCAAGGCTCGCCGCCAGGGGCAGCAACGCGGGATCACGAGCAGGATCGGGCCGCAGCACAAGCTGGCCTTGTGTGAGCGTGCCGGTCTTGTCGAACACGACCATGTCGATATCGGCCAGGCGCTCAAGCCCCGTCGCGTTCTTGAGCAGAATGCCGCTCTTGAGCAGGCGGCCGGTTGCGACCGTCTGCACGGCCGGCACGGCCAAGCCCAACGCGCACGGGCACGTTACGATCAAGGTCGCCACCGCGTAGAGCAGGGCAACCTGCCAATCCACACCGACTCCGAAATACCAAGCGAGGAAGGTCGCAAGTGCCGTCGCATGCACGACAGGTGCGTAAGCGCGCGTCACGCGCTCGGCCAACGCCACATAGCGCCCGCGCGAACGCTCGGCGGCTTCGACGAGGCGCACGATTTCGGCCAGCAATGTGCCCTCGCCGGTTGCAGTCGCAACGATGCGCAAGGCCGAACCGAGATTGACCATGCCCGCAAACACCTGGGCGCCGGGTGCAACGGCCTGCGGGACGGCCTCACCCGTGACGAGGGCCGCATCGACGAGCGATTGGCCCTGCACGACGCGCCCGTCGATGCCGATCCGCTCGCCCGACGCCACATAGACGGTCTCGCCCGGTACGACCGCATCGGCCGCCACGCTGCGCAAAGCGCCCGACGCATCGACGACCGTGACAGGGCGCACCGCCAAAGCCAGCAACTGCGTTGCCGTCGCGCGCACTTTGCCGCGCGCGCGCGCATCGAGATAGCGGCCGGCCAGCAGGAAGAACAGCAGCGTGAGGGCCGCATCGAAATACGCGTAGGGCCCGCCGCGCAGCGTCTCGGACAGGCTCATCGCGGCCGTCATCGTCACACCGACCGCGATCGGCACATCCATGTTGAGGCGCTTGGCGCTTAAAGCGCCCCAGGCCGAACGATAGAACGGCAGGCCCGCGTAGAAGATGCAGGGCAGGCCGATCAGCGCCGACACCCAATGCAGCAAGTCTTTGGTCGCTGGGCCCATATCGATGCCGACCCAGACGGCGACCGACAGCATCATCACGTTGCCGGCACCGAAGCCCGCAACGCCAAGCGCCTTCAAAAGCCGCATCTCTTCGACTTCAGCAACCGTGCCGAGGCAACCCGGATCGTACGGCACGAGACGGAACCCAAGGCGTGCGACACGCCCGACGAGGTCGTCCGCGCTGTCGGCATCGCCGCGCCATTTGAGCACCATGCGGCCGGTCGAAAGATTGACGCGCGCATCGGCCACATCCGCATCGCGCGCATACACGCTTTCGATGAGCCAGGCGCAGGCCGCACATTGCATCCCGTCGACCATCAGATGCAGCGTGGCCAAACCGTCTGCCGCCAAATGCACGCGCTGCGCATAGTCGTAGTCGGGCGTGGGCTCGGGCCGCAGTTTGCGCGCCTCGGCGCCAAGCGTGCGGCGGCGATAGAACGCCTCGAGGCCCAGACCCTGCACGGCCTCGTAGGCCGCTTCGCAGCCCGTGCAGCAGAAGCGCGCATCCGCCTCGGCAACCGGGCTTGCGCAATGCAAACAGCTTGTCGTCTGCGCAACGATGCCGGTCGAACCGTCGAGAGGCGCCATGGCGATGCTCCCTGGCTAGCGCACGACGAAGCGCACAGCTTCATGCGCGCGCGCGTCGCCGCGCATGGCGGCAACCCGCACTTCCCATTGGCCGGGGGCGACGAGATCGACGGGCGCGCGATAAACCCCCGGTGCGACGACGCCGAAAACAAGCCGCGTGTCGGCAATCTCGCCCAAAGGACGAACCAACGTGCCCGTCAGCGCCAGATCGTCGAGGGCCGCACCGCTTGCATCGACGATGCGCACTTCGACGGACCGATCAACATAGCGCAGCGCGAAGCGCCAGCCGAGTCCATGCGCTTTCTCTTCGGCCTGCAGAACTTGATTGAACTTGCGGCCGCGCTCGGACGGATTTTCGTATGCCAGGCCCGGCCAGCTTGCGAGCGCGAAATAGACAAGCACCACATTCGCCGCCAGTACGATCGCGAACATGGCCGGAAAGACGAGCCACAGGTAGCGGTTGCGAAGATCGATTGCGGATTGCGTGAGCATGGCAGTGGCTCCCTAGTTTGGCGGGGCGATGAAGACGGTTTCGCGTTCGGTGCGGTCGCGCCCGTCGGCGGCGCGCAGCTTGAATTCGATCTGCGTCGATTCGTGCTTCGTAGCCGCACCGTCGGGCAAGGTCACGAACACGCGGTAGCTTGCGACCTGGTCGGGCTTGGCCGACAGCACGAGCCTGTCGCCGGCGCCCTCGCCGCCCACCATCGAGAGCCGTGCCGTCGGCAGGCCTTCGAGGGCGAGCGTGTAGTCGCGCATATTGTGCGTCTTGTTCAGCACATGCACCGTGTAGGCATTGCGCACGCTGCCGTCGACGAGGCGCACATAGAGCGGATTGCGGTCGCGCTGGACCGTGAGTTCGACCGTGCTGCGAAACACCACTCCGACCAGCATGATGCTACCGACGACCGCCAGCAGCAGCGTGTAGAGCACCGTGCGCGCGCGGATCAGGCGATGGACGGGTGCGCGGCCCTCGGCGCGGGCGCGTTGGTTGTCGAGCGTGTCGAAGCGGATGAGGCTGCGCGGCCGGCCGACCTTGTCCATGACCGCGTTGCACGCATCGATGCACAGGCCGCAGCCGATGCATTCAAGCTGCTGGCCGTCGCGAATGTCGATGCCGGTCGGGCATGTGGCGACGCACGCGTTGCAGTCCACGCAGTCGCCGCGCCCGACGAACGGATCCGAGCCGTCGGCCTTCTTGGCAAGCCGCCCGCGCGGTTCGCCGCGCCAAGACTCGTAGGTGACGACGTAGGAGCGGTCGTCGAGCATCGCACTTTGGAAGCGCGGCCACGGGCACATATAGGTGCAGACCTGCTCGCGCGCGAATCCCGCTAGTACGTAGGTCGTCGTCGCGAACAGCCCAACGAAGAAATATTCCGACGCCGAGGCACGGCCCGTGAAGAGCTCGGTCAGCAAAGTAGGCGCGTCGCCAAAAAACAGAATACAAGCCCCGCCCGTCGCCAGCGACAGCACGATCCAGCTTGCGTGTTTGGCCGTGCGCTTGGCGAATTTGCCAAACGAAGCGGGAGCGGCGTCGAGGCGGATGCGCGCATTGCGGTCGCCCTCGATCCAGCGCTCGACCAGCATGAACAGGTCGGTCCACACGGTCTGCGGGCACGCATAGCCGCACCAGATGCGCCCGAACAAGGCGGTTGCCAGAAACAGCCCGAACGCCGCCAGCACCAGGATGCCGGTCAGGAAGTAGACCTCCTGCGGCCAGATTTCGAGGAAGAAGAAATAGGCACGCCGGCCCGGCAGATCGATCAGGATCGCCTGGTCGGGCGCGAAGAGGCCGCGATCCCAGCGCAGCCAAGGGGCGATGTAGTAGACCGCAAGGCACGCGACCAGCATGCCCCATTTGATGTTGCGATAAAGGCCCGAGACGTTTTTGGGATGGACCTTGATGCGGCTCGCATAGAGCGGCATCGCCGCTTTCTGCGTCTTGATCGAAACAGCCGAATCGACCTCCGGCGCATGCGCCGGACCCGGAGCCACGCCGCCGTCCATCTTCGTCACGCGCCTGGTGCCGCGGACGACGTCATTTGCCGCCGCCCAGCGAATGCACATAGACCGTCAGCATCTTGATGCGCGCGGCATCGATCCGGTCGGTCCAAGCTGGCATCGCACCCGCCCGCGAGTTGGTGATCGTCTCGACGAGCGTGGCCTTGTCGCCGCCATAGAGCCAGATGTTGGCGGCGAGGCTCGGCGCCCCCATCTCGGCATTGCCAACCCCGCCTTGCAGATGGCAGGCCTCGCAGTTTTCGCTGTAGACGACAGCACCGCGTTCGGCAGCGGCGGCGTTGCGCGAGCGGCGCGACAGCGACAGCACATATTCGGCGACGTCGTCGATTTGCTTGGCATCGAGGATCTTGTCCGCGCCGAAACGCGGCATCTGCGAGATGCGCGAGTCCGGGTTGGAATTGCGAATGCCGTTCTGGATCGTCGTGTGGATGTCGTCGAGCGTGCCACCCCAGATCCAATTATCGTCGACGAGATTGGGGAAGCCTTTGCTGCCCGCAGCCCCCGCCCCGTGGCACGGCGCGCAATTGACGGCGAAGACCGAGCGCCCGCCCGCGATCGCGAAATTGCGCAGATCGGTCGATTTGGCGATGTCTTCAAGGCTTGCGGCATCGATGCGGTTCACGAACGGCGCTTGTGCTGCCGCTGCTTGCGCGAGGCTTTCGGAAATCTCGCCGCGCATCGTCCAACCCAGCACGCCCGTCGTGTGGCCCGAGAGGCCCGGCCACGCCGGATAGAGCACAAAATAGCCGAGCGCCCACAGGATCGTGGCGTAGAAGGTGTAGAGCCACCATTTGGGCAGCGGCGTGTTGAGTTCCTTGATGCCGTCCCATTCGTGGCCCGTGGTGTCGGTCCCGGTGACGGCGTCTTTTTCGATCTTGGTCGGCATCTGCAGGGTTCCTTCAGATACGGTCGTCGCGCAGCGGAATCTGGGCTTGGTGGTCCATGCGCGCCTTGTGCTTGGGCCAATAGACCCAGGCGAGCATCGCCACGAAGAACAGGAAGAACCACACGGTCGAAACCGTGCCGAGAATCGCCATGAGCTGGGCTTGGTCCATCGGTCGTGCTCCCGCTACTGGCGCAGCTGTTCGGGTTTGACGTTGCGGAAATCGACGAGCGTGCCCAGCATCTGCAGATAGGCCACGAGCGCGTCCATTTCGGTGACTTGGCCGGCCGGGCCCGCGAATTCCGACACGACCGCTTTGGGATAGCGCTTCAGCAACGCGCCGGTGTCGGCGTCGGGGTTCTTCTGCGCTTCGAGATCGGCCTTGGCGTTGGCGACCATCTCGTCCGAATAGGGCACGCCGATGATCTTGAGCGTGCGCAGATGCTCGCCGATGTCGGCGTACGCCAGCGGGCGCGTCGCCATGAAGGCGTAGGCCGGCATGATCGATTCAGGCACCACGGCGCGCGGATTGATGAGATGTGCGACGTGCCACGCGTCCGAATATTTGCCGCCGACGCGCGCAAGGTCGGGACCGTTGCGCTTGGAGCCCCATTGGAACGGATGGTCGTACATCGACTCGGCCGCGAGGCTGTAGTGGCCGTAGCGTTCGATCTCGTCGCGGAACGGGCGCACCTGCTGGCTGTGGCACACATAGCAGCCTTCGCGCACATAGATGTTGCGCCCGGCAAGCTCGAGCGGCGAGTAGGGGCGCACCCCTTCCACGCGTTCGATCGTCTGTTCGATCGTGAAGAGCGGCACGATCTGCACGAGGCCGCCGATCGCCACCGTAATCAGCGTGGCAACGGCGAGCAGGACGACGTTTTTTTCGAGTATCGCGTGACTGAAGGCCATTTTCGGTTCCCCGATTCTAGGCGGTTGCGGTGGCGGCACGGACCGGTGCGACCGACGTAACCGTTTTCCAAAGGTTGTAGGCCATGATGAGGGCGCCAACGAGGTAGAGCAGCCCGCCCAACAGCCGGATCACGTAGAAGGGATGCATCGCCGCGACGGATTCGGAGAACGAGTACTGCAGGAACCCGTATTCGTCGTACGCGCGCCACATGAGGCCCTGCATGATGCCCGACACCCACATCGAGGTGATGTAGAAGACGATGCCGAGGGTCGCGATCCAGAAATGCCAGTTGGCCAGGCGCTGCGAATAGAGACCCGCACGGCCCCACAATTGAGGGACGAGCCAATAGAGCATGCCGAAGGTGATGAAGCCGACCCACCCCATGGCGCCCGAATGCACGTGGCCCACGGTCCAATCGGTGTAGTGCGAGAGCGCGTTGACGGCCTTGATCGACATCATCGGCCCTTCGAAGGTCGACATGCCGTAGAAGGCGAGGGCCGTCACGGAGAAGCGCAAGCTGGGATCTGTGCGCAGCTTGTCCCAAGCGCCCGACAGCGTCATGAGGCCGTTGATCATGCCGCCCCAGGACGGCATCCACAGCATGATCGAGAAGGTCATGCCGAGCGTTTGCGCCCAGTCGGGCAGCGAGGTGTAGTGCAGATGGTGCGGACCCGCCCAGATATAGAGGAAGATCAGCGACCAGAAATGCACGATCGACAAACGATAGGAATAGACCGGGCGGTTCGCAGCTTTCGGGATGAAATAATACATCATGCCGAGGAACGCGGCCGTGAGGAAAAAGCCGACTGCGTTGTGGCCGTACCACCATTGGATCATCGCATCCTGCACGCCGCCGGGCACGGTGTAGCTCTTCCAGCCCAGGAAGGAGACCGGCACCTGGATGTTGTTGCCGATATGCAGCATCGCCACGGTGACGATGAAGGCGAGGATGAACCAGTTGGCGACGTAGATGTGCGGCTCGCGGCGCAGCATCAAAGTGCCCGCAAAAACGACGAGATAGAGCACCCACACGAGCGTGAGCCACAAATCGACATACCATTCGGGCTCGGCATATTCCTTGCCCGAGGTGATGCCGAGCACGTAGCCCGAAGCCGCCAGCAGAATGAAAATCTGGTAGCCCCAGAACACGCACCAAGCCCCGAGCGAGCCCAGGAACAACGGCGTGCGGCAGGTGCGCTGCACGATGTAGAACGAGGCGGCGATCATTGCGTTGCCGCCGAAGGCGAAGATGACGGCCGAGGTGTGCACGGGCCGCAGGCGCCCGAAGCTCGTCCATTCGAGGCCGAGATTCATCGCCGGGAAGGCGAGCTGCGAAGCGATGACGTTGCCCATGAGGAAGCCGACCACGCCCCAGAAGACGGTCGCGATCATGCCTGCCCGAATGACGTCGTCGTGGTAGGCGGGGGCTGCCGTGTCGTGCGCCGAAACCGCGTTCGCATTGATGCCGCCCAAGGCGACGCTGGCCGATGCCATTGTGATCTACCCCCGTTTGCTACCGATCGCCGCACAGTCGGCGACGCATATGCTGCCGACATTGCTGCCCGTGTCGCCCGGGCGCATTGACCTGCATCAAGGCGCCGACGGAAAATTGCTTCAAACTCCCTGAAACGGCGGAGGAAATCGCTATGCAGCCCGTAATCCCGATCATCGTGGGACCCGTCCCACGCATCCGTGCGGTCGCACTGGATCGGCCCTGGATTTGGATTGCGCAGGGCTGGAGCGATTTGGCCGCCGCCCCCCGCGTGAGCGTGGCCTATGGCGGCGCTTTTGTGCTGACAGGCGGTGCGATTGCGCTGCTGCTGTTCTTGGCCGAGTCGATCTATCTGCTGCTGCCGCTGGCAGCCGGCTTCATGTTGCTGGCCCCTTTGCTGGCGGTCGGGCTCTACGAGACGAGCCGACGCATCGCCCAAGGCCAAGCCCCCGATCTAGGGGCCGCGATCGGGGCGTTCAAAAGCAATATCGAGCAGGTCGCCTATATGGGTCTTGTCCTCATGCTTATAAATCTGTTCTGGACGCGCATGGCGACGCTGATCTTCGCGATCTTCTTCGGCAGTCCGCGCGGCAATCTGCAGGACCTCATCGACCTCACGCTATTTTCGTCCGCATCGTTGCCGTTCCTGCTGGTCGGCGGCTTCGTGGGCTTCGTGCTGGCGACGATCACATTCTCGATTTCGGTCGTGTCGATCCCAATGCTGCTCGACCGGCCCGGCACGCCGATCTGGGTCGCGATCGGTACCTCGATCGAAGCGGTGCGCGCCAACTCGAAGCCGATGGCGCTGTGGTCCGCGCTGATCTGCGCCTTCACGGGCTTCGGCATGATCCCGGCATTTCTAGGCCTTGCCGTGACGATGCCGTTGATCGGCTATGCGAGCTGGCATTGCTACAAAGACGTGGTCGTGCACGACGACGCATGATCAACCAAGGGCGCGCCAACCGAGCCAGAACAACACGCCCGCATTGAACAGCAGCAAAGCCGGTGCGAGGCGGCCCATGGAAGTGCGCATGCGTTTGGCGGCCATCGCACCGGCAAATCCGACCGCCAAGAGTGCGGGTGCGGTGCCGATGACAAACCCCGCCATTGCCAAAGCTCCGCCGGCGGCAGACCCCGCCCCTGCGGCTGCAGCAAGGGCGCCATAGAGAAAGCCGCACGGCAAAAAGCCGAGTGCAACCCCCAACGCGTAGCCGCGCAAACCCGTGGGCGCTTCCAACAAGCCGCGCACGGTGTTGGTCAGCCAAAAACCGCCAATCGTCGCGGCCGAGCGACCGAAGGCTTGCAGCACAAACAACACGCCGGCGAGCCCCAATGCGGCCGCGAGCGCATAACGCGCGCCCGGCAGATCGGCGATGGCGCCACCAAGCGCACCCAACAAAGCGCCCAACAGGATGTAGCTGGTCGCACGCCCGAGATGATAGGGCAGCAGCACAGCACCCTGTAGGCGCCGCAACGACGCGGCTTCCATCCGCGCCAAGGTCTGCGCCATCACAAACGGGCCGCACATCGCCGCGCAATGCAGGAAACTGCCCGCGAACCCCGCCAGAACCAACGCTGCCGCGATGCCGCCCGCGTCCATCCCGCCGACCAGGGCAAGGTCAGTCGGGTGGTCGCGCATCGGGTTCAGTCGGCGGCTTTGCGCGCGGTTTGCGCGGCGTCGCGATAGCAGGCGAGCGCTTGCGGGATAGCCGCATTGGTCGCGATCTTGGCGCCATTGGCGAGCAGCACCGATTCGAGTGCAGCGAGCGTGGTCAGCACGCAATCCTTGCGCGCATTGTAGCCCATGGTGCCGATGCGCCAGATCTTGCCGTGCAGCGGCCCGAAGCTGGTGCCGATTTCGATGCCGAAATCTTCGAGCATCGCGCGGCGCACGGCTTCGCCTGCAACGCCCTCGGGGATGTAGACGCCGACGACATTGGCCATCTTGTGGCGCTGGTCGCCGAAGAGTTTGAGGCCCATCGCGGCAAGCCCTTGCGCCATTGCGTCGCCCGCAAGGCGATGGCGCGCAAAGGCCGTCTCGAGCCCTTCTTCGACCAGGATCTTGGCGCATTCGCGCGCGCCGTACAGCATCGAGGTGGCTTCCGTATGGTGGTTGAGGCGTTTTTCGCCCCAGTAATCCATGATCATCGCAAGGTCGAAATAGTTGGACGCAATGCGGCGCCCGGGCCCGGCCACGTCGGAAGCCGTCGCAATGCCCTGCTCGACATGGCGTCGGCGCATGATCGCTTCTTCGGCACGCGGGCCGATCGTGATCGGCGCGGAGCCCGACGGCCCGGCGAGGCATTTCTGCAGGCCCGAAGAGACGAGATCGAGCTGCCATTCGTCGGCGCGCAGATCGTTGCCGCCGAGCGACGCGGTCGTGTCGGTGTAGAGCAGCGCGTCGTAGGCCCGCGCGAGTTTGCCGAGCTCGTTCAAGGGCTGCAGCATGGTGGTCGAGGTGTCGCCCTGGCACACGGCCAGCAATTTCGGGCGATGCTGCTTCAAAGCCGCCTCGATCTGCTCGGGCGCGAAGACCGTGCCCCATTCGGCGTGGATTTCGACCACGTCGGCGCCGCAGCGGCGCGCGATTTCGGCCTTCAAATGGCCGAAACGGCCGAAGACCGGGACCAGCACCTTGTCGCCGGGCTCGATCAGCGAAACCATCGCGGCCTCGATCCCGCCGCGCGCCGTGGCGTCGACCAGCAGCGACCATTTGTTTTGGGTGCGGAAGACCTGGCGGTAGAGCGCCATCGTCTCGGCCATCAAGGCGGTCATCGACGGGTCGAACTGCCCAACCAAGGGCGTTGCCATGGCGCGCAGCACGCGCGGATCGGCGTTGATGGGCCCGGGGCCCATCAGCAGGCGGGCAGGCGGGTTCAGATCGGCGAAAACGGTCATGGGGGCAGCCGGGATGCTGGAGGAAAACAGGAATTCCGCCCGGTTTTCCCGCGAAATTCGCCGCAGCGCAAGGGGCCACGGCTTTTGCCACAAAGCCCCGGCGCATGCTATCCAACCCGACCGCCAAAACAGGACATATAGACCGATGCTCGACCGCAATTTCGTCCTCGCCCATCTCGCCGATATCGCCGCCAATTGCCGCAATCGCGGCGTCGAAATCGATCTCGACCGCTTCGCGCAAATCGAGGCCGCGCGCAAAAAAGCCGACCAAGCCCTGCAGGACGCCCAGCGCGAAGCCAATGCGCTCGCCTCCGCCAAGAATCTGTCGGTCGATCAAAAGCGCGAACAAGGCCGCCTGTTGCGCGAGAAGCGCGAGGCGCTGAAGACCGAGCTCGACGCCGCACAAGCCGAGGCCGATGCGCTGCTGCTGCGCATCCCCAACATGACGCATCCGGCCTCGCCCGTCGGGCGCGACGACAAGGACAACAAAGAGATCGACCGCAACGCGGTGGCGCACCCCAAATTCGATTTCGCGCCGCGCGACCATGTGGCGCTCGGCGACCTGCTCGGCATCATCGACACCGAAGGCGGCAGCAAAGTCGCCGGCCCCGGCTTCTATTTCCTCAAGGGCGACGGGGCGCGCCTGGAATTGGCACTGCAGAATTTCGCGGTCGAGTTTCTGTCCAAGCGCGGCTACGTGCCGCACATCACGCCCGACATGGCGCGCGATACGATCCTGCAGGGTACCGGCTTCGTGCCGCGCGGGGCCGAGACCAACACCTACCGCATCGAAGACCACGACATGTCTTTGATTGCGACGGCCGAGATCACGCTGTGCGGCCTCTACCAGGACACGATCCTCGACGAAGCCGAATTGCCGATCCGCATTGCGGGCGTGTCGCACTGCTTCCGCACCGAGCGCGCGGCGGGCCGCGCCACGCGCGGCCTCTACCGCGTCCACCAATTCACGAAGGTCGAGATGGTGGTGATCGCGACACCCGAACAGTCGGAAGCGATCCACGCCGAACTGCTCGCCAACGAGCGCGCGATTTTCGATGCGCTCGAACTGCCCTATCGCGTGCTCGACATCTGCACGGGCGATCTGGGCGGGGCGGCCTATCGCAAATACGATCTCGAAGCCTGGATGCCGGGCCGCGGGAACGGCGGCGAGTTTGGCGAGGTCACGAGTACCTCGAACTGCACCGACTACCAGGCGCGACGCCTCAATATCCGCTACCGCAAGGGGCCGAAGGAAAAGCCGCTCTTCGCGCACACGCTGAACGGCACGGGTATTGCGCTCGGCCGCGCCATGATCGCGATCCTCGAGAACAATCAGGAAGCCGACGGCAGCGTACGCCTGCCGGCCGCCTTGCAGGCTTTCATGGGCCAGACGCATATCCGTCCGCGCGCGGCCAAAGCATGAAACGCTTGCGCGACTTCGTCGTCGCCGCCACGCGGGCCATGGGCCCCGACGGCCTCGACGAAGGCGAAGCGCACGCCAAACTCGGGCCGCACTTACGCGCGCTCGTCGCGATCGACGATTGGCTGCCGCCCGCCTTTGCCGAACCCGATCCCGTGCATTACCGCCAGTATCTGCTGCATTGCGACCCGCTAGAGCGCTTCAGCGTGGCGAGCTTCGTGTGGGGCCCGGGCCAAAAAACGCCGATCCACGACCATACGGTCTGGGGCCTCATCGGCATTCTGCGCGGCGCCGAGCAATGCCGGTTTTACGCGCGCGCAGCCGATGGCAGGCTCGAGGCCGCGGGCGAAGAGCGGCTCGAACAGGGCCAGCTCAGCACGCTTGGGCCCTTGAGCGGCGATATCCACGAAGTCGCCAACGCCTATGCCGACCGCGTGTCGGTCGCAATTCATGTCTACGGGGCGAATATCGGCGCGGTCGCCCGCCACGTGTTCGATCCCGCGACGGGCGCTGCGAAGAACTTCGTGTCGGGCTATGCCGCCGCGATCCAGCCCAATCTGTGGGACCGTTCGGCCGACATCCGCGCGTCGCTTTCGTGAAGACGGGCTCCGCCTTGGTCGGCGTGCTGATGTGCACGATGGCAAGTGCGGCCACGCTGCGCGCAGTCGATCCGCTGTTGCCGGATCTTGCCGAGCGTTTCGGCACGCTGCCCGGTGCCGTCGGCATCGTGATCACGGCCTATTCGATCGCCTATGGCGGCGTGCAGTTCGTCTCGGGGCGCATCGGCGATCGCTGGGGCAAGCCGCAGACGATCGCGGCGGCCGCACTCGCCGCAGCTTTGGCGACGGGGGCGTGCGCGCTTGCTACCTCGCTCGACATGCTGATCGTGCTGCGCGCGATCGCGGGTGCATGTGCAGGCGGCATCATCCCGCTCGGCATTGCCTATATCGGCGACAGTGTCGCCTACGAACAGCGCCAGCGGGCCCTCATCCGCCTGTCCTCGATGCAGATATTGGGCACGATGGCGGGCCAAGTCGGCGGCGGCGTGGTCGGTGCCGCCCTCGGTTGGCAGGGCGTGTTTTTGGTGCTGGCGGCAGCTTTCGGCTTGGGTGCCGTCGTGCTGGCCTCGATCTTGCGGAACGCGCCGGCACGGGCGCCAAGTGCCGCCAGCGGCAGCCCGGGCTATGGCTGGGTTGCAAGCCCGCGCGCGCGCATGGTGCTGGCCACGGTCGCATTAGAGGGGTTTTTCTTCTACGGCAGCTTGGCGTTCGTCGCGGCCGATCTTCAGACGCGCTTTGCGCTCGATCTTGCAACGGCCGGCCTTGTACTGCTGACCTTCGGTGCGGGCGGCCTTCTGTTTGCCTTCACATTCGCGCGCCTTTTCGGGGCCGCACCTGCGGGCCGCGTGCCGCTGCTGGGGGCCTGCGCTTTGGCTGTCGCGTTTGCGGGAATGGCCGCGATCCCAGGCGCCTTCTACGCGGGGCCGCTGCTGGCTTTGATGGGCTGGGGCTTCTTTGCGATGCATTCCTCGCTGCAGACGGAAGCAACGCAGATGCTGCCGCAAGCGCGCGGCCATGCGGTGGCGACATTTGCGGCCGTGTTCTTCGCTGGTCAAGCCGTGGGCGTTGCCGCCGGCGGAGCTGCGTTCGACCGCTTCGGCGCCGAGCCGCTGTTCCTGGCGAGTGCGGCCATCCTGCTTGCGATCGGCGTGCGCTTTGCGCGCGCGTTGGCCCGCGGCTACGCCAAATAGGGTTTGAGCCAACCCAAACCCGCCGACGTGCCGGCACGCGGTCTATATTCGCAGCCGATATGGCCCGCATAGCCGAGCCGATCGATGAGATCGAACAGATACGGATAGGCAAGCTCGCCTTCGCTCGGCTCGTGCCGATCCGGCACGCCCGCGATCTGCATGTGGCAAACGCCGGGCAGAAATTTTTCGATTTTGCGCGCCACGTCGCCTTCGACGATCTGGCAATGGTAGAGATCCATCTGCACGCCCAACGCGGGCGAACCGACAGCCGTGCAGATCGCGTGCGCCTCGTCCTGGCGATTGAGGAAATAGCCAGGTATGTCGCGCGTGTTGATGGGCTCGATCGCAAGCCCAATACCACGCGCTTGCGCGATCGGTGCCGCACGCCGCAGATTGGCGAGATACGTCGCGAAATCCGCCCCGTCCTCGACGCGGCCCGCCATCGCATGCACGCGCTTGCAGCCGAGCGCTTGCGCATAGTCGAGCGCTTTGGCGAGAGCCGCATCGAACTCGGCTTCGCGGCCTTTGAGAGCCGCAAGCCCGCGTTCGCCGCGCTCCCAATTGCCGGGCGGCAGATTGAACAGCACGATCGCGACACCGGCGGCTTTGGCCGCAGCCGCAACGCGTTCGGGCGTTTCGTCGTACGGGAACAGGAATTCGACCGCGCGAAACCCGTCGGCGCCGGCGGCGGCAAAGCGGTCGAGAAACGCGTGCTCGGTATAGAGGAACGAAAGATTGGCTGCGAATTTCGGCATCACGCCACCGCCGGGCGCTTGCCGACCAGCAACGCATGCGCGCCGTAGCCGAGCAGCGCCATCGCGAACATCGTGGCGCACATCGGCACGGCCGTGCCGTCGGCCAGCACGGCGACCATCAAGCCCGAAATCGCGCCGAGCACGAACTGCGTGAAGCCCGCCAAGGCCGATGCCGCACCGGCAATCTGCGGATGGTCGGCAAGGGCCCCTGCCATCGCGTTCGAGCCTATGAGTCCCATGCAAGCGAGCATGATCGCCAAGCCAGCGACAATGCCCGCAAGGCCGAACGCGCCGGTGGCGGCGATGGCCAGCAGCACAGCCCCGCACACGACCGACGCCAACAGCCCGATGCGCAATGCCGCATCGCTGCCCATGCCGAGCACGAGGCGGCTGTTGAGGAAATTCGAGCCCATCATGCCGACGACATTGAGCGCGAACAGCAGGCCGTACGTGTCCGGCGCCACGCCGAAGAGCTCGATATACACAAACGGCGTGCCGGAGATGTAGGCGAACATCGCGCCGAAAATGCCGGCCCCGCCGATCACGTAGCCCAAATAGCGCGGGTCGCGCAGCAGCCGCGCATACGCGCCCATGACCGACGCAAAACCGGCCGAGCGGCGGTTGTTTTCCGACAGGGTTTCGGGCTGGCGCAGCAGGGGCAAACCCGCCACGAGCCCGAGGGCCGCCAGCACCACGAAAATCGCGCGCCAATCGAACAGCTTCAGCACTTGGCTGCCGAGAATGGGAGCGAGCATCGGGGCAGCCCCCATCACCAGCATCATCAGCGACATGACACTGGCGCTGCGGTCGCGGTCGAACACATCGCGCACCATGGCGCGTGCGAGAACGACGCCTGCGGCCGCCCCCAGTGCTTGCACCACGCGCCACAAGGCGAGCTCGATCGGATCGCGCGCGAAGCTGCAGCCAATGCTGCCGACCGCGAACAGCGCAATGCCCATCAAGGTCGGGCCGCGCCGCCCATAGCGGTCGCCGATCGGCCCCCAGGCCAATTGGCCGAACGCAAACGCAAGAAAGAAGCCCGACAGCGACAATTGTACCTGGTCTTGCGTCGCGTTAAAGGCGCGCCCGATCGTGGGCAAGGCGGGCAGATACATGTCGACCGCGCTGGGCGTGATCGCCATCAGCGCGCCGAGCATGAAAATGAATCCGACATCGCCGCGCCACCCCGGCGGCCGCGGGCCGCCCTTCAATCCGTCGAACATCAGCGGCTGCCCCCTGTTGGGGCCGATCGGCCCTGGAATTTTTATAGGCCTTGGAAATCCGGCAGACAAGATCGATGCGCCGCGCCATAGTTGGGCGCATGCGCTACGCGATCTATTTCGTGCCGACTTCCGACGATCCTTTGTGGGAATTCGCCAATCGCTGGCTTGGCCGCGATCCCCAAACCGGGGCGGTTTTCGACTGCGACTTGGCCGTCGTCGCCGATCCGCGCCGCTACGGTTTCCACGCCACGCTGAAACCGCCTTTTGCGCTCGCCCCCGGCAAACACGAAGCCGAGCTCGTCGCCGCCCTCGCCGAATTCGCGCGACGCACGGCCCCGTTCGACGTGCCCGATATGCGCGTGGCGAAGCTCGGTCGGTTCCTCGCGATCGTACCCGGCACGCCTGCGCCCGCCCTGCACGCGCTTGCCGATGCCTGCGTACGCGAATTCGACCATTTTCGGGCACCTGCCGGCGAAGCGGAGCTCGCCAAACGGCGCAGAGGCGGTTTGAGTGCGCGCGAGGACGAACATCTCGGACGCTGGGGCTATCCGTACGTGTTCGACACGTTCCGCTTCCACATGACTTTGTCCGGGCGGCTCGACGATGCGACGGCGGCCAAGCTTGAAGCCGAGTTGGCAGGCGCCACCGCCGACATGCTGAAGCGCCCGCTTGCCGTGCGCGAGATCGCGTTGTTCAGGGAACCGCAAGCCGGTGCCGATTTTTTGCTTACGCAGCGCTTCCGACTTGGATCTGCTTGAGGGCGGCGACAAACGCCGCGACGGCGACGTCGAGTGCGCCGCTATTGTCGATGCGCACCGCCTGCGGGATCGCCGCTTCGAGTGCGGCTGCGCGCGCCAGCCGCGCTTCGATTTCAGCCGCTTGCTCGCGCGCGCGTGCCGCGAGGCGTGCCGCAAGAATCGCCGGTTTTGCTTCGATCAGCACTGGGATTGCACCCGCAGCAGCCGGCTTGCCGGCGGCCCAATCGGCCCGGCTGCCGGAGACGACAACGGTCAAACCCGCCTGGCGCCACAGCGCAATCTCAGCACCGATCGCATAGCCGACGTCGCGCGCGTGCCAATCGAACGCAAACAGGGAAGCTGCTTTGCGCGCCGCGAATTCGGCCTTGGTCAGCGGCACGAACACTTCGTCGCCCGGTACAGGCGGGCGCGTGATGTAGCGATGCGCAAACGCAAAACCCTGGCCGTCGAGGGCGGCGCGTGCGGCATTCAGCAGCGTGTCTTTGCCCGCCCCTGACGGGCCCATCACATAGGCAAGTGCGCCCACCCTCAAACGACGCGGCGCCCTTCGCGCCACACTTCGCGGATCTGCGCCAGATCGCCCGCGATGCGCGCACGCACGAGATCGGCGCGTTTGCCGAGCGCGATCTCGCCGCGGTCGTCGAGCCCCACCGAATGGGCAGGGTTGTAGCTGATCTTGGCGACCGCTGCGGCCAAATCGATGCCGATATCGGCGCGGGCGAGCTTCAAGGCCGCGGGCAGGATGCTGGCGGGCACATAGTCCGACGACACGATATCGACATGGCCGGTGCGCGCGAGATCGACGGCCGCGACATTGCCCGAATGCGAGCCGCCGAGCACCAGATTGGGCCCGCCCACGAGCACGGCGAGGCCCGCCGCATGCGAGGCGGCGGCGGCTTCCGGCGTGGTCGGGAACTCGGCGATCTGCATGCGGTCGCGGATCGCTTCGTCGACATGGGCAAGCGTGGCGTCGTCGTGGCTTGCGAGTGCGATACCCTTGCGATGCGCGTGGTCCACGAGCAGACGCCGGTTGGCGACGGCGTAGTTCAGGTGCATGTGGTGGCGCTCGGCCACGAACTCGCGGAAGGCCTCGTCGGTCATCGCGTATTTTTTGGTGTAGTAGAGGCGAAGCTTGCCCTCGTCCACAAACTGCCGTTGGCCCGGCGTGTGGTCCATGATCGAGGCGAGCTTGACCTCGGGAAAATCCATCATGCGCTTGGCGAGCGCTTCGACGTTCGGATACGTGACCTCGCAACGCACATGGATGAGGTGCTCGGCGCGCAAAGCGCCCGCCGCCCCCGTCGCCATCAGCGCTGCATGCATGCGCTCGAGATTTTCCACGCGGTCGCTGCGCTCGAACACGTCGCCCAAGCCCACCGCATCGAACACCGTCACAATGCCGGCCGCTGCGATCTGCGCGTCGTGCGCCATCACAGCGTCTTCGGCCGGCCAGTGCACGCCGGGGCGCGGGCTCATGTGCTTCTCGAGATTGTCGGTGTGCAACTCGACGAAACCCGGCATCAGAAATTCGCCGTCGAGATCCGTGCCGACCGCACTGCCGCCTTCGGCAATGTCGGCAATACGGCCGTCCTTGACGCGCACCGCCGCCCCTTCGAGGACGCGGTCGCGCAGCACCACGCGCGCGTTGCGGAATACGATTTCGCTGCTCATGCGGCCATCCGTGCGGGTTCGACGTTGAAAATGCGCGTGCCGACGGCGTCGGCCATGTCGTGGTCGTGGAACACGCCGAGCACGGCGGCCCCGCGCGTCTTGGCCGCTTCGATCAGCGCCACCACGCGGCGGCGATTTTCAGCGTCGAGCGCCGAAGTGGGCTCGTCGAGCAGCATCAGCGGATACTCGACCGCAAAACCGCGCGCGAGATTGACGCGCTGCTGCTCGCCGCCCGAGAAAGTGGCCGGCGGCAGATCCCACATTTTTTGCGCGATGCCGAGACCGTCGAGCAGCGTGCCCGCGCGTTCGCGCGCGCGGTCCTCGTCCCAGCCGATGCGGCGCAACGGCTCGGCGACGACGTCGCGCGCACCCACGCGCGGGATCGCGCGCAGGAACTGGCTCACATAGCCGAGCGTGCGACGGCGCAGGTCGAGGATCGTGCGATGGCCGGCCCCCACGATCTCGATCTTGGCCGCCCCGTCGGCGATTTTGATCGAGCCCGCATCGGCCACGTAGTTGCCGTAGACGCAGCGCAGCAGCGTCGATTTGCCGGCCCCCGAGGGGCCCGCGAGCACCAAGCATTCGCCCGCAAACGCATCGAGCGACACGCCGCCGAGCACGGGCAACTCGAGGCCGCCGCGATTGTGCAGGCGAAAGCTTTTGCGCAAATCGCGCACTTCAAGCAGCGTCGTCATATCTGCAGCACCGAGGAAACGAGCAGTTGCGCATACGGCGTTTGCGGATCGTCGAGCACCTGGTCGACAAGACCGAGCTCGACCGCTTTGCCGTCTTTCATCACGAGCAGCCGGTCGCCGAGCAGGCGGGCGACCGCCAGATCGTGCGTGACGAGAACGGCGGCGAGCCCCAGATCGCGCACGAGCACGCGCAGCAGATCGAGCAGGCGCGCTTGCACCGACACGTCGAGCCCGCCGGTCGGCTCGTCCATGAACACGAGGCGCGGCTTGGTCACGAGATTGCGCGCGATCTGCAGGCGCTGCTGCATGCCGCCCGAAAATTTTGACGGCAGATCGTCGATACGGTCGCCCGAGATCTCGAGCCGCTGCAGCCAATCGCCCGCCTCGTGGCGGATATTGCCGTAGTGGCGGGCACCCAAGGCCATCAGCCGCTCGCCGACATTGGCTCCGGCCGACACGCCGAAGCGCAGGCCGTCGCGCGGGTTCTGGTGGATGAGGCCCCATTCCGTGCGCTGCAGGCGCTTCAACAGCGTTTCGTCGCTGGCCGCAATGTCGATCTCGCGGCCCTTGGCATTTCGATAGAAGGCGTGTCCCGCGTCGATCGGCGTCTGGCCCGACAGGCATTTGAGGAGCGAGGTTTTGCCCGCCCCAGACTCGCCGACCACGGCCAGGACTTCGCCTGGCCATAGATCGAACGAAATGCCGTCGCACACCGCCCGGCTGCCGTAGTTCTTGCGCAAGCCCTCGACGCGCAGAATCGGTTCGTCGCTGCTGGCGCTCATTCGGCGGCTTCCTGGCTGTCGGTTGCGGGGCCGTGGCCATGCGCGCGGCGCGTCTGGCAATAGTCGCTGTCCGAGCACACGAACATGCGCTTGTTGCGGTCGTCGACGACGATCTCGTCGAGGAAAGAGTCGGTCGCGCCGCAGAGCGCGCAGCTTTCGTCCCATTTTTCGATACGGAACGGATGGTCTTCGAAATCGAGCGAGCGCACGGCCGTGTAAGGCGGGACCGCGTAGATACGCTTTTCGCGCCCCGCGCCGAACAGCATCAAAGCCGGGCTGCGGTCGAGCTTCGGATTGTCGAATTTGGGGATCGGCGACGGCTTCATGAGATAGCGCCCGTCGACGACGACGGGGTAGTCGTAGCCCGTGGCGATATGGCCGTAGCGTGCCACGTCTTCGTAGAGCTTCACATGCATGACCGAATAGTCGGCATGCGCGTGCATGCGCCGGGTTTCGGCCTCGCGCGGTTCGAGCCATCGCAGCGGCTCGGGGATCGGCACCTGGAAGACCATGATCTGGCCTTCGCGGAGCGGCGTTTCGGGGATCCGATGGCGCGTCTGGATGATTGTGGCGTCCTGCGTGCGTTCGGTTGTGGCGACGTCGGTGGTGTTGGCAAACAGGCGGCGGATCGACACGGCATTGGTCGTATCGTCGGCCCCCTGGTCGATGACCTTCAAAACGTCGCTGCGCCCGACGATCGCGGCCGTCACCTGGATGCCGCCGGTGCCCCACCCGTAGGGCAGCGGCATTTCGCGGCTCGCAAACGGCACCTGGTAGCCCGGGATCGCGACGGCTTTGAGCAGCGCACGGCGGATCATGCGCTTGGTCTGCTCGTCCAGATAGGCGAAATTGTAGCCTTCGATCATTCGGCCGCCTCGCGCGTTTGATCGGCGCGGATGCGCCGGATGAGATTGAGCTCGGACTGGAAATCGACGTAGTGCGGCAGCTTCAGATGCTGCACGAAGCCCGACGCTTCGACATTGTCGGCATGCGACAGCACGAACTCTTCGTCTTGGGCGGGCGACGTGCGCTCCTCGCCGAGTTCGCCCGCGCGCAGCGAACGATCGACGAGCGCCATCGCCATCGCCTTGCGCTCGCCTTCGCCGAACACGAGCCCGTAGCCGCGCGTGAATTGCGCTGGCAAATCGCGCGAGCCTTGGAACTGGTTGATCATCTCGCATTCGGTCACGCGGATTTCGCCGATGCACACGGCAAAGCCGAGCTCCTCGGGCACAATTTCCACATCGACGTCGCCGATGCGGATTTCGCCCGCGAACGGATGAGTCGAGGAATAGCCGCGCTGGGTCGAATAGCCCAAGGCGAGCAGGAAGCCTTCGTCGCCGCGCGCGAGATTCTGCAGACGCAGCGCGCGCTCTGCCGGGAACTGCAGTGGATCGCGCGTGAGGTCGGGCGGGGACGCGTCGCTTTCGGCGACCTTTTCGATGAGCCCCTCGCGGTCGAGAATGTCGAGGGCGCGCGGGCAATCAGCCTGCGGCTCGGCCGCGACGGGCTCGACCGTTTTGCGCTTGCCTTCGGCTGCGAGCGCAAAATCGAGCAGACGATGCGTGTAGTCGAAGGTGGGGCCCAGCATCTGGCCGCCGGGCAGATCCTTGTACGCGGCCGAAATACGCCGGATCGGGCGCATCGCGTCCGTATCGACCGGCAGCGACTCGGCGAGGCGCGGCAAGGTGGTGCGATAGGCGCGCAGAAGGAAAATCGCTTCGACAAGATCGCCGCGCGCCTGCTTGACGGCAAGGGCGGCAAGCTCGCGGTCGTAGAGCGAGCCTTCGGCCATCACGCGATCGACCGACAGCGTGAGTTGGCTTGCGATCTGCGCCAGCGCCAATTCGGGCGTTGCCGGATCGCCGCGCCGTGCTTGGTCGAGCAATGCATGCGAGGCCTCGATCGCCTTGGCTCCGCCTTTGACGGCAACATACATGGCCTAACCCTCCACGCGCGTGGTGCGCGGTAATGCAAGAGCCACATCGCCCGCGACAAAAACGACGTCGAGACCGCGCGGAAACAGCTCATGCAGCATGTCGCGCTGGCCCCAAAAGCCGGCCGGCAGCCCTGCAATGCCGACATGCTCGACTGTTTCGATGCCGGGGCCGCGCAGAGCGAGCGACCCGCCAGATGCGAGGCTCGGCACTTCGAGAACGAGCGTGGTCGATTGGTCCGGATATTCGTTGGTGCCAAGGTCGAAGTTTGCGAGCGGCGGGCATTCGGCGGCGTTTGCGAACGCAAAGCGCGCGGCCGACGGACTTGCCGCAACGCGCGCACTGCAGTGGAACCGCAGCCAGTCGGCGGACGGCGCACAAGCCGGACTGAGCCACACGGCCGTGTCCATATCGACGAGCGTCAGCGCCAGCGCTGCTGCTGCGCGGCCCAAACCTGGCGGCAACTCGGCGGGTGCGGCAAAATGCGCCAAGCGCCCCGGACGCGCAATCGCATCGAGCACGGCGCGGAATGCGGCTTGCGCGTCGTCCACTGGATTGGCGAAACCGGCTTGCATCGCGATCATCCGCTACTCCCGCACCAGCGTGAAAAAATCCACCTTGCTCGTCGCAGCTTGTGCGGCTTGAGCGGCAACACGCGCGGTCTGGGCTGCTTCCAGTTTGTCGATCTGGCGTACCGCGGCAGCATTGCCACGCTGCAGAATCGCGTCCAACAGCGCTGCCCTTTCGGCACGGTCTTTGTCGCGACCCATCACATAGCCGAAGCCCATCGGGCCGGTTTCGTCGCCCACAAGCCGCACGACGCAGCGCGTGACCGTGGCTTCGCCGAAATTGAACGGCGCCCCGCGCCCGCCGACGCGGCCGCGCAGCAGCGCCAAGCCCGTTTCGGGGGGGCGCACGAACTGGACCTGCGGCATTGCCCCCAGCGCGGCGCACGCCTCGGCCAATTCGCCCGGCTGGGCTTTGGCCAGAACGCGCATCCAGCGCTGGCGTGCAGCGTTCGCAGGGTCTTTTGGCATTGAAACTGTCATTGGCGCGTCATCCAACTTGTCTATACAAGTTTGTTTAGACCAACCTGGTGAACTTGTCTATACAAGATACGTTCACGCGGCCGCGCCCAATAGCGCAGCTCCGAGAAGTTTTTGTGGCGCTTTGCGGACGCCTTGAGGGAGAGCGTTGATGGAACCGATCTACGGCGACGATACGAGCCCGGCCGTGTGGAAGCGCATCGAAGAAGCGCTGTTCCGCGAGATCGCCGCGCGCGGCAACAAGCCGGGCGAGAGGCTGGAATCGGAAGGAGCACTTGCGCGCCGCTTCGGCGTGAATCGGCATACAGTGCGCCGCGCCATCGGCGGGCTCGTGCAGCGCGGCCTTGTGCGCGTGGAACGCGGGCGCGGCTCGTTTCTGGTGGGGGCGGCCGTCGAATACGCGCTCGGGCCGCGCACGCGCTTTTCGGAAAACCTGCTGCGCCAAGGCCGATCCCCGCACCACGAAATTCTCGGCATCGCCGAAGTGTTCGCATCGAAGCCCATCGCCAAGGCGCTGGGTTTGCGCGTCGGCCGGCCGGTGGTGGCGTGGCGGTCGGTCGGCAGTGCCGACGGCAGCCCGACGAGCTATGCGCTGCACTTCTTCCCGACCGAAAGGCTGCCGGGCATTGCCGAAGCGTTGCGCACGCAGCGCTCGATCTCCAAGGCGATGGCGGCGTTGGGCCATGCCGATTATCGACGCAAATGGACGCGCATCACAGCGCGCTTGGCGGAGACCGACGAGATCGAGCTGCTCGCCCTCACGCCCGCACGGCCGGTGCTTGTGACCGAGAGCGTGAACGTCTCTGCCGCCGACGTGCCGATCGATTTCGGCATGACGAGCTTTGCCGCCGACCGTGTCCAGCTCATGGTCGAAGCACCGTAAAGCTGCACTCACACCGGCAGCGGCTGCTTGCCGACGAGTTTTTCGCGCAAAGACCGCGACAGCACGTCGATGATCGAAACCGTGATCAGGATCATGATCACGATGAAACAGACTTGGTCCCAATCGTTGATGCGAATGCGGTCGGCAAGGGCAAGCCCGATGCCGCCGGCCCCGACCACGCCCAGCACGGTCGCCGAGCGCGTGTTGCTCTCGAAATAATAGAGCACGTTCGAAACGAACACCGGCAGCACTTGCGGCACCACGGAGAAGCGCGTTTCGAGAAGGCTGCTCGCGCCTGCCGCGCGCACGCCCTCGCCCTGCTCGCGCTCGACATTTTCGATGGCTTCCGAGAACAACTTCGAAAGCGTGCCGACATCGGACAAAGCAAGCGCCATCACGCCCGCAAACGGCCCCAAGCCCACCGCACTCACGAACACCAATGCCCAGATCAGCGCATCCACGCCGCGAAACCCGTCGAGGCTGCGGCGGATGCCGAAATGGAAAACGCGGTTCGAGACGATGTTGCGCGCGGCCAGAAAGCCGAGCGGGATGGCGGCAAGGGCCGCCAGCATCGTGCCCAGGAACGCCATGGCCAGCGTTTCGCCCATGCCGGTCAGGAAGTACGTGAACCAGCCGCCGCTGCTCGGCGGAAACAGGAACTGGAACAGCCAGCCGAGTTTGCCGAGCCCGGCGAAGAAGCGGTCCCAGCCCATGCCGATCCACCAGAAGCAATAGCCGACAAAGGCCGCGATCGCCGCCGCGACGGCGAATTGCTTGAGCTTGCGGCGCTGCTCGGCCGCATAGATCTGCGGATAGCGCGCCTTCAGGGCGGCGATCTCGCTGGCGTGCGGCAAGGCGGTTTCCATGCGCGGACTCGTCATTGGCGCCCCTCGCCCATCAGATTCGTGCGCAGGCGTTCGCACACCATGTCGATCAGCGCCACGGTCGCAATGATCATCAGAAGAATGGCCGAGATCTCCGGATAGATGAATTGGCGCACCGCCAGCAGCAATTCTTCGCCGATTCCGCCCGCCCCCACGAAGCCCAGCACGGCGGCCGAGCGCACATTGATCTCGAAACGCAGCAGCGCGTAGCTGACGTAATTCGGCATCACTTGCGGCGACACGGCGAACACCATCGTCTGCCACCACGAGGCACCGGCCGACTGCACGCCCTCGACCGAGCGCGTGTCGACGTTTTCGTTCACTTCGGCAAACAGCTTGCCGAGGGCACCCGCCGAATGGATCGCGATCGCCAGCATGCCCGGAAAGGCGCCGAGGCCGAACGCGAACACGAAAATCAACGCATATACGAGTTCGGGCACGGCGCGAAAGATCTCGAAGACGCGCCGCACAACCCAAATGCCCTTGCGCGAGCCGTTCAAATTCGCCGACGCGTAGAAACAGCCGACATAGGCCGCGCCAAACGCGAGCAATGTGGCAAGGCCTGCGATCAGAATCGTTTCAAACAGAAGTTTGAGCCAGTGCCAGAAGCCCCAGTACCATTCCGCCATGTCGGCGCGGAAGGTTTCGATGCGCAGCACGGGCACCGTACGCCAAATGTAGTTCCAAGCGCCCGGCAGGCCTTCGAACAGATTGCGCGGATTGATTTCGGCCATGTACGACGCCAAGGCCGTGCAGACGAGCAGCACGAGGCCGCCCAGCCAGAGCTGGCGCCGCTTCTCGCGGCGCTGGCTCTGCCAGGCGGTCTCGAACCGTTCGACCGCATCGATTGCTGTCGCAGCAACGCTCATCGGGCGATCAGGACGCGCGACGCTGGGCCTGGTTGAACTTGATCATCTCGATGATCGGCTCGTACACGGCGTGCGAACCGAGCACGAAGCCTTTCGAGTTGCCTTCCGTGATCTGCCTGAAGCCGGCCGGATCGTTGGTCGGCATGTCCATCATCGCCTTGCGCAGATCGTCGCGCATGGCCTGCGGCAGATCCTTGCGCGCGGCCCAAGGGCTTTCCGGAATGTCGGGCGACGTCCACACGACGCGCACCGAATCCTTCGCGATCAGGTTCTTGTCCCACATGCGCTGGAACACGCTGTCGGTCGCCGAGCGGTACCACACGAAGCCCGCATCGTACTGGCCGTTGACGATGGCGAGCGCCACGTTGTCGTGGCTGCCCGCGAAACCCGTGCGCGAGAAGTACGTATTGGCCGGCGTACCCGCCTTCGACAGGAAGAAGTTGGGGGCAACGAAGCCCGAGGTCGAGTTCGGATCGACGAAGGCCAGCGTCTTGCCGCGCAGATCTTCGATCTTCTGGGCCGGGCTGTCCTTGCGCACGATCATGACCGCGCGATAGGCAGCCACGCCGTTGATGTCGGCTTCGATCACCAGCGGCTCGACGTTGCCGTCGGTCACCTCGAAAGCGCGCGCATACGACGCAGGGCCGAAGAAGGCGAGTTCGACGCGCTTGGACTTCACGGCTTCGATGATGCCGGCATAGTCGGTCGCCGTGAACAGGCGGACCTGCACGCCGAAGCTCTTGGCAAAATACTCCTGCAGGGCCGTGTAGCGGCTCATGACGGTCTGCTGGTTTTCCGACGGGATGACGGCGACGTTCAGCGTCGGAAACTGGGCGCGCCAGCTCGCCTGCGCCTGGGCACGCGTGGCGGCAAGAGCGGGCGCAAACAAGGCTGCACCGGCGGCACCGGCGATGATTTGACGGCGGGTCGTTTTCATTGTGGGACTCCTGGTTGGCGGGGTGGAAAGATCAGTTCGCGAGTTGGCGCGGCGCGTCGGCGCGCGCCGCCGCTTCCGTGGCGACGAGGCGCGAGAACCCTGCATCGGCACCGGTTTCGGCCGATACGTCGTCGCCGTAGATCGTGCGCACGGCGGCGGCATCGAGCAGGTCGGGCGTGCCGTCGAACACGATTTTGCCGCCGCGCATGCCGACGATGCGCTTGCAGTAGGTGCGCGCCGCGTCGAGGTCGTGCAGGTTCACGACGACCGTGATGCCGTCGGCGCGGTTGATGCGCGCCAGCGTGTCCATGACCATGCGCGCGCTGCGCGGATCGAGCGAGGCGATCGGTTCGTCGGCCAAAATCATGCGCGGCTGCTGGCTCAGCGCGCGCGCGATGGCGACGCGCTGCTGCTGGCCGCCCGACAGAGTGTCGGCGCGCTGCAGGGCCAATTCGGCGATGTCGACGCGTTCGAGGCAGCGAATGGCGAGCGCGCGTTCCGCGGCCGTGAACTGCATCAGCAGCGAGGGCACGAGGCTGCGATAGGCAAGCCTGCCGACGAGAACGTTGGTGACCACATCGAGCCGCTTCACGAGATTGAATTGCTGGAAGATCATCGCGCACTGGGCGCGCCATTTGCGCAGTGCCGCGCCCTTCAGGCTCGCCACATCGACATCGCCCGCGAGGATGCGCCCGCTGCTGGGGTCGGCGAGGCGGTTGATCATGCGCAGCAGCGTCGATTTGCCCGCACCCGAGCGGCCGATGATGCCGACCATCGCACCCTCGGCAATGTCGATGCTCACGCCATCGACGGCGGCCGTGGTGCCAAAACGTTTGTTCAGATCGACGATCTGCAGCATGCGCGTTCCCTTTTGCAATGCGTTCGGGATACGCGGCATATGGCGGGCGGAGAGTTACGTCCGCGTGAACTTTGGCGGGCAAATTTGTTTCAGAATCGCGACATAAACCTTAATTGCGGATGCGCCCGCCCACGAACGTGGCCACCGCACGCGGTGCGCCGTGCACCATATCGACGAGCACAATATTGTGTGCGCTTGCCCGGTGCGAGCGGACCGCGATCAGCCAGACCAGCAGCACGCGCGGGATTCTCCGACACAAGCGGCCAGAATTTCGCGAGATCGGCAAGCCCGCCCGCAAGGCGCCACGGGTGGGCGTGTCATCGGCAACCCCGAGATGCGGCAGCCCAAGGCACGGAACGATTCGCGGTCTCCCGGCATTTTCGTTCGCCCTGTTCCAAACTTGTCCCAAGATTTGCGTGGCAAAGGGCGCAAACAAGCTTGGATGCGCCATTCCCGCTGCTGCCCAGTTACACGGCCTCCCAGCGACCGCTGTCGCCGGCGCGCACCAGCGCGTCGAGTGCCCGCATGTTTAGGATCGCATCCTCGATGCCGCCGACGACGGGGGCGAGGCCGCGGACCGTCCGGCCAAAGGCTTCTGCCTGCAACTGGTACTGATCGACCGGCGGGAAGACGATCTCGCGGGCATTGCGACCGCCCAGGCGCGTGCCGTCATCGACGAAGATCCGCGTCGTCGCGTCGGGTGGGGGGTTGAAAGGAATCTCGATCTCGATGCGGCCCTTCGTCCCCAGCGCTTGGACCCGCTGGAACGGCACGAGTTGCGTCGAGACGCTGAAGCCAAGATGGCGTCCGGCGCCGAAATCGAACAGGCCGCTGGACAGCGTGTCGGTGCCGAACGCGGCCGAACGCTCGATGATTGCCGTCGCCCGCATTGGATCGGCGCCGAAGAGCAGACGCCCCGACATGAGCGCGTAGCAGCCGATGTCGAGCAGGCCGCCGCCGCCGATGTCCTTGCGGTTGCGGATGTTGGCGGGATCGGCATTGAAATAGCTGAACGCGACCTGGACGACGCTCAATTCGCCAATCTGCCCCGACGCCACAATCTCGATCGCCTTCTGCCACTGCGGGTGGTGGCGAATCATGAAAGCCTCGGCGACATGGATTCCGGGCGGCACATCGCGCAACGCCTCGGCTTCCGCTGCGGTGATGGCGATGGGCTTCTCGCACAGCACATGTTTGCCCGCACGGGCCGCCGCCAGCGTGAGGGGCACGTGCAGGTGGTTCGGCAGGGGGTTGTAGACCGCCTCCACCTCCGGGTCGGCCAGCAGCGCTTCGTACGATCCATAGGCGCGCGCTGCACCGCACGCGGCCGCAAACTCGGCGGCCCGGGCGGCGTCGCGCGATGCCACTGCGACGATCTGCAGTTCCTTGCTGCGCAGCATGCCGGGAACGACTTTCTCCCGGCCGATCTTGGCGGTGCTGAGAATGCCCCACCGGACGGGCGAAGGTGCGTTGGCCATTTTTTGTCCTCCCTGCGAGGCTCCCCGCTGGAGCCGATAAACTCTGTCGTCTTTCTGCGTGGCTGCCGCGATTATACGAACCGGCCTCCGCCAACGTTCAACTGGCGCCTCCGGCCACCTCGATCACGCCGAATCACAGCCCAACGTCCGGCAATCGTTGTACCGGCACCTGGGATCAGAATAAGGCAACTCGGCCATATCGGATCAAGACTATGCCGCAGGCTGGCGGTCGGTATCGCGCGGAGCGAGATCGTCGGGGAAAAACACGCCGGGGCGCGGCGCCTGCGTATTCTCGATGCGCCGCGCTTACGGCTTGCCGGACAATGTTTCGGCCGTCGGTGGTGCCCCAGGTCGGACTTGAACCAACATGTCCTTGCGGACAACAGATTTTGAGTCTGCCGCGTCTACCGTTTCGCCACTGGGGCACCGGGCCGAACGAAGCGGCGATCATAGGGGCGAATTTGCCGGGGTCAACCCCTTGGGAATCCCCGCAGCCGCGGCTAGGATCGCGGCCATGGAAACGAATTTGCGCATCAGCGCCGCTGCCGTGGCTGCAGGGGCAGCCGCCACATTGGGGGCAGCCCTCGCTTTCCAGCATTTGGGCGGCTTGGCGCCGTGCGAACTCTGCTATTGGCAGCGCTATCCTTATTGGGGGGCGATTCCGTTGGCGATGCTCGGTGCCGTGCTGCCGGGTCGGGCGGGTGCCTTGTGCCTCGCGGGTGCCGCGTTGTGCCTGGCCGCGACGGCCGGCATCGGCGGCTTCCATGTGGGCGTGGAGCAGCATTGGTGGCAGGGCACGAGTGCCTGCGGCAGCAGCCAGGGCCCGGCTTCGAGCCTCGAGGAATTGCGCGCCCGCCTGCTCGCCGCCCCCATCGTGCGCTGCGATTCCCCGGCTTGGACCCTGGCCGGCCTGTCGATGGCGGCCTATAATATGCTGATCGCGACGGCCCTCGGCCTTACGGCCGGGTGGACGGCGCTGAAGCGCTGGAAGGGCGATCAAACATGAGTGCCGCACGCAATCTGGGCCTGCCCGGCGAACCTGCCGGCGAGAAACTGATCGACCGCGTGCTGCGCGTGGATCTGGCCGGCGAATACGGGGCCGTGCGCATCTACGAGGGCCAGCTCGCCGTGCTCGGCCGCACGAGTCCGGCCGGGGCCGCGATTGCGCACATGGCCGAACAAGAACGCCGCCATCTCGAAGCTTTCGAACGCCTCGTGCCCGAACGCCGCGCGCGGCCCACTCTGCTGCAGCCTTTGTGGCACGTGGCCGGGTTCGCGCTGGGGGCTGCGACCGCGATGCTGGGGCCAAAGGGTGCGATGGCCTGCACGGTCGCGGTCGAAGAAGTGATCGACGAACATTATCGCGAGCAGATCGCGACCCTGCCCGACAGCGAAGCCGAGCTCAAGACCACGCTCGAAGATTTCCGCCGCGAAGAAGTCGAGCATCGCGACGAAGCGCTTGCCCAAGGGGCGGAAGCCGCCCCCGGCTTCGAGCTCTTGCGCGGCGCCATCAAGGCCGGCTCGCGCGCGGCGATCTGGCTGTCCTCGCGCCTCTGAAACTGCCGCAAAGGTTTCTCGCACCTGCCGCTTTTCCGCCATGGTTGGCGGGCAATAAGCTTGGCATGCGCACTCGCCGATTCCTCCACGACGAACCGCCCTTGGCCGAACTCATCGACGATCCGATGGTGCGCGCCGTGATGGCGCGCGACCGCGTTTCGCGCGAAGGGCTGATCGAAGTGATCCGCGCCGCCCAGAAGCATCTCAAGCTCGAAAAAATCCCGGCCTAGATCGACCCGCTCAGATCGGCTCGAGCTCGGCGTCCCAATAGAGAAAATCGCGCCAGCTCTGGTGCAGATAGTTGGGCGGAAACGCGCGGCCGTTTTCCTGCAGGGCCGCCGAAGTCGGCTGGACCGGCCGATGGCGCGGGAACATTTTTGCCTCGGCCGGCAAGCGGCTGCCTTTGACGAGATTGCAGCACGAGCAGGCCGTGACGACGTTCTCCCACGTGGTGCGCCCGCCGCGCGAGCGCGGCACGACATGGTCGAAGGTGAGTTCCGGGGCGGGGAACGCTTCCGCGCAATACTGGCACTCGAAGCGATCGCGCAGGAACACGTTGAAACGCGTGAAAGCCGGACGGCGCGCGGCCGGCACGTATTCTTTGAGCGAGATCACCGACGGCAGACGGAAGGCCTGCGAGGGCGAGCGCACCACACGATCGTATTCCGAGACGACGTTTACGCGATCCTGGAACACCGCTTTGATTGCGTCCTGCCAGGACCAGATCGACAGCGGAAAATACGAGAGCGGCCGGAAATCCGCGTTCAGCACCAGGGCGGGGCATGCTTCGGCGCGGCTGCTGCGCGAACCCATTTCGGCGAAAGGAACCCGGCGCGGATCCAGCGGTGCCGGATCCAATCTTGTGGCGAGTGCCCCAAACGCTTCACCGTCCACGCCTGCCCCTCCGCTAACCGCTTCGAGAATCGACGTTCACCTTCAGCCCCTCTTTGATAGGGGATCTTGCCTTCAAAAGCAATGCGTTGGCCGGTTACAGCGGCGTGACATTTTAGGCCGACAAAACGGCGCCGAGCCGGTTCCGCAGGAACTCGGCCCCGGCCTGCAAGCCCGCCTCGTCGATCGAGTGCAGCAGGCCCGGACACGCCAAAGTTTCAACCGCCATGCCCGCATCACCCAAAGCTGTTGCGGCTTGCGCCATGCGCTCGAACGGCACGATCGGATCGGCCGTGCCGTGCACGAGCAGCACCGGCGGGCGCGACTTCACGGCCGAACCAAATTGCGCGGCATCCACCAAAGCGCCCGAATAGCCGAGCACGCCCGCAATCGCGATTTCGCGGCGCGGCGCCACATAAAGCGACATCATCGTGCCCTGGCTGAACCCGACCAGCGCCAAGCGCTCGGGCGGCAGGCCGAAGCGCTCCAATTCGGCATCGAGAAATCCGTCGAGGATCGGGGCTGCGGCGGCGACGCCGGCCACGACGCGTTCGGGCGTGCGGTCCTGCAGGCTGAACCATTGGCGGCCGTAGGGCGCCATGTCGCACGGGAAGGGCGCGTGCGGCGACACAAAATGCGTGCGCGGCAAAAACCGCGACCACAAAGGTGCGAGCGAGATAAGATCGTTGCCGTCGGCCCCGAGCCCGTGCAGCAGCACCACCAGCGAGTCGGGTTTGTTTGCCCCTGCCCGCGGACCGTCGAGTTCGAAAAACGCCATAGAGCCGTCCCCCTGTTTTCGCCCCGGATTCCCTAGCCTGCCTGCCCCCCAAAGTCGAGCCTGCCACAGACGCGGAGCCATGTCCGATACCCGCTTTGCCCCATCGCCGACAGGCTATCTGCATCGCGGCCACGCTTATTCGGCCCTGTTCGCGGCAGAAGCGGCCCGCACGAGCGGCGGGCGCTTCATCCTGCGCATCGAAGATATCGACCGGAGCCGCTGCCGGCCCGAATACACGGACGCGATCTTCGAAGATCTCGCCTGGCTGGGCTTGCAGTGGGAACAGCCGGTGCGCCGCCAGTCCGAACACATGGCCGATTACCAAGCCGCCCTTGCGAAGCTCGAAGGGCTGGGCGTGCTCTACAAATGCGTGTGCACGCGCGCCGACATCAAACGCGAGATCGCCGCGGCGGGTGCAGCCCCCCATCTCGCCGGCGACGGCGGCGAACCGCTTTATCCCGGCACATGCCGCAAGCGCCCGGTCAGCGAAGTGGCCAAGCTGGTTGCAAACGGGGCGGCCTATGCGCTGCGCCTCGATCTTGCGGCAGCCGTTGCGATCGCAGGCCCGCTCGCGTGGCACGACCGGACCGAAGGCACGCAGATCGCCCGGCCCGAATTGCTCGGCGATGCGGTGCTGGCCCGCAAGGATGTGCCGACGAGCTACCATCTGGCCGTGACGGTCGACGACCATCTTCAGGGCATCGGCCTCGTGACGCGCGGACAAGATCTATTCGGCGCCACGCATCTGCACTGCCTGCTGCAGAAGCTGCTGGGCTTGCCCACGCCTGCCTACCATCACCACAAATTGTTGACCGATCCGGACGGCCAGCGCCTCGCCAAGCGCGCCGGGTCGGCAAGCCTGCGCGATTTGCGCAATGCCGGGATGGCGGCCAGGGCCCTGCGAGATGATTTGGGTTTTAGTTGACTTTTGCTAAAATTATGGCTAAATTCTCGATATGGAGGATTGAGCCATGGTCACGTTGTTTTGGGGCCTTGCCATCTATATTGCGTTTGTTTTCCTTCTCGATCTTGTCGTCGCACTGCTCGCGGGCGTGTTTGCCTGGGCGGGACGACACGAGGCACGGATCCGCGCAAACCGCTACGCGAACTGAGACAGACAACCTCGTTTAGACACCGAAATAGGTTACCATCGGCGTCCATTGGCGACCTTCGGGTGACCTTTGCAACCTATTTATTGTATATATAAATCAACAATTTGACTGAATTAAGAGACCAAGTGACGAAGTTTTCTGGCGTCACCTATTTCGCCATTCGACGCAACCATGCCCATACCACCGCGACGACCGGCGGGAAGATCCTTTTTCACCATGTCAAACAGCGCCGCTTTGGGAACACCAAAACATAAGATTATTATCCACATAACGGGCACGAAGGCAAGGATCCTTGCAGCGCAAAACTTTGTGCCCGCCGCCGGCACTTTCTCGCTAGGCTGCAGCTGCAGGGGGCTTGAACTTCCCGCCCACGCACCGCAGATTACCGGCCATTCCCGTTTGTTTTTTCTTCACCCCCGGCCCCCCGAGTTCCGCCATGACAGACCCCGCCAACAAGCTGTCGGCCGTGCCCGCCGAACCCGCCTTCGAGGTTCCCGAGGGCACCATCTATATCGGGTCCAACTCGGTGGCGCGGTGGTTCATCGAACTCGGCTTCAACCAGGGCAAACCGTGCTTGCTGGCCAAGCAAGTGTTCCTCGATGCGCCGAAGAACCAGACCGCAATTTCGCGTTCGCTCGCCGCCGGCCGCGTATTCTTCTCGCTGAAGCAGCTCGAAATGCTGATGCAGGTGCGCCACCACATGGAAATCAACGTGCCCGACTACGAGCGCGTGCGCATCGCGGCACATCTCGGCAGCGGCTGAGACGTCCCTCGAAAAAACGATGATCGCCTAAAGCGTCGCCTCGAGCGTGGCGCGCAAAGCCGGGCTGATCTCGGGCAGGATGCCGAACCACGCCTGGAAGGCCGGGCGGGCTTGGTGCATCAGCATGCCGAGCCCGTCCACGGCCGGATTGCCGCGCGCGCGCGCGGCCGCAAGCAGCGGTGTCGCGAGTGGCGTATAGACGATGTCGGCCACGACCGCGTCGCGCGGCAGGCGGTCGAGGGCGAGATCGAGCGCTGCTTCGCCTTTCATGCCTTGGCTCGTGGTATTGACCAACATCGCCGCTTCGGCCACGGCCGCATGCCGGTCTTCCCACCCAACGGATACAAGTGCACTGCCGAAATCGGCGCGCAACGCCTCTGCGCGCGCCTGCGTGCGGTTGACCACCCGGATCTCGCGGCAGCCTTGCTGCAGCAAGCCGTCCACGATCGCGCGCGCGCCGCCGCCTGCCCCGATCACGGTCGCGGGGCCTGCATCGGCGCGCCATGCCGGAATGGCTTCGGCAACGCTGGCCACGAAGCCCCACGCATCCGTGTTGGTGCCCGAAAGGCTGCCGTCTTTTTCGACGACGATCGTATTGGTGGCGCCGATGCGGCGCGCCGTGGCGTCGAGCCGATCCACGATTTTCACCGCTTCGATCTTGTGCGGAATGGTGAGATTGCAGCCCGCAAAACCGAGTGCGGGCAAAGCGCGCAAGGCGGCCGCAAGGCCTGCTACCGGGATCTCGAGCGGCACGTAGCGCCCCTCGAGCCCAGCTTGCGCAAGCCAATGGTTGTGCAAGAGCGGCGAGCGCGAATGCAGCACCGGCCAGCCCATGACCCCGGCCAGATGAAAACGTCGCGGTGTGGACATATGCGGCGGCAGCTCCTGCGAAAACCCCCACGAAGAGTCGTCGCAGACGCAGGCTGAAGCAACGGTTTTTTCGCGATGGCCGAGCGGCCCAAAAACCTGCTGCGCGAAGGCCCCGAATCGCGCGAGACTCGGCGTTGGTATCGCCAGCAAGCATCCCCCGAGTCGCAGCAACAAGGTCAACGCCGCATCATGGCGACCGTCAATGCCAGCCAGCATCATGCCGACGGCTATCTGCAGGCCGTGCGCGTCGAAGCGCAGACGCCGAACCCTGTCGCGACACTCGTGTTCACGCACGGCGCCTTCGGCACGGCCGCCCATTTCGAAAAAATCGCCGAAGCGCTGAGCCGCGACTGCGAGATCTATCTCGTCAATCTGCCGGGCCACGGACGCTCGGCATGCGATTTTCCGCCGACGGTCGCTGCGATGGCGCAACGCGTCGCCGTCTATCTCAATGCGCGCCGCACGCAGCCGCTGGTGCTGATCGGCGAGTCGATCGGCGCCAATGTGCTGGTCGCCGCCGTGCCGCTGCTGCAGCAAAGCGTGCGCGCGGTGCTGATGGTCGATCCGCCCGTGGGCGCGCGCGGCATGGCGCAGGTCGCGAGCTGGTTCAAACGCTACGCCAATGCCGAGAGCCCGCCCTTCTGGCTCGCGATGGCGCAGGCGAGCTTCGGCTACAATGTGCTGAGCGGCCAAGCGCAGCCCGTGTCGTACTACGATCTGTTCGAGCGTCTGCCGCCTTCGCTGCCGGTCGCGGTCGTGACCGGCGAGGCAAACGACGACGATGCGGCCGAAAACGCCGATGCCGCCAGCAAACCCTGCTGTTTCGGCGCTGCCGACGAAGCCGCCTTGCGCTTGCGTTTGGGCGCGCGGTTTGCGTGTCGACGCGTGGCCGGCCTCAACCACAACCCGTTCCACGACGCGCCCGACGCGATGCGCGCCGAAATCGAAGCGTTTCTGGCGCGCCTCGACGCAACGCCGATGCAAGGGCCCGCCCAGGCGCCGACGCCGCGCCCGGCCAATGCGCGGCGCCGCGTGCTGTGGTTCTCCGGTTTCCCGTCGTCGGGCACGGTCAAGGTCCAGATGATGGCGGCCCATTTGCTGGCGGCCGAAGCCAAGGCCGGGCCGATCCGGTCGCTTGCGCATATGGACGAGATCGTGCCGCCGATGCTGGTGGACTACAACATGCCGCCCGATCCGATGGGACGTGCGGTCGAGCCGATCTTCACGCACCATCTGCCGGGGCCGTTTTTGTCCACGACCTACGACACGGCGGCGATCGTGCAGGTCGTGCGCCATCCGGTCGACATTGCGTTTTCGACCGCGTCCTACGCGCTGCCATTCCACGGCGACTATTTGGCGATGTCGCCTGAGCAACGCAACACGCGCACGCGCGAGCTCGTGCACGAGTTTCTCGATCTCGGCACGCTCGCCCTCTATGCCAATTACGGCTTCGGCACCTGGGCCTTGCATGCGCGGCTGTGGCGCGATTTTGCCGAACAGACGAAAGTGCCGTATCTGCGCTTGCGCCTGGAAGACGTTCGCAAAGACGAAACCGCCGCCTGCCGCCAGATCGCATCCCTACTCGGCCTGACGCCGGACGACGCGACGATCGCGGCCGCCGTCGAGGCCGCGACGATCGGCCATTCGCGCCAGCTGGAAGAGGCGACGATCGCGGCCAAGCTGCCATGCCGATTTTATGTGCCGCAGTTGGCGCCGCTCTACGAAGCGGGATGGCGCTACCACGGCAAGGGCCTGTCCGACTACGGCAAGGGCCAGTTGACGGACGCCGATTGGGCGAAGGCCAAAGCGACCTTCGGCAGCGAAGCGGCAAGGCTCGGCTATGGCTTTCCCTGACGCCACACCCGGCACGGTCTTCTGGGTTACGGGCCTTTCCGGGGCCGGCAAGACCACGCTTGCCCAATCGCTGGTCCCCGCCTTGCGCGCGCGCGGCCGGGCTTGCGCGCTGCTCGACGGCGACATGCTGCGCGCGATCCTGGGCCGCGACGCGGGCTCTTACGACCGCGACGCGCGGCGCGAGCTCGCTTTTGTCTATGCGCGGCTCGCGCACGCGCTGGCCACCCAAGGCATCGACGCGGTCTGCGCCACCATCTCGATGTTCGATGCGGTGCGCGACTGGAACCGCGCCAACAATGCGTCGTACGTCGAGATCTATCTCGACGTCGCCTTGGCCGAGCGCGTGCGCCGCGATCCCAAGGGCATCTATGCGCGTGCGCAGGCCGGCACGGAAGCTTCCGTGCCCGGTTTCGACGACGCGTTCGAAGCGCCCAAAGCACCCGATCTCGTCTTCGGGCCCGATCCGTTGCCGCCGCCGGACGCATGCGTGGCCGCGATCCTGGCATGGCTCGACAGGCGGGCGTGATCCCGACTAGCTTTTCTTTTGGTCCCCGATACGAACGGAAAAATGATTATGGCAGGCGAAACCAAACTGGGCGATTTCACCGGGCTTGCGGCCGACTATACGCGCTACCGCCAAGGCTATGCGCCGGGCGTGGTGAAAGCCTTGCTGGGCCTGCTCGACCGGCCCGCCGCCCACTGCGACGCAGCCGACGTGGGGGCCGGCACCGGCATTTGGTCGCGCATCCTGGCGCAAGCGGGCTTGCGCAGCGTGGTCGCGGTCGAACCCAACGACGACATGCGCGGCAAAGGCAGCGCACATCGCGAAAACGGCGCCATCGCGTGGCGCAACGGCTCGGGCGAAGCGACGGGCTTGGAAGCAAACAGCGTGGATCTGCTGACCATGGCGTCGTCCTTCCATTGGGTCGATTTCGACAAGGGAACCGCCGAGTTCGCGCGCGTGCTGCGGCCCGGCGGGCGCTTTTGCGCGCTTTGGAATCCGCGCCTCGTCGAGGCCAACGCGCTGACGGCGGCCATCGAAACCGAGCTCGATCGCAGGCTCGTGGGCAAGCCGCGCGTCTCTTCAGGCCGTTCGGGCATCACGCAGACCTTGACTGCGCAGCTGTGGGCGCATCCCCTGTTCGAAGACATCGTCTATCTCGAAGGCCGCCACGTGGCGCATCTGGCACCCGAGATCTACATGGGCGCTTGGCGCAGCGTGAACGACGTGCGCGCGAAATTGGGCGAGGCGGGCTTCGCCGATTTCCTCGCCTGGGTCGAAAAGCGCATCGCAGGCCACAAGACGATCGAAGCCGTGTATCTCACGCGCGCTTGGGCCGCTCGCCGGCGCGCATGAGTGCGCCGCCCGCCCGCCTCGAACTTGCCGGCAAGGCGAAGACGCTCGAAGCGTTGCGCGGCCGGCTTGCGCATGGCTACGTGCTGCCGCTGCAGCATTTTGCGACCGCCGAATGGCGGACCGCACGCGAAGCCGTGCTGGCGCGGCTCGGCCGCGACGCCGAACTCGCCTTTCCGCTGATCGTGCGCTCGAGTGCGGCGGGCGAGGATGCCGCCAGTGCGTCGCAGGCCGGGCGCTTTTTGTCGATCGCGAATGTGGCCGATGCGGGCGCACTTGCGGCGGCGATCGATGCGGTCGTCGCGTCCTACGGCGACGCGGCGGCGCAAGACGAGAGCCGCGTGCTCGTGCAGCCGATGCTGGCTGCGCCGCGCCTTTCCGGCGTCGCCTTCACGCGCGATCCGGCGACCGGCGCCCCCTATCGCACGGTCAACTACCATATCGGCGCCGACACGGCCGCCGTGACGGCCGGCAAACAGGCCGAGCTGCAAACGCTCGTCTATATCGCGGGTGCGGGCGAGGCGATCCCATCGGAATTCGCGGTGCTGGACCGCTGCCTCGACGCGCTCGAAGAATCGTTCGGCGTGCCCGCGCTCGATGTCGAGTTCGCCATCGACCAGACGGGGGCGGTCGCCATCCTGCAGGTGCGCGCCCTTGCCTGCCCGCCCGGTGCGGCCATCGACGACGCGTTGCACGCGGCCTTGGACCGCATCTCGGAAAAAGTCGCGGCCGGCTTGCGGCCGCATCCGTTTTTGTTCGGGCCGCGCACCGTGTTCGCGGTGATGCCGGACTGGAACCCGGCCGAGATCATCGGGCTCCGGCCGCGCCCGCTTGCGTTGTCGCTCTATCGCGAACTCGTCACCGACGCGATCTGGGCCTACCAGCGCGACAATTACGGCTACCGCAATCTGCGCAGCTTTCCGCTGATGGTGTCGTTCGAGGGGCTGCCCTATATCGACGTGCGGCTGAGCTTCAACAGCTTCGTGCCGCGCGACGTTTCGCCCGCTTTGGCCGAACGGCTTGTGGCGCACTATATCGGGCGGCTCATCGCGGCACCCGTGCTGCACGACAAGGTCGAGTTCGACATCGTCTTCTCGTGCTACGATTTCACGTTGCGCGAACGTCTGGCTGCCCTCGACGAGCGCGGCTTTTCCGCGCCCGAGCGCGCCGCGTTGGCGGAATCGCTGCGCGCCCTTACCAACAACATCCTGCGGCCCGACGGGCTGTGGCGCCAGGACGAAGCGCGACTCGTCGATCTCGACCGGCGCTACCAGGCGCTGGCGCAGGCCAAACTCGATCCGGTCGCGCGCATCTATTGGCTGCTGGAAGACTGCAAGCGCTACGGCACGCTGCCTTTCGCCGGGTTGGCGCGCGCGGGCTTCATCGCCATGCAGATCCTGCGCTCGCTTGTGGCCGTGGGCGCGCTCGACGAGGACGGGCTTGCCGCCTTCATGGCCTCGGTCGACACGGTGGGCACGCGCATCGGCCGCGATTTGGCCGCCATGCCGCGCTGGCAGTTCCTCGAGACCTACGGCCATCTGCGGCCCGGCGCCTACGACATTCTGTCGCCGCGCTACGACGAAGCGCCCGACCTCTATTTCGATTTCGCGCAAGCCGCAAAGGCGCCCGCCCCCGCGCCGCACACGCCCTTCGCCCCCGACGATGCGATGCGCGCCAAGATCGCCGCGTTGCTGGACCGGCACGGGCTCGACACGGACGTGGACGGGCTGTTCGCGTTTCTGGCAGGCGGCATTCGCGGGCGCGAGCGCGCCAAATTCCTGTTCTCGCGCAATCTGTCGCTGGCCTTGGCCGAGATCGGCAAGCTCGCCGCCGCGCACGGGCTCGATCTCGACGACGCCTCGCATCTCGACATCCGCACCATCTACGAACTCTATGTCGGCAGTGCGGATATCGGCGCTGCGTTGCGCGACAGCGTTGCGGCGGGCCGGGCGCGCCAGAAGCTCGCCCAGCGCTTGGTGCTGCCGCCGCTCATCTACACGCAAGCGCATGTGCGCGCCTTCCACTTCCCGCCGAGCGAACCCAATTTCGTCGGCCGCAGCCGCGCGCAGGGCACGGTGAGTGCGGCCGACGCCGCGTTGGATCTGACCGGCAAGATCGTGGTCGTGGCCAATGCCGATCCGGGCTTCGACTGGCTGTTCTCGCGCCGCATTGCGGGCTTCGTGACGGCCTATGGCGGTGCGAATTCGCACATGGCGATCCGGGCCGGCGAAACCGGCACGCCCGCCGCCATCGGCGTGGGCGAGCGCGCCTTCGAAACCTATCGCCGCGCGCGCGCCCTCGATCTCGACTGCGCGAACCGGCGCATTGTGGCGATCCAATGAGGGTGCTGCTCGCAAGCCAGCGTGTGGTCGTCGATCCCCGCCACGGCGAACGGCGCGACGCGCTCGACCAGCGCTGGAATGTTTTTCTCGCAGCCGCCGGGTTCATGTGCGTCGCCTTGCCGAACAATCCGCAAAACGCCGCCGCCTTCGTCGCGACGCTCGATCCTGTCGGCGTGCTGCTGACCGGCGGCGGCGATCTCGGCGACGCACCCGAGCGCGACGCATCCGAAGAAATCGCGGTCGCGTGGGCGCTCGCTAACGCGCGACCCGTCTACGGCGTGTGCCGCGGCTTCCAGTTTTTGCTCGCGCGCGCGGGCGCAAAACTCGAACGCGTCGCGGGCCATGTCGCGGTGCGCCACGCGCTGAGCGACGGCACAAGCGTGAACAGCTTCCACGATTGGGGTACGGCGCAAGTGCCGAAAGGCTGGGCGGCAACGGCGCGGGCACTGGACGGCACGCTCGAAGCCGCACGCGCCGACCTCGGTGCGCTCGCAGGCCAGATGTGGCATCCCGAGCGCGAGGCGCCGTTTGCGGCGCGCGACATCGAAACCTTCGCGGCGTTTTTCGGGGGGTCCGCATGAAAGGCCTGATCCTGGCCGCCGGGCGCGGCTCGCGCATGGGTGCTTTGACCGACGCCAAGCCCAAATGCCTCGTCGAGATCGGCGGGCGCAGCCTGCTCGACCGCCAGATCGCAGCGCTCAAGGCGGCGGGCTGCGCCGAGATCGGCATCGTGCAGGGCTGGCAAGGCCATATGCTGGCGCAACAAGGGCTCGCACTTTTCGCCAATCCGCACTGGCAGACGACCAATATGGTGCGTTCGCTCGAATGCGCGGCCGCGTGGCTTCGCGCCGACATTTGCCTAGTCAGCTACAGCGACATTTTTTATCCCGCGGCCGCCGCCGCCAAACTCGGCGCGTGCGACGCACCTTTGGCGATCGCCTACGATCCGCAGTGGCTGACGCTGTGGCAGCAGCGCTTCGCCGATCCGTTAGCCGACGCCGAAACCTTCCGCCGCGGCGCCGACGGGCAGTTGCTCGAAATCGGCGGCAAGACGAAAAACGCCGCCGAGATCCAGGGCCAGTATATGGGCCTGCTGCGATTCGCCCCCGCCGGCTGGGCAGTCGTTGCGGCCTATTTGGCGAGCCTTCCCGCCGCTGCGGCCGACCGGCTCGACATGACGGGCCTGCTCAAAGCGCTGCTCGCCCAAGGCACTGCGATCCAAACAGTCGCGGTCGACGGCCCGTGGGGCGAAGTCGACAGTGCGAACGACCTCGAACTCTACAGAACTTGGAGCGTGTGATGGCGAAAGCGGGAAAACTCGACGGCCGGAAGGCGCTGATTACCGGCGGCAATACGGGTATCGGCCGCGCCGTGGCGCTTGCTTATGCCGCCGAAGGGGCCGACGTGACGGTGGCGTGGCATGCGGACCCGAAAGCCGCAGAAACAACCGTCGCCGCGATCGTGCGGTCGGGTCGCCAGGCGATCGCCGTGCGCGCCGACGTGACCGACGAGGCAAGTGTGGCGGCGCTGTTCGCCGCCCACCGCAAACGTTTCGGCCGGCTCGACATCCTCGTGAACAATGCCGGCATCCAGAAATCGCAGAAGCTCGAGAAGACGACGCTCGCCGATTGGGAGCGCATGCTGGCCGTGCATCTGCGCGGTGCCTTCCTGTGTTCGCGCGCTGCCGCGGCCTTGATGCGCCGGCAGAAACAGGGGCGCATCGTCAATGTGTGTTCCCAGCTCGGCTATATCGGGCGGGCCGAATATCTTGGCTACAGCACCGCCAAGGCCGGGCTCATCGGCTTCACGCGCGCCCTTGCCAAGGAACTCGCCCCGGCCGGCATTCTCGTGAACGGCGTGGCGCCCGGTCTTGTCGATACGGGCTTCGATCCGCTGTCGAATGCCGCCAAACGCGCGCATGCGCAAGCGCTGCCGTTGAAGCGGCTCGGCACGCCCGCCGACATGACGCCCGCTTTCGTGTTTCTGGCGAGCGACGAGAGCCGCTATTTCTGCGGCCAGCTCCTGCACCCGAATGGCGGCGAGATCATGCCGTAGCGGGCGGATAGACCAGCCGATACGCACGGTCGAGCGGCAGCGTGCGATGGTCGGTCTCGTTGGTGTCGGAAAGTTCGAGATTGAAGAAGTCGCAGGTGGCGGGTGCAAAATACGGCCCCGCATGCCACGTGCCGACATGCAGTTTGACCGCGACATTGCCCGGAGTCACGAAAGCGGCAAGACGCTTGGGATCGGGCACGTCGCCGGGCGGGGCGACGAGCAGATACCACGGCACGCCGCCCACGCTCGCCAGACACTGCGTGACGCGCACATGGCACGTGATGCCGCGGATCACCGGCTCGCGCCGCGACAGCGCCATGATGTAGAAGCGCGGCGTGCCGGCCGACAGCACAAGCTGCGCATCCTGCGGCCCGAACAAAGCGCCGTCTTGCGTGGCCGCGATAAGCTGGCCATAGGGGGCAAACGCCGAAGCTGCAATCGGCTGCGGCACGAGATCGACGATGTCGGCGGTTTGGGTCGGGGTCATGAGGCACTTGCTCCGGCGTGGGAATTGCACATCATTGGCCGCCCCTTCCCCCTTGGCAAGAACCGCATGCGCTACGAACAAGACGGCTATCCGACGATCGATCTCGCAAGCCCGGCGCTGCAGGCCCTCGCCGGCCAGGCGCGCGCCGAGATCGCGGCCCTGGCCTATCCGGCGCGCAGCTGGGTCGACCGGCATGCCTCTGCCGGCGAAGAAGGGTGCGACGTCGCCATCGTCGGCGGCGGGCAATCCGCACTGGGTCTTGCTTTCGGCCTGCAGCGTGCCGGCGTGCCCAACACGCTGTGTTTAAGTGCGGCAGCGCCCGGCGAGGCGGGACCGTGGCAGACCTATGCGCGCATGGCGACATTGCGCACGCCCAAAGATCTTGTCGGCCTCGAATTCGGGCTGCCGAATCTGGGTTTTCGCCGTTGGTACGAAGTGCAGTTCGGCGCACAAGCGTGGGACGCGCTCGGCCGCATCGCGCGCGTGCACTGGGCGGCCTATCTCGATTGGTACGCAGCCGTCACGGATGCCAAGATACGCCATCGCACGAATGTCGAAAAAATCCGCCCGATCGCCGGCGGCTTTGCGTTGGCGCTGAATGGCCCCGGCGGGCCGCACACGCTGAACGCACGCCGCGTGGTGCTCGCCACGGGCTTCGAGGGCAGCGGCGGCTGGGATGTGCCCGACCACATCAAAAACAACCTGCCCCAGCATGCATTCGCGCATTCCAACGGCCCGATCGCGGTCGAACAAGTGGCCGGCAAGCGCGTCGCCGTGCTCGGCCATGGCGCGTCGGCCTTCGACAATGCGGCCTGGGCGTTGGCGAACGGGGCAACGCGCGTCGATCTGTGTTTCCGGCGCGCCAAACTGCCCGAGATCAATCCGCATCGCTGGGCCGAGCAGGCGGGCTTTCTCGACCATTTCTACGATCTGCCGGATGCGCTGCGCTGGCAGCTCGGCGTCGCCTTCCGCCGCATGGACCAGCCGCCGACGGCAAACGGCGTTGCGGCCGCCACGGCCTATGCGAACTTCGCCGCGCATCCGGGCCGCGACTGGCTGTCTGTCGCCGTTGCCGGCAACGAGATCCGCATCGACACGCCCAAAGGGGCGCTTGTCGCCGATTTCCTCATCTGCGCCACCGGCCTTGCGACCGACCTTGCGCGCCGGCCCGAGCTCGATCTTGTGCGCGACCAGATCGCCTTGTGGGCCGACCGCTACACGCCGCCGCCGGCACTTGCGCATGCGGGGCTTGGCGCCTCGCCCTATCTCGGTCCCGATTTCGAATTTCTCGAACGCCGGCCGGGCGCGGCGCCCTATCTCAAACATCTCTTCTGTTTCAGCTACGCGGCGATGGCGAGCCATGGCGGGCAATGCACTTCGATCAGCGGCCACAAATTCGCGCTGCCGCGCCTCGTGCGCGGCGTGGCGCGCTCGCTGTTCCTCGAACAGGCCGACATGTTGATGCCGAGCCTCGAAGCCTTCGACGAGCGCGAGATTCTGCTGCCGGGCCCCAGCGCCTAGAGCGCCAAGGCGCTGGCGATTTCGTCGAGCAAGGCTGCCTTGCGGAACGGCTTCGCAAGATAGCCCGTCATTCCGACAGCAAGAGACCGCGCGCGGTCGTCGTCGAAAGCCCCTGCCGTCACGGCCACGATCGGCACGCGGCCCGCCTCGCCCGGCAGCGTGCGGATGGCGCGCGTCGCGTCGAGCCCGTCCATTTCGGGCATGTTCACGTCCATCAACACGAGATCGTAGGGCGTGGTGCGCACCGCCTCGACCGCTTCGAGTCCATTGGCCGCCGCATCGACGCGCACCGGATAGGGCTTCAGCATCTCGACCGCGACGAGGCGATTGGTGGCGTTGTCTTCGGCCAGCAGCAGACGGATCGGGCGGCCGAGCGTTTCGGAAACTTCTTCGAGCCGGGCGATGGCGCTGGTCAGCGCCACATTCTCGCGCTTGGAGGCGGCACTTAGGGCGACGGGCAGCGACAGGCGCACCTCGAAGCGGCTGCCGCGCCCGAGCGTGCTGGCGGCCTGCACCGTGCCGCCCATCCGCTCGGCAAGGCGCCGCACGATCGCCAGCCCGAGGCCCGTGCCGCCGAAACGCCGCGCAACCGACGCGTCTCCTTGCACGAACTCCTCGAACAGATTGGGCAGATAGGCGGGTGCAATGCCGATGCCCGTGTCGCTGACCGCAAGGCACAGCGCCACGCGGCCCTCGACGGCAACCGCACCGCGATCCACGGCAAGTTCGACGCGCACCGTGCCGGTGTCCGTGAACTTGACGGCGTTCGAAACGAGATTGAGGGCAATCTGGCGCAGCCGGCCCGGATCGCCCGAAACCGCGGCCGGGAGGCTCGAATCGGCCTCGAATTCGAGCGCCAGGCCCTTGGCGTCGGCGCGCGGGCGCACGACCTCGAGTGCGGCGCGCACGCATTGGCGCAGGTCGAAAGCGATCTGTTCGAACTCGAGCCGGTCGGCATTGAGCTTCGAGAGATCGAGCACGTCGTTGACGATCAACAGCAGGCTCTCGCTCGAATCGCGGATGGCGACGGCGAGTTCGCGCTGGTTGGCGTCGAGCGGCGTGTCGAGCAATAGCCCCGAAATGCCCATGATGCCGTTCATCGGCGTGCGGATCTCGTGGCTCACGGTCGCCACGAAATTGGACTTCGCAAGGTTGGCCGCCTCCGACGCGTTTTTGGCGTCCGCAAGCTCTTGCGCGCTCGCCTGGATCTTGACGAGCGCACGCGCCTGGGCAAACACCAGCAGACTCGCCGAAAACCCGAAGGCAAGCACCAGCCACGGCGCCCATATCTCGTCGTTGCGCTCGAAACTTTGCCCGGCGCCGAATTCGATCGTCCAGCTGCGCCCAAGCGCCTCAAACACGACGTCGCGTGCGTTGTGCGGGGCAACGAGACTCTGCGGCCAGGCCGCATGCATCAAAGTGGCCTCGCTTTTCTCCGTGCCGTCGTAGATGCAGAAAGCGAGGCCCGAATCCCAGCTGCGCTGCAGCCCCGCCATCAGATCGGGCATGCGAAACGGCGCAAAGACAAAGCCCAGCGGCTTGTGCTCTCCGCTCTTGAAGACCGGCGCATAGATGACGAAACCCGGCGGACGCGCATCGCCCTGCTCGCCCGCCAGCACGACCTTGCCCGACATGGTCGGCTGCCGGGCTTTGATCGCCGTATCGATCGCCGCACGGCGCGTGGACTCGGAATACATGTCGAAACCGACCACGCCGCGATTGCGGCCGACATAGGGCTCGTTGAACACGATCGGCACATAGGCCGTGCGCAGGCCCGGCGGCCTGATCTCGTACTCGGATCCCGCTTCGGCTCCCCCCAACTCGGCACGCAGGGCGGCCACATGCGCTTCGCGGCCCGCTGCCGGCACGAAGGCGGCAAAGCCAAAAGCCTGGTTCCCGGGCAGCGTGTCGCGCACGCGCGTCGATGCCACATAGGTCGCCCATTCGGCCCGCGTGACGTCGTCGGACGCCGCGAACAAAGCCGCCCCGCCGGACAGGGCCATTTCGTAGACCTGCAAATGGCTTGCAAGGGCGGCCACGAACCGTTCGGTCTGGATCACAAAGCGCGTTTCGACGTCCGTGCGACGCTCGAGCCATGCAAGAGCCGTCAACGCAAGCGAAAGGACCAAGCCGAACAGCAAATATGTGGCGGGGCGGCGGTGCAGCGCTTGTTTGCGTTCGAGCCTTGCACGCGAAACGGCCAGGGCGGATGACGCGGAAGAATCAGCCAAGCGAAAGACACCACAAAGATCGGTACGGCCATGCCGCAGGCGCGAAGGCTTTTCGTTTAGCCGAACCGCCGCAGCCGGTCCAGCGCCAAAGGAAATCGCCGCACCCGCCTTTACGGGACGTTAACGATTTGCGTGCAGCTTTGTCTGCAATATGCGACCAATCGACGTCCGCAGCCCCGCGGACGGATATGCTGTTGGACACGAGCGATACAGAATGCGTTCCGCCGCCTGGCCTTTTGCGATCGTCGCCGTTTTTGCCCTGGCGATGCTGTTCGCCGCAAATTGGATCCGCAATGAAGAAACTGCTTTTCGCATCGCCGAGGTCGAGCGCACGTTGCGCGCCGCCGCAAGCCACGCCGACCAGACGCTGGCGCTTTCCGACACGATCCTGCAGAACGCACTGACGGCCCTGCGGGGCCGCAACCCCGACACGCTCGACGCCGCTGAACTGGCCGAAATCGAGCGCGGTGCGGTGGGCAGCCTCACCCAGGTCATGCGCCTCTATCTTTACGGCCCCGGCGGCACCAGCAAATTGCTGGCGCCGACCGTGAACGTCGCCGACCGCGACTATTTCGCCGCACAGACCGATGCGGGGCGTGCCTCGCCCGAACGCGCGAAACTTGCCGATACGCGCAGCGATTTGGTGGTTGGCGCGCCGGTCCTAGGGCGGCATTCCAACAGCTGGATGATCAACGTCTCGCGCCCGATCCTGGGGCCCGATGGCCGGACGGCGGGTGTTGTCGCCGTCGCCGTGCCGCTGGAGATTTTCAACAATCTCTATCGCGCACTGCTGGCCGACCCCGCCGACTTCTTCGCGCTGTGGCGCACCGACGGCACGATGCTCGTGCGCGCACCGGACGATGCCGCCGTTCGCGGTCGCATGATTCCCAATGCGCCGCTCTGGGCGCACGACCCGAACGCACGCGCGGGCAGCTTCGCCGCCGCCGAACATGCCGACGGCAGAGCGCGCACGATCGTATTCCGCGGACTTGCGCCCCTGCCGCTGGTTCTGGCCTACGCGATCGAAGAGCGCGGCCTTACCTGGGCGGCCCTGCTGCGCTACTGGCCGCTGATCGCGGTTTCGGCGGCGGCCCTTGCGGCAGCCTTCGTGTTCGCGTGGCGCTCGCTCGACGCCACGCTTGCCTTGCGCAAATCGAACGCCGACCTGCGGCAGGCCGAAGCCCATGCGCGCAGCGCCGCCGACGCGCGCGGGGCCTTCATCGCCAACATGAACCACGAGCTGCGAACGCCGCTCAACGCGGTGATCGGCTTCTCGCAGATGATCTCGGGCCAAGTGCTGGGCCCGATCGGCAATGCGCGCTACGGGGAATATGCGCGCGACATCGAAATGTCGGGCACGCATCTGCTGGCCCTCATCGACGACATCATCGATTTCTCGGCGATCGATTCGGGCCATCGGCCGCTCGAGGTGGCCGCCATCGACGTTGCGGTCAGCGTCGGCGACGCGCTCAAGATCATGCGCCCGCTCGCCGAGGCGCGCCGGATCGACTTTGCCGTCGAGCTTGAAGCGGGTAGCATCGCCGGCGACGCGCGCGCGGTGCGCCAGATTCTGGTCAATGTCATGTCCAACGCGATCAAATTCTCCCCGCCCGGCTCGCATGTGCGGATTTCCGGGCAGCCAACGGTTAAAGAGCGCTTCTACGACATTGCGGTCGTCGACGAAGGCCGCGGCTTCGCAAACGACGAACTCGCGCGCGTGGGCCAAGTCTTTTTCCGCACGCAGCAGGCGCGGACGCAGGCCATAAGCGGCTCGGGTCTCGGTCTGTCGATCGCGCGGCGCCTCGCCGAATTGATGGGCGGTGCAGTCGAAATCGCCAACGCCGCCGACCACGGGGCGGAAATTCGGCTGCGCCTGCCGGCCGCCGCATGAGCGCTCCCGCGGTCACGGTCGGCATTCTTGGATTGGGCCGCATCGGCACACGGCTTGTGCGCTTGCTGGCAGGTGCGGGCGACGGCTTGCGGGTTGCCGCAGTCCTGGCACGGCGCGACGCTGGCAGCGCACCGCGCGACCTCGTCTGCGCCGATTGGGATGCGTTCGTCGCGCGCCGACCCGACATCGTCGTCGAGTGTGCTTCGCGCGAAACGCTGGCGACACTGGGTCCCAAGCTGCTTGCCGCAGGCATCGATCTCGTGCCGCTTTCGCTGACGGCTTTGTGCGAGCCGGCGGTCGAGGCAGCACTGACGCAAGCCGCCGCACGCGGCCCCGGGCGGCTTGAGATTCCGCCGGGAGCGATCGGCACGCTCGATCTGCTGGCGGCGGCGCGCGAGGCGGGCTTGGCAAGTGTGGTCTATCGCCAGTCGAAATCGATTGCGGCGTGGCGCGTGTCGCCGGCCGCGACTTTGGTCGATCTCGACGCGATTGCCGCGCGCAGCGTGTTTCTCGCCGGCAGCGTGCGCGAGATCGCAGCCAAGTTTCCGAACAATCTCAACGTTTCGGTCGGCATCGCACTCGCAGGGCTCGGGCTCGACCGCACGCGCATCGAGCTTGTGGCCGACCCGGCCGCGACGGCGACGACTCATACGCTCGAGATCGTGGCCGATCCGGGTACGGCGACCTTGCAGATCGGCGGGCGCACGGTCGCACCGGGCGGCGATCCGGCCGACTACACGACCTACAGCCTCATGCGCGTGCTGCGCCGCCGCGTGGCGCGCGTGGCCGTCTAGCCGAAACGTTCGATCGAAAACGACGTCACGTCGAAGTCGGCTTTGCGGCCCGCGACCAGATCGGCGGCAATTTTGCCCACGATTGGCCCCAGCGTGTAGCCGTTCGACGTGACCGCATTGAAGAAACCCGGCACGCCCGGCACTTCGCCGACCAACGGTGCGCCGTCGAGATTGACGTTCATCGCCGCCCACCCGCGCAGCACATTGTAGCCGTCCAGCGCAGGCACGACGCGGCGCGCCACCCACAGATTTCCTTCCATCGAGGCGCGCAGCACGCGCGGCAGGCCGGTGGCCGGATCGGAGGCCGCCGTCCAGCCGCCGCCGACGATGAAGCCGCCGGTGTCGGCCTGCTTCAGCGTGAGATGGCGGTCGGCATGCGCCACAAGCTGCGAGACGATCTTCGGCCCCGGATTGGTGACGACGATCTGCAAGGGCGCCCCCTTCACGGGTACGCCCACGCCGAGCATGCGCCCGATCGCGGCACTCCACGGGCCGGCCGCATTGACGATGCGCTTGCACCGGATCGCGCCGTTCGAGGCGGTCACGCGGAAACCGGTGCCGTCGCGTTCGATGGCGCGGATCTCGGTACCGGTCTCGAAACGGGCACCACGCTGCTGGGCAAGCTGCACGACCGCGTAGGTCGCGGTCGCCGGATTGATCTTGCCTTCGGACGGGCAATAGGCCGCCCCGATGAGTTTGTCGGACAAAGCCGGTGCAAGACTGCGCAGTTCGTTGGCGCCGATCACCGAACAGTCGACGCCGTAGGATTTCTCCAGCGCGGTTTTTGCCGCAAGGAACTCCATGTCGCGCTTCGTTTCGGCGACCATGAGGCCGCCCGTCGTGCGGATCTCAAGATCGAGACCCGACTCGCGCTCGATCTTGCGCCAGAGTTCGATGGCGGCCGGGCCCAGCACCAAAGTCTGTGCCGCAGGTCCGCCGCCGGCCTGCGCTTTGCTTCCGAAATCGAACGACAGCAACTGCACATGCAGGCTGCCGGCATTCGCGCCCGAGGCCTGCAGATTCGGCGCGTCGCGCTCGGCGACCAAAGTTTCGATCCCGTGCTCGGCAAGGGCGAGCGCGCACGACGCCCCCAGAATGCCGCCGCCGATCACAAGCGCATCTGTCGTGCGGTCGAAGCTCGGGCCCGCATGCGCAAGGCGCGTGCGCGCCGGGATCGGCAATGGCGCTTCGACTTCTTTGTGCCCGCCCCATTCGCCTTGCTCGAAGGCGAGGGCGGCGACGGGTACAGGCTTCGCCGGCACGCGGGGGGCGAAAAAATCGTACATGCCAGGAACGACGCCCGCGCGCGCCTGCACGAGGCGCGCAAGCGTGGCCGCACAGTTGCGGCCCTGGCAGCGGCCCATGCCCGCCCGCGTCATGCGCTTGATCGCCCCCAGCGACGAAGCACCCTCGTCCAAACACGCGCGAACGCGGCCCGCGGTCACTTCCTCGCAGCGGCACACGATCGTCGTGTCGGCAAGCGTTTGCGCATCGAAGGCGGGCTGCGGGTACAAGCGCCAGAGCGCGTCTTGGAAACGGCGCGCAGCCGCAAGCGCGCGCACCGTCTCGGCCGGCGGCGTGCTTCCCACGATGGCAGCGCCCGCCAATTGGCCGCGCGCGGCGGCGATGCGCGCACCGCCGATGTCGGCCCCGTCGCCCACGACATAAACGCCCGGCACGTTGCAGCTGCCATCGTCGGCCGCATCGGCGGCAAGATAGCCGACATGTTTATCGACGAAGCGATGCGCAACACCCAATTGGCGCGCCAATTCGCTCGACGGTACGAAGCCGTAGCCGAGCGCCAACGCGTCGCCTTCGAGGCGCGTGCCGTCGTCGAGAATCGCTGCGGCGAATGCGCCGTCCGCACCCGCTTCGGCCGCCGCGACATGTCGATCCCACAGGATCGGCACATTGGCGGCAGCGAGCGTGCGCAGCATCGCGATCCCGTCGAACGCGAGATCGGGGGCGACGAGCGCCAAGCGCATTGCATCGCGAAGATCGGAAAAGCCGGGACGCGGAGCAGTCTCGACGACAGCCACTACCTTTGCACCGCCACGCACCAGCTCGACCGCCGTCTGCAGATTGAGCGGCCCGTTGCCGGCCACGATCGTGGCCGTCCCCGCCGCCACGCGATAGCTGCGCGCCAAAGTCTGCGTGGCCCCCGTCGTCATCACGCCGGGCAAGGTCCAGCCCGGCATGGGCACGGGACGCTCGTAGGCGCCGGCGGCAAGCACAAGATGCTGGGCCGCAAACAGCACCGCGCGCCCTTCGACGAGCGCGCCGATTTCGTCGCGCGCAAAAGCGCTCCACACATGCGCGTCGCTGAGAATCTCGACGCCCGCGTCGCGCGCGGCGGCAACCAAAGCTGCGCCGCTGCGGAATTGTTTGTCCGGCGATGCAGCCGCGTAGGCAGGTGCGAGCGGTTTGAAATACTGGCCGCCCGGCTGCGGCCGTTCGTCGAGCGCCACGACCTTCAAGCCGGCCTGCGCTGCGACGAGCGCTGCATTGAGGCCGGCTGCACCGGCACCGACGACGAGCACGTCCACGGCGCGACGCTCGGGCTGTGCGGCTGGCGGCGGCACCAGCGCCGTCGGATCGGCCGACGCGGCCGAGCGCACATCCATGCCGTCTTCGGCTTTGACGAGGCAGGCGCGCTGTTCGGGCTTGCCGTCGACCGCGACAACGCATTCGAAACACGCCCCCATGCCGCACCAGAGCCCGCGCGGGGCACCCGAGCGCGCACGGCGCAGCGTGCGCAAGCCGGCGGCTGTCAGCGACGCCGCCAACGTTTCGCCCGCGATCGCCGGCACGGTTTGGCCGTCGAAGCGGAACGCGATGGCTGCGCCGATTCGGGCGGCGGAGAGGCGCTGCGTCAAAGCTTCGTCCCGTGCCAACCGGCCTCGCGCTTGCGCCAATAGAGTTCGTTGAGCGCGCGCGTGACCGGGCCCGGCGCGCCGCCGCGAATGGCGCGGCCCGCAACTTCGCGCACGCCCAAAGCCGCACCCGAGGTCGAGCAGGTGAAAACCTCGTCGGCCACGAACAGATCGAAGGCCGTCACGGCCGCTTCGGCGACCGGCATGCCAAGCTCGGCGGCAAGCTCGAAGAAGGTGCGCCGCGTGATGCCGTGCAGCACGCCCAAAGCGGGGCTGCGCAGCACGCCGTCTTTGACCAGAAACAGGTTCGAGCGCGGCGCCTCCTCGACAAAACCCTGCGCCGACAGCCACACCACGTCGTCGTAGCCCGAGTCGAGCGCTTCGATCTTGGCAAGCTGGTACTGCAGGCGAGCCGTGTGCTTGTAGCGCGGATCGAGCGTATCGGGCGCCATGCCGCGCTGGTGGCCGATCTGCAGGCGAATGCCCGAGGCGCGTTGTTCGGCCGTGCCTAGATGCGCGTAAGGCGTGGCAAACGCGCGCACCGAGGGCTTGGCCGCGCGCGGATCGGCATTGCCGGGGGCGAGCATCCCGCGCGTGACGATGATTTTGACGGCCGCATCGACAAGCCCGTTGCGGCGCGCGGTTTCGCATACGATGTGCGACCAGCCGGCCGCATCGATGCCGGTGTCGATGCGCGCGGCATGCAGCGTGTCGACAAGGCGTGCCACATGCAGATCGAGACGGAAGACGAGTCCCTTCCAGGCCGACACGACCTCGTATACGCCGTCGCCGAACTGCACGCCCAAATCGAAGGCCGACAGCCGCGCCTGGCTTTCTGGCACATAGGCGCCGTCGCAATAGAGAATCGGTTCGCTTGCCATAGATCCTGTCCCCGCCTTCAGACGCCGCAGACGAAGCGGCGCGGATTTTCGCACATCAGCATCGCGATCTCGGCCTGCGTGAAGCCGCGGTCGCGCATCAGGCCCGGCACGTTGGCCGGCAGATGCGCGTAGCCGTGCCCGCCATAGGCCGCCCAGCGCGAACGCGTGCAAATGTCGTGCGAGAGCAGCAGCCGGTCGCCCCAGCCGTCGCTTATCGCCTGACGGATATAGCGCAGCCGCATCCAATCGGTCGGCAAATCGGCGACCCCCATCCAATAATTCGAGGTTTCGATGCCGAAAAAATCGAATTCGAGCCAGCAGCCGCGCTTGGCGAGGGCCGCCATCGACGGATAGTCGAAATAGGTGCGGTCGATATGGCTGATCGCAATGCAGCCCGGATCGGCCCCGTTGGCCGCGAGAATATCGAGGATCTGGTGCGGCGCTTGCGGATGGCGGCCGGGATGCACATTGATCGAAACGCCCGTGCGCCGATGCGCGATGGCGCTTGCCGCCAGCGACCGGCGCTCGAAATCCACAAGCGGCCAACTGCAGCCCACTTCGCCGATGAGGCCCGCTTTGACGTCGCTGCCGGCACAGCCCACGCGGATCTGGCTCTCGATGAAATCGGCGAGATAGCCCACGTCGTGGGCGCGGAATTCGGGCGCCACGAACGGGGCCGTGTAGAACCCCGCGCCTGCGACAATGGCCACACCCGTCGCCGCCGAAAGGTCGCGCAAGCCCACCGGATCGGGGGCGATGCCGATCGTCGACAGCTCGAAGACCGTGCCGCCGCCGGCCTTCGCAAAGGCGGCAAGCTCGGCTTGCGCAATTTCGTGCTGCGTGAGGCGATGGTTGCCCTTGTGGTCGTTCGGGCGATAGGCGACCGCGTGGGCATTCGCGAGCGTGATCGGCGTATCCGCGATCGCCGGATCGCGCAGATCAAGCGGCGTCAAATCGCACAGAACATGTTCGTGCGGCAGGATAATGCCCAGCGCATCGGCCGATTTGGGCCCCAGAACCGTGGTTACGCTTGCCATCTCCACCCCCAAACGCACCGCCCCCAAACGCACCCTTGCGCAATCGCGTCGCCCGCGCGCAATATCGTTCGCAACATCATACAATCGGATCCGGGCATGGCGAAACAGTTCCGCGGCACCTACACCGTCCTCATCACGCCGTTCGACGAAAGCGGCCAGAAGGTCGATCTCAAGGCCATGGCCGATCTGGTCGATTGGCAGATCGCCGAAGGCATCCACGGCCTCATCCCGCTGGGCTCGACCGGCGAATTCCTGTCGCTCAGCGACGACGAAGCGGCCGCCGTCGCCGAGACCACGATCAAGGCCGCGCGCGGGCGCGTGCCTGTGCTGATCGGCACCGGGGCGGAAGACACGCGCGAGGCCGTGCGGCTCGCCAAACGCGCCGAAAAGCTGGGAGCCGACGGCGTGATGGTGATCCCGCCTTTCTATTCCACGCCGACCGAGGACGAACTTTTCGCGCACTACAAAAGCATCGGCGAAGCGATCGGCATGCCGATCATGATCTACAACAACCCCGCCACCGCAAACGTGGATATGCGGCCTGAGACCGTAAAGCGCCTCTGCGCGATCGACAATGTGCGCT